>NZ_LGDD01000177.1 GCF_001279695.1 Streptomyces sp. WM6378
GGCTGGCGGGCAGGCGGGCAGGCGGGCAGGCGGGCAGGCGGGCAGGCGGAGGTAACGATCTCACCCCGGCCGGGTGAGGAGACCCAGAAGGCACGTATGTGGCTTGGCACGGGAGATCCTCTGCCATAGTGGCCCGCCCACGGACCGCCCAACGACGTCCGGCCCAAGAACCCCGGCCCACGCGGCCGTTGCCCACACCGATTCGGCGCCGCTACTCCCCGGGGGCGGGGAGTTCCCGCGATCCTAGACGATCAAGTGTGCGAGCAGCGATGTCGCGCGGCCCCTTCTCTTCCCTCCCAGGCCGCGACTCGACGACGTTTCCTGAGCGTCAAGTCCTTGGCCAGACCGCCCAGTCGTGAGCTAGCGTTGACCCGTACCGCGCGTCCTCCCCGGAGGATGTACGCGACGTGGCCTGCCGAGACGTGGGCCCTTTTGGTTCGGTGACACAAGCTCATGGTGCGCTCCCGGCGGGAGTCATCCGGCAACCGTCACCGGTCACAACCGAAGGGGACGCGTTCCTATGGCTTCCGTCGAGTACACGTGCAAGCACCGCACCTGGGTCCGTGATGTCTTGGTCGGCATCGCGGCGAGCCTCGGCTCGGACCTGATGTATGTGCTGGCACAGGCCGTGGTGCACCGCCTCGGCTGAGCCGGGCGGTGGGCGGGCCTCCGGGCCCGCCCTCACCCCCATCACAGCCCGGGTTAATCTACGGACTGTCATTGCGGCCCGACGGGCTTCCGTTCCGCCTCGGTGGAATCACTAAGGACACGCCCCCACCCGCACGAGTCATCTCGTGCCTGGGGAACCTTCGTGCTTCTGCAACTGTCCGCGGCCGAGCTCAGCCAACTCATCGTTGCCCGGGCCGGATCGGCGCATCTTCCGCTCACCGAGAAGCTGATCGAGGCGCATTTCGACACCACGGGCCGGACGGCCGATCAGGGCGATGTCACCTCTTGGAACAACAGCATTCCTGTGGTGGTCAGGGCTCTGTTGGACTGCGGCCTCGACGAAGTGGAGGTGCAGGTCGAGGTCGACCTGCCGCACACCAATTCCGCGGTCGACCTGGTGTTGTGCGGCCGGCATCCCGGCACGGGAAAGGACTCGTACCTCGCGGTCGAGCTGAAGCAGGTACGGCACGCCACGGTGGACCCTCGGTGTCCGATCGCCGTCGATCTCGGGTTCGGCGACGGAAAGAACAAGCTGCATCCGGTGCGGCAGGTCCAGCGGTACTGCGAGTACATGGTGCGCTATCTTCCCCATCTCCGCGACGGTGAGGACTCGTTGATGGGTGTGGTGCTGCTCCACAACGCACGGGACGCGGACGTGGAGGCGCTGTTCGGCCTGCCCGAGACCGATCACGGCTTTCTCTACACGCTCGACGACCTGGAGCGCTTCCGGCGAGCCCTCACCTCAAGATTCACCGCCGCATCGGGAAAGAGGGCGGCATCCGCGCTGGAGCATGCCCGCCGCGCTGCCTTGCGGAAGGTCACCGACGTGGCCAGGCAGCGGTCCGTCACCGGCGGTGGTCTCACGCTTCTCGACGAGCAGTACGTCGCGTTCGACCGCATCACCCGGCACTTGGAGAAGACCGCGCCCGCCACCGGCTTCGACCTTTTCTACGACGCCGACAACGTTCACAGCCCTGCCGCCAACCCGGACGGCAAACGCGTGTACATCCTGCGGGGCGGCCCGGGTAGCGGGAAGAGCGCCGTGGCCCTGGAATTGCAGCGCTCGCTCGGGCTCAAGGGCCGCGAGGCCGTGCTGGCCAGCGGATCCCACGCCTACACGGAGACCCTGCGCGAGATCATGCTCGGCACGGCACGGGCAGTTGTCGGCCAAACGCGACGCGGGGCTGCGGCTCTACCGGTACTTCAACAGCTTCAGCGACACCCCGCCGGACGGCATCGATGTGCTGATCTGCGACGAGGCACACCGCATGCGACGGAGCTCGACATACCGCTGGACGAGGAAGGAACGACGGGACGACGAACGGCCGCAGGCAATCGATCTGATTACGGCCGCCAAAGTTCCGATCTTCCTGCTCGACGACCATCAGTCGATCCGCCCGGACGAGGTGGGTACCGCCGACTATCTCAAGAAGCTCGCCGAGGACAACGGTTGCACCGTCGAGGTGACGGATCTGGAGGGGACGTTCCGGGCGGGCGGCAGTAAGCGATACCAGCGCTGGGTCCAGCAGTTGTTGGGACTTGACACCTCCGATCCGGTGGCCTGGCGGCCGGACGGGCGGATGGAGGTCATGGTCGCCGACTCCCCTGAGCAGATGCAGCGGTTCATCCGGGAACGTGGCCAGGAGGGGCTCACAGCGCGCATCACGGCGGGCTTCTGCTGGCCGTGGAGCAATCCGGACGGGAATCGGCTCGTGGACGACGTAGGCATCGGTGGCTGGTCCATGCCGTGGAACGTGAAGCCGGAGCAGAGCGTTCCGGACGCGCCGAAGTCAGACCTGTGGTCGACCGATCGCCGCGGCGTCGAACAGGTCGGCTGCGTCTACACGGCGCAGACCTTCGAGTACGACTGGAACGGCGTCATCATCGGCCCCGATCTGCTGTTCCGTAACGGAAAGTTCCGAGTGGACCGGACCGCCTCCCGCGACCCCGCCTTCCCCGGCCCGGTCGACGACGACATCGTCGACCGGTGCATCCGCAACGCCTACCACGTGCTCCTCACCCGGGGCGTCATCGGCACCATCGTCTACGCCGTCGACCCGGCCACCCACAACGAACTGCGCAGGCTCATCCCAGGCACCATCGGCATGCAGCACTACGACGGTGCCCAGCCGAAGCTCACAGCTGAGGGATCGCAACTGCCACCCGCCTACAGCAGACGTGATGGGTAACCTTGATCCAGTCGTCGCTGCGGCCCGCCGGGCTTCTGACTCCACCTGACGGAGTCACCAAGGACATGCCCCCACCCGCACGAGTTCCTTCGTGCTGCCTGGGGGGCATCCCTTGCTGTTCCGCGACTCCGCCACCGCGGTCGCCGCCGAGTGCCACTCCGGCGCTCTCTTTTTCCGCCTGACGGAGCAGTTCGTGCACGTACACGGCCACAAGCCCAGTTCGTCAGAAGTCCGCTCGTGGGAGCGGAGCATCCCCGTACTCGCGAACGCGCTCAACGATGCCGGGCTCGGGCAAGTGGAGATGCTCCTGGAGTACGGGCTGCCGCTGAACAGCAAGCGAGCCGATGCGGTGCTGGCCGGGGTGCACCCCCGCACCGGTCTGCCGTCGTACGTCGTCGTGGAGCTGAAGCAGTGGAGCAGCGCCGAGCCGGACGACGACGATCCGTCGCTGTGCCGCATCGACGCATACGCCCGGGCAGTACTGAACCCGGTCAACCAGGTGCGCGGCTACTGCGAGTACCTCATCTCCTTCAACGGAGCACTGGCCGAGCACCCGGAACGCGTCAGCGGCGCCGCGTATCTCCACAATGCCACCGAGTTCGGCGTCAGCGGGCTCTTCGAGGCCGAGCAGGATGAGCGCGGCCGGCTCTTCATCGGCGCCCGGCGCGGCGAGTTCATCGATTTCCTGCGTACGAAGCTGGGAGCCGAGTCCGGCGCTTCGGCTGCGGACGAGCTCGTCGACGGGAAGGTCGGTCCGTCCAAGCAGTTGATGGCGGTAGCCGCCCGAGAGGTACGTGAGCGCGAGCAGTTCGTTCTGCTTGACGAGCAGCAGGTCGCGTACCGCAAGGTCCTCAATGCCGTCCGCCGCGCCAAGCAGTCCGACCACAAAGAGGTCGTGGTCGTCACCGGCGGGCCCGGCACCGGCAAGAGCGTCATCGCACTGTCGCTCCTCGGCGAGCTGTACCGGCAGGGCGTCACCGCGCTGCACGCGACCGGCTCCAACTCCTTCACGACGACGATGCGAAAGGTCGCGGGCGCCCGGAAGCGTGAGGTACAGGAGCTCTTCAAGTACTTCAACAGCTTCATGACGGCCGAGCGCAACAGTCTCGATGTCCTGATCTGCGACGAAGCCCACCGCATGCGGGAGACCTCGGCCAACCGCTACACCTCGGCGGCGAACCGCACCGGCAAAGCCCAGATCGAGGAACTCATCGACGCGGCTCGCGTCCCGGTCTTCCTGCTTGACGAACATCAGGTCGTCCGTCCCGGCGAGATGGGCACGGTCGCGCAGATCGAGGCGGCCGCCGCGAAGAAGGGGCTTCGCTGTGAGGTGGTGCCGCTGGACAGCCAGTTCCGGTGCGGTGGCAGCGATGCGTATCTGCGGTGGGTGGTACGGCTGTTGGGACTTGAGCCCGGCGGTCCGGTGACGTGGGAGCCGGACGGCAAAATGCAGCTCTTGCTCGCGGACAGTCCGCAGGAGATGGAAGCCTTCCTCGACGGCCGCCGCTCGCAGAATTACAGCGCGCGCATGTCCGCCGGCTATTGCTGGAAGTGGACGAAGAAGGTGCCACCTGGGCAGGCACTGCCGGCAGACGTGGTCATCGGGGAGTGGGAACGGCCCTGGAACGTCTACGGTGACCGGGCCGTCAGCGGCGCGCCCCCAGCCGCCCTGTGGGCAACCGATCCGGCCGGTTTCGGTCAAGTGGGCTGCGTGTACACGGCGCAGGGCTTCGAGTACGACTGGAGCGGCGTGATCATCGGCCCCGATCTGGTGTGGCGGGGCGACGGCTGGATCATCGACCGTACGGCGTCCAAGGATCCGATCTTCAAGAAGTCGACTCCGGAGGCGGATGTGGCGCGGCTGATCCGCAACACGTACAAGGTGCTGCTGACACGGGGAATGATCGGCACGGTGGTGTACTCGGCCGACCCCGAGACCCGCGAAAAACTGCGGGAGCTGGCCGGTGCCGAGGCGCGGGCCCGGCAACCCGAGATGGTCGCCGCCCCCGCACTCAGTACGGGCAGCGGCCCGCGAGGATGACGAGGCAAGCAGCAAGGGGCGGGCTCCCTGAGGAGCCGCCCCCTTGTCACCCGCACGTCCGATGCATCACCCGGCGCGCAGCACCGAAACCGGTCACACGTTGAACCGAAACTCCACAACATCCCCGTCCTGCATCACATACTCCTTGCCCTCCATCCGCGCCTTCCCGCGCGAGCGGGCCTCCGCCACCGAGCCCGCGTCGATCAGGTCGTCGAAGGAGATGACCTCCGCCTTGATGAAGCCCTTCTGGAAGTCGGTGTGGATCACGCCGGCTGCCTCGGGGGCCGTGGCGCCCTTCGGGATCGTCCAGGCTCGGGTTTCCTTCGGGCCTGCCGTCAGGTAGGTCTGGAGGCCCAGGGTGTCGAAGCCGACTCGGCCCAGGGTGGCCAGGCCGGGCTCTTCCTGGCCCATGGACTGGAGGAGTTCGAGGGCCTCGTCGTCGTCCAGTTCGATCAGCTCGGACTCGATCTTCGCGTTGAGGAAGATCGCCTCCGCCGGGGCCACCAGCGCGCGCTGCTCGTTCTTGAAGTCCTCGTCGACCAGCTCGTCCTCGTCGACGTTGAAGACGTACAGGAACGGCTTCGTGGTCAGCAGGTGCAGCTCGTGGAGGAGGTCGCCCTGCTCCGTGCCCTTCGTGATGCCGTGCGAGAAGAGGGTGTCGCCCGCTTCGAGGATCTTCTGGGCCTTCTCGACCGCCGCCAGGACCGCGATCTTGTCCTTCTGGAGGCGGGACTCCTTCGTCAGGCGCGGGACCGCCTTCTCGACGGACTGGAGGTCGGCGAGGATCAGCTCGGTGTTGATCGTCTCGATGTCGTCCTTCGGGGACACCTTGCCGTCGACGTGGACGACGTTCTCGTCCTTGAAGGCGCGGATGACCTGGCAGATCGCGTCCGACTCGCGGATGTTCGCGAGGAACTTGTTGCCCAGGCCCTCGCCCTCGCTCGCGCCGCGCACGATGCCGGCGATGTCGACGAAGTCGACCGTGGCGGGGAGCAGCCGCTGCGAGTTGAAGACCCCGGCCAGCTTGGCCAGGCGGGGGTCCGGGACGCCGACGACGCCGACGTTCGGCTCGATGGTGGCGAACGGGTAGTTGGCCGCCAGTACGTCGTTCTTGGTCAGGGCGTTGAACAGGGTCGACTTGCCGACATTCGGCAGACCGACGATTCCGATCGTGAGCGACACGTGGCGACTTCCCGGTACGAGGGCGGTGGACGGTCCTGAGAGTGGACCGCCCACCAGTTTACGGGCGCGCGATACCGGCCGTGACGGCCCCGGACCGTCGAACGCACAGGCAAGCTCACCCAAAGGGCGTGTCCAATGGGCGGTTACTCGCCCGTGGCGACCTACGTTGGTGCGGTGGAGCAATACAGGACGCGCACCCCGCAGCACGGACAGCGAGCACGGACCTCGGCGCCGGGGTCCGCCCGGGCGCCCATCGGCGTGCCCGCGGGAGCGGCGGTGACCGATGAGAACGGCCCCGCCTACCGGGCGGCGGGCCGCACCGGGCCGGTGCCGCCGATCGTTCTCGCGCTGCGCAGACTGCCCTCCCCCCGGCTCACCGGGCTCGGCGGCGGGCTCTTCTCGGCGGCCCTGATGTTCGCGCTCGGCACGCTGGACTGGGTGCTCTTCGACGGCTCACCGGCGGTGTACGGAGCGCTGTTCCTGCCGGTCAGCGCGGTGACCGCGCTCTGGGTGCGGCCCGCCGACCTGGTGACCGCCCCGATCTGCGTGCCCATCGCCTTCACCGTGGGGATCGTCCCGATCGCGGGCGGCGTCGGCGGCTTCGCCGGGCAGGCCATGGCCGTGGTCACCGCGCTCGCGCTGCACGCGGGCTGGCTGTACGCCGGAACGCTCGTGGCCGGGGTCATCGCCACCGTACGGAGGATTCGGATCATGAGCCGCCGTCGGCGCGGTCCGAAGAAGCCCGGTGGGCCGGCCGGCAGGCTCTGACCCTGCCCCCCTGACAAGCATTCCCCCCTCGGCAACCCGGGGCAGCCCCGGCAGGAGGCCAGTCACAAGCCGGCCCACCCCTGCCTGCGGCTATCGCCCCGCCGCCACCATCGCCGCCCCCACGATCCCCGCGTTGTTCTGCAGCTGCGCGGGGACGATCTCCGCCTCGATGCCCTCGATCAGCGGGAGGAACTTGTCGGCCTTGCGGCTCACCCCGCCGCCGATGATGAACAGCTCGGGCGAGAACAGCATCTCCACGTGGGCCAGGTACTTCTGGACCCGGCGCGCCCAGTGCGGCCAGCTCAGCTCCTCGTCCTCCTTGACCTTGGTCGAGGCGTGCTTCTCGGCCTCGTGGCCGTGCAGCTCCAGGTGGCCGAGTTCGGTGTTGGGGACGAGGTTGCCGTCGATGAAGACCGCGCTGCCGATGCCCGTACCGAAGGTCAGCAGGATCACCGTGCCCTTGCGGCCCTTGCCCGCGCCGAAGCGCATCTCGGCGACGCCCGCCGCGTCCGCGTCGTTCAGGACGGTGACGGGCAGGCCGCCCAGGCGATCGCCGAGGAGCCGGGCCGCGTCCACGCCCACCCACTTCTTGGAGACGTTCGCCGCGGTCCGGACGGTGTTCGCGGTGACCACCCCGGGAAACGTGATCCCCACCGGGCCCGACCAGCCGAAATGGCTGACGACCTCCGCGACGCGGCCCGCCACCGCTTCGGGGGTGGCGGGCTGCGGGGTCAGCACCTTGTGGCGCTCCTGCGCCAGGTCGCCGCGCTCCAGGTCGACCGGGGCACCTTTGATGCCGGATCCGCCGACGTCCACTCCGAACACGTTCCTCATGGCGTTCATGAGATCCACGGTACGGGCGGACGCGCGGCCTGACGCGCAGGACGAAGTTACTCGCCCAAGTGTCCGGACGGGCTTGCGCGGCAGGCGTCCGGACCGGGTTGCGTGACCGAGGCGTTCAGGCCGGGTTACTCGCCCGAGAGCTCGGCGGCCTCCGCGCGCAGGTCGCGGCGGAGCTCCTTGGGCAGCGAGAAGGTGATCGACTCGTCCGCCGTCTTCACCGTCTCGACGTCGCCGTAGCCGCGCTGGGCCAGCCACTCCAGTACGCCGTCGACGAGGACGTCCGGGACGGAGGCGCCGGAGGTCAGGCCGACCGTGCTGACGCCCTCCAGCCAGGCCTCGTCGATCTCGTCAGCGAAGTCCACCAGGTGGGCGGCGGGGGCGCCGGCGTCCAGGGCGACCTCGACCATGCGGATCGAGTTCGAGGAGTTCTTGGAGCCGACGACGATGACCAGCTCGGCGTCCTCGGCGAGCTTCTTCACCGCGACCTGGCGGTTCTGCGTGGCATAGCAGATGTCGTCGCTGGGCGGCGAGAGCAGGTTGGGGAACTTGTTCTTCAGGGCGCCGACGGTCTCCATGGTCTCGTCGACCGACAGCGTGGTCTGGGAGAGCCACACGACCTTCGACTCGTCGCGGACCTCGACGTTCGCCACGTCGTCCGGGCCGTCGACCAGCGTGATGTGGTCCGGGGCCTCGCCGGAGGTGCCGATGACTTCCTCGTGGCCCTCGTGGCCGATCAGGAGGATGTCGTAGTCCTCCTTGGCGTACCGCACGGCCTCCTTGTGGACCTTGGTGACCAGCGGGCACGTCGCGTCGATGGTGGCCAGCTTGCGCTCGGCGGCCTCCGCGTGGACGGTCGGGGCCACGCCGTGGGCCGAGAACATGACGATGGAGCCCTCGGGCACCTCCGCCGTCCGCTCGACGAAGATCGCGCCCTTCTTCTCCAGGGTCTGCACGACGTACTTGTTGTGGACGATCTCGTGCCGGACGTAGATGGGCGCCCCGTACTGCTCCAGGGCCTTCTCCACGGCGATCACGGCACGGTCCACGCCCGCGCAGTAGCCGCGGGGAGCGGCGAGCAGGACCCGGCGGGAAGCAGTAGCAGCAGTCATGCCGTCCATGGTACGGGCGCCCTCGGACACACCCCGGCGCCCGACCGGCGTGCCCGGCGGGCCAAAGATCGCGGAGCCGGTGAGACTGGCTGCATGAGCGGCGTACGCGACGAGAGCGAAACGGGTGAGGTGGCCGAGTGGGCCGGGCAGCTGCGGCGGAGCCTCGGGTTCCGGGACCTGGTCGTCTACGGGCTGCTCTTCATCGCGCCGATGGCTCCGGTCGGCATCTTCGGCACCCTGGACGCCAAGTCGCACGGTGCGGTCGCGCTGGTTTATCTGGTGGCGACGGTCGCCATGGGCTTCACCGCGTTCAGCTACGCCCAGATGGTGCGGGTCGCCCCGCTGGCCGGGTCGGTGTTCGCGTACGCGCGCAAGGCGCTCGGCGAGGGGCCCGGGTTCATCGCCGGGTGGATGGCGATGCTCGACTACCTGCTCATCCCGGCGGTCGCCTACCTCTTCTCCGGCATCGCGATGAACTCCCTGGTCCCGTCGGTGTCGCGCTGGGTGTGGACGGCGATCGCGGTGGTGATCACCACCCTCCTGAACCTGTGGGGCGTACGGGCCGCGGCCCGGGTCGGCTTCGCGGTGCTCGCCATGGAGATCGTGGTGCTGTTCGTCTTCGTGGTGTCGGCGGTGGTCGTGCTCGTACGGGACGGGGCGCAGCGGGGCTGGCTGACGCCGCTGAACGGCGACGCGGGCTTCTCCCTGGGGGCGGTGCTCGGCGCGGTGTCCGTCGCGGTCCTGTCCTACCTGGGCTTCGACGCGATCGCCACGTTCGCCGAGGAGGTCACGGGAGGCTCGGCGAAGGTGGCGCGGGCGGTGCTGTTCTGCCTGGTCCTGGCCGGGACCCTGTTCGTCGTGCAGTCCTATCTGGCGGCCCTGCTCGAACCGATGTCGTCGGCGCAGCTGGCGGCCGACCCGGTCAAGCAGGGCTCGGCGTTCTACGACACCGTGGAGACCTCGGTCGGCGGCTGGCTGCACACGCTGGTCGCGGTCAGCAAGGCCATCGGGGCGGCCTTCGCGGCGCTCGCCGGGCAGGCCGCGGCGGGCCGGCTCGTCTTCGCGATGGCCCGCGACCGGCGCCTGCCGCGCGTCCTGTCGCGGACCGACTCGGGGGTGCCGCGCGCGGCACTGCTGCTCGCCGCGGTGATCACGCTGGTGGCCGCGGTGTGGGCGGCCCGGCGCGACGACGGCATGGACCACCTCGTGTCGGTGGTCGACATGGGCGCGCTCACCGCGTTCTTCCTGCTGCACGCCTCCGTGGTCGGCTGGTACGCGGTACGCCGCATGGAGGGCGCCCCCAACTGGCTGAGCCACGTGGCGATTCCGGTGCTCGGCGCGGCCGTCATCGTCGCGGTGATCTGGGAGGCGACGGCCACGGCCCAACTGGTCGGCCTCGGCTGGCTGGCGGTGGGCCTGGTGGTGCTCGCCATGCAGTGGGGCCGCCGGAACGGCGCCGACCCGGAGCCGCCGGCGCCGGGCGGGACTGTCAGTGGTGCGGGCTAGCCTGCGTACATGGCTCTGAATACGAGTGCGGACGCGCCGCTCCCCGTCGGCGAGGTGTCACGCCTCATCGGGGGGTGGATCAACCGGCTGGGCGCGGTCTGGGTGGAGGGGCAGATCACTCAGCTCTCGCGGCGGCCGGGCGCGGGCGTGGTGTTCCTGACCCTGCGCGACCCCTCGCACGACATCTCGGTGGGCGTGACCTGCTACCGCCAGGTGTTCGACGCGGTGGCCGACGTCGTCTCGGAGGGCGCGCGCGTCGTCGTCCACGCGAAGCCCGAGTGGTACGCGCCGCGCGGCCAGCTCTCGCTGCGGGCGGTGGAGATAAAGCCCGTGGGGATCGGTGAACTGCTCGCCAGACTGGAGCAGTTGAAGCGGACCCTGGCCGCGGAGGGGCTCTTCGCCCTGGACCGCAAGCGTCGGCTTCCGTTCCTGCCACAGCTCGTCGGGCTCGTGGTGGGGCGCGCCTCGGCGGCCGAGCGGGACGTCCTGGAGAACGCGCGGCGGCGCTGGCCCGCGGTGCGGTTCGAGGTGCGCAACGTGGCGGTGCAGGGCGTGCACGCGGTGCCGCAGGTCGTCCAGGCGGTGAAGGAGCTCGACGAGCTGCCGGACGTCGACGTGATCATCGTGGCGCGGGGCGGCGGCAGCGTGGAGGACCTGCTTCCGTTCTCGGACGAGCAGTTGGTGCGGGCGGTCGGCCAGTGCCGTACGCCCGTCGTGTCGGCGATCGGGCACGAGCCGGACGCGCCGCTGCTCGACCTGGTGGCGGACCTGCGCGCGTCCACCCCGACCGACGCGGCGAAGAAGGTCGTGCCGGACGTCGGCGAGGAGCTCGACCGGGTCCGGATGCTGCGGGACCGGGCGCGCCGCCACGTCGTCGGCCTCGTCGACCGGGAGGAGCGGGGGCTCGCCGGGGTGCTCGGCCGGCCCTGGATGGAGCGGCCGCAGCGGATGGTGGACGACCGGGCCGACGAGGTGGACGCGCTGCTCCAGCGCTCCCGCCGGGTGCTCGGCCACCACCTCGACCGGGCCGACTCCGAGCTCTCGCACACCCACGCCCGCGTGGTGGCCCTGTCGCCGAAGGCCACCCTGGAGCGGGGGTACGCGGTGCTCCAGCGGGCCGGGGGCGAGGTGGTCCGCTCCCCCGACGAGGTCGGGCCCGGGGAGGATCTGCGCGCCCGGGTCGCCGAGGGCGAGCTGCACGTCACTGTCGTACCGCGGACTTAGGGTGGATCACATGGCCAAGACGGACGAGGCCGCGTCGGGTGACGCGGCACTGGGGTACGAGCAGGCGCGGGACGAGCTGATCGACGTCGTGCGGCGGCTCGAAGCGGGGGGCACGACGCTGGAGGAGTCCCTCGCGCTGTGGGAGCGGGGCGAGGAGCTGGCCAAGGTCTGCCGCCGCTGGCTGGAGGGGGCCCGGGCCCGCCTCGACGCGGCGCTGGCCGAGCCGGCCGAGGAGGGCTGAGCCCCTCCGACGCCGGGCCCCTGGGGCTCCGCCCCAGACCCCGTTCGCGCCTCAAGGGCACTCGTCCTCAAACTCCCCCAAGGCCTCAAGGGCCAGGGGGGGACCCCCATGACGGGCTGAAGATGCCAGGACTGGCAGGCACCAGTCCTGCCAGGGGCGCGGGGAACTGCGCGACCAGCCACCCACGGTCCGCAGACCGGGGGAAGCCCCCTGTGAGGCTGATCACGCCGAGCAGTGTTTAGTTGAAAGTTAACCTAAAGCTGCCGTACCGTCGGCGACATCGCTTGATCAGCAGCCCGGAAGGTAGTTTCCAGATGTCCCTCGCCCTTGACCCCGCCGCCCAGGACCTCCTCTTCCGCGAGGCCCGCACCGCCAACACCTTCACCGACGAGCCGGTGACCGACGAGCAGGTCCAGGCCATCTACGACCTGGTCAAGTACGGCCCGACGGCCTTCAACCAGTCGCCGCTGCGCATCACCCTGGTCCGCTCCCCCGAGGCCCGCGAGCGCCTCGTGAAGCACATGGCCGAGGGCAACCAGCCGAAGACCGCCGCCGCCCCGCTGGTCGCGATCCTCTCCTCGGACAACGAGTTCCACGAGGAGCTCCCGGCCCTCTTCCCGCACTTCCCGGCCGCCAAGGACGCCTTCTTCTCGGAGCGCCCGGTCCGCGAGGGCGCCGCGCTGCTCAACTCCGCGCTGCAGGCCGCGTACTTCATCATCGGCGTCCGCGCCGCCGGCCTGGCCGCCGGCCCGATGACCGGCCTGGACTTCGCCGGTGTGCAGAAGGAGTTCCTGGACGACGACCACACCCCGCTGATGGTCGTCAACATCGGCAAGCCGGGCGAGAACGCGTGGTTCCCGCGCAGCCCGCGCCTGGCTTACGAGGACGTCGTCACCACCGTCTGAGCCGCCGCACAGCGCATACGACGAGGGCCGCCGCACCGGAATGGTGCGGCGGCCCTCGTCGTATGCGGCACAGGCCTCGTACGCGGTACAGGTCAGAAGTCTCAGCCCGTCGGCGTCGGCGGCGCCGCCTTCTTCGACTCCAGCGCCCCCGCCATCGTCACCAGCTGCTCGTACCGGGCCGTGCCCATCACCACCGTCGTGGAGCCCTGGTCCTGGCGGACGAGGGCGTCGTACTTGGGGCCGTCCCAGAACGTCCAGGTCGCGCCCGCGATCTTCTGCGACTTGTCGGTCTTCGTAGCGCTCCGGCTCACCTCGGTGACGAACTTGTCCGAGGGCGCGGTCGACTGCTCGATCGCGACGTACTGGTTCTCGGGGTCGAGGAAACCCAGGTGCCAGGCGTTGTCCTTGGCGCCGTCGTACGACACCGAGGTCGCCCGCCACTTGTCCTGGTCGGGCAGGCCGACCGGGGCCGCCACCGGGTACGGCGCGGCCCGGCGCACCGTGGTGAGCTCGACCTTGTAGTCGACGGTCTTGAGCGGAGGGGCGTCCGATTCGTCGTGCGGGATGAACACATAGATCACAGCCGCCGCGATGCCGATCACCGCCAGCGACTGCAGCATGTTCCGGACTGTCTGCTTGCTGCTGCGCGTTCCTGCCACGACCCCATGCTCTCAGGTCATGTCGCCGCTCATACGTGGGCCCCTCTGCTCAATTTGTCGATGTGCCGATAGAGTCCTAGCACCCTCTTTTATCCTGCGGCCGTCGCCGTACAGAAAGGTGCGCTCCGATGACCGAGCATCATCTGCCGTCCGAACTCGAAGTCTCCCCGGAGGCTCCCGACCGCAACCTGGCCCTGGAGCTGGTGCGGGTCACCGAGGCCGCCGCGATGGCCGCCGGCCGCTGGGTCGGCCGCGGGGACAAGATCGGCGCGGACGGCGCCGCGGTCAACGCCATGCGGACCCTCGTCTCCACCGTCTCGATGAACGGCGTGGTCGTCATCGGCGAGGGCGAGAAGGACGAAGCCCCCATGCTCTACAACGGGGAGCACATCGGCGACGGCACCGGCGCCGAGGTCGACATCGCCGTCGACCCGATCGACGGCACCACCCTGAACGCCAAGGGCATGCCGAACGCGATCGCCGTGCTCGCCGCCGCCGACCGCGGCACCATGTTCGACCCGTCCGCCGTGTTCTACATGGACAAGCTGGTCACCGGCCCCGAGGCCGCCGACTTCGTCGACATCAACGCCCCGGTCTCGGTGAACATCCGCCGGGTCGCCAAGGCCAAGAAGTCCTCGCCCGAGGACGTCACCGTGATGATCCTGGACCGCCCCCGCCACGAGGGCATCGTCAAGGAGATCCGGGAGACCGGCGCGCGCATCAAGTTCATCTCGGACGGCGACGTCGCCGGTTCGATCATGGCCGTGCGCGAAGGCACCGGCGTCGACCTGCTCATGGGCATCGGCGGCACCCCGGAAGGCATCATCTCGGCCTGCGCGATCAAGTGCCTGGGCGGTGTCATCCAGGGCAAGCTGTGGCCCAAGGACGAGGCCGAGCGCCAGCGCGCGATCGACGCCGGGCACGACCTGGACCGTACGCTCTCCACGAACGACCTGGTCAGCGGCGACAACGTGTTCTTCGTCGCCACCGGCATCACCGACGGCGAGCTCCTGCGCGGGGTCCGCTACCGCGCCGAGACCGCCACCACCCAGTCGCTCGTGATGCGCTCGAAGTCGGGCACGATCCGCCAGATCGACTCGACGCACCGCCTGTCCAAGCTGCGCGCGTACAGCGCGATCGACTTCGACCGGGCCAAGTAGCCACTGGTCGGGCAACCGACCAAGTACCCACTGGGCCAAGGCAGTTCGTACGTATGTGAAGGGGCGTCCCCGTAGTGCGGCGGGGGCACCCCTTCACGTACGCAGAGCCGTGTGCGGAGCTATGCGGCGGACGCGGCCTTCTTGAGTTCCACCTCGCGCCGGCGGCGGCGGGCGATGACCACGCGGCGCTCGGCCGCGGTCAGGCCGCCCCACACCCCGTACGGCTCGGGCATGAGCAGGGCGTGCTCGCGGCACTCGACCATCACCGGACAGCGGGCGCAGACGCGCTTGGCGGCCTCCTCGCGGGAGAGCCGGGCGGCCGTCGGCTCCTTGGACGGGGCGAAGAACAGGCCCGCCTCGTCCCGGCGGCAGACCGCCTCCGCGTGCCACGGGCCCGCCTGATCCTCCCGAGCTGGACCACGCTGCGGCGGAACGGCGGCGACCTGCAGGGAATGATGCGGCGGATGCAGCACGGTCTACTCCTGACGACGGCTTCGCGAGCGAGCGACGATGCGACAGTCCCTACCCGCTGTACGCGTGCCTATGCACTGAGTTCCGTAGTGCGGAACTTCGCTCGGGTCGCCGATGGCCTGAACCCGGCGCCGCCGCGCGCCGATCCGGCCGTCAGGATTCGAGCCGCTTGCGCAGCCGGTCGTGGAGGTCGGCGATGCGCTTGCCCCGCTTCGGCTTGGCCTCGATATTGCCGAAGACGGAATATCCATTGACGACGACCACCGGCGCCTCAGGATCGTCGGCTTCCAGGGTGTGCACCTCGAAGTTGCCGAAGATGCCGGTGCCGCTGCCGCGCAGGCTCAGATTCTCCGGGACCCGCACCTCCACATTGCCGAAAATCGCGGTCGCGTTGATGACGGTCAGGCGCTGTCCGAAGAGCGCCTCGGTGAGGTCGATCTCCACGCTGCCGAACAGCGAGAAGGCGTTGGTGCGCTTGCCGACCCGCCAGCGACCCTTGCGGGTGGAGGCGGAGAAGACCGCGACCAGGTTCTCCGCGTCGACCGGCGCACCCGTCTCCTCGGGCAGGCGCGGATCGGGGGCGGCCACCGGGCGCGGGCGGGCTCCGGCCGCCGGCAAGTCCTGGACCAGGGGCTCCAGTTCACCGACGGTCTTGGCGCGGTAGACCGCGTCGATGCGCTCGGAGTGCTCGGCGGCGTCGAGCCGGCCCTCGGCCAGCGCGTCGCGCAGGATGTCGGCGATCCGGTCCCGGTCCGCGTCGGAGGCCCGCAGCGCCGGGGGCTCGGCATGCTTGACGAGGTCGGCCTTCGCGGGCTCCGCAGGGCCCGGCTGAGCGTGCTTTTCGAGGTCCACGGAGTCAGCGTACCCAAACGCGATAGATCGCGACTAGTCGCAGGGTGGTGCGAGCTCGGCAACTGAGCCTTACCTCACAAGAACGGCACCGCGGCGGCGGCATACGCTGGTGGGTGCTGTGCCAATGGAGGTGCAGGAGCTGTCTGCCGAGTGAGGAATGGCCGCAATGCCAGAGTTTCAGTACTCCGACCTTCTCCCCCTGGGAGAGGACACCACGCCGTATCGCCTGGTGACCGCCGAGGGTGTCGCCACCTTCGAGGCCGACGGCCGTACGTTCCTCAAGGTCGAGCCGGAGGCGCTGCGCAAGCTGGCCGCCGAGGCCATCCACGACATCCAGCACTACCTCCGCCCGGCACACCTGGCCCAGCTGCGGAAGATCATCGACGACCCGGAGGCCTCGGGCAACGACAAGTTCGTCGCGCTCGACCTCCTGAAGAACGCCAACATCGCGGCCGCGGGCGTCCTGCCGATGTGCCAGGACACCGGCACCGCGATCGTCATGGGCAAGCGCGGCCAGAACGTGCTGACCGAGGGCGGCGACGAGGCGGCCCTGTCGCGCGGCATCTACGACGCGTACCTCAACCTCAACCTGCGGTACTCGCAGATGGCTCCCCTCACCATGTGGGACGAGAAGAACACCGGCTCGAACCTGCCCGCACAGATCGAGCTGTACGCGACCGACGGCGGCGCGTACAAGTTCCTCTTCATGGCCAAGGGCGGCGGCTCGGCCAACAAGTCGTTCCTGTACCAGGAGACGAAGGCCGTCCTGAACGAGTCCTCCATGATGAAGTTCCTGGAGGAGAAGATCCGCTCGCTGGGCACCGCCGCGTGCCCGCCGTACCACCTGGCGATCGTGGTGGGCGGCACCAGCGCCGAGTTCGCGCTGAAGACCGCGAAGTACGCCTCCGCGCACTACCTGGACGAACTGCCTTCCGAGGGGTCGGAGTTGGGGCACGGATTCCGGGACGAGGAGCTGGAGCAGAAGGTCTTCGAGCTGACGCAGAAGATCGGCATCGGCGCGCAGTTCGGCGGCAAGTACTTCTGCCACGATGTGCGCGTGGTGCGCCTGCCGCGGCACGGCGCCTCGCTGCCCGTCGCGATCGCCGTCTCCTGCTCGGCCGACCGCCAGGCCGTCGCGAAGATCACCGCCGAGGGCGTCTTCCTGGAGCAGCTGGAGACCGACCCGGCCCGCTTCCTGCCGGAGACGACCGACGAGCATCTCGACGCGGGCGACGAGGACGTCGTGCGCATCGACCTCAACCAGCCGATGGACGCGATCCTGGCCGAGCTCACCAAGTACCCGGTGAAGACCCGCCTCTCGCTGACCGGCCCCCTCGTCGTGGCCCGCGACATCGCGCATGCCAAGATCAAGGAGCGGCTCGACGCGGGCGAGGAGATGCCGCAGTACCTCAAGGACCACCCGGTGTACTACGCCGGCCCGGCCAAGACCCCCGAGGGTTACGCGTCCGGCTCGTTCGGCCCGACCACGGCCGGCCGGATGGACTCCTACGTCGAGCAGTTCCAGGCGGCGGGCGGCTCCAAGGTGATGCTCGCCAAGGGCAACCGGTCCAAGCAGGTCACCGACGCGTGCGGCACGCACGGCGGCTTCTACCTCGGCTCGATCGGCGGCCCGGCCGCGCGCCTGGCGCAGGACTGCATCAAGAAGGTCGAGGTCGTCGAGTACGAGGAGCTCGGCATGGAAGCGGTGTGGAAGATCGAGGTCGAGGACTTCCCGGCGTTCGTCGTCGTGGACGACAAGGGCAACGACTTCTTCCAGGCCCCCGCCGAGCCGCCGACGTTCCTCAACATCCCCGTCCGGGGCGCCGGTCAGGCCTAGGACCGGTCCGACTCCGGCCCCGAATAAGGTCCAAAGGCCCTAAGGGCACAGTGAATTAGCCACCTATCCTGGCATGTGTCCGCAATCGCCCCGGCCGCCGCATCGGCCGGGGCGGTTCAACCACCAGGAGGGGTGGCACAGTTGGGGTTTCTTCTCGGGCCCGGCGGCTTACTGGCGGGGCTCGACCGGGCACTGCTCCGGCGCCGCGCGAAGGCGTCGCCGACGGCCCACGCGCTGGTCGGCGAGGCGGGCCGGGTGGTCACGCCGATCCCCCGGGGCGGCTACGGCGAGGTGCTGTTCTGCGTGCACGGCCGGTCGCTGAAGTACGCGGCCCGGGCGCGCACCCCGCTCGCGTTCGGCGCCCGGGTGCGGGTGTCGGCGGCGCTGTCCCCCTCCGCCATCGAAGTGGCGCACCTCGGCCCCGCCGCGGACGGCTGTCCGTGACGGGGCCGGGCGCCGTGCGGGTCAGGCGAAGCGCTGGCTCGCGGTGGCGTCGCAGGGCCGCAGCGTGAGCGGGTCCTTGGCCGCGCCGAGCGTGGCGCACAGGTTGGTCGCCGCGGCCGGGCGCAGCGTGCCGGACCGGCGCACCCACTCCTGGTTGGCGGCGCCCGAGCAGTTCCAGATGATCAGCTTGGCGCCGGCGGTGTAGTTCGCCCCCGGCACGTCCAGGCAGCGGTCCTGGGTGAGCTGGGTGTGGACGGACCTCAGGTCACTGTCGTACCACCAGCCCTGGTTGCGCCCGCCGTGGCAGTCCCAGCCGCCCACCGTCGTACCGTTGGCGCTGTTCGCGGCGGTGACGTCGACGCAGGTGCCGGTCGCCGCGTTCTTCAGCGGCTGGTACGCGTCGTCCCAGGCGAGCGGGTAGAGCGTCGGGGTCCCGGTGGATGCGGGGTCGGCGCAACCGCCTTCCTGGACACCGGAGTTGTAGAGCTGGGTGAGGCAGGAGGCGAAGGCTCCGTGGCCCCGGTAGTTGGGGTGGAAGGACTGGCGGACCGAGTTCGAGTCCGGCAGTCCGGGCTTGGAGAGGTCGATGTAGAGACCCCGGGCCCAGGTGTCCTCCATGCACACCTCGTGGCCGTTGAAGAGCCGCGAGTTGTCGAGGTAGGTCGCGCCGGTGGCCTCGGCCGCCTTGCGCATGCCGACCTCGAAGGCGGGCACCGCGGTGTTGCGGCCCCACACGGTGTCGGAGTCGTAGCCGAGGCCTCCGCAGGCGAGCTTGCCGGGGAAGTTCGGGTTGTCGTGGAAGTCGGGGCCGATCGGGCTCGGGTAGCCCATCACGACCAGCTTGTACGAGCCGTCGGTGTAACCGGCGTCGCGCATCACGGTCTTGAGGTCACTGACGGTCCGCTCGACCTTGGGCACGAGCGCGTCCACCCTGGCCTGCCAGCCGGCCTCGTACTTGGGCTGGCACGGGCCCTGGAGCAGCAGGTAGCGCTCGACGCAGTCGGTCATGACCGGGGCGAACTGGAGGTCGTCGTTGGCCCCGGCGACGAGCAGCACCATCTTGATGCGGGTGTTGCGCGCCTTGATGGCGAGGCTGTCGCTCTGTACGAGCTCGTCGGCGTACTGCTTGGTCCCGCCGATCACGATGTTCCCGGTGTACGCGCCCGAGCAGGCCACGTTGTACGTCTCGTCGGCCGGGATGCCGGTGCGGTGGATCGCGGAGTCGGGCGAGCGGTGGCACCAGTTGTCGGGGCCGTTGGTGCCCGCCTCGTAGGTGCCGACGCCCTCGCCGGATATCTCGCTGTCGCCCAGCGAGATCAAGCCGGTCTTGCGGTCGGCCATCGGCCGCTCGGCCGGGCTGCCGTACAGCTGGGTGGCCTCGGCCGCCCGGATCTTCTCCAGCTCGGGCGAGAGCGGAGTGGACTGGACGGACGGCGCGGCCGCGGCCTGCGCGGTGGTCGCGCCGGCCGCCATGCCCCCGAACGCCGCCGCGGCGGCCACCGCCGCCGCGAACGTACAGCGAAGTCTGTGCCTGGTGCGCCTCATTGCGCCTCCCCGGTTATTGGTTACCACCGGTATTTACTGGCCAGTAGGGCCTGTTGGGAATAGGTAGAACAAGACAAGCGCTCAACTTTCTATGGAGGTTCACTGACATGAACGACGGCGAGTACCGGACCGAGCACGATTCGATGGGCGAGGTGCGGGTCCCCGCGCACGCCAAGTGGCGGGCGCAGACCCAGCGGGCGGTGGAGAACTTCCCCGTCTCCGGTCAGCGCCTGGAACGCGCCCACATCGAGGCGCTGGCCCGCATCAAGGCGGCCGCGGCCAAGATCAACGCCGAGCTCGGCGTGCTCGACAAGGACATCGCGGGAGCCGTCGAGGAGGCGGCCGGGGAGGTCGCCGACGGGCGCTGGGACGAGCACTTTCCGGTCGATGTCTTCCAGACCGGATCCGGTACCTCCTCGAACATGAACATGAACGAGGTCG
Source organism: Streptomyces sp. WM6378 (assembly GCF_001279695.1). Classification (GTDB taxonomy): domain Bacteria; phylum Actinomycetota; class Actinomycetes; order Streptomycetales; family Streptomycetaceae; genus Streptomyces. The sequence continues at coordinate 20,087 of NZ_LGDD01000177.1, forward strand.
TGGCCACGCTCGCCACCGAGAAGCTCGGCCGCGACGTCCACCCCAACGACCACGTCAACGCGTCGCAGTCCTCCAACGACGTGTTTCCGTCCTCCATCCACATCGCCGCGACGGCCGCCGTCACCGCCGGCCTGATCCCCGCGCTCGACCACCTGGCCGGCGCCCTGGAGCGCAAGTCGGCCGAGTTCGCGGACGTGGTCAAGTCGGGCCGCACGCACCTGATGGACGCCACCCCGGTGACGCTGGGCCAGGAGTTCGGCGGCTATGCGGCGCAGGTGCGGTACGGCATCGAGCGGCTGCGCTCCTCGCTGCCACGCCTGGCCGAACTCCCCTTGGGGGGCACGGCAGTTGGGACCGGGATCAACACTCCGCACGGCTTCTCCGCGGCCGTCATCGCCGAGGTCGCGCGGGCCACCGGCCTGCCGCTCACCGAGGCCCGGGACCACTTCGAGGCACAGGGCGCGCGCGACGGCCTGGTGGAGACCAGCGGGCAGCTGCGCACCATCGCCGTCTCGCTCACCAAGATCTCCAACGACCTGCGCTGGATGGCCTCGGGGCCGCGTACAGGATTGGCCGAGATCAGCCTTCCCGACCTCCAGCCGGGCTCGTCGATCATGCCCGGAAAGGTCAATCCGGTCATTCCGGAGGCCGTCCTCATGGTCGCGGCCCAGGTCGTCGGCAACGACGCGACCGTCGCGACGGCGGGCGCGGCCGGCAACTTCGAGCTCAACGTGATGCTGCCGGTGATCGCCAAGAACCTCCTGGAGTCGATCCGGCTGCTCACCAACGCCTCCCGGCTGCTCGCCGACCGCACGATCGACGGCATCACCGCCAATGTCGAGCGGGCCCGCGAGTACGCGGAGTCCTCGCCGTCCGTCGTCACCCCGCTCAACAAGTACATCGGGTACGAGGAGGCCGCCAAGGTCGCCAAGAAGTCCCTCGCCGAGCGGAAGACCATCCGTGAAGTGGTCCTCGAATCGGGGTACGTGGAGCGCGGGGACCTCACGGTCGAGCAGCTCGACGAGGCCCTCGACGTGCTGCGGATGACCCGTCCCTGAGACCGGGTGATCTGTATCGCAGCGTGGTCTTGACCGCACTCCGTAATATCTGCGCATGGCAGGTACAGGAGGCGGCACCCGACACTGGGCGCCAGGGGACCAGATCCTCTGGCGCTACCGCGATCACGCCCCCGGCCCGAAAGAGGGCGGGCCGTTCCACATCTGCCGTCCGGTCACGGTCGTCCAGGACACCGACGACCTGCTCGCCGTGTGGATGGCGCCCGGCACCGAGTGCGTCCGCCCGGTGCTCGCCGACGGCCGGCCCCTGCACAAGGAACCGCTGGCCACCCGCTACACCGCCCCGCGCACGACGGAGCGCTCGCAGTGGTTCGGCGCCGGCGTGCTCAAGCTGGCGCGCCCCGGTGAGCCCTGGTCGGTGTGGCTTTTCTGGGAGCGGGGCTGGCGCTTCAAGAACTGGTACGTGAACCTGGAGGAGCCGCGCGCCCGGTGGTCGCGGGGCATCGACTCCACGGACCACTTCCTCGACATCTCGGTTCATCCGGACCGCAGTTGGCGCTGGCTGGACGAGGACGAGTTCGCCCAGGCCCAGCGGGTGGGCCTGATGGACGGCGAGCGGGCCGGGCGGGTCCGGGCGGCCGGGCACGCCGCGGTCGAGGTCATCAAGGCGTGGGGCCCGCCGTTCTCGGACGGCTGGGAGGCGTGGCGGCCCGATCCGCTCTGGCCCGTCCCCGCGCTCCCGGCGGACTGGGATCGCACCCCGGCGCATATGACGTCGTGAGACCCTTGATGCGCCCCCGGGGTTCAAACGTAGGATCGTCCTCCGCAGGGCCACGCAGGGGCCACCAGCAGCAATCGGCAGTCCCGGTGCAAGAATTGACCGTATGTCACCACAGGGGGGTGGAGCATGCCCGGTGTCGCCGCCGCCCGGACGGGCCCGCCCCCGCGCCTTGAGAACGAGGGGGAGGGTATTCGGCGTGGAGCGACCGCATCGCGCATCCTCACCCTGTCGCTGCCACTGCCACCGCTGGCGGCAGGGTGGATGTCTCATCCCGGACGGACGGAACCCGACGCGTGACGGAGCCCCAGCCCACCTCGCACGAGAGCCGGCGCAAGGAACTCGCCCGGCCCACCGAGCAGCCCCTTCCCCACGCTCTTGAGGAGCAGGGGAGGTCCCATGCCGACACCCCGGACCCGGGCGGCCCGGCCCGGCGCACCCCGCTGGGCGCCCGCGCAGGCGACCGGACCGGCGGCGTGACCGCCTCCGTACCCGGCCAGCCCGAGCGCGGCAGCCGGGACACCGCGGCCGCCTCGGCCGTGCCCTCGGTCGGCGTGCCCGGGGTGCCCGGCGAAGGCGGATCGGGGGCCTCGGGTTCCGGCGACGGCGCCGCCGCGGTGGCCCGCCGCGAGGGCGACCGGCTGCGCTTCGTGGGCGCCGCGACCCGGCGGATCGCCCGCGGCATAGACCTCGACGAGATCGTGCTCGGCCTGTGCCGGGCCACCGTGCCGACCTTCTCCGACGCCATTCTGGTCCACCTGCGCGACCCGCTGCCGGTCGGCGACGAACGTCCGGCGACGCCGTTCGTGCTGCGCCTGCGCCGCACCGACCGGCTGCGTTTAGTCGACGAGGCGCTCAGCGAGAGCGCGGAGGCCGAGGGCCTCACCCTGCTCGGCCCCGGACCCGACCTGACCCCCGCATCCGAGCTGTGTGAGGTGCGCACCGGCGGCGAGCTGAACGAGGTCCTGCGCGGGGTGCGGCCGGTCTTCGCGGAGTCCCCCGCCGCCCGCGCGGCCCTCGCCGAGCTGCTCGGCCCCGACCGTACGGTGCCCGGCGGCCGACGGGCGATACTCGCGCCGCTCCGTGGCCGGCGGCGGGTGATCGGCGCCGCCGTCTTCGTGCGCGGACCCGAACGGCCCGCCTTCGAGGCCAACGACCTTCTGGTGGCCGCCCAGTTGGCGACGCACACCGCGCTCGGCATCGACAAGGCCGTCCTGTACGGCCGCGAGGCGTACATCGCCGACGAGCTCCAGCGCACCATGCTGCCCGACAGCCTCCCCCAGCCCACCGGCGTGCGGCTCGCCTCGCGCTACCTGCCGGCCGCCGAGACCGCCCGGGTCGGCGGCGACTGGTACGACGCGATCCCGCTGCCCGGCAGCCGGGTCGCCCTGGTCGTCGGCGACGTCATGGGCCACTCCATGACCTCCGCCGCGATCATGGGCCAGCTGCGCACCACCGCACAGACCCTGGCGGGCCTGGACCTGCCGCCCGCCGAGGTCCTGCACCACCTCGACGAGCAGGCCCAGCGGCTCGGCACCGACCGCATGGCGACCTGCCTGTACGCGGTGTACGACCCGGTCGCGCACCGCATCACCATCGCCAACGCCGGCCACCCGCCACCGGTCCTGCTCCACCTCGGCGGCCGCGCCGAGGTGCTCAGGGTGCCGCCGGGCGCCCCGATCGGCGTCGGCGGGGTCGACTTCGAGGCGGTCGAGCTGGACGCCCCGGCGGGCGCGACGCTGCTCCTGTACACCGACGGCCTGGTCGAGTCGCGCCTGCGCGACGTGTGGACCGGCATCGAGCAGCTGCGTGAACGCCTCGCCGCCACCGCCCAGTTGACCGGCCCCGACCACTCGCCGCCGCTCGAAGCGCTCTGCGACGACGTGCTCGACATGCTCGGCCCCGGGGACCGCGACGACGACATCGCGCTGCTCGCCGCCCGCTTCGACGGCATCGCGCCGAGCGATGTCGCGTACTGGTTCCTGGACCCGGAGGAGACCGCCCCCGGCCGGGCCCGGCGCCTGGCCCGCCGCGCCCTGGAGCGCTGGGGCCTGGAGGAGCTGACCGACTCGGTGGAGCTCCTGGTGAGCGAGGTCGTCACCAACGCCGTGCGCTACGCGGAGCGGCCGGTCACGCTGCGGCTGCTCAAGACGGACGTACTGCGCTGCGAGGTCGGCGACGACTCCCCGCAGCTGCCCCGGCAGCGCCGGGCGCGCGAGACCGACGAGGGCGGGCGCGGGCTCTTCCTGGTGAACCGCCTGGCCAGACGCTGGGGTGCGACCCGGCTCTCCGGCGGCAAGGTGGTCTGGTTCGAGCTGCCCACCCGGACCTGAACCGGTTCTGGAACGAGACGGCCCCCACTCCCGGTTTCCCGGGGTGGGGGCCGTCGGCCGTTGTCAGCCGTTGGGGTTGAGCGGGTCCACCGGTGGGCTCGCCCCACCCGTACCCGAAGGCGTCGGCGGTGTCGGCGGCTTCGGCTTGTGCGACGTCGTGTTGGACGGGGTGTCGCTCGGGGTCGGCGGGGTGTTGGACGGCGTGTTCGACGGGCCCTTGGACGACGGCTTGGACGGCGTGTTCGACGCAGGCTTGGACGGCGTGTTCGAGGGGGCCTTGGACGGGGTGTAGGCGGGCTCGATCGCCGCGCCCTGGTCGGTCTCCAAGTCGAACTTGTCGGTGCCGCCCTTGACCGCGTCGAAGGTGTACGCGGCCCAGATGCGGGCCGGGATGTTGCCACCGTTGATGCGGCCGTCCGTGCCGGCGCCGCCCGACATCGAGACCTGGCCGCCCTTGGGGACGGTCACGCTCTTGCCGTCGTCGCCCTTCACGGTCCGCGGCTCGGCGGCCTCGCCCCACAGCCCGACCGAGGTGACCAGGTCCGGGGTGTAGCCGGTGAACCAGGCCGACTTGTTGTCGTCGGAGGTACCGGTCTTGCCGGCGACCTGCTTGCTGCCCCGATTGTCGGCCTCGGCCACCGACTGCTGGGCCGTACCGTCGTCGACCACGCCGGTGAGCACCGAGGTGACGGAGTCCGCCGCTTCCTTGCTGATGACCTGGCTGCCGATCGGGTCCGGCTTCTCGTACTTGTGGTCCTTGTGCTCGGCCGACTTCACGATCGACGGCGTGACTTCCTTGCCGTGGTTGTCGAGCGTGGCGTACACGGCTGCCATCTGGAGGGGGCTGGCGCCGTAGGAGCCGAGCGTCATGGCGGGCACGGGGGCCTTGCCCTTGAGGGACGTCATGCCCATGGCCACGGCGGTGTCGCGCACCTTGTCGAGGTGCGCGTCGACGCCCATCTGCGCGAAGACGGAGTTGACCGACTTGTTCATCGCGACCTGGACGCTGATCGGGCCGTAGTCGACGTTGTCCTCGTTCGGCGGGTCGAAGGCGATGTCGCTGCCCTTGACCGGCCGCTTGCTGTCACCGTTGTAGATGGTGTTCGCCTTGATCTGCTTGCCGTCCTGCGTCTCGGCGCCCTGGTTGAAGGCGGCCGCGAGGATCACCGGCTTGAAGGTCGAGGCGGGCTGGTACGTGGGGTTGGTGGCGTTGCTGAGCTGGTGCTTCATGAAGTCCTGGCCGCCGTAGAGGGCGACCACCGAGCCGGTCTTCGGGTCCACCGAGGCCGCGCCGGCCTGGAGGTCCGCGTCGACCTTGCGCTTCTTCGGGTCGAGCTTGCTGGTCAGCTGCGCCTTGACCGCGTCTTCCAGGAGCTTCTGCTTGGCGGGGTCGATGTTGAGCGTGATGGTCCAGCCGCCGCGGGCCAGGACGGCGTCGCTCACCCCGTTGTTGGTCAGCTCCTTCTTGGCGGCATCGACCAGGTAGCCGGTCTGCCCCACCATGCCGGGGGCGACCTTGGCGTCATTGGGAGGCGTGAACTTCAGCTTCGCCCGGTCCTGCGGAGTCAGCCACTTCATGTCGACCATGTTGTCGAGGGCCTTGTTCCAGCGCCCCTGCACCAGCTGCTTGCCGACCGGGCCGGCCGTCTGCCAGTCGTACTGACTGGGGGCCTGGAGCAGCGCCGCGAGGTAGGTACCCTCCTCCAGCGTCAGCTTGGAGACGTCCTTGCCGTAGTACGCCTGCGCCGCCGCCTGGATGCCGTAGGCGCCCCGGCCGTAGTAGCTGGTGTTCATGTATCCGGCGAGGATGTCGCTCTTGGAGTAGCGCTGGTCCACCTTGAGGGAGATCACGATCTCCTTCAGCTTGCGGGTGACCGTCTGCTCCTGCGTCAGGTAGTTGTTCTTGACGTACTGCTGGGTGATCGTCGAGCCGCCCTGGGCGCCCTTGCCCATCAGGGTCTTGAGGATGCCGCGGGTGGTGCCCTTGAAGTCGACGCCCTTGTCGTCGTAGAAGGTCTTGTTCTCAAGGGCGACGAAGCTGTGCTGGATCGGGACCGGGACCTTGTCGAGCGAGACCGTCTCTCGGTTGACATCACCGGTGCGGGCGAGCACCTGGCCGTTGGAGAGCTTGTAGACGTTGCTCTCCAACTTGGCTTCGACGTTGTCGCTGGGGATCGGCACCATCAGGTAGATGACGTAGAACGCGCCCATCGCGAGGAGGCAGAGCCCGAAGAACGTGCCGAGCACCTTCTTCCAGGTGAAGAACCGGCGTATGCCCTTTTTCTTCACCTTCTGCTTGCCCCGGCGCGCCCCGCCCTGCCGGGCGCGCCGCTCTTCCGCTCGGCCCATAACCTCAGTCGCTCGCCTTCATATGACTCACCAGACTCGCCAGATCAGCTCAGAAAACTAACACCGCACCTATGGACAAAGCGGATTCGATCACGCCTTTTCCGTACGTGAGAATTAGCACCTGCCCCATGGGAACCGACGATTGAATCGTGCCAAGGGTTGCGAGAGTTCCTGATACTGCCCCGATTTGCCCGGTAATGACATGATCACGGAGTGCTATTCACCCCAGGTATACACGGTAGGTATACCTAGTGCGTATAGTGCTCTCCCATGAAGCGACGCCTCCACGACCTCGGCCTCGGTACCCGGTTCGCCCTCAGCGGCGGCCGTGAGGGCTGGGTGCGCACCCTGCTCACCGCGGTCGGCGTCGGCCTCGGCGTCGCCCTGCTCCTCGGCGCGGCATCGGTGCCACATCTCGTGGACGAGCGGGCGAACCGCATCCACGACCGGCAGCCGTTCTCGCCGGGCTCGGAAAGGAACGCCGGGAACCTGAGGGCCTCGCTCCTCTATACCACCGCCGACACCGAGTACCGCGACGACACCGTCGGCGGGAAGATGCTGCGCCCGGCCAACGCCGACCCCGTGCTGCCGCCCGGCCTGACCTCCATACCCGGGCCCGGCACCATGGCCGTCTCGCCCGCCCTGCGCGACCTGCTCGCCTCCCCCGCGGGTGAACTCCTGCGCCAGCGGCTCCCGTACGAGATCACCCAGACCATCGGCGACGCGGGCCTGGTCGAACCCTCGGAGCTCTACTTCTACGCGGGCAGCGCCACGCTCTCCGCAGACACCGGCGCCTCCTCGGCGGCCGGGTTCGGCAACATCGGCGACGAGCAGCCGCTCGATCCGATGCTGGTCGTCCTCGTCATCCTGATCTGCGTCGTCCTGCTCATGCCGGTCGCCATCTTCATCGCCACCGCCGTACGGTTCGGCAGCGAGCAGCGCGACCGGCGGCTCGCGGCACTGCGCCTGGTCGGCGCCGACGCCCGCACCACGCGCTGGATCGCGGGCGGCGAGGCCCTGGCCGGAGCCGTGCTCGGGCTCGCCGCCGGCTCCCTGCTCTTCCTCGCGGGCGCCGAAGTCCTGGGCCCGCTCAAGCTGTGGAGCTTCGGCTTCTTCCCCGGCGACCTCAGGCCCGTGCCCTGGCTCGCCCTGCTCGTCGCCGTCGCGGTGCCCGCCCTGGCGGTCGCGGTGACCCTGGCCGCGCTGCGCTCGGTGGTCATCGAGCCGCTCGGTGTCGTACGGGGCGGGCGCACCCGGCGCCGCAGGCTGTGGTGGCGCCTCGCGATGCCCGGCGTCGGTGTGGTGCTGCTCTTCCTGTCCCAGAACCCGGACGTGCAGTCGGCACCGGTACCGATGGTGCCCGGCATCGGGATCGTGCTGACGCAGGACATCACCCCCGTCTTCATCGCCACGGGCGCCACCCTCGTCCTCGCCGGGCTCATCGCGCTGCTTCCCTGGCTGGTCGAGGCAGTGGTGGGCCGGCTGCGCGGCGGCTCGCCGGCCTGGCAACTGGCCGTACGAAGGCTCCAGTTGAGCAGCGGCACGGCGGCGCGCGCGGTCAGCGGCATCACGGTGGCGGTCGCCGGTTCGGTCGCGCTCCAGATGTACTTCGTCGGCATCCACGACGACTTCAACAAGGTGACCGGCGCGGACGCGAGCCGCGCCCAGTACACCGTCCTCGCCGACTACCCGGACGCGAAGCTCGCCGAGCGGATGATCGCGTCCTTCCGGGAGACCCCCGGCGTGCAGAAGGTGATCGGCTCCGTCAGCAGCTACGTGAGGCTGGCGGGGCCGGTCACGTCCGAAGACATGCGGCCCGTCACCCAGCTCACCCTCGGCGACTGCGCGACGCTGGCCGAGCTGGCCCGCATCGACTCCTGCAAGGACGGCGACACCTTCGTGGTGCACCCCTCCGACGACGCCGAGCAGGCCGCGTGGGTGGACCGTACGGCGCGGCCGGGCAAGCCGGTCAACACCGCCGATTTCGGCGACCCGGAGCGGCTGTGGACGCTGCCCGCATCGGCGCGTACCGTCACCGCGCGGCCCGACCCCACGGGCGAGGAGCAGCACGGCATCTTCGTCACCCCGGGCGCGATCGACATCTCGCTGCTCGGTTCGGTGGCCCACACCTCCGCCATGCTCACCGTCGACCAGCGGGTGCCGGACGCCGCCGAGCACATCCGCAACACCGCGGCCGCGCTCTCCCCGCAGCTGCGCGTCAACACCGTGCGCACCATCGAGCGCGACCAGCAGTACGCCGGCATCCGGACCGGCCTCCAGGCCGCCTCCCTCGCCACGCTCGGTCTGATCGCGGCCAGCATGCTCGTCTCGCAGGTGGAGCAACTGCGCGAGCGCAGGCGCCTGTTGGCGGCCCTGGTCGCCTTCGGCACCCGGCGCGCGACGATGGCCGGCTCCGTCCTGTGGCAGACCGCGGTGCCCGTCGTCCTCGGGATCGGCCTCGCGGTGGCGGGCGGCCTCGCACTCGGCGCCCTGATGCTGCGGATCATCGGCAAGACCATCACCGACTGGTGGCTCTTCCTGCCGCTGGCCGGGGCGGGCGTCGTCGTGATCCTCGCGGTGACCCTGCTGAGCCTGCCGGCCCTGTGGCGCCTGATGCGCCCCGACGGCCTGCGCACCGAATGACTTTTCCGTAACTCCCTAACTCCCCTATCGCTTGCGGCAGTTGAGAAGAAAGGAACACCCCATGTCCATCGGCCACACCCTCCTCGGGCTCCTTGAGTCGGGCCCACGCCATGGGTACGACCTGAAGCGCGCCTTCGACGAGAAGTTCGGGCACGACCGTCCGCTGCACTACGGGCAGGTCTACTCGACGATGTCCCGGCTCCTGAAGAACGGCCTCGTCGAGGTCGACGGCGTGGAGGCGGGCGGCGGTCCCGAGCGGAAGCGGTACGCCATCACCGAGGCCGGCGTCACCGACGTCGAGACGTGGATCCGCCAGCCGGAGAAGCCCGAGCCCTATCTCCAGTCGACCCTCTACACCAAGGTCGTGCTCGCCCTCCTCACCGGCCGCGACGCGGCCGACGTCCTGGACACCCAGCGCGCCGAACACCTGCGCCTGATGCGCGTGCTCACCGACCGCAAGCGGCGCGGCGACCTCACCGACCAGCTGATCTGCGACCACGCCCTGTTCCACCTGGAGGCCGATCTGCGCTGGCTCGAACTGACCGCAGCCCGCCTCGTCCAGCTCGCCACGGAGGTACGCAAATGACGCCCGCCGGATCCCTTCTCGTCGCCCAGGACCTGCACAAGGCCTACGGCCCGACGCCGGCCCTGGACGGTGCCGAGTTCTCCATCCACCCCGGCGAGGTCGTCGCGGTGATGGGCCCCTCCGGCTCCGGCAAGTCGACGCTGCTGCACTGCCTCGCCGGGATCGTCACGCCGGACTCCGGCAAGATCCTCTACGCCGGCCGTGAGCTGTCCGCGATGTCGGACGCCGAACGCAGCGCGCTGCGCCGCACCGAGTTCGGCTTCGTCTTCCAATTCGGCCAGCTGGTGCCGGAGTTGACCTGCGTCGAGAACGTCGCCCTGCCGCTGCGCCTGACCGGCGTCAAGCGCAAGGAGGCCGAGCGCAGGTCGCTTGAGTGGATGGAGCGCCTGGAGGTCGCCGACCTCGGGCACAAGCGCCCCGGCGAGGTCTCCGGCGGTCAGGGCCAGCGGGTGGCCGTGGCCCGCTCGCTCGTGACCCAGCCCCGCGTCGTCTTCGCCGACGAGCCGACCGGCGCGCTCGACTCGCTCAACGGCGAGCGCGTCATGCAGCTCCTGACCGAGGCGGCCCGCTCCACCAACGCCGCCGTCGTCCTGGTCACCCACGAGGCCCGGGTCGCCGCCTACTCCGACCGCGAGATCGTCGTACGCGACGGAAAGTCCCGCGACATGATGCTGGAGCACTCCGTATGAGCCTGCTCCGCGACCTCGCCCTCGGCGCCCGGTTCGCCCTGTCGGGAGGCCGCGAGGGCTGGACGCGCACGCTGCTCACCGCGGTCGGCGTCGGCCTCGGCGTCGCCCTGCTGCTCGGCACCACCGCGCTGCCGGGCGCGCTGAACGCCCGCAACGCCCGCGACAACGCCCGCAACGACTACGGGGCCTCCGTCGACAGCGGCCCCGCGGCGGACACGCTGCTGATCGGGCGCGCGGAATCGCAGTACAAGGGCGCCGACGTACGCGGCCGGCTCATCCAGGCCGAGGGCGCCAAGGCGCCGCTGCCGCCGGGCGTCTCCGAGCTCCCGGCCCCCGGCACCATGGCCGCCTCGCCCGCCCTGCGCGACCTGCTCACCTCGCCCGAGGGCAAGCTGCTGCGCGAGCGCATCCCGTACCGGATCAGCGCGACCATCGCCGACCAGGGCCTGATGGGCCCGCACGAACTCGCCTTCTACGCGGGCAGCGACACCCTCAAGCAGCGCAAGGACGCGGTGGGCGACTCCAGCGAAGTGCTGCGCGTCAACGGGTTCGTCGACCGGCAGAAGGAAAGGATCGACCCGGTCCTCGCGCTGCTCATCGTGATCATCTTCGTGGTCCTTCTCATGCCGGTCGGCGTGTTCATCGCGGCCGCCGTACGCTTCGGCGGCGACCGGCGCGACCGGCGGCTCGCGGCGCTGCGCCTGGCGGGCGCCGACCGCCGGATGACCCGGTGGATCGCGGCCGGCGAGGCGCTGGCCGGAGCCGTGGTCGGCGTCGTGGTCGGCTCGCTGTTCTTCGTGATCGGCCGCCAGTACGTGGGCGAGGTGTCGATCGCGGGGCTGAACGTCTTCCCGTCCGACATCGACCCGAGCCCGCTGCTCGCGGTGGGCGTGGCGGTCGCGGTGCCCGCGTCCGCGGTCGCGGTGACCCTGTTCGCGATGCGCTCGGTGGTCGTCGAGCCCCTCGGCGTGGTGCGCACCTCGATGCCGCGCAGGCGGCGCATGTGGTGGCGGGTGCTTCCGCCGCTCGCCGGACTCGGCCTGCTCGTCCCGCTGATGGGCCGCGGCCGGGACAGCGGGACCTTCAACCAGGTCCAGGTGATCGGCGGCACCGTCCTGCTGCTCGTCGGCGTCACCGCGCTGCTTCCCTGGCTGGTGGAGGCGGTCGTACGCAGGCTCGGCGGCGGCTCGATCGGCTGGCAACTGGCCGTCCGCAGGCTCCAGTTGACGTCGGGCTCGGCCGCCCGGATGGTCAACGGCATCGCGGTCGCGGTGGCCGGCGCGATCGCTCTGCAGATGCTCTTCGGCGCCGTCGAGGGCGACTACGTCAAGTCGAGCGGCGAGGACACCAGCCGCGCCCAGCTGATCGTCCCGGTCGACAACGCCGACCCCGGCCGGCAGGCCCGCGAGATCCAGACCCTGAAGAGCACCGAGGGCGTGACCCACACGGTGGTCCTCGGTTCACTGGACGGCGGCGACAAGCCCAAGGAACCGGAGCACTACATCCCGGTCACCGTCGGCACCTGCGCGGACCTGAGCGAGGTCGCCACCCTGCCCAGCTGCAAGGACGGCGACACCTTCACCGCGACCGGCGGCGACTACGCCCACGAGGACACCGTGAAGCCGGGCAGCACGCTCTACCTGGACCCGACCAACGGCGGCTCCAGGACCAAGGGCGCGGAGGTCGCCTGGACGGCCCCGACGAGCATGCGGAACGCCCCGTCCCGACCCGACCCGCAGGGCATGCGCCGCGGCGGCCTCCTGGTCACCCCGGGCGCCCTCGCGCACACGGCGAAGGTCCCCATGCGCTCCACGGTGTTCGTCTCGACGGCTCCGGGTGACTCCCTCGCCAAGGAGCGGGTCCTGAACGCGGCCGCCGAAGCCGACCCGCTCACCCTGGCGCGCGCGCTGAACGACACCCAGACGTCGGGCCGGTTCGCCGGGGTCCGCAAGGGCCTCTACATCGGGGCCGCGGCGGTGCTGATGCTGATCGGCGCGAGCCTGCTCGTCTCGATGCTGGAGCAGCTGCGCGAGCGCAAGAAGCTGCTGTCCGCCCTGGTCGCGTTCGGCACCCGGCGCTCCACGCTGAGCTGGTCGGTCCTGTGGCAGACCGCGGTGCCGGTGGCGCTCGGTCTCGCGCTGGCGGCGGCGGTGGGCCTCGGCCTCGGCTCGGTCCTGCTGCGGATGGTGGGCCGCTCGGTGACCGTCGACTGGGTCCCGGCGGTGTCGATGGTCGGCATCGGCGCGGGCGTGGTCCTGCTCGTCACGGCGCTGTCCCTGCCGCCGCTGTGGCGGCTGATGCGCCCGGACGGCCTGCGCACGGAGTAGCCCACGCCTGAACTCCCCCTGGGTCAGGGGGAGTTCAGGCGCATCACCTCACTTCGACACCCGCACCGGAAGATCGCGCAACGCCCCGCGCAGGGCAGCCGCGAACTCCTCGAACTCGCCCTGGCGAGCGGCACCCGTCCGCATCGCCAGGGCGATCGTGCGCGAGGGGGCCGGTTCCGCGAAGTACCCGGTGACCAGGCGGTCGTTGCGCCCCGTCTCGATCTCCACGGCGGTACGCGGCAGAAGGGTCACCCCGAGCCCGCCCGCCACCAACTGCACCAGGGTGGAGAGACCCGCCGCGGTCGTCGTGACCGGCGCCCCCTCGGTGCGCCCGGCCTCCCGGCAGATGTCGAGCGCCTGGTCGCGCAGACAGTGCCCCTCGTCGAGGAGCAGCAGGTGCAGTTCCCGCAGCGCCTCGCGGGGGATGCCGCTGCGGCCGCCGAGCCAGTGGTCCCGCGGGGTCACAAGCACGAAGTCCTCGTCGAACAAGGGGAGTTCACTGACCCCGGGCACCCCGAGCGGCACCGCGAGCAGCAGCAGGTCGAGCCGTCCGGCCCCGAGCCCTTCGAGCAGCGAGGAGGTCTGCTCCTCGTGGACCTGGAGGTCGAGCTCCGGGTAGCGCTCGTGGACGAGCCGCAGCACGGCGGGCAGCAGATAGGGCGCGACGGTCGGGATGACGCCGAGCCGGAGCACCCCGGTGAACGGCGCCCGTACCGCCTCGGCCTCCTCCATCAGCTCGCCCACCGCGTCGAGCACCGCCTTGGCCCGCACCGCGAGCCGCTCCCCCGCCGGAGAGAGCAGCACCTTGCGGGTCGTACGCTCCAGGAGCTGCACGCCGAGCGCCTCCTCAAGCGCCGAGACCGCCCCGGACAGGGCGGGCTGGCTCATGCCGATCGCGGCCGCGGCGTCGCGGAAGTGCAGATGCTCCGCGACCGCCGCGAACGCGCGCAGCTGCGCCAGGCTGGGCTGCTTGCCCCGATTGCTCATGCCCCTATTACTTGCGGCCACTGATAGGCACCTCCGATCACGCTGACCCAGTCTAGCTATTTCACTGATCAATGCTCCCTGTGCCAGGATCGGTAATCCGTCCAACCCCGCAGGAAGATTCCCGAATCCGCTCGATCCGGACTTCCTCGTTCGCAAGGAGAGCGCGTGCTCACTGTTGGTGACCAGTTCCCCACGTACGACCTGACTGCCTGTGTGTCGCTGGAGAGCGGCAAGGAGTTCCAGCAGATCGACCACAAGACCTACGAGGGCAAGTGGCGTGTGGTCTTCGCGTGGCCCAAGGACTTCACCTTCGTCTGCCCGACCGAGATCGCCGCGTTCGGCAAGCTGAACGACGAGTTCGCCGACCGTGACGCCCAGGTCCTCGGCTTCTCCGGTGACTCCGAGTTCGTGCACCACGCCTGGCGCAAGGACCACCCGGACCTGACCGACCTGCCGTTCCCGATGCTGGCCGACTCGAAGCACGAGCTCATGCGTGACCTCGGCATCGAGGGCGAGGACGGCTTCGCGCAGCGCGCCGTCTTCATCGTCGACCCGAACAATGAGATCCAGTTCACGATGGTGACCGCCGGTTCCGTGGGCCGTAACCCCAAGGAGGTCCTGCGGGTCCTCGACGCCCTGCAGACCGACGAGCTGTGCCCGTGCAACTGGACCAAGGGCGAGAACACCCTGGACCCGGTCGCGCTGCTGGCCGGTGAGTAACCCATGTCCCTGGACGCGCTGAAGTCCGCCGTACCGGACTACGCCAAGGACCTGAAGCTGAACCTCGGTTCGGTCATCGGCAACTCCGACCTTCCCGCCCAGCAGCTGTGGGGCACGGTGCTCGCCACCGCCATAGCCTCGCGCAGCCCGATCGTGCTGCGTGAGCTGGAGCCGGAGGCGAAGGCCAACCTGTCGCCCGAGGCGTACACGGCCGCCAAGTCGGCCGCGGCCGTCATGGCGATGAACAACGTCTTCTACCGCACCCGCCACCTGCTCTCCGACCCGGAGTACGGCACGCTGCGGGCCGGTCTGCGGATGAACGTCATCGGCAACCCGGGCGTGGAGAAGGTCGACTTCGAGCTGTGGTCGCTCGCCGTCTCCGCGGTGAACGGCTGCGGCCAGTGCCTCGACTCGCACGAGCAGGTGCTGCGCAAGGCCGGTGTCGACCGCGAGACGATCCAGGAGGCCTTCAAGATCGCCGCGGTGATCACGGCCGTGGGCGTCACGCTGGACTCCGAGGCCGCGCTGGCCCAGTAGTCCGCGCACGTACGTAGAAGGGCCCCGCCGGTGTCGTACCGGCGGGGCCCTTCCGCATGCGTACGGGACCGGGCTACTCGCGGTCGGCGGCAGGCACGGCGGGCACGGGCTCCGCGGTCTGGGCCTCCTCGACCGCGACGGCGCTGCGCAGCGCGTTCTCGCGGGCGTACGCCCGCAGATATCCGACCACCGTGTTGGTGACCGCGACCAGCGGGACGGCGACGACGGCGCCGCCGATGCCGGCGACCATGCCGCCGGCGGCCACCGAGAGCACCACCGCGAGCGGGTGCACCCGCACCGCGCGGCCCAGGATGAACGGCTGCAGGACGTGCCCCTCGATCTGCTGCACCGCGAGGACCACGACGAGGACCATCAGGGCGTTGAACACCCCGTCGGTGACGAGCGCGACCACGACCGCGAGCGCGCCCGAGATGACCGCGCCGACCAGTGGGATGAAGGCGAACAGGAAGATGAACACGGCGAGCGGCACCGCCATGGGCACGCCGAGGAAGTAGATGCCGACGCCGATGCAGATCGCGTCGATCAGAGCCACTATCACCGTGCCGCGCACGTACGCGGTGAGCGTGCGCCAGGCCTGCGGGCCCGCCCCCGCGACGCCCGGACGGGCCGCGGCCGGTACGAGTTTGAGGACCCACTGCCAGATCTTCGGGCCGTCGTACAGCAGGAACAGCGTCGAGAACATCGCGAGCAGAATGCCGGTGAGTACCTCGACGAGGACGGTCACGCCCTGGAGCCCGGCCGAGGTGATCTCGTTGGTGTTGGCCCCGATGGTGTCGCTGAGGTTCTTGGCGATCTGGTTGATCTGGTCCTCGGTGACGTGGAACGGGCTGTTCAGCGCCCAGCGCTTGAGCTCCTCGATGCCGTCGCGCACCTTGTTGGACAGGTCGTCGAGGTTGTCCATGACCTGCCACACCACGAACCAGCCGACGAGCCCCATGATCACGAACCCGGAGATCGCGGTGACCGCGGTCGCGACCCCGCGCGGCAGCCCCATCCTCTTGAGCCGGGCCACGGTGGGCTGGAGCAGCGCGGTGATCAGGAGGGCCGCGACGAACGCGAGCACCACGAGCGCGATCGCGCTGATGACCTGCGTCAGTACGTAGAGGGTCCCGGCCAGGACGAGCAGCCGCCAGCCGACCTCGGCGGCGACCCGCATGCTCCACGGCACGGCGAGCACCGGATCGGGCCGGGCGGCGACGGCGGGCGCGTACGAGGGCGGCGGCGGTACGTGTTCGGGGGCGTGGTCGCCCGAAGGCGCCACCGGTTCCGGCGACTTCGCCTCGGCCGCCGCCGGCCCGGGCCGTGCGGGGGGCTCGGCCACGGGAGGGGCCAGCGCGGGACCGACGACCACCGGACCGGTCTCGGGCTCGGCCTCCGCCTCGGCCCGGCGCTCGTCCAGGCGCTCTCCCATCCGGGTCAGTCCGGCACCTAGCCGTCCGAGCAAACCGGGCACTCTCGACATGATCCCGCCGTTTCCCTTTTCCCCGCCGCTGAGTCTCCCCACCGCTTCCCCCGCCCCGTCCGGACCTGACCGTACACGGGCGAAGCCCCGCACCGAAGGACGGTGCGGGGCTCCGAAAGGTTGAGCGGCTCCGGCCGGTTTTCTTACCCGGCCGAGGGCCGACCTCTGCCTAGTACCAGCTGTGGGCCTGCCAGAACGACCAGGCGCCGCAGGGGCTGCCGTAGCGGTCGTTCATGTAGCCGAGGCCCCACTTTATCTGCGTGGCCGGGTTGGTCTGCCAGTCGTCACCGGCGGAGGCCATCTTGTTGCCGGGCAGCGCCTGGACGAGGCCGTAGGCACCGGAACCGCTGTTGGTGGCCTGGAAGTTCCAGCTCGACTCGTTGTTCACGATGTGGCTGAAGCACTGGAACTGGCCCGCGGGGACGATCTGACGGGCTATCGCCTGTACTTCGTCTATCGAGTACGAGCTCTTGACCGCGAAGTCCGTCCGGGCGGCCGAGCGGCTGGCTGCCTGGGTCTCCAGGTCGCGGGCCTTGGCGTCCTTGTCGGCCTTGTCCTTGTCGGCCGCGTCCTTCTTGGCCTTGGCGTCCTCGGCGGCCTGCACGCGCGCGGCTTCCTCGGCGGACTTCTTCGCCGTGGCACTGGCCTGCGCGGACTGGGCGTCCGCCTGCTGCGTCAGGGACGCGGTCTGCACCTGGGCCTGCTGGCCGGCGGGGATGTCCGCGAGAAGCGTCGTATCGGCTGCGGTGGCCTCGAAGTTGTCGTTCGAAGCGGCAGCGGGGCTTCCTGCGGCAACGCCGACCACGGCGCCAACGGTGGTGACCGCAGTGGCAGACGCCACCGCGAATCCCCGGACCGAGATCCGGCTCACACGGTTTCCTTCCAGCAGCGTCCGCACGGGTGACCTCGCGGACGCAATCGTGCCCCTGGCTCTCTCCTCCCAACTACTGGGCCACGGGAGGAACTGACCCGATGGGCAACTCCCTTGCGGGAAGTGCCGCGTGATGCGCGGGCGGCATACGGCTCAGCTATTGAGTTGCGTGGGTACCGGGGTACCCGGGATACAGGGGTGCCGTATGCGGGGCCTGACGGATGCAAGACTCTGCCGGAAGCCGATGCCGCGAGGCAATTCTCCGTTGCGTGTGAAACCTCACACCTCGTTCGCCCCAGTAGTTTTTATCAATCCCGCCCACAAGAAGGCGCCGCCCGGCTAAGCTGCTGCGCTCGCCGGACGGCGCCAACTGGTGCGTACTGCCTCAGATAGAGACGTCCTCCAGCATTTCGGTCACCAGGGCGGCGATCTGCGAACGCTCGGACCGGGTGAGGGTGACATGCGCGAACAGCGGGTGCCCCTTGAGCTTCTCGACGACCGCCACGACACCGTCGTACCGGCCGACCCTCAAGTTGTCGCGCTGGGCCACGTCATGAGTGAGCACCACCCTCGAATTGGCCCCGATGCGGGACAGAACGGTCAGCAGGACGTTCCGTTCCAGGGACTGCGCCTCGTCCACGATCACGAAGGCGTCGTGCAGCGAGCGCCCGCGGATGTGGGTGAGCGGCAGGACTTCGAGCATCCCGCGCGAGGTGACCTCCTCGATGACCTCACGGCTCGTCACCGCGGACAGCGTGTCGAAGACGGCCTGGGCCCAGGGGCCCATCTTCTCGGCCTCGGACCCCGGCAGATAACCGAGCTCCTGCCCGCCGACCGCGTACAGCGGCCGGAAGACCATCACCTTCTTGTGCTGCCTGCGCTCCAGGACGGCTTCGAGGCCGGCGCAGAGCGCGAGCGCCGACTTGCCCGTACCGGCCCGGCCTCCCATCGAGATGATCCCGACCTCGGGGTCGAGCAGCAGGTCGAGCGCGATCCGCTGCTCGGCGCTGCGGCCGTGGATGCCGAACGCCTCTCTGTCGCCCCGGACCAGCTTGACGTTCCCGTCCGGCAGGACCCGCCCGAGCGCCTTGCCGCGCTCGGAGAGCAGCACGAGCCCGGTGTGGACGGGAAGCGCGGCGGCCTCCGGGACGTAGAGCGTCTCCTCCTCGAAGAGCAGGTCCACCTGCTCGCCGCTCAGCGGCAGTTCGGCCATTCCGGTCCAGCCGGAGTCGGTGATGGCCAGCTCGGCGCGGTACTCCTCGGCGAGCAGGCCGACCGACGACGCCTTGATCCGCAGCGGCAGGTCCTTCGACACGACGGTGACGTCGTATCCCTCCGCCTGGAGATTGCGGGCGACGGCGAGGATCCGGGAGTCGTTGTCCCCCAACCTGTAGCCGGCGGGCAGTACGCCGGGATCGGAATGGTTCAGCTCGACACGGAGGGTGCCGCCGAGCTCCCCCAACGGGATGGGGGCGTCGAGACGTCCGTACCGGACCCGGAAGTCGTCGAGCAGGCGCAGCGCCTGCCGGGCGAAGTAACCGAGCTCGGGATGGTGCCTCTTGGCCTCCAGCTCCGTGACCACGACGATGGGGAGCACCACTTCGTGCTCCTCGAACCGGGTCATCGCGTTGGGGTCGGCCAGCAGGACGCTGGTGTCGAGGACATAGGTGCGCCGGTCGGGCATGCGGCGCTTTGTGCTGGTCACCACGGAAGGACGTACCCCCTCGTAAGAGGCGCATGAGAACGGGGTGCGACGGCGTCGCGGAAACTGGGACCGGGCTTCGACCGCGCTGCGCGGGCCGAGCTCCGGCCCTCCACGTCGCCCGCGCGCGGTGCGCGGTCGTCCTGGTGCAATGGGCCTCCCGGGCGAGCGGCGCTGATGCCGCTCACTGAGATACGGCGTCCGTGGACCGGACGTCGACCTGGTGGGGTTATGCCCTCGAACACGCGAAGCCATGCCCCGTCATATGCCCAGAGTTCCCACTGGGGCTCCGCCCCAGACCCCAATGGCCCCACCCCGCCCCTTCCCTAGACCCTCCGGGGGTGGTTGGGCTGAGCTGCTCGTCCTGGGGCTCCGCCCCAGACCCCGTATCGCGCCTTAAGGGCGCTCGTCCTCAAACGCCGGACGGGTTGGGAGTGCCCAGTACTGGCCAGCACCAGTACTGCCAGGGGCGCGGGGAACTGCGCGACCAGCCACCGACAGCCCGCAGCGGACCAACGACACGTTCAGCCCGTCATGGAGGTCCCCCCCCCGGCCCTTAAGGCCTTGGGGGAGATTGAGGACGCTCGCCGCAGGCGTAGGAGACGGGCAGCAAAAAGCCGGACGGGAGCAGAGCCGAGCCCGTCCGGCGATTGAGGACAAAAAGAGGGGGGGTAAAAGCGGGGCCCCGCCCTCAGGTGCCGTACCTCCGGTGCCGCGCAGCGTAGTCGCGCAGGGCTCGGAGGAAGTCGACCTTGCGGAAGGCCGGCCAGAACACTTCGCAGAAGTAGTACTCGGAGTGCGCGGACTGCCAGAGCATGAAGCCGGACAGGCGCTGCTCGCCGCTGGTGCGGATGACGAGGTCGGGGTCGGGCTGCCCCCGCGTGTACAGGTGCTCCGAGATGTGCTCGACGTCGACGATCTCGGCGAGCTCCTCGAAGGACGTGCCCTTCGCCGCGTGCTCCAGGAGGAGCGACCGCACCGCGTCCGCGATCTCCTGGCGTCCGCCGTAGCCCACGGCGACGTTGACGAGTATCCCGTCGATGTCGTGCGTGGCCTGCTCGGCCTCCTTGAGCACGGACTGCGTGTGCCCGGGCAGCAGGTCCGCGTTGCCCACGTGGTGCACGCGCCAGCGCCCGTCCGCCGCCAAGTCCCGTACCGCGTCCTCGATGATGCCGAGCAGCGGGATCAACTGGTCCTCGGGGCGGTCCAGGTTGTCGGTGGAGAGCAGCCAGAGGGTGACGACCTCGACGTCCGTCTCGGCACACCAGCCGAGCAGTTCCTGAATCTTGCTGGCACCGGCCTGGTGGCCCTGCTCGGGGCTGCGGGCCGAGGCCTTGGCCCAGCGCCGGTTGCCGTCCAGGATGACGCCGATGTGCTTGGGCACCTGGTCGTGGTCGAGGCGGCCTTCCACCCGGCGCGCATAGAGCCTGTACACCAGGTCGCGCAAACTCACCGATTCCACCCTCTCGTTGCCTTCCGGGGGCCCGCCGCCGCCCCGCACACCGGCCGCCCCAGGGAAAGCACAGTACTGCGGACGGGCGACGGCGGCCCAACTCGGTCTGTCACAAGTCCGTGATAAGCAGGGAAACGTGACTGAATCGCTCCCCTTCCTCGCAGCCCCGGACCGCTACGACTCCATGGAGTACCGCCGGACCGGCCGCAGCGGCCTCAAGCTCCCCGCCGTCTCGCTCGGCCTGTGGCACAACTTCGGCGACGACCGCGCGCTGGATTCCCAGCGCGCGATCCTGCGCCGCGCCTTCGACCTGGGTGTCACCCACTTCGACCTGGCCAACAACTACGGCCCGCCGGCCGGCTCGGCCGAGCTGAACTTCGGCAAGATTTTCGGCCAGGACTTCGCCCCGTACCGGGACGAGCTCGTCATCTCGACCAAGGCCGGCTATCTGATGCGCCCCGGGCCGTACGGCGAGTGGGGCTCGCGCAAGTACCTGCTGTCCTCGCTCGATGCCTCGCTCGGCCGCATGTGCCTGGACTACGTCGACATCTTCTACTCGCACCGCTTCGATCCGGAGACCCCGCTTGAGGAGACGATGGGCGCGCTGGCGTCCGCCGTCCAGCAGGGCAAGGCGCTGTACGTGGGCGTCTCCTCCTACAACAGCGAGCAGACCGCCGAGGCCGCCCGCCTCCTGAAGGAGATGGGCGTCCCGGCCCTGATCCACCAGCCGTCGTACTCGATGATCAACCGCTGGACGGAGGACGACGGGCTGCTCGACACCCTGGAGGCGGCCGGCATGGGCTGCATCTCCTTCGTGCCGCTCGCCCAGGGCCTGCTCACGAACAAGTACCTGAAGGGCATCCCGGAGGGCTCCCGCGCCACCCAGGGCAAGTCCCTTGACCCGAACCTGCTGAGCGACGACGTCGTACGCCGTCTCAATGGGCTGAACGACATCGCCTCCCGGCGCGGCCAGTCGCTGGCGCAGCTGGCGCTGACCTGGGTGCTGCGTGACCCGCGGATGACGTCGGCGCTGATCGGCGCGTCCAGCGTGCGGCAGCTTGAGGAGAACGTGGCGGCGCTGGCCGGACCGGCGCTCACGGACGCGGAGTTGAAGGAGATCGACGCCTTCGCCGTGGACACCGAGGGCACCAACATCTGGGCCCGCCGCGGCTGAGGCGGCTGGGGACGGGGGGCGGTCGGTTCCGCGTGGTGCGGACCTGACCGGGCCCCGGCGAAGAAAAAACGGGCCGGTCCGTGGGGGGGATACGGACCGGCCCGAGGGGGGGTTTCCACCATAACCCTTCGTAAGTGATGCTGGGCGCCACGGCGCTCCAGAACTACGCTCCGAAACCGGCCCAGTACGGAACCGTGGTCCCCCGCAGGGGTGACCACCACCTCGCACCCAGCCTTGACCGTGCAGGTCAGATGGGTCGCGGCCGACTCGCGGCACCGCTCGCCGACGGATTTCGCGGCCCGGAATTCGCTCCCCGTGTGCTTCACCCCACTGGGTCAAGGCAGGCCGCGCCGGGTGACCGTCCGGTGTCAGTGCGTATGCGAAGGCCTCTCGGCGCGGCGCAGCAGCGAGACGCCGTCCGCCTCGGCCACCCGTACATATCCGTACTTCGCGAGCGCGAGGGCGTACTCCTGCTCCTGGCGGGGCGCCGGGTAGGGCCAGGTGCCGGGCGGGTAGGGCCAGGACTCCGGCGGGACGCGGTCGTAGGCGATCCACTGGGCCGTCGGGCGCGGGACGGGGCCGTCCGTCTCGTACAGCTTCCAGTGCACCGGGAAGGTCGGGAAGAGGACGACCGTGGTGCGTGAAGTCAGTTGTGGGGCAAGGCGGTTGGAGGCCGCGACGGTCGCGCCGTCGGGGATGCGGCGCAGCAGGTCGCGTACCGCTGTGACGTGTGCGGTGGTGCGCCACGTGGAGCGGTGGGCGATCTGGGCGAGGGGGAAGGAGGGGATCAGGACGAGCGTCACCGCCGCCGCCGTCACGAGCGAGGCCCGTACGTGGCGCCGGGTCAGCGGGGCGCCGTCGGCGGCGTACGGGCGCAGGGCGTCGGTCAGGGCCGCGAACACGACGGGCATCAGGACGGCCGTGTAGTGGAAGGCCGTCCCCCAGTGGAAGACGTTGGTGGACAGCATCCGCCAGCCCAGCGTGGGCACCGCGATCAGGGCGAGCGGCGAGCGCAGGGCGATGAGTGCGGCCGGCGCGAAGACGAGGACGAGGGTGGTCGCCTTCACCTCGGGGCGCACCGCGTCGAGCGGCGCGAGGGCGAGCGTGGTCAGCAGCGAATGGTGGGCGGGCGCGAGGTTCGCGGCGTGCGCGTAGGTGCCCGACGGGCTGAAGAACGGCATCAGCACCTTGAATTCGAGCGCGCTGCCCACCAGGCCGGTCGCGGCGACCGCGACGCCGAGCCGGCGCGGGCCCCGCCAGGCGACGTACGCCCCGATCGCGGCCAGCGTGAGACCGAGGTCCTCCTTGACCAGGAGCAGCGGCACGGCCCAGGCGATCGCGCGCCGCCACCGCCTGCGGGCCAGCGCTTCGAGGGCGCAGGAGACGAGCGGGACCGCGAAGCACACCTCGTGGAAGTCGAAGCCGACCGCCGATGCGATGCCCCAGCTCAGCCCGTACGCGAAGGCGACGACGTGGGCGGCCCGGCGGCCGAGCACCCGCGCGGCCTGCCGGGCGAGCGGCACCACGGCGAGCGCGAGCAGCGCGGCCTGCGCGACGAGCAGCGTGTACGGGGAGGGGAAGAGGCGGTAGAGGGGAGCGAGGGCGGCGAGCACGGGGTGGAAGTGGTCGCCGAGGAGGTTGAAGCCGTCGCCGCGCAGGGCGGAGACGGGCGCGTGGAGGTGGGCGTACGCGCGGACGGCCTGCTCGAAGATGCCGAGGTCGTAGCCGGTGGTGCGGACCAGCGCCTGGCGGCGGCCCGAGACGGTCGCGTACAGGAGGAAGAGCGCGGCGGCCCACCCCCACCACAGGAGGGCGGGCCGGCCGATGCGTACGCGAGGGATGCGGGAGAGGGCGGGTTCGGGTGTGATCGGAGGCTGCGCGCGCCGCCCGACCCTTTGGTCAGCAATTGTCCCCATACGCCCAGATGCTAAGCAGCCCGGCCGGGCCTCAGCGGCTTCCGCGCCTCGATCAGGAAGCGTGTCGTGTGCGCGACGAAGGGGCCCTCGGCGCGGATCTGCTCGTGGAGCGCCCTCAGCTGGTCGCGGTACTCCTCGACGGTGAAGCCGGGCACCATCCAGATCACCTTGCGCAGGAAGTAGACGACGGCGCCGATGTCGTTGAACTCGGTACGCAGCTTCTCCAGGCGCAGATCGACGACCTCAAGGCCCGCGCTCTCCGCCTCCTTGCGCGCCTTGCCGGGATCGCGGCCACCGCGCACCTCCGGCGGCTGCGGTCCCAGGAAGTACTCGACGAGCTCGAACACGCTGGCCGGGCCCACCTGTTGGGAGAAGTACGTGCCGCCGGGCGACAGGACGCGGGAGATCTCGGACCACCAGGTGGTGACGGGGTGCCGGCTGACCACCAGGTCGAAGGCGCCGTCGGCGAACGGCAGCGGGGGCTTGTCCTCGTCGGCGACGACCGCCACTCCGCGCGGGTGGAGCAGTCCGGTGGCGCGGGCGACGTTCGGGGGCCAGCCCTCGGTGGCGACGGCGAGCGGCGGCAGCTGCGGCACGGCGGCGAGGACCTCACCGCCGCCGGTCTGGATGTCGAGGGCGGCAGTCGCCTTGGCCATCCGCCCGGCCATCGCGCGGGCATACCCCCACGACGGCCGCTCCTCGGTGGCGCGGCCGTCCAGCCAGGAGAAGTCCCAGCCGTCGACGGAGACGGACGCGGCCTCGTCGATCAGTTCCTCGAAGGGGCGGTTGTTGTGGTTCCTGATGTTTCGGCCCATGTTGCGGACCCTACGCGGCGGCCCCGTGAGCCACTACCGTTTATCCATGGGCCGATGGAGGGACGGAACGGGCGAGTTGAGGGTGCTCGACGGCGCCGGGACGGCGGTTCCGCTGGAGATCGCGGCGTCCTACCGGGCCCGGACGCGGGGCCTGCTCGGCCGGGACGGCATCGAGGGGGCGCTCCTGCTGACCCCGGCGAGCAGCGTGCACACCTTCCGGATGCGCTTCGCGATCGACGTGGCCCATCTGGACCACCATCTGCGCGTGATCGCGGTGCGCACGATGGAGCCGGGCCGCCTCGGCGCGATCCGGCCGCGCGCGCGGCACGTCCTTGAGGCGGCGGCGGGCGCGATGGCGGAGTGGGGCCTGCGGCCGGGCTGCCGGCTGGTCATCGCGACCGGGCAGGATCTCAGGACTTGAGCTTGGCCGCCTGCGCAACGGCGAGCTGGGCGGGGATCTGTGGCGTGTCGCCGCCGGTGACATCGACGGCGTAGTACGTGACAACAGTGGTCCCACTCCGCACCACCTGAAAAACCATGGGCACGGGGTCGCCCTGGGCGACCCCCATCAGCTCGTACGCGACGGCCTCGTCCCCCACCTTGGGCGCGGGCAGCTCCTTGACCTCGGTGAAGACGGAGGGCTCCAGGTCGCCGCCCTTGGTCTGGAAGCCGTCGGAGCAGGCGTCGATGGCGGTACGGAGCCGGGCGAGCACGTCGGAGGCCCCGGCCGGATGAGCGCCCAGCACTTCAGTGACAACGGTCTGGTCGGCCTGCCCGTCCTCGGTCGTGTCGACGAGGCGCCGGTAGACCGTCGCGGAGGGGACGGGCTCGGGGGTGCCGTTGATGACGGACACGAAGGGCATGCACTCGGCCTTGGCCGTACGGGAGCTGCCGGTCGGGGTGCCGCCCTCCAGGGGCTCGGCCGCGAAGTCCTTGACGTCGCCGGTGGCGAGCGCGGCCGCGTTGAGCTGGTCACTGGTGAGCGCGCCGTCGGCCTTGACCTGCGGGGTGGGCCCGCTCACGCGGGGTGCGGGCGGGTTCGCCCCGCTCGCGCCGGGAGCGGCCGCGGTGTCCCGGACGGAACCTTCCGCCCCCTGGCCCGCACTGGTGGGCCCGCACGCAGCCGCGCCCGCGAGGGCGATGAGACACACCCCAGCCGTCGCCGCACGGCTCCGTACCAGCCTTGGCTTCATACCCAGCACGGTAACAACGACTCCTGTGGATTGCCTGGGTCCCGGACGCCGGGATTCCCCCGGTCGCCCGGCAGGCGCCGGGGCGCCATCCCGCCGACGCCTCTCGGCTACCCGAGTGCGAACATGCCCCAACTCGCCCTGCTGGTGGGCTAGTTGGTGGCGTATGGCAGCACGGCCCAGGTGCGGGTGCCGCCACCCGGCTCGCGGGATTCGCCGAACCCCCATTCACCCCCACAGTCCCGCACGACGGCGGCGAGCAGCCGCAGCCCACCCCGCCGCCGGGCGTCACAGGCTTCCGCGAGGCGGGGATGAGCGTGCCGGGCGTGAGCGTCGTAGACGATCAGGCGAAGGGCGGCGTCCCGATGCCGGAGGGAGAGGTAAAGATCCTGGGAAGGGTTCAAGTACGCCGCCACGGCGACCAGTTCGGAGCTGGCGAGCACCGCGTCGGGCGCGTCCAGCGCGTGAGCGCGCAGAGCCGATCGGACCGCGCCGCGCGCGATGGCCGCGCAGTGCGGCTCGCCGGGAAGGGTGAGGCTGAGCGCGAGGCCCTCCGGGGGCGGGGGGAATGTCATGGGCGCGGGGTGCGCGGCCGGGCATGCAGTCATGGTGCGGGTGGTGAGCATCTCTGGCTCCCGTGTACTGGTGGGGGGGGGCAGCGAGCAGTGGCTTGTCTCCCTGGCACGGACCCACCCCTCCCAGGGGAGGAGCACGCGGGCAGGCTCGCGCGATGCGCTTCCAACTCGCTTGCGTAGTTGGTGCGTTACTCAATGTAGAGCATCAAGGAGTACGTGTACTACCTCTCTGCGGAAAGCTATTGATGGACCACCTGGAGTGCGGGCGGCAGACTGGGCGGGACCAGCAGGCCGAGTGGAGGATGCATGCCACCCAGAAGCGCGCCGACCGAGCGCCAACGACGCCTCGGTGCGGAATTGCGGAAGATGCGCATAGCTGCGGGCATGGGCACGGAGGTCGCGGCCAAGCTGCTCGGCGTACCGCGCACCAACGTGCCGAACATGGAGTCCGGCCGGTCCGGCATCAGCGCCGCCCGCGTGCGTGCGCTGGCCAGCAACTACGGCTGCACCGACGAGGCGTACGTCGATGCCCTCGCTGCCATCCCGAGCGAGCGGGACAAGGGTTGGTGGGAGGCCTACCGCGACCGGCTGTCGCCGGCTTCCCTGGACATCGCCGAGATGGAGTGGCGCTCCCCCCGCCTGCGCATCGCGGTCACCATCCACCTCCCGGGCCTCTTCCAGACGGAGGCCCACGCACGCGCCGTCTTCGCCCAGGTCGTCCCCCCGCTCCCCCGAACCGACCTGGAGACCCGGCTGGCCCACCGCATGGACCGCAAGCAGGTCCTGGACAGGTCGGACCCCCCGAAAGTCGAGGCGATCATCCATGAGGCCGCCCTGCGCATGGAGTTCGGCGGCACCGGAACCACCCGGGCCCAGCTCCGTCACATCGTCGAGCTGGCCGAGCGCCCACACCTCTCCGTACGGGTCATCCCGTTCAAGGCCGGAGGCGTTCCCGGCTCCGGCCAGTCCGTCATCTACGCGGCGGCAGCCGTGCCACAGCTCGACACCATCGAGCTGGACACCACGCATGGCGCGGAGTTCCACGATGACGAGGCCCAGCTCACCAAGTACCGCGCTCAGCTGGACGAGTTGGAGTCCCGCGCCCTGTCCCGCGAGGACTCACGCACCTTCATGAACGACTTGGCCCGCCGACTCTAGGAGCAGGACATGCCCGAGATTGACTGGGAAGAGCCGTACTGCGGCGAAGGAGCGAACTGCTTCCGCCTCGGCGTCGACGGTGACGGCAACGCGTACATCGCGGTCGCCGGCCAGGAGGACCACTACCTCACCGACAGCCGAGACGCCCTGCGGAACCTCATCCGCGACATCAAGGCGGGCAGGGCGGACCACCTGCTGTGAGCGAGGGGGGCGCCACAGGCGAGAAGGCACCCTTCGGAGAACTGCTGCGGACCGCAGAGGAACTGAACACGCAGGCCGACGAGATCACCTGCTTCTGGGACCTCTCACCCCGCGGATACCGCTCACGGACAACCGCTCCGTTCGGCCGTCCGCTGCACATCCCGGCACCCTTTGACTTCGCTCTGGACACGGCCGCGTTTCCCACCTCCCCGGACAAGGCCGGGCGAAGGAGGAAGCCCCCTCGTCCTAACCACTGCTCCGGGTAAAGCTGACCTCCACCCGCCGGTTCTTCTTGCGGCCGTCCTCCGTCGAGTTGTCGGAGATCGGGTAGTCCTCGGCGTAACCCCGGATCTCGAACGTCACGTCGGAGCCCAGCGACAGCGAGAGCGCCTTCTG
Source organism: Streptomyces sp. WM6378 (assembly GCF_001279695.1). Classification (GTDB taxonomy): domain Bacteria; phylum Actinomycetota; class Actinomycetes; order Streptomycetales; family Streptomycetaceae; genus Streptomyces. The sequence continues at coordinate 47,986 of NZ_LGDD01000177.1, forward strand.
GACGGCGTCCGCGCGCTCCTTCGACAGGACCACGCCGTGCTCGTGCGTGCCGAGGTTGTCCGTGAAGCCGAAGACCCGGACGTTCGTCGCCTTCTGCTTCTTGATCTCGGCGGCGATGCCCTGGATACGGTCGTTCGCGTCGGGCGACAGGGCCGCGCTGTCCATCGCGAACAGCACCTCCGCCTGCAGCGCGAACGTCACGCTGGTGTTGGTGTCCGAACGCCGCTCCTCGCCGCCCTGGTCCTCGACGATCGACTTGATGTCGAGCACCTTGGGCGCCGCGAGCGTGCCGCCCTCGGGGAGCTTCAGGTTCGGCGAGGTCCCGTCGACCTTCATGGACGGGTCACTCGTCGCCTCCGTGCCGGGCAGTGGGGGGCTGCTCGGACTCTCGTCGGCGTACGCGGTGGTCCCACCGGCGGTCAGGACTAGCGCGGCGGCGATCGCTACGGCTGCGTGCCGGGTTCTGGTCATGGTGTGATCACCCGGAGACGGGAACGGTCATGGTGGGGAAGGTCGGCAGCTGGAAGTCGACTTCCTTGGTGCCGTTGGGTGGGGCGGGGAATTGGGCGAAGAAGGGGACGGTCTGGCCGGCCTTCACTCCTACGATGCCCATCGTGCAGAGGCACTTCCCCCCCGTGTCGCGCAGCACGTAATAGCGTTTCTTGCCGACCTTGTCGACCAGCGTCGCCCCGGCCACCGAGTCGCCGCTGGCCAGCACGTCCTTCTCGGTGCCGACCCAGCCGGACGTGTCGACGAAGTTCTCCGAGCCGGGGTTCTTCAACTGGCCCGACACCGTGACGAATCCGCCCGAGTCGCGCGCCACGCTGTTGATGGTGAGGACGATCCCGCCCTGACCGGTGGACTCCGCGAGCTTGACCGTGGGGTCGGACTTAGGCGTCGAGGAACCCGGCTGCTGGCCGCCCCCCGAGGATGCTGCCTTCGACTGCGAACCGCTGCTGGCCGCGTTCGACTTGCCGTCCTTGCTGTCGCCGCCGCATCCGCCGACAGCCAACGCCAGGGTGACTGCCATCGCTGCCGCCACCGCCCCCCTACGGGCCCTCAACGTATGCCGAACGCTCATCGGTGCCATTCCTCTGCTCGTCGCTTGCTGTCAGTCGACCAGTTTCACGGTGAAGATCTTGTCCAGGGCGGGCATGGGATCCACGGGCAGGTCCTTGCCGTCGCACGTGATCGTGACGGGAGGAGGCGGCGGCTTCGGATCATTGCCACCGCCGCTGGCGGGCGGCAGGCCGCATCTAAGCTCGACCACCGCCGTGGCGCTGGCGGTTGCCTTCTCGTTCTCGGTGCCCGGGATCACGGACTTGCCGACGGTGTACTGAGTCCGGACGCCTACAGTGAACTTGAACTGTCCGACGTCACCGGGGTGAGGATTCCACTTCTGCGGGTCGAGGTCGGCGTGGTTCTTCGCGGCGAAACTCGCGGCCTCGTCGCGCGCAGGGGCGATGAAGGTGGCGTCCTTGAAGATGTCGTCGAGACCGCCGGGCGTCGTGAGCCCAGCCAAAAACTTGGGGCCCAGTTCCTCACGAGCGCGCTGCGCTGCGGCAAGAGCGGCTGAATCCGCCGCCCCCTGAGCCCCGTTACGCGTAGCCGATGCCTGGCCGACCGCAAAGAAAGCGAACGCAAGAAAGAGCAGGCCCGCCACCATCACAACGTAGATGGGGAAGGCCTGCCCTCGGTCCTGGCGCAGGTTTGGGATCAGCCGCCTGCCTTGATCTTGTCGATCTGCTCTTTGATCTTGTTGGTGATGGACGTGCCGATCCCGGTCGCCATGATCCCGCCGATGATCGCCACCACCACCAAAATGATCCCCAGATACTCGAAAGAAGTCTGCCCCCGGTCCCGGCCCCGGCCGGCGCTCGCCGACGCGTACCGGTGCCGGACCCGGGTGATCGCCGTGTCCCTCCAGCCGCTCACCCGTACCTGCGCAGCGACGGCGGTCTTCAGCAGCGTGTCCTGCGGCATTTCGCGGCTCTCCTCCGGTTGCGGCATCACGTCGTACGTCATCGGGAACGTAAGGCGGGATCGCGGAGGCCACCGAGGGCCCAGGGGCCCAAATCCGGGCCCAAGTGCGGGACTTACGCATGGGCCACCCCCAGCCAGCGGGCGATCGCCGCGCTGCGGGTCGTGGCGTGCAGCTTGGCGAAGATGCGGTTGATGTGGTTCTTGACCGTCTTCTCGCTGATGAAGCACGTGGCCGCGATTTGCTGATTGCTCATGCCCGCCGCGATCAACTCCATCACCTCGGCCTCCCGCGAACTCAGCCTGAAGTCTTCCCTGTTGCGCATCGACACCGCCCGCTGTGCAGTTGAAGACTGTGCCACAACCGGTTGCAGTTGCGAAAGGGATTGCGCGGAAATGGCAGCTGGCGGGTCCGGTTGCTCGCGTACGTGGGCCAGGAGGGCGTTCGCCGCCGTGGCCGTGAAGGCGGCCCGGCCCTGCCCCATCCCCCGTACCGCCGACGTCAGTTCGTCCGCCGTGAACTCCCCGTGGACCAGGTAGCCCCCGGCTCCGAGCCGCAGCGCCTCCCGCACGATCTCGCTCTCCCTGCTGTACGTCAGCATCATCACGGGGGCCAGGCCGACCAGGTACGGCAGCACCGCCATGCCGTCCACGCCCGGCATGCGGACGTCCAGCAAGATCACGTCCGGGCGGTGGCGCACCGCCGCCTCGTACGCCTCGCGGCCGTCCGCCGCTTCCGCCGCCACCTCGATGTCGTGGCGGCCGTGCAGCAACGCGGCAAGGCCCGCACGTACCACCGGGTTGTCGTCCGCGACGACTACCCGCAGTGGCCCCAGCGGGGCACTCTCCCCGGCCTTGTAGGAGATTCCGTCCGGCATGACACCCCCTCTCACGGAGTTCCCGAGGTTGAATTCACGATTAACTGGCGGCCGTTCAGGGGGAGTTCAACGCGCACCTCCGTTCCCGTCGGTGCCGTCCCCCGGCCCACTCTGATCCGCGCCCCGATCGCCGCCGCCCGCTCCACCATGCCCACCAGGCCGAAGTGGCCCGTGCGTTTGAGGTCGTCGAGGGTGGTGCCGGGGGGCAGGCCCCGGCCGTTGTCGTGGATGCTGAGGCGGAACATCGCACCCTCGACGCCCGCCTCCACGTCGATGCGGGCCGGGCCGGCATGCCGGTGTGCGTTGTCCATCGCCTCGCTCGCGATCGTGACCAGTTGACGGGCCACCGCCGCCGGGACCGTCGGCCCCGGACCGTCACCAAGCACCCGCCACCCCGCCCCCGCCCCCGACTCCGTCCGCCGAGTGAAATCCCGTACCGCCAAAGACAGTTCGTTCAGTACGTCCACTTCCCCCGGCGTCCGCCTCAGGTCCGCGAGGAGCTCGCGGGATTCCGCTGCCGCCCTGCGCGCGGCGCGGGCGACCAGTTCGGCCTGGTCGCGGACCGTCAGGGGGTCCACGCGGTCCGCCGACGCCGCCAGGCCGTCGGCCGCCAGGGCCAGGCCGTGCAGGGTCTTCGCCACCGAGTCGTGCATGTCGCGGGCCAACCGCGCCCGCTCCTCCTCCACCGCGTCGTGCACGGCGAGGCGGGCCCGGGTCTCCGTCAGCGCCTGGCTCGCCGCGCCGAAGCGGAACAGGAGGTTGCGGATCGTCACTCCCACCGCCCCCGCTATCACGCAGAACCCGGGCAGGAGCAAGGCCGACGCATCCGCCAACTGGTGCCGGGGGCCCGTCGCGTACACCACCGTCAGGATCGTCACCTGGAGGCCCGCGAAGACGCCCGCGCCCCGCCAGCCGTACACCAGGCCGGCGAGCAGCGGGGTGCAGATCGTGACGTAGCCGAGGGGGGATTCCGGGGTCGCCGTGATCAGAAGCAGCGCGCCGAACACCGCGTCCACCGCGAGCAGCCAGGGATGGCGCAGGAGCAGCGGGCCGAAGCGTTCCCAGTCGCGGAACAGGACGTACGAGCCCATGAAGGTGCCCAGTACCGCCGCGCCCACCAGGAGGCCCGGGGCTCCCTTGGCCGCGCCCGCGAGGGCGAACGGGGCGCCTATCGCGATCATCGCCAGGCGGAAGCCGAACACCTGGCGGCACATCGCCTGGAGTGCGTTGATCTGGAGGGTGAGGGTGGGAGGAGGGACCGATTCGACTGCCTTGCGGCGGGTCGGCATCCTCAACACCCTTATTCCTGCCGCTAGTTGGAGGGTCACTTCGGGCCTCCCAGGAAGCCACCGAAGTCCAGATTCGCTCCGTACACGAAGCCGACGCTGAGCAGGATCAGCGTGCCCGGCAGCAGGAACGTCGTCACCGCGAAGGTGGCCTTGGGGACCGCTCGGGCCGCCTTGCGGCGGGCGTTCTGCGCGTCCGTGCGCCGCATGTCGGCGGCGATCGCTATCAGGGTGTCGACGATCGGCGCGCCCAGCTCCTCGCCCTGCTGGAGCGCGGTCACGAACATCGCGACCTGCTCGGAGTCGTTGCGCTTGCGCAGTTCCTCGAAGGCCTGGCGGCGGCTGACGCCCATGTCCATCTGGCGCAGGGTGATGCGCAGTTCGTCGGCCCAAGGGCCCTCGTACTTGTCGGCGACCCGGTCGAGGGCCTGGCGGAAGCCGAGCCCCGCGCTGACCACGACCGCGAGCACGTCCAGGAAGTCGGGCAGGGTGCGTTCGATGTGGTCGCGGCGGACCCGGACCGCCGACCAGATGCCGACCTCGACCCAGAACAGGGCGAAGGCCACCATCACCAGGGCGATGATCCAGTGCCCTTCGAGCAGCATGATCAGCGCTGCCGCCGTGCCGAGCATCCCGTACACCGCGCGCCGGGCCGCGTACCGGTCGACGGTGAGGCCGCCCGGGTTGCCCGCGAGGTCGATCTGGCGGCGCTTCCTGCCAACCCGCTCGGGGCCCATCATCCGCAGCACGGCCGGCGCCCACCGCATGCCGAGGCGGTCGACGGCCGAGCCGACGGCGGTGGTGCGCGTCGCGCCGACCTCCAGGGCCACGGAGAGGTCGCTCGGGAGCTTCACCTCGGCCCGGTACATGCGGATGCCGAGGAACACCCCGTACACACTCAGGCCCATCAGGGCCGCGAAGAGCAGTCCCATTTCTCGCTCACTCCCCTCTCTCCACCCGGCTACCTGGGCTCATACGTCGATGCGGGACAGGCGGCGGACCACGAAGAATCCGAGGGCGTACAGGGCGATCGAGATCAGCACCGCCGCCTGGCCGAGCAGGGCGCCCGTCATGCGGTCCAGCGCGCCCGGCATCACCGCGTTCAGCATGAGCAGCGCGGCGATCCCGAAGCCGGGCACGGCGTACGCGGTGACTGTCACCTGGGCCAGCGTGGTGCGCACCTCGCGGCGGGTCTCCTTGCGCTCCTCCAGGGTGGTGGTGAGGTTGCGCAGCGAGCTGACGACCGTGCCGCCCGCGCGGTTGGCCAGCACCAACGTCGTTACCAGGACGACCAGTTCGCGGGAGGGAAGCCGGTCGGCCAGTTCGCCGAGTGCGTCGTCGAGGGACTCGCCCATGGCGAGCCGGTCGGTGACCCGGCCCAGTTCCTCGCCCGCCGGGGCCTCCATCTCCTCGGCCGCCATGGCGATGGCGGTTCGCAGCGCGAGGCCGGCCTGGGTGGCGTTGGCGAGGATGCGGGACAGTTCGGGTAGTTGGTTGATGAAGCGCTCGATGCGTTTCTGGCGCTGCCAGTTGAGGAACGAGTTGGCGCTCCACAGGCCGGCGAGCCCGGCCAGCGGACCGAAGAACGCGGCGAGAACCGATGCCGCGATCAGCCACAGGGCGGCGACCCCGGCCAGCATGTACACGAAGAACTCGCCGGGGGTCAGGTCGAGGCCGGTGGCGGCCAGCTTCAGCTCGATGCGGCGGCCCAGTTTCGTACCGCGCAGTCTGCGGTCCACGCCCTGGAACGGGCGGTTCCGGCCGGTCGGGTGCTGGGCGCCCGGGTTGGTGAGCCGGTCGATGAGGGCTTCGCGCTGGGCGCGGCCCGCCCCGTAGGAGCGCAGCCCCAGGACCGCGAGCACCCCGGCGAGCAGAGTGACGCCGAGCGTGAGGAAGGAGAGGTTCATCTGCGCGTTCCCAGTCAGTTGGCGTGGCGGACTCAGTTGGCGTGGCGGACGGCGAGCTGTTCGGCGCTCGATGCGACCCCGTACGCCTGCGGGACGGGCTGGTTGGCGAGGTAGAGGCGGTCGGCGACGCGGCGGGGCAGCGGGAAGTACTGGAAGCGGCCGTGGATGCGGCCGTCGGCGGCCATGGGCTGGGCGTCGAAGCGGCAGACGGTGGTGATGCGGTACGGGTCACGACCGTGGGATTCGAGGATGGCGATCTCGGTGATCTTGCGGGCGCCGTCGGCGTGCCGGGTGAGCTGGACGATGACGTCGACGGCCGAGTTGATCTGGTCGTGCAGGGCCTCGAACGGGACCTCCACCTCCGACATCGAGGCCAGCGTCTGGAGCCGCATCAGGGCGTCCTCTGCGCTGTTGGCGTGGACGGTGGCGAGCGAGCCGTCGTGACCGGTGGACATCGCCTGGAGCATGTCGAGCGATTCGCCGCCGCGCACCTCACCGACGACGATCCGATCGGGCCGCATGCGCAGCGAGTTGCGTACGAGGTCGCGGATGGAGACGTGGCCCTTGCCCTCGACGTTCGGGGGCCGCGACTCCAGGCGGATGACATGGGCCTGCTGGAGCTGGAGCTCGGCGGAGTCCTCGATGGTGATGATGCGCTCGTGCGGCGGGATCAGACCGGACAGGGCGTTGAGGAGGGTGGTCTTGCCGGTGCCGGTGGCGCCCGACACGATGACGTTGAAGCGGGCCTGTACGAGCCCGGCGAGCAGCAGCAGCATGTGCTCGTCGAGCGAGCCGAAGGTGATCATCTCCTGGAGCGTGAACGACCTCGGGAAGCGGCGGATGGTGAGCGTCGCGCCGGTCAGGGACAGCGGCGGGATGATCACGTTGACGCGCTCGCCGGACGGCAGACGGGCGTCCACCATCGGGTTCGACTCGTCCACGCGGCGGTTGACCGTCGACACGATGCGCTCGATCGTCTGCATCAGCTGCTCGTGCGAGGCGAACCGGAGCGGGAGTTGCTCCACCCGTCCGCCGCGCTCGACGAAGATCTGGTCGGGGCCGTTGACCATGATCTCGGTGATGGAGGCGTCTTCGAGGAGCGGTTCGAGGATGCCGAGTCCGAGCGCCTCGTCGACCACCCGGCGGATCAGCTGGGCCCGCTCGGCCGTGGAAAGGACCGGGCCCTCGCGGCTGATGATGTGCCCGAGCACCCGCTCCAGGCGGGCCCGGCGCTCGGCGGCGGCAAGGGACGACATCTCCGCGAGGTCGATCTCCTCCAGGAGCTTGGCCCGGTAGGAGGCGACCAGGTGGCCGTCCTCGCGCCCGGGACCGGTCTCCTCGGGGACCGCGATGCGTGCCCGCAGACTCATGTGTGTCGTCTCCAGTCGTCTCGGGTCAGTTGGGGGGCTGAAGCTTCGGCATGGTGGAGGTGCGGGTGGCGGTGCCGAAGTCGGGAATGCCGGGGATGACGCTGGGGATCTTGATGGTGACGGTGTACGTCGCCTCGTCGCCGCCGGACCCGGCAGGCGTGACGTCGGGTTTGAGCCAGCCGCTGACCGCGGCCGTGCCGGCGGCCACGGGGTCCAGCTTCGGCTCGCCCGCTCTCGGATCGTCCAGACTCGCCGCCCGCGCCGCCGCCCGCGCCCCCGTCCCCGCCTGGTTCACGGCGTACGCGGCGACCCCGAGCTGGATCGCGGCAAGGCCGACGAGCAGCAGGATGGCCACGAACCCGATGTATTCCAGGGCGACTTGACCCCGGTCGCGCCCTCGGTGCGTACGGATGCGCACGGCTCAGCGCTCCTTCACATGGGCGGCGGTGCCCTCGACGGGGAAGCTGTTGAGGACGCCCGGGATCAGGATGGGGATGTGCAGGGTCACGGTGGCGTGATACATCAGGCCGCCGTCCGGTCCACAGTGGACGTCGGGGTCCCATGCCGAGGAGAGCTCCTTGCGCGCGGCACTCGCACACGCCCCGTCCCCACCCTGCTCCGCCGCCGCCCCCGCCCGCGCCCCCTTGTCAGCCGCGTTGCCCGCGAGGACGAAGGTGTAGCCGACCAGGGCGCACTGCCACAGCGCGACCAGAAGCAGCAGGATCAGCGGGACCACGCCGACGAACTCGATGACGGTCTGCCCCCGGTCCCGCTCGCCCGCACGGACCCGCGCCACACGCATCAGGCGAACGAGACGCATCGGCCGCACCAGCCGATTCATCCGCATCAGCTGCCCCTGCGCCTGAGCACCAGGCCCGAGCCCCGCGCGGCCCGAGCCTTCGCTCGGCCCTCCGGGGCTTTGAGGAGGCCGAGTTCGCCGGCCAGCGCCCACAGGGCCTGCTTCACCGTGCTCTTGTTGTCGAGGTCGTGGAGGCGCCCGGCGTCGACGGCGGCCTGGAGCTCCTTGAAGTGAGCCGGGATCGCGGTCTGGGCGACCCGAGTGCCGGTGATCTTCTGGACGAGCGGGGGCTGGATCTCGGTGTGCCGGGTGTGCCGGTTGACCAGCGTGGTGGTCTCCTCGGCCTTGCGGATCTGGAGCCGGTCCCACATCCGTACGGTCCGCTTGGCACCCCGTACGGACACCACGTCCGGGGTGGTGACCAGCAGGGCCACGTCGGCCATTTCGACGGCGGCGGCGTTGGCCGCGTTCATCTGGGTGCCGCAGTCCACGACGACGGCCTCGTAGCGGGTGCGCAGGGCGCCGATGATCTGGCGGGCGGCCCGGTCGGTGACCTCCTCGCCGCGTTCGCCCTCGCCGGGGGCGAGCAGCAGGGCGAGCCCGCTCTCGTGGTTGAAGACCGCATCGGCGAGGACCCGGGGCGTGATGTCGGTGATCGCCGCGAGGTCGGCGATGGAGCGCCGGAACTGGACGTCGAGGTAGGAAGCGACGTCGCCCGCCTGGAGGTCCATGTCGAGCAGCACGGTGGTGCGGCCCGACGCCCTTGCCGCGAGAGCTAGTTGGACGGCGACGAGGGTGGTGCCGACGCCGCCCTTGGCCCCGGTCACGGTGGTGACGGTGCCTCCTGGCCCGGTGAAGACGTCGAGGCTGGCACCCAGGTGGCGGCGTACGCCCGCGGACCACTGGGCCGCCGCCTGGACGCGTACCGCCAGCTCCTCGTACGACAGCGGCAGCGCGACCAGGCCGCGGGCGCCGGAGTCCATGGCGGCGGAGAAGACCGCGGGCCCGGCGTCGGAGGAGATCAGGACGACGCCGACCGCCGGGAAGCGCAGGGCGACCTCGCGGATCAGCTCCAGGGCCGGGACGGGGCCGATGCGTTCGTGGACGAGGACGACCTCGGGGAGCTCGTCCAGGGACTCGCCGGCGAGCCTGGCCAGGGTGTCGAGGAGGTGGGTGGAGTCGCCGACGGGCACGGCGGGTTCGGCGTCGGGGAGCTGGCTGAGCAGGGTGGTGACGGAGCGCGCGGCGTCCGCGTCGGCGACGGCCGGAAGGATTCTGGTGGTCATCCGCACCTCACTGGTCCTTTTCGAGCCGGTACGTACGGTCACCGGGCGGGATCGTGCTGTCGCCGTTGCCGCGGCCGACGAGCGCGAGGCGGACATGGGTGGCGAACGACTCGGCGTACGCGACCCGTTGGGCGTCGAGGGTGCTGAGGGCGAAGGTGATCGGGACGGCCTGGGTGGTCTGGTTCTTGTCGGACGCGCTCGGGGTGAGGGCCTGGACGGCGCCGACCTGGATGACCCGGGCACCCGCGACGATGAGCTTGGACTCGGGGGTATCGCCCTGCTTGGTGGCGGCGAAGGTGGCGAAGATGTTGACCGTGTCGCTCGCGTTGATCTTCCCGGCGACGCCGGTCGACGCGTCGATCATGATGGCGATCTCCTGTTCACCCGGCTTGAGTTGGGGCCGGTCGGTGAACATGCCGTCCTGGAGCAGCGAGCCGCGGGTGAGACGGGTGGCGGCCATCTTGCCGTTGACGTCGGAGATGTCGGTCACGGCGCCCTGCGAGAGCCACCGCTTGGGCATGCTCGTCTTCACGAACAGGTCGGCCTTGAGCGGTGTGTAGGCGGGGATGTCGTCTTTCAGTTTGTACGCCGTCACCTCCGGCCCCACCTTGGAGTTCACGTCGCTGATCACCGTGAGCACCCCGGCGAACGCGCCGAGGGCGCACAGGACCGAGAGGAGGAGAAGGATGATGCCGCGGCGCTGGCGGGAGTTCATTGACCGTACGACCTCGTTCGCTGACGTGGGGCAGAGCGGGCAAGTGGCGGGTGGCTGACGCGAGTTGAGGTCAGGGGCCCGGGGCGATGGCGCGGCGGCGTTCGGCCCGGGTGAGGGGCCGGGCGCGGTAGGCGGAGGCGGGGACGGGGCCGAGGGCGGCGGCGCCGTACGGGGCGGCGGGCTCCTCCTCGGGTGGCTGTCGCGAGGCGCAGAATCCGCAGCGGTCGCCGATGAGCTCCATGGCGCACCAGCGGCACTGTTCGCGGCGTACGGAGGCGACGAGTTGGTAGAGGACCGAGATGTCGGGCAGGTAGGCGGCGAACTCGGTCAGTTTGCCGGTGCCCCACCAGGTGGCCGAGTCGGCGGGCAGGGTGGTCTCCTGCACGGCCTTGACCTGCCAGGCGGGGGCGAGGGTTCCCGTGATCCAGTCGGCGTTGGCGGTGCCGCGGGCCAGCAGGAGGTGGCAGGCGAAGTCCGGCCCGGCGAGGGCGCCGGCCGGGCCGACCTTGGCGAGTTGCGGCTCCGGGTTGGCGAGGACGGCGAACTGGCTGCCCGGCATCCAGGACTTGGCGTGCGAAGTGAGGCCGACCGGGATGCGCTCCAGGCGGGTCACGGAGTTCAGGACGGCGCCCGCGTGGATGTAGTGGGAGAGCAGCCGGGCCGCCGATGCGATGACGCCGGGGCTGAAGTCGCAGACCGAGAGTTGCCTCAACTGCCGTACCAAGATGGCGAGTCCGAGCGGCGGCAGATCGGATTTGATCAGGGTGATCCGATCGGTTTCCAGGAGAGACCGAACGGTGTGCAGCCGGTGTTCATGGGCGGCGTCAATTGATGCCGGATAGAAGGCGACGACGTAGCCGTGCTGTTCCAGAAGACGGTGCATGTCGACGAGCGCGGCATCGAGGGGCTGGGCGTGCGGCGACTGGAGCAGCGCCGCGAGCGGCGTCTGCGGATCGGTCGGCGGCAGCACCAGGTCGGGGCTGGTGACGGCTATCGCGGTCGGCACGTCGCGGGCCCCCGTTCACTGATCGCGGTCGCCACCTTGCGGCCCCCGTTCCCTTCGGACGCGCGAGCGTGTGCGAGCCCCCACGACCGCAACTGATCACTGCAATTCCCACCTGCCTCAGCACTTTATCCACGACCTACCGGCCGGAGAACCGTCTTCTCCTTTCCCGTGTGCTTCCGCGGCCGGTTTTGGTGCGCGTGGGACGGGAGTTGCGTTGAAAGCCGGCCGACCCTGCGGCCGGAATTGATCCTTCGCTCCTGGAGCCGCTCGACGGCGGCCACGGGGCGGACGCCATGGGGAGCCGGGGCACAGGACCGTATACGGGTCGTCGCCAGAGGTCTTGACAACCCAATTGGTCTGGACCATGTTGTGCGACCAGGACGCCCCACCCCCACTTCCCCACCCCCACTCCCCATGTCCTCCTCTCCTCCCAACTCCCCTCCCGGAGGCAGCAAGTGAACCGTGCAAGATTCGGTCTTGCCGTGGCCGCGGCCGGCGCGCTCTCCATAGCCGGCCTCACCGGCGTCGCGTCGGCGGCCGACGTCAACAACGCCAAGAACGCCGGGTTCGAGTCGGGCCTCGGCGGCTGGAGCTGCTCGGCCGGCAGCGGCTCGGTCGTCTCGTCCCCGGTGCACGGCGGAACCGCCGCGCTCAAGGCGACGCCGTCCGGGTCCGACACCGGCCAGTGTTCGCAGACCGTCGCCGTCAAGCCCAACTCGACGTACACGCTGAGCGCCTGGGTGCAGGGCAGTTACGTCTATCTCGGCGCGAGCGGCACCGGCACTACCGACGTCTCGACCTGGACGCCGGGCACCGGCAGCGGCTACAGCCAGCTGTCCACGACCTTCACCACCGGCTCCTCGACCACCTCGGTGCAGGTCTACACGCACGGCTGGTACGGCCAGCCCGCGTACTACGCCGACGACATCTCGGTGTACGGGCCCGACGGCGGCGGTGGCGGCGACCCCGCGCCGACGATTCCGGCGGCTCCGGGCGGCCTCGCGGTCGGCTCGGTCGGCTCGTCCTCGGTGGACCTGTCGTGGGGCGCGGTGTCCAACGCCACCGGGTACAACGTCTACCAGGGCGGCACCAAGGTGCAGTCGGTTACGGGCAGTTCGGCGACCGTGACCGGGCTGAGCGCGTCGACCTCGTACCAGTTCCAGGTGACCGCGACCAACGCGGCGGGCGAGTCCCCGAAGTCGGCGGCGGTGACCGGCACGACGTCGGCCGGCGGCGGCAACCCGGGCGGCAGCGGGACCGTACCCAAGCACGCGGTGACCGGCTACTGGCAGAACTTCAACAACGGCGCGACCGTGCAGAAGATCAGCGACGTGCCAGCGAACTACGACATCATCGCGGTCGCCTTCGCGGACGCCACGACGACGCCGGGCGCGGTGAGCTTCACGCTCGACACCAACGGGCTGGGCGGCTACACCGTCGACCAGTTCAAGGCGGACATCGCGGCCAAGCACGCGGCGGGCAAGTCGGTGATCATCTCGATCGGCGGCCAGAACGGCACGATCTCGGTCAGCGACTCCACCTCGGCCAGCAACTTCGCCAACTCCGTCTACTCGCTGATGCAGACGTACGGCTTCGACGGCGTCGACATCGACCTGGAGAACGGCCTCAACTCGACGTACATGACGCAGGCGTTGAAGTCGCTCTCCGCCAAGGCGGGCAGCAAGCTCGTGATCACGATGGCCCCGCAGACCATCGACATGCAGTCCCCGTCGAACGAGTACTTCAAGACGGCGCTCAACATCAAGGACATCCTGACCGTCGTCAACATGCAGTACTACAACAGCGGCTCGATGAACGGCTGCGACGGCAAGGTGTACTCGCAGGGCTCGGTGGACTTCCTGACCGCGCTTGCCTGCATCCAGCTCCAGGGCGGCCTCGACCCGTCGCAGGTCGGCCTCGGCCTGCCGGCGTCGACGTCCGGCGCGGGCAGCGGCTACGTCTCCCCGTCGGTGGTGAACGCGGCGCTCGACTGCCTGACCCAGGGCACGAACTGCGGCTCGTTCAAGCCGTCGAAGACGTACCCGGGCCTGCGCGGCGCGATGACCTGGTCAACCAACTGGGACGCGTCCTCGGGCAACGCCTGGTCGAACGCGGTGGGCCCGCACGTCCACGCCCTGCCGTAACGCAGCACGTTTCAGCAGCGCCGTCCGGGGGCCGGGCGGCGCTGCTGTCACGTTGTGCCTACAACGTCACGGCTTGGGCAGCGTGCAACCGGCCCGGGTCAGATCGATCTTGCTACCGGCCCCGATGCAGGGAACGATGATGTACGTCTCCTCGGCGTAGTTGATGCCCTGGCGGACGGTGACGTTGCCGTTCTCGTCGACCTCGCACGGGTTGTTCTCCGTGCACTGCTCACCGTCCTCGTTCCCGGTGTTGTTGACCGCGACGACCTTGCCGGTGGCCGTGTCGATCACCGGGGAGCCGGAGGTGCCGCCGATGGTGTTGCAGGACGAGGTGTAACGGACCGAGTCCTTCCAGGTCCAGTCGCCCTCCTTCAGCCGGTAGACGAAGCCGTCCACGTTGCAGCTGTAGGTCCGCTTCCAGTACCCGGAGACGACCTTGATCGCCGAACCCTGCGTCGGGTGCGCGTCGTTGAGGGTGAGCGCGCTGATCCCGTAGCTGCTCTGGATCTTGGCGTACGTCGTGTTGAGCTGGTAGATCGATATGTCGGTGTCGGTCATCGTGGCGTACGAGACCTTGGTGGCGCGCAGGGTGGCGACCTTGGACCCCGCGGCGTTCAGCAGCGAGAACGAGCGGGACGAGGGCTGGTCGGTGATGACCTCGCCGGCGGCGGGGAATCCGCTTTCGAGGCAGTGCCCGTTGGAGAGCACGAGCGCGGGGTCGTTCGGCTGTGAACTGGGCGTACGGATCACGGAGCCCGAACAGTTGCTCAGCGCCACGGTCCCGGCGAAGTTGACCGCCTTGACGGCGGGTTGGGCGGGGGCGGCCTTGGCGGGAGCCTTGCTGTCGGAGGGCTGGGCGGCCGCGGCGGGCATCGCGCCCGCGGTGGCGAGCAGCAGGGCACAGACGGCGCCGAGTGCGCCGACGTAGGACTTCTTCATGTGGGGGTTCCCTTTTTGAGGGTGCTCGGATGATGAAGGAGTGCGGTGACGAAGGAGTGCGGTTTTGTCATGCGCATTGTTGAGGGTCCACTGGTCAACGGGCAAGTGGACAAAAGGAGTTGATAGAGGGAAGGGGGATGGCCGAAGCAGCCGGTAGAAGGCAACCCCCACCGGCCACCCCCTCGCCTCCTTAGATCACCAGGCTGAGCAGCGCCGCCACCGCGAAGCCCGCTACCGACAGGACCGATTCCAGGACCGTCCAGGACTTCAGGGTGTCGCGTTCGGTGATGCCGAAGTACTTGGCCACCATCCAGAAGCCGCCGTCGTTGACGTGCGAGGCGAAGATCGAGCCCGCCGAGATCGCCATGATGATCAGGGCCAGGTGGGCCTGGGAGTGGCCGGCGCCCTCCACCAGGGGGACCACGATGCCGGCCGTCGTCACGATCGCCACCGTGGCCGAGCCCTGGGCGACGCGCAGGACGACCGAGATCAGCCAGGCCAGGAGGATGACCGGGAGGCCTACGTTGTTGAAGGTGGTGGCCAGGGCGTCCGCGATGCCCGAGGCCTTCAGGACCGCGCCGAAGATGCCGCCCGCGCCGACCACCAGCAGGATGTTGCCGACCGGCTTCAGGGACGAAGTCGACACCGTTTCCAGGGACTTGCGGGACCAGCCGCGCCGGATGCCGAGCAGGTAGTAGGCGAGGACCAGGGCGATCGTCAGGGCCACGAACGGGTTGCCGAAGAACTCCAGGACCGAGCGGAGGGTGGAAGGGTCCAGGGCGATCGAGGAGAACGTGGCGGCCAGGATCAGGAGCAGCGGCGTACCGATGATGGCGAGGACCGCGCCCAGCGGCGCCGGCTCCTCGCGCGGGGTGACCCCGGCGGCCTGCTGTTCGGCGGCGACGGCGGCCTTCGCCTCCTCGGCGGCCTCCAGCATGTCCTGCGGGACCTCGACGAAGATGCGCTTGCCGATCCAGGCGGCGTAGCCCCACGCGGCGAGCACGGACGGGACGCCGACCAGGGCGCCCATCAGGATGACCCAGCCGAGCGAGACGTGGAACAGGCCGGCCGCGGCCACCGGGCCGGGGTGCGGCGGCAGGAAGGCGTGGGTCATGGACAGGCCCGCGAGCAGCGGCATGCAGTACAGCAGGATCGACTTGCCGGACCGCTTGGCGGCGGCGTACACGATCGGCGCGAGGACGAAGATGCCGACGTCGAAGAAGACCGGGATGCCGAAGATCAGGCCGGTCAGGCCCATCGCGAGCGGGGCGCGCTTCTCGCCGAAGAGAGTGAGAAGGCGGGTGCTCAACACCTCGGCACCGCCGCTGACTTCGAGGATCGCGCCCAGCATCGTGCCGAGCCCGATGATGATCGCCACGTGTCCGAGGATGCCGCCCATGCCGGACTCGACGACCGAGACGGCGGCGGACTTCTGGACCGTGCCGAAGAGCTCGGTGACCGACAGGCCCGCGCCGAGGCCGACGGCTATCGACACCGCGAGCAGGGCGACGAACGGCTGGAGCCTGACCTTGATGATCAGGAAGAGCAGGAGGGCCATGCCCAGGACGGCGACGGTCAGGAGACCGGCGGTGCCGCCGATGACGGGGAGGATGCCGCCCGTGTGGACGGGTGGTGGTGGGGTGGCGGCCGCGACAGCTTGGAACAACATGTGCCAACTCCGTTGTACAGCAGGGGGGTTCCAGGGCAGGGGGGACCGCGGCACGGCACCCCGGCGGTCCGGGGCGCCGCGCCGTGCGGCGGGTCGAGCGGTGGGGCTAAGGGCACTGCGGCAGGATTTCCTTCACGGGTTCCGCTGGGACTACGCGTCCAGTACGGCGAGGGCGTCGATCTCGATGAGCAGGCCCGCGGGGAGACCGACGTACACGGTCGTCCGGGCGGCGGCGGGCGCCTTCAGCCCCTGCTCCTCGAAGTAGGCGTTGTAGATCTCGTTCATCTCCGCGAAGTGGCCGACGTCCGTCAGGTAGACGCGCATCATCATCACGTCGTCCCAGCTCGCACCGCCCTCCTCCAGGATCGCCTTGACGTTGGCGAAGGTCTGAAGGGTCTGCTCGCGCAGGGTGGGCCCGGCCGGGGTGGGCGCCTGGCCCTCGACTGCCGGCAGGAAGCCGACCTGGCCGGCGACCTGGAGGATGTTCCCCTTCCGCACGCCGTGCGAGAACTTGGCGGGCGGGGTGGTGTGCGTGGCCGGGGTGATGGCGGTCTTATCGGTCATCGGAACTTCCTTGTGCGGGTGGGGTGTTGGGGGCGGTGCCGGAGTACTCGCGGCTGATGGCTTCCGCGGTGCGGCGCACCTGGGGAAGCAGGGTGAGGAGTTCCTCGGCGGTGACGACGACGTTCGGCGCGGAGACCGACATGGCGGCGACGACCCGGCCGTCCGCACCGCGGATGGGGGCCCCGATGCAGTTGATGGACTCCTCGTGGCCACCGAGGTCGGTGGCCCAGCCCTGTTCGCGCACCGTCGCCAGCTCCTTGAGGAAGGCGGCGGCGTTGGGTGTCGAACGGGACGTGTAGGTGGGGTAGTCGAGCTTCTCCGCGATGGCGCGGCGCTCGGCCTCCGGCAGGTCGGCGAGCAGCAGCTTGGCGACGGCGGCGACGGTGATCGCGACCGGCTTCCCGATCCGCGAGTACATCCGCACGGGGTAGCGGCTCTCGACCTTGTCGATGTAGAGGACCTCGCCCTCCTCGTGCACGGCGAGGTGGACGGTGTGCCCGATCCGCTCGTTGAGCGCGACGAGGTGGGGGTGGGCGATCTCGCGCACGTCCAGGTTCTCGACCGCCTCCTGGGCGAGGGCGAAGAGCCGGGCGCCGAGCCGGTAGCGCTGGTCCTCCTGGCGGTAGACGAGGCCGTGCTCGTGCAGGGTGCGCAGGAGCCGCAGCGCGGTGGACTTGTGCACCCCGAGCCGGTCGGCGACCTGCCCGAGGTCGGCGGGGCCCTGCGCGAGCAGCGGCAGGATGCTCAGCGCCCGGTCGACGGTCTGACTCATGGCGTACGTACCTCCTGGTCGTCCCCCGTCCACCCGGGGCCGAGACGAAGTCTCCCCCAGTCGGTGTCGTCCAGGGCCACGAGCCGGTCGGCGTGTGCGCGCGCCGGGGGCTGGGTGAGGTCGCCGGGCACGGTGAGCACGGCGGCCGCCATCAGGTGCCCGTGCCGGATGCGGTCGCGTACGGGGAGGCCGCGGAGGGTGGCGCTGAGGAACCCGGCGGCGAAGGCGTCGCCCGCGCCTACGGGGGCGACCACGTCGACGCGAGCGGAGGGCGCGGAACAGCCGGCTTCGCCGGAAGCGGGGGAATCCTCGCGGTCGAACACGGTCGCCCCGGCCGCGCCCCGCTTGACGACGAGTACCGCCGGCTCGGGGAGGGCGGCCCGTACCGCCGCCGCACCGCGCAGCCCCCACGCCGCCTCCGCCTCGTCCTCGCCGACGAACACGATGTCCGCGCCCCGGGCGAGGTCGAGCAGGACGCGCGGACCGGCCGCGTCCCGCCAGAGGCCGGGCCGGTAGTTGACGTCGAAGGAGACCAGGGGGCGGCCGGGGCGGCGCACAACGAGGTCCCGCATCAGGGCGAGGCAGTCGTCGGAGAGGGCCGCGGTGATGCCGGACAGGTGCAGGATCCGGCCCGTCCACAGATCGCGGTACGGCACGGTCGCCGGCGACATCGCGGAGGCCGCCGACCCGGCGCGGTAGTAGAGCACCTCGTGACCGTCGGCCGCCCGGTCGTCGGCGGTGCGGAAGTAGATCCCGGTGGGCCGCACCGGGTCGCGGCGTACGGCCCGCACATCGACCCCGTACGAGCCGATCGCCTCGACCAGGTGGTCGCCGAAGCCGTCCGCGCCGACCCGGCTGACCCACTTCGCGGTGTGCCCGGTGGCCGCGAGCGCGCAGGCCACGTTGGACTCGGCGCCGCCTATCGTCCGTTCGAAGGCGGGAACATCGGCGAGGCGGCCCGGCCGGGCCGGCAGGAAGGTGACCATGGACTCGCCGAGGCAGACGACGTCGACGGGGGTGTCGGCGTCGTCCGCGGCGGCTGGGGATCCGGTGGTCACTGCTGGCTCCTCGCTGATGGGCGGCCAGGCTGGTCATTGACCCGGCGTTGGCCCGGATGTTAGACAGCATTGAGCGATATACGCAATGGGTGTTGCAGATGATGCAACGCACCCGAGGAGAGTGGAGTTTCCGTGGCAGCCACCGATCGCGAAGACAGGCTTGCGGCGCTGGGCGCCGAACGCGTCGACCACCGCTTCAAGGGGCTGCCGCCGGACGCGGAGGGGCTCACCGTCGCCGAACTCGCCGCCCAGCGCCGCGACCTCTTCACCGGCGGCTTCAGCACACCCGTCCTGACGCTGTCCGCGGAGTCCGTCGAGCACAACCTCGCCCTCCTGGAGACGTACGCGGAACGCCACGGCCTGGCCTTCGCGCCGCACGGCAAGACGTCCATGGCCCCGCAGCTCTTCGCCCGCCAGGTCGAGCGGGGCGCCTGGGGGATCACGCTCGCGATGCCCCACCAGGTGCGCGTGGCAAGGGCGTTCGGGACCGAGCGGATCTTCCTCGCGAACGAGCTCGTGGACGCGGCCGCGCTGCGCTGGATCGCCGGCGAGCTCTCGCGGGACCCGTCCTTCCGCTTCATCTGTTACGTCGACTCGGTACGCGGGGTCGAGCTGATGGACGAGGCGCTGCGGGGCTCCGCCCGGCCGGTGGACGTGGTGGTCGAGCTCGCCGCGGGCGAGGGCGCGCGGACGGGGGTGCGTACGGAGGCGGAGTGCGCGGACGTCGCCGACGCGGTGGCCCGCGTCGGGACGCTGCGGCTCGTCGGGGTCGCGGGGTACGAGGGCGAGGTGCCGCGGGCCGACCCCGCGCGGGTACGGGCCTATCTGGAGCGGCTCGTCTCGCTGGCGGTGGACTTCGACAAGGCGGGGCGGTTCTCGGGCCTTGACGAGATCGTGGTCAGCGCGGGGGGATCGGCGTGGTTCGACTCGGTCGCCGAGGCCTTCGCCGGAATCCCCGAACTCACCCTCCCCGTACTGAAGTTGCTCCGTTCCGGGGCGTACGTCTCGCACGACTCGGGGCACTACCGGAAGCTGACCCCGTTCAACCGGGTGCCCTCGGAAGGCGCCCTCCAGCCGGCCTTCCGCCTCTGGGCCCAGGTCGTCTCGCGGCCCTCGCCGGAGCAGGCGTTCGTGAACGCGGGGAAGCGGGACGCGGCGTACGACCTCGATCTGCCCTCGGCGGAGGTGGTGCGGGATGCGGCGACCGGGGAGGTGCGACCCGCGTCGGGCATCTCGGTGACGGGGCTGTCCGATCAGCACGGGTGGCTGCGCACGGCGGAGGGGGTTTCGCTGTCCGTCGGGGACTGGGTGGGGATGGGGCTTTCGCATCCGTGCACGGTGTTCGACAAGTGGGGGTTGATTCCGGTGGTCGAGCGGGACGGGGGGGTGTCGGATTACATCCGGACGTACTTCTGAGGGCGGGGGTGTTGCCCACCCACCCACCCGTACGCGCAGGACTGGACAGCCCGGCCCCCCTGGGGCTCCGCCCCAGACCCCGGGGAGCTTTCCCACCGCCCGCCCATGACGGGAGTTGGGAAGGCTGAGCCCCGGGGCTCCGGGTCCCGGCAGGACCGCCTGCCCGCGCGGCACCCGGGGGAACACGCCGGCACACCCAGAGACGTACACGAGAGGCACTCATGGACCTGGTAATCCGCAACGCCCGCGTCATCGACGGCACCGGCACCCCCTCCTACCCCGCCGACGTCGGCATCGCGGACGGCCGGATCGCCGCGATCAGAAAATCCGGCGAACCCCCGCTCAGCGACGCCGGCCCCCGCACCCGCACCCTCGATGCCCACGGCCTGGCCCTGAGCCCCGGGTTCATCGACATGCACGCCCACTCCGACCTCGCCCTGCTCCGCGACCCGGACCACAGCGCCAAGGCCGCCCAGGGCGTCACCCTGGAGGTGCTCGGGCAGGACGGGCTCTCGTACGCACCCGTCGACGACCGCACGCTCGGCGAAGTGCGCCGGGCCATCACCGGGTGGAACGGCGACGGCAGCGACATCGACTTCGACTGGCGCACCGTCGGCGAGTACCTCGACCGGCTCGACCGCGGCATCGCCGTCAACGCCGCCTACCTCATCCCGCAGGGCACGGTCCGGATGTACGCCGTCGGCTGGGACGACCGGCCCGCCACACCACAACAGCTCGACCACATGCGCCAGTTGGTGGCTGAAGGCATGGAACAGGGCGCCGTCGGGATGTCCTCCGGGCTCACCTACACCCCCGGCATGTACGCCACCGACTCCGAGCTCACCGAGCTCTGCCGCGTCGTCGCGCGCTACGACGGCTACTACTGCCCCCACCACCGCTCCTACGGCGCCGGCGCCCTCGAAGCGTACGAGGAGATGGTGCGGCTCACCCGGGACGCCGGGTGCTCCCTCCACCTCGCCCACGCCACCATGAACTTCGGCGTGAACAAGGGCCGGGCTCCTGAACTGCTCACTCTGCTCGACGACGCCCTCGCCTCCGGGGCCGACATCAGCCTCGACACCTACCCCTACACGCCCGGGTGCACAACTCTCGTGGCGATGCTGCCCAGTTGGGCCAGCGAGGGCGGGCCCGAGGCCATTCTCGCGCGGCTCCGCGACGACGACACCGCCGAACGCGTCCGGCACCACATGGAGGTCGTCGGCGCGGACGGCTGCCACGGCGTGCCCATCGACTGGGGCACCATCGAGATCTCGGGCGTGAGCGACCCGGAGCTCACCGACTGCGTCGGGAAGACCGTCGCCGAAGCCTCCGCCCAGCGCGGCGAGGCTCCCTGGACCACGGCTCGGCGGCTGCTCATCGACGACGGGCTCGGGTCCACCATCCTCCAGCACGTCGGCCACGAGGAGAACGTGCGGGCCATCATGCGGCACCCCGTGCACACCGGGGGCAGTGACGGCATCCTCCAGGGGGAGAAACCGCACCCCCGCGCCTACGGCACGTTCCCGCACTATCTCGGCCACTACGCAAGGGAATTGGGCATCCTCACGATCGAGGAGACCGTCGCCCATCTCACCTCCCGGCCCGCCGCCCGGCTGCGGCTGCCCGACCGGGGTCTGGTCCGCGAGGGCTACCGCGCGGACCTCGTCCTGTTCGACCCGGACACCGTCGCGGCGGGCTCCACCTTCGAGGCCCCGCGCACACTGCCCGTCGGCATCCCGTACGTTCTCATCGACGGGAAGTTCGTCATCGAGGACGGCAGGCGGACCGACGTGCTGGCGGGCCGCTCGGTGCGGCGGACGCCCGGGGTGCGGTGAGCATGCCGGTCGACAGTTCGCGCGCCGCCGTCAGGTAGACGGTGCGCAGGGGGCCGTAGTCGGCCGAGTAGGCGAGCTGGGTGAGCGCGAGGGCCTGCAGCGCCTTCGCGCTGCGCCGGGCGGCCACCGGCACGGCGGCCCCGACCACCTGGTCGAGGAGCTCGATCACCTTGTCGTAGCGGGGAGTCGGCGCATCGTACTCCCGCTGCGCGGCGGCAAGCAGCCCCCGCCACCGCAGCCGCCCACGGAACCGATCGGTCATGGCCACTGCCTCCTGATACATGCGGGGCGACATACATGCGGGGCGAAGGACGTACGGAGACGTACGGACACGTCACGAACACGTACGGACGCATCCAGGACGCTAGGAACACCCCCGCGCCCGGCACAACACCGCCGCACCGGACGTGGCTCAATCCGCCCCCGGCCCCGTCACGCCTTCGGCCGGACCCGCACCGAGACCTCGCCCGCATCCCCACTCCGCGAAGTGACGTGCAAAATACGGGACTTGGGGTCCCAGGCCCCCGCCACCCCGTCACCCGTGACCACACCGCCCCCGGGGAAGAACCGGGCCGGCAGGTAGACCTCCGTGTCACCGCGCACCCCCTCCCCCTTCCGCCAGCTCACCGACAGCGTGCGGCTCGGCTCGTCCCAGGCGTACGCGACCGGGTCGCCCGCGATCGCCCTCGGTTGCGGACGGTCGAGAACTGGGAGCAGCGGGGTGGGCTTCAGGCTCTGGTCCCAAGGGGCCCAGGATCCGGGGTCGTTGGACCAGTACGCCGTGCCCGCGCCCATGGCGTCGGCCATGGACCGCACCTTGGCGACGTAGGGCAGGGCGCCGGGGAGGGTGGTGTCGAGGCCGTACTCGCCGATGAGGACGGGAGCCCCGAGCCGCTTGGCGGTCTTCTCGGTCTGCTCGCGCCAGGAGGTGAGCGTGCGGTCCACCCACTTCCCGGCGTCGCCGGTGTAGCCGCCGCCGAGGTCCATGGGGAGGGGGTAGAGGTGGGGCGCGTACGCGATGCGGGCGTCCTGCCCGTCGCCTCGCGGGTCCTTCAGGTACGGGAGTCCGCTCGGCAGGCCCCAGTTGGCGCTGACGGCCTCGGGTTCGACGAAGATCCAGGAGTCGTGGTCGACCTTGCGGATCGCGCCTATGGTCTGACGGTAGAGGGCGGCGAGCGGGCCCGCCTCGAAGGCCGGGCCCTGGACGCTGCCGCCGAAGGGCTCGTTCATCAGGTCGTAGCCGAGGACGGCCGGGTCGTCGGCGAACCGTGCGGCGACGTGCGCCCAGGCGGCCGCGTAGTGCGCGCGCAGATCCCGGCTCGCCTTGCGCGTCCCCCAGAAGTTGTCGAAGGCCCGCACCGTCCCCGGCTCGATGTACTTGAGCTCCCACTGGCCCTGCTCGGCGACCGGCAGCCCTTCGTTCTCGGTCGCCCACGTCGGCGCGCCGTTGCCCTTCACCTTCGGCCCGTACACGTCCTGGTGCAGGTCGAGCATCACGCGGTAGCCGCGCGCCCCGTACCAGCGCACGCGCTCGGCGACCTGCGCGAGGTAGCCGTCGTCGTACTCGCCCGGCCTCGGCTCGACGTTCCGCCACTGGATGAGGAACCGTACGAAGTCGGAGCCGAGCGCATCCGATTCGCGCTGTACGTCGGCCTCCCTGATCCAGGGGAGGCCGTCGGGCCGGGACTTGGCGCTGCTCGCGGTGTTGAGGCCGGTCAGGACGAGGGCGCGGCCCTGGTCGTCGGTGATCCAGCGGTGCCCGGTGGCGGTGTGCGCGGGTCCCGCGTCGGCGGGACCGACCGCCACCAGGAGAGCGGCGGCCACCGCCGCCGCCGCGCCCGCCGCCGCCCACCTGATCGCCCGTAACCGCATGGCGGGACTCTAAAGGCTCCGCCGCGCCGCCAACACCCCTGTTCACGGCCGTAGTTGAGAATTGTTCAGCATCTTCTCATCGGCCGCTCCGTGCCCTAAGGTCCGCCCATGCGTCAGCTCATGCGTCTGCCCGGAGCCGAGCCGGCGGTGGCCGCCGTCGCCGGGGTCTGCCTGCTGCTCGTGCTGCTCCTGGGCCTGACCCCAGCCCTGACCGCGCTCACCGCGCACGAGGGAATGACCCTGGTCCCGAGCGCCCTCGGGGCGCCGTTCGCGCTGCCCTCGCTCCGTGCGGTGCCACTCGGGAGCACGGGCTGGCCCCAGCTCCTGTGCGAGGACTTCGCGTCGGCGGTCCTGGTGGCGGCGGCGGTCCTGCGCATGCGCCGCCATCTGCGCCGACGCCCTGAGGCAACCCGCCCCCGCCGCCTCCTCGCAGGCTGGACCGCGCTGATCACGGGCGCGGCGACGGCCGGGGGGTGGCGCGGCCTGGTAACAGCCCGAATGGTCGAGGCGGGCCCGGCGGGCTGGCTGCTGTACGGGGCGGCGGGGGCGGCGTTCGGAGCGGTGTGGGGGTTGGGACTGGGCTGGCTGCCGGGGGCGGCGGCGACGCTCTGCGTGCGGCCCGCGCAGGCGCCTCCGGCCGGTCCGGCGAACGCGGCGACCAAGGACGTCAGCCCACCCGCAGCCCGTCAGGTGACCACGGACACCAGCCCACCCGCAGCCCGTCCGGCGCTTGAGGACGAGCGCCCTTAAGGCGCGAACGGGGGTCCGGGGGCGGAGCCCCCGAAAGGGGGTTCTGGGGCACAGCCCCAGGAAACCCGCCCTTCCCCGCCCTCCAGCCCCCGGAGGGTCTCGGGGAGGGGCGGGGTGGGGAAGATCTCACCCACCCCGGCCGCACCCGCATTCCAAGCCCCGCCACCCCGAACAACCGCGCTTCCCCCGGCCCGAAGCCAACCCGCACATTGCGATGAAAGCCCGCCCCGGCGGGATCACGCCCAAGCGGCCCCAAATCACGAGGCACCCCGCGAAACACGCCCGTAAGGTGGCCGTCATGCAGGTGATCCAGTCGACGAAGCTCGCCAATGTCTGTTACGAGATCCGGGGCCCGGTCCTTGAGGAGGCGATGCGTCTTGAGGCGCAGGGCCACCGCATCCTCAAGCTGAACACCGGCAACCCGGCAGCCTTCGGCTTCGAGTGCCCGCCCGAGATCCTGGAGGACATCCTCCGCAATCTGGCGGGCGCGCACGGCTACGGCGACGCGAAGGGCCTGCTGTCCGCGCGCCGCGCGGTGATGCAGCACTACCAGACCAAGGGCATCGAGCTGGGCGTCGAGGACGTCTACCTCGGCAACGGCGTCTCCGAGCTCATCCAGATGTCGATGCAGGCGCTGCTCGACGACGGCGACGAGGTGCTCGTCCCCTCGCCGGACTACCCGCTGTGGACCGCCTCGGTCTCGCTCGCGGGCGGCACCGCCGTGCACTACCGCTGCGACGAGCAGGCCGACTGGATGCCGGACCTCGCCGACATCGAGCGCAAGATCACCGACCGCACCAAGGCCATCGTCATCATCAACCCGAACAATCCGACGGGTGCGGTGTACGACGACGAGATGCTGCGCGGTCTCACCGAGATCGCCCGCCGCCACAACCTGGTCGTCTGCTCGGACGAGATCTACGACCGCATCCTGTACGACGGCGCCACCCACACCCCGACCGCCGTGATCGCCCCGGACCTGATGGTCCTCACGTTCAACGGGCTCTCGAAGAACTACCGGGTGGCCGGCTACCGCTCCGGCTGGCTGGCGGTGTGCGGGCCGAAGGCCCACGCGTCCTCGTACATCGAGGGCCTGACCATCCTCGCGAACATGCGCCTGTGCGCGAACATGCCGTCCCAGCACGCGGTGGCCACCGCGCTCGGCGGGCGCCAGTCGATCGAGCAGCTGGTGCTGCCGGGCGGACGGCTCCTGGAGCAGCGGGACACGGCGTACGACCTGCTCACGCAGATCCCCGGCGTCACCTGTGTGAAGCCGAAGGGTGCGCTCTACCTCTTCCCGCGCCTGGACCCGAACGTCTACAAGATCAAGGACGACCGGCAGATGGTGCTCGACCTGCTGCGCGCCGAGAAGATCATGGTGGTGCACGGGACCGGGTTCAACTGGCACGAGCCCGACCACTTCCGGATCGTGACGCTGCCGTCCGCGAAGGACCTGGCGGACGCGGTGACGCGGATCGGCACGTTCCTGGACGGCTACAGCCAGGTGTAGCCCCCCGGCTCCCCGGCCTCCGATTGGGCCCGGCTCAACTTTAGACAGGATCTAAGCTAGGATGGCTTCCTGAAACACTCAGGAGGCCATTCCCATGTACGAACCGATCCGCACCAAGTCGGTCCACAGCACGATGGCCGCCGACGACGCCCCCATTCCGCACCGCTCCCGCGAGGACGAGCTGGACATCCAGCTCGCCGGACACCTCTCCGCCCTGCTCGCCGTCACCGACGAACTCGGGCTCACTGAGGCCGGGGACGCCATCGCCCGGCAGGTCGCCCGGCTGCGCGGCGGTCTGCCGCCGGTCCGCCACGCGGGGCTCAGCCGGGCCGACACGGACACCCTGCACACGCGCGCCCACGCGCTCGCGGGCCGCGCCCTTCTCGTCGCCGCCTCGCGCGCCGACACCGCCGCCGCGATCCTGGCGGCGGAGCGCATGGATGCCCACGCGGCGGCCCGCGCCCTCACCGCCGCCTCCTGAGCGGCCCCCGTTCGGCCCCGGTCCGCGAGCCGCGGAGGTCTGCGGACCGGGTGCCACACATCCCCAACTCCCGTTCCGTACGCGCCAATTGAGGTGACGTACGCATCGATTGACGTGACGTATGCGCGCACGTCGATGGCGAGACGTACGCGAAAAAGGCCGACCCCCGGAGCCGTGAGGGAACTCCGGGGGTCGGCCTGTATACGCGGCGGGTCACGAGTGACCCCACAGGTCAGGGCGGATGTCGAACCGACCCGCCGCGAACACCTCCGGCCGGGCCAGGACAGGCGGCCGTGACCGGAGGGGGTTTCGGGGCGGTCAGCCGAGGCGGGACACCAGGGCGCGGTACTCGTCCCACAGCTCCTTAGGCGCGTGGTCGCCGAAGGTGTTGAGGTGCTCGGGCACCAGCGCCGCCTCCTCGCGCCAGACCTCCTTGTCGACCTTGAGCAGGAAGTCGAGGTCGGCGTCGGGCAGGTCCAGGCCGTCGGTGTCCAGGGACTCCTTCGTCGGCAGGATGCCGATGGGGGTCTCGACGCCCTCGGCCTTGCCTTCGAGGCGCTCCACGATCCACTTCAGGACGCGGCTGTTCTCGCCGAAGCCGGGCCACACGAACTTGCCCGCGTCGTTCTTGCGGAACCAGTTCACGTAGTAGATCTTCGGCAGCTTGGCGGCATCGGCGTTGGCGCCGACCTTGACCCAGTGGGCCATGTAGTCGCCCATGTTGTAGCCGCAGAACGGCAGCATCGCGAACGGGTCGCGGCGCAGCTCGCCGACCTTGCCCTCGGCGGCGGCGGTCTTCTCGGAGGCGACGTTCGCACCGAGGAAGACACCGTGGTTCCAGTCGAAGGACTCGGTGACCAGCGGCACCGCGGAGGCGCGACGGCCACCGAACAGGATCGCCGAGATCGGCACGCCCTTGGGGTCCTCCCACTCGGGCGCGATGATCGGGCACTGGCCGGCCGGCACGGTGAAGCGGGCGTTGGGGTGCGCGGCCGGGGTGTCGGAGGCGGGCGTCCAGTCGTTGCCCTTCCAGTCCGTGAGGTGCGCGGGCGCCGTCTCGGTCATGCCCTCCCACCACACGTCGCCGTCGTCGGTGAGCGCGACGTTGGTGAAGACGGAGTTGCCCCACATCGTCTTCATGGCGTTGGCGTTGGTGTGCTCGCCGGTGCCGGGCGCGACGCCGAAGAAGCCGGCCTCGGGGTTGATCGCGTACAGCTGGCCGTCCTCGCCGAAGCGCATCCAGGCGATGTCGTCGCCGATGGTCTCGACCTTCCAGCCGGGAATGGTCGGCTCCAGCATGGCGAGGTTGGTCTTGCCGCAGGCGCTCGGGAAGGCCGCGGTGACGTACTTGGGCTCGCCGCTCGGCGGGGTCAGCTTGAGGACGAGCATGTGCTCGGCGAGCCAGCCCTCGTCGCGCGCCATGACGGAGGCGATGCGCAGCGCGTAGCACTTCTTGCCGAGCAGGGCGTTGCCGCCGTAGCCCGAACCGTACGACCAGATCTCGCGCGACTCGGGGAAGTGCGAGATGTACTTGGTGGTGTTGCACGGCCACGGCACGTCCGCCTCGCCCTCGGCCAGTGGGGCGCCGAGGGTGTGGACGGCCTTCACGAAGAAACCGTCCATGCCGAGCTCGTCCAGGACGCGCTGTCCCATGCGGGTCATGGTGCGCATCGACACGGCGACGTAGGCGGAGTCGGTGATCTCGACGCCGATCGCGGAGAGCGGCGAGCCGACCGGGCCCATGCAGAAGGGGACGACGTACATCGTGCGCCCGCGCATCGAGCCGCGGAAGATGCCCTTCTCGCCCGCGAAGACGTCCTTCATCTCGGCGGGGGCCTTCCAGTGGTTGGTCGGGCCCGCGTCCTCCTCCTTCTCGGAGCAGATGAAGGTACGGTCCTCGACCCGGGCGACGTCACGGGGGTCGGAGGCGGCGTAGTACGAGTTGGGGCGCTTGGCCTCGTCGAGCTTCTTGAAGGTGCCCTTGGCGACGAGCTCCCCGCACAGGCGCTCGTACTCTGCCTCGGATCCGTCGCACCAGACCACACTGTCCGGCTGGGTCAGTTCCGCGATCTCGTTGACCCACGAGATCAGTTCCTGGTGCTTGGTGGGGACAGAGAGGGGAGCCGCGATATCGCGCGCCACGATCGCTCCTTGATGAGGGTCTTTGGAGGGGTTGACGTACTACTTCATTGCCGCCCCGTGGGGGCTGCGACCCGGATGCTTGACCCCGTGGATCCTCTTGGCGCTCATCCGGTGCCGACCGCACTCATCTGATCTTCCGCGTCGTTCGCCCATATGTCCAGGGGGCCTCTCACGTGAGCATCACCACTTACCGCCTTCTTAACTGCCATTTGCCGTTCACTTACCCGACCACTGAAGGACGCTCAGTGACGGGCCGTACCTATCCGTAACCTACGGGGCCGTAGGTAGCATGCGGACCATGACTGATCAGGTGATGGCCCCCGCGATCGACCCGGTGACCCAACAGGTGAAGCCGAAGATGCGCGGCTGGCTGCACGCCGGGATGTTCCCGGCCGTACTGATCTCGGGCCTGGTGCTGACCGCGCTCGCGGACTCCACCAAGGCACGGATCGCCTGCGGGATCTACGTCCTGACCGCCTGCCTGCTGTTCGGGGTGAGCGGTCTCTACCACCGGGGCAACTGGGGCCCGCGCGGCGAGGCGATCCTGCGCCGCCTCGACCACGCCAACATCTTCCTCATCATCGCGGGCACCTACACCCCGCTCACCCTGCTCCTGCTGCCGGACTCCACCGGCCGGGTCCTGCTGTGGGCGGTGTGGGCGGCCGCGGCGGCCGGCATCGCCTTCCGGGTGTTCTGGATCGGCGCCCCGCGCTGGCTCTACACGCCCTGCTACCTGGCGATGGGCTGGGCGGCCGTGTTCTTCCTGCCGGACTTCATGCGGGCCGGCGGCATCGCGGTGCTCGTCCTGGTCATCGTCGGCGGGCTCCTCTACAGCGCGGGCGGCGTCATCTACGGCATCAAGCGCCCGAACCCGTCGCCGCGCTTCTTCGGCTTCCACGAGGTCTTCCACTCGCTGACGCTCGCCGCGTTCGTCGTGCACTACGTGGGCATCTCGCTCGTCGCCTACCAGCACGGATAACCCGGACTTCGACCCCTGAGGGCCCCCGGCGCATCGGCGCCGGGGGCCCCTTTCGCGTTCCCCGAGCCGTTGACACTCACAACCCTTTCGTACGGGAGCGGCGGGCCGCGCGCCCGATGCTGGACCTCAAGCCGGCTCGCGCCGGCCGGACTCGGGTTCGGCTTCGCGATGGTGCCCGCGATGACGGCGGCCCTCGACACCCTGCCCCCGGACCGCGCGGGCAGCGGCTCCGGGATCCTCATGACGGTGCGTCAGGTGGGCAGCGCCGTCGGCATCGCCCTGCTCGGCTCACCGCTCGCCGGGGTGTACGCGGACGGCCCGCCGGCCTGGGCACCACATGCGGCCGGGGATTCGGTGGTGGCGGCGCACATAGTGTCCGCGAAGACGGGCGACCTCCCTCGCCTGCCGGCCGCCGGCTCCTCGTACGTGCGCGGCATGGGCGTCGTCCTGCTCGTCTGCTGCGCGGCCGCCGCGGTGACCGCGCTGCTCGCCGCGGCCCTGCTCCCGAAGACCGAATCCGCAGGTCCGGCGCCCGGCGGCGTCGCTCCGGCCGCACCCGATGCAGGACAATGACCACATGGCCGCCACCTCTCGCACCAGCCCCGCCGCCGGCTCCGTCACCTCGGCCGAGTCGGTCGACCCGGCCGACCGGGTCGACTCGGTCGCGGAGAGCCTCCAGCCTCAACTGAGCCTGCGCGAACGCAAGAAGATCAAGACCCGCTCCGCGATCCGCCGGGCCACGTACCGGCTGATCGCGGAGCAGGGGTACGAGGCAACCACGGTCGAGCAGATCGCGGAGGCGGCGGAGGTCTCGCCCTCGACGGTGTTCCGCTACTTCCCGACCAAGGAAGACATCGTCCTGACCGACGAGTTCGACCCGATCATGCTGCGGGAGTTGCGGTCCCGGCCCGCCGGGGAACCCCCGCTGGAATCGCTGCGGGCCATCATCACCGAGGCGGTCCGGCTCTCCCTGGTGCACGACCGCGAGGAGACCCTGCAGCGCACCAGCCTGATCGCGGAGATCCCCGCGCTGCGGGCCCGCATGATGGAATCCGTGGCTGCGACGAGCCGGCTGTTGTGCGAGGTGCTGGCGGAGCGGACGGGTCGGGAGGGGGTGGACCTGGAGGTCCGGGTCTTCGCGATGGCGGTGCTCGGGGCGCTCCACGAGGCGATGGTGTACTGGGCGGAGCACCACCACGAGGACGACTTCCTGGACCTGATCGCCCGAACGATGAACACGCTGAGCGAGGGCTTGACCTTGGGTACGAAGTAGGCCGGGGTGCGCTGGGGCCTCCGCCCCAGACCCCGGTTTGCCCCTCCCCGCCCCTTCCCTGGACCCTCCGGGGGTGGGAATGGGCTGAGGTCCGTTGCCTGGGGCTCCGCCCCAGACCCCGTGCCTTTCGGCTTACGGACCGTGCGTGGTTGCTCGCGCAGTTCCCCGCGCCCCTAGCAGGATGGATCCTGGCAGGGTCGAGCGTTTTCAGCCCGTCCGGCGATTGAGGACGAGCGCCCTTAAGGCGCGAACGGGGGGGCGGGGGCAGAGCCCCAGCGCCACCCATCGGCCCGCACCCGCCGCACGGCAAAATCCAGCCTCTCCGGCGTTTGAGGAGCGGGGTCTGGGGGCAGCGCCCCCAGCGCCACCCACCTGGCCGCAGCCAACCCCACTCCCCCGGAGGCCACGCGGCGGAGCCGCAGAGTGTTACAGCGGGAAGGGGCGGGGTGGGGGCTAACTCAGGGCCTCAGCCAGCGCGTCCGCCGAAGTGACCGGCGCCTCGCAAGTGAACCGCCGGCACACGTACGCCGCCGGAGAGCCGTCCACCAGCGGCCGGTCCGCGAGGAGCGGGAACTCCCCGTCCCCCGGCATCCCCACCGCCACCACCGCCCCCGGCGCGGAAGCCAGCAGCGCCGTACGGTGCAACGCCCCCGTCCGCGGGTCGTTGGGCGGGCCCACCACCGCGACCTCCCGCGGCCCGTCCAGCGCCGCGGAAGCCGCCGCAAGACCCCACCCGATGAACCGCGGCGCCCGCGGCCCGAGCGTCCGGACCACCCCCAACGCCCCCTCCGCCGCCTCCCGATGCGCCGAGGACCCGGTGTGCGCCGCATAGGACAGCAGGGCCGAAGCCGCGGCCGTCCACCCCGAGGGCGTCGCGTTGTCCGTCGGGTCCTGGGGCCGCCGGATCAGCTTCTCCGCGTCGTGCGCCGTGTCGTAAAGGACGCCCTCCTCGCCGACGAACTGGTCCAGGACGATGTCGAGCAGGAACCCCGCGAACTCCAGCCAGACCCCCTCCCCCGTCACCCCGGCCAGCGCGAGGAAGCCCTCGGCGACGTCCGCGTAGTCCTCCAACACCCCGCTGTTCGCGCCCACTTGACCGTCCTTGGAGGTCCGGGCGAGCCGGGCGTGGCCGTCCATGTGGACCCGTACGAGAACGTCCGCGGCCTCGGTCGCGCGCTCCACCAGGTCCGGGCGGTCGAAGAGCGCGCCCACCTCGGCGAGCGCCGCGATCGCCAGGCCGTTCCAGGCGGCCACCAGCTTGTCGTCCCGGCCGGGCCGCTCCCGCAGCTCACGCGCCGCCAGCAGTTGATCCGCCAGGGATGCAGCCAACTCGCCTCCCTCACAAGGGAGTTGGAGTACCGACGCGCCTTCCTCGAACGTGCCCTCCTCCGTCACCCCGAAGTGCCGGGCCGCCGCCTCGCCGTCCCGCTCGCCCAGGACCTCGGCGAGCTGCGCGGGCGTCCACACATAGAACGCGCCCTCCACATGGTGCCCGGCACCATCGTCGCTGTCGGCGTCCAGCGCGGAGGCGTATCCGCCCTCGTTGGTGCGCAGCTCGCGCACCATGAAGTCGGCGGTCTCCAGGGCGACCCGGCGTGCCAGCTCGGAGCCGGTGACCCGCCACAGGTGCGCGTACACCCGGCACAGCAGGGCGTTGTCGTACAGCATCTTCTCGAAGTGCGGCACCAGGGCGGCCCCCGGGCGCGGGCGCAGTACGTAGCGGTGGAAGCCGCCGCCCAGCTGGTCGTACAGGCTGGAGCGGGCCATGGCCTCGCACATGCCCTCGGCCATCTCCAGGGCGCCCTCGGACCCGGTCCGGACGTGGTGGCGCAGCAGGAACTCGATCACCATGCTCGGCGGGAACTTGGTGTCGCCGCTGCCGAGCCAGCCGCTCGCCGGGTCGTACTCGCGGACGATCCCGAGCAGCGCCTGGGTGAGCTCCTCCTCGCCGGGCATTCCGCCCGCGCCGTGATCCAGTTCGCGGGCCGCCAGATCGCGGGTGATCTTCCCGGCGACGTCCGCGACTTCGTCGCGCCGGTTGGCCCACGCGCCCTGGACTCCTTCGAGGACCTGCCGGAAGGACGGCATGCCGTGCCGGGGCTCGGGCGGGAAGTACGTACCGAAGTAGAACGGCTCGCCGTCCGGGGTCATGAACACGGACATGGGCCAGCCGCCCTGCCCGGTCGCCGCCTGCACCGCCTCCATGTAGACGGCGTCGACGTCGGGCCGCTCCTCGCGGTCCACCTTCACGTTCACGAAGTGCTCGTTCATGAAGGCCGCCGTGACCTCGTCCTCGAACGATTCGTGCGCGAGGACGTGACACCAGTGGCAGCTGCTGTACCCGACGCTGAGCAGCACCGGAACCCCGCGTTCGCGGGCCTCCTCGAAGGCCTCGGGCGACCAGGGCCACCAGTCGACCGGGTTGTCGGCGTGCTGCAGGAGATAGGGGGACGTCTCATGGGCGAGGCGGTTCGGCATGACCCCATACTCCCCCACACGGGAGATGATCCGCCGACTCCCTCGCGCCGACGCGCGTCACGCTGGACACTTGGAGACGTAGGCGGGCGACGGGCTCTCGGAGGGGGACGCACATGCGGGACAGCCATCGGGCCGAGGCCGAGCGGCTGTTGGTACGCGCCGTGGAGGAAGAGGTACGGCGCTCCGGCGGACGGTCCGACGGGAGCGCCCTGCTCTCCCGGGGCCGGGGCGCGCTCGACGCGCTGGCCCAGAGCGCCGCGGAGGAGTACGCGGCCTACACCCACGCCCTGGACGAGGCGGCGGCCGGGCAGCTGTCGTTCGGCGAGCGATTCAAGCGTGACGGCGGCTCAACCGGCTTACTGGCCACGGGAGTTGGCGCGATCGCCGCCGTGGTCGTCGACATCGCGCTCGGGGTCGGCGCGGGCGGCGCGGTGGGCACCGGGGCGGCCGTGGCGGTGGCCGGGGCCGCGGGGACGGTCGCCAAGGTGACGGCGTCGCACGTGCCGGCCGCGCACCGCCGGGCCGGGGCGCTCGGCCAGCCGGGTGGCCTGGAGCAGTTGCGGCTCCAGTGGCTGACGGCGCTTGAGGTGCGGGGCATCCGGCCGTTCCTGGACCAGCAGCGCGCGGTGAGCCCCAAGCCGCCGCAGAAGAAGGTGCCCACCCAGCTGCGCGGCACGGACAAGAGCGCGGCGGCCCGCCGCAGGTCGGTGCTTGAGCAGTCGTTCGGCCATCTGCCCGATCCCCAGGGCCCGTTCGCGGGGCGGCGCTCCGAGCTGGCGCGGATCGGCCAGTGGGTGCAGGCGGCCCGGGCCTCGACGGAGACCCGCCCGGTGGTCGTCGTCCTGCACGGCGCGCCGGGTTCGGGCCGCAGCACCCTCGCGGTGCGGGCGGCGCACGGGCTGCGCGACCAGTTCCGCGGCGCGTGCCTGGTCGACATGCGCGGCGGCGGCCTGTCGGGCGAGAGCCCGCTGCCGACCAGGGACGCGCTCCTTCACCTGCTCAACCGGCTCGGCGCGCCCCGCGAGCAGCTCCTGTTCCGCGAGAGGTCCTCCCCCGAACAGCAGGTGCGCCGCCTCGCCGAGCTCTACCACCAGCACCTGACGGGCCTCGCGGTCACCGTCGTACTGGACGACACCGACGACGCCGAGCAGGTCCGCACCCTGGTGCCGCAGCGCTCCGAGGGCCTGGTGCTCGTGACCTCCTCCCAACCGCTCGACCTGCCAGCCGACTTCCCGGCGTGGGTGCACCAGCTGGCCGTCGAACCACTGGACGCGGCGGGCGCGGAGGAACTCCTTCGCGAGTCCGCCGAGGAGAAGGAGCCCGGCCCCTACGACGCCGAATCGACCGAGCTCGTACGGCAGTTGTGCGGTGGGCTCCCGCTGGCGCTGCGCATCGCCGGGTCCTCGCTCGGGCCGCGTTCGGCGCGGGCCCTCGCCGCGGACCTGGCGGCGTACGGTCCGGTGGCGCCCGCCGAGCGGGCCCTGTGGCTGCGCTACACCGACCAGTCCGAGCCGGCCCGCCGCCTCCTGCGCCGCCTGGCGCTCGCGGGCCGGGCCTCGCTCGGCGCGGCGGCCGCGGCGTCGCTGCTCGCCGTCGACGAGCAGGAGGCCCAGCGCCAGCTCGCGGCCCTTGCCGCGGCCGGGCTCATCGACCACGTGCGCGGCAGCCGCTACCGGTTGCACGACGTCGTAAGGTCCTTCGCCGAGGCCCGCCTCGCCGACGAGGAGGAACAGGCCGAGCGGGTGGCCGCGCAAGAACGCCTCATCCGCAACTACGCGGAGCTCGCGGACGCGGTGGGCCGCATGGTCGACGGCAAGATGTCGACGCGGGCCGGCCAGTTCGGCGGGCACGGCTTCCCCTCCCTGGACGCGGCGCTGCGCTGGCTGGACGACGAGTCGAGCTTCATCACGGCCGCCCTGCGCCAGGCCGAGGGCGTCGACCAGGAGGCCGTGCTCAGCCTGCTCGGCGCGCTGTGCGACTACTGCCTGCTGCGCGGCGACCTCTACCGCCTGGGCGAGATCAGCGAGCTGACCCAGGCCGTCGACCAGGGCCTGCTCGTCCGTTCCGTGCAGTGGCGCACCGGCATCGCGGCCCGCCAGCTCGGCGAGCTCGACACGGCGCGTACGACGCTGTCGTCCGTGGTCAACCTCTACCGCGAGGCCCAGCACGAGGCGGGCCAGGCCCTCGCGCTGTGCTCGCTCGGCATCACCCTGCACCACCAGGGCAACCTCGCCGAGGCCGCGACCCGCCTGCGCGAGGCGATCGACCTCCAGGCCGGCGAGGAGCTGTCCGGCGACCGCGCCTGGTCGCTGCACGCCCTTGCGGCGGTCGAGCGCGACCGCGCCAACCTGTCCGGCGCACTGACCCTGCTCGCCACCGCGCTCGCCCTGCACCGCGAGAACGAGTCGCTGCACGGCGAGGCCTGGACGCACTTCCAGCTCGGCCAGCTGTATCTGCGGATGGGCGAAGTCCCG
This sequence comes from Streptomyces sp. WM6378, assembly GCF_001279695.1. Lineage (GTDB taxonomy): Bacteria > Actinomycetota > Actinomycetes > Streptomycetales > Streptomycetaceae > Streptomyces. The sequence continues at coordinate 83,569 of NZ_LGDD01000177.1, forward strand.
CGCGCCGAGGAGGAGTTGCGCACCGCGCTCGACATGTACGGGCGCACGCGCGACGGCCGCGGCGAGGCCTGGGCGATGACCCAGCTGGCCCGCGCCCGGCTCGTCGACGGCGACGCGTCGGCCGCCGTCGACCAGCTCCGCCAGGCCCTGTCGCGCCACCGCGAGCAGGAGGACGCGCGCGGCGAGGCCTGGACGCTGTACTACCTGGGCCAGGCCCTGGAGGAGCGCGGCGACCGCGACCAGGCGGTGCGCGAGCTGGAGCGGGCCCGCACGATGTTCTCCCGCATGCGCGACGTGTACGGGCTCGCCTGCACCCGCCACCACTCGGGCCGGGTCACCCGCGACCAGCGCGCCGCCCAGACCGGCAACCTGCGCAACTCCGGCTTCGCCCGCCAGCTCCTGGTCGACGCGCGCGCCGACTTCCACCGCATCGGGGTGGCGCACGGCGAGGCCTGGACGTGTCTGGAGCTCGCCTTGATCGACGCGGGCAACAACCGCCCGGGGCCGGCGCTCGCGCTGTGCGACGAGGCGACCGCGCTGTTCGCCTCGTACGACGACCGGCGCGGCGGCGACTGGTCCCGCTTCCTTCGCTGCACGCTGCTGCCGTACGCGGGCGCGGGCGGCGTGGACGTCGGCACGGCGGTCGCCCAGGAGGAGGTGGCCCAGCTCCTGCGCGCCACCCACGACTCCCGCGACGGCAAGCTGGAGGACTGCGCGGAGGCCTTCGCGCTCGTGCTGGAGCGCGGCATCTCCCTGGAGGCGGGCTGGCAGGCCTGGCACCTGGGCATGGTCCCGGACCGGCACGCCCGGGAGGTCATGGGGGTGCCGGTGAGGGCGGGGCGCTGACGCCGCCGGCCACAGCCGGAAGCACCCGCCGCCGCGTCCCGGAACGGGCGCGGCGGGGGCGCTCAGCAGACCCCGAGGGGGGGGTCAGGCGTTCTTCGGTGCGCCCTTGCCCGGGGCGGCCGCCGGGGTCGCCGCGGACGGGTCCGGGGTCTCCTCGAAGTCGACCTTGCCCATGTGGCGGTTCATCGACTTCATCAGCATCCACACGCCAAGGGCGAGGGCGGCGAAGACGATGAAGCCGAGGACACCCGGCGTCACCTTGTCGTTGTTGATCTCGTCGGCCAACGGGATCATGTGCGTCATTGCGAGGCTTGCGCTCATATCAGGCATTGTCGCGTACGCCCGCGAAGAGGTCGTCCTCGGGGAGGGAAGTGTCCACGAGCGACTTCGCGAGCTCGTACTCCTCGGTCGGCCAGACATCCTTCTGGAGGTCGAGCGGCACGCGGAACCAGCCGCCGTCCGGGTCGATCTGGGTGGCGTGCGCGATGAGCGCCTTGTCCCGGATCTCGAAGAACTCCGCGCACGGAACGTGCGTGGTCAGCGTGCGTTCGGCGCGCTCGAACTCCTTCCAGCGCTCCAGCCACTCGCCGTACGGGGACTCCATGCCGCGGGCGAGCAGCGCCTCGTGCAGGGCGACCGTGCGCGGCTTGTTGAAGCCCTGGTTGTAGTAGAGCTTCTGCGGCTGGAAGGCCGGGCCGAACTCGTCCTCGGGGAACTTCTCGGTGTCGGCCGCGCCCTCGAAGGCCACCATCGTGATCTTGTGCGTCATGATGTGGTCGGGGTGCGGGTAGCCGCCGTTCTCGTCGTACGTCGTGATGACCTGCGGACGGAAGTTGCGGATGGACCGCACGAGGCGGCCGGCCGCGACGTCCACGTCCTCCAGGGCGAAGCAGCCCTCCGGCAGCGGCGGCAGCGGGTCGCCCTCGGGCAGCCCCGAGTCGACGAAGCCGAGCCACTCCTGGCTCACGCCGAGGATCTCGCGCGCCTCGTCCATCTCTCTCTTGCGGACCTCGTGGATGTGCTCCTCGATGTACTTGTCGCCCTGGAGCTTGGGGTTGAGGATGGAGCCGCGCTCGCCTCCGGTGCAGGTCACGACCAGCACGTCCACCCCCTCGGACACATACTTCGCCATGGTGGCCGCGCCCTTGCTCGACTCGTCGTCGGGGTGGGCGTGGACGGCCATCAGTCGCAGCTGCTCAGTCAAGACTCGATCCTCGGTGGCTCAGTAAGTGAATTCGGCGCCCTCTGTGATCGGCGCAATGGGCGGCTTCTATAGTGACCGAATCGGGGGGCGGAAAATTCCGGCGACCCCCACCAGCAGGAGGACGATCATGGCCGCTGTTCGCGAGCAGCTCCCTCAGGGGCGCTACGGGCGTTCGGCGGACGAGCGCGCGGACCGCAAGCTGAAGATCGTCGGCTCGGTGCTCGGAATCGTGCTGCTCGGCGTGATCGGCTGGATCGGTTACGACTACGTGGGCGGGCAGTCGCTCTCCGCGCAGGTGATCAAGTTCAAGGTGGTCTCGGACACCTCGGTCGAGGTGCACCTCGAAGTCGTCAAGGACAAGAACGCCAAGGGCACCTGCACCCTGCGCGCCCAGCAGACCAGCGGCGACGACGTGGGCCGGGCGGACTTCCGGTTCGACGAGCCGGTCAAACAGGTCGACAAGGTCGTCACGATCACGACGACCTCGCGGGCGACGGCCGCCGACCTGGTCAGCTGCCAGTCCGACTGAGCCGCAGCGGCCCGCCCCGGCCCCGTACTGCTCAAGTTATTGATCAAGGTTGACGACGCACAGGCTCTGACCTGCGTTGATGAAGTTCTAGCGGTTTATGTCCTCCCCCTACGGCGCCTGAATTGTTAGGCTCGTGGTTTCGCCCACCCATCCAGGCACATGCTTTGGGGTAGGGCGATGCTTTGTATTCCCAGTACCGACGAGGAGCACCTGTGACCCAGACCAGCGACAACGTCACCTGGCTGACCCAGGAGGCGTACAACCAGCTCAAGGCCGAGCTGGAGTACCTGTCTGGTCCCGCGCGCACGGAGATCGCCGTAAAGATCGCGGCGGCCCGTGAGGAGGGTGACCTCCGGGAGAACGGCGGGTACCACGCGGCCAAGGAGGAGCAGGGCAAGATGGAGCTCCGGGTGCGCCAGCTGACCCAGCTCCTGGAGCACGCCAAGGTCGGCGAGGCCCCCGCCGCGGACGGCGTGGTGGCCCCCGGCATGCTCGTCACGATCGCCTTCGACGGCGACGAGGACGACACCCTGCAGTTCCTGATGGCCTCGCGCGAGTACGCCTCGGGCGACTTCGAGACGTACTCGCCGCAGTCGCCGCTCGGCTCCGGCGTGAACGGCAAGAAGGTCGGCGAGGACGCCGAGTACGAGCTGCCCAACGGCAAGAAGGCCTCGGTGAAGATCCTCGCGGCCGAGCCGTTCACCGGCTGACACCCGCACGCCCTGCTGTACGCAGCACGAAGCCCCCGACCGCGCCTTTCCAGCGGCCGGGGGCTTCGTGCTGCTAGGCGGTGGCCGAGCGGTACTTGCGGACCGCCAGCGTGCGGAAGACCACGATGATCAGGATCGACCAGAGCAGCGAGGCCCAGACCGGGTGCTGCATCGGCCAGGCGCTGGAGTCGACCACACCCGGGTTGCCGAACAGCGTGCGGCAGGCCTGGACGGTCGCGCTGAAGGGGTTCCACTCGGCGATGTGGCGCAGCCAGGCCGTCATCCCCGAGGTGTTCACGAACGCGTTGGACACGAAGGTGACCGGGAACAGCCAGATCAGCCCGCCCGAGGTGGCCGCCTCGGGGGTACGTACGGACAGGCCGATCAGGGCGCCGATCCAGGAGAACGCGTACCCGAGCAGGAGCAGCAGGGCGAAGGCGCCGAGCATCTTGGGCAGGCCGTTGTGGATGCGCCAGCCCACCAGGAGGGCCACGATCGCGAGGACGACGACGGTCAGGGTGGTCTGCACGAGGTCGGCGAGCGTGCGACCGGTCAGGACCGCGCCCCGCGCCATGGGCAGCGAGCGGAAGCGGTCGATGAGGCCCTTGTGCATGTCGTCGGCGATGCCCGCGCCCGCTCCGGCGGTCGCGAAGGTGACGGTCTGCGCGAAGATGCCGGCCATCAGGAACTCGCGGTAGGCGCCGGCGTCGGTGGTGCCGCCGATGTTGACCGAGCCGCCGAAGACGTAGCTGAACAGCACCACGAACATGATCGGCTGGATGAGGCCGAAGATGACCATCTCCGGGATCCGGGTCATGCGGATCAAGTTCCGCTTGGCAACGACCAGCGAGTCCCGTACGGACCCGCCGATGCCGCCCCGAGCCCGCGGTGCGGGTACGACGTCGGTGATGGCACTCACTTCGCGGCCTCCTTGTGGCCCTTGGACCTGCCGTGGGCGTCGGCGGGGTCTTCTTCCTCTTCCTTGGGGATCTCGGCCGCGTGGCCGGTCAGGGAGATGAAGACGTCGTCGAGGGTGGGGCGGCGCAGGCCGATGTCGTCGATCTCCACGCCCCTGGTGTCGAGTTCGCGGATGACCTCGGCGAGCAGCTTCGCGCCGCCGGCGACCGGGACGGTGAGCTGGCGGGTGTGTTCCTCGACCTTGACCTCGCCCTTGCCGAAGCCCGCCAGGACCTCGCGGGCCGGGGCTATCTGGTCGCTCTGGTGGACAACGACTTCGACGCGCTCGCCGCCGGTGCGGGCCTTCAGCTGGTCGGAGCTGCCGCGGGCGATGACCTTGCCGTGGTCGACGACGCAGATGTCGTGCGCGAGGCGGTCGGCCTCTTCGAGGTACTGGGTGGTGAGCAGCAGGGTGGTGCCGCCGGCCACCAACTCCTGGATGACTTCCCACAGTTGCTGCCGGTTGCGCGGGTCGAGGCCGGTGGTCGGCTCGTCCATGAACATGACGGGCGGCGAGACGACGAGGGCGGCCGCGAGGTCGAGGCGCCGGCGCATGCCGCCGGAGTACGTCTTGGCGGGGCGGTCGGCGGCGTCGGCCAGGTTGAAGCGGTCGAGCAGTTCGCCCGCGCGCGCCTTCGCGGCCTTGCCGTTCATCTGGTAGAGCTGGCCGACCATCTGGAGGTTCTCGCGGCCGGTGAGGTATTCGTCGACGGCCGCGAACTGGCCGGACAGGCCGATGGACCGGCGGACTTCGTTGGGATGCTTGAGGACGTCGATGTCCGCGACGACCGCCTTGCCGCGGTCGGGCTGGAGCAGGGTGGTCAGGACGCGCACGGTGGTGGTCTTGCCGGCGCCGTTGGGGCCGAGCAGGCCGAGGACCGTCCCTTCCGGGACATCGAGGTCCACGCCGTCCAGAGCCGTTACGTCGCCGAAAGTCTTCACCAGGCCTTCGGCGTAGATGGCGCCTGGCATGTGGGTACCCCCCAGAGTTGGGTGTGACTTCCTGGACAAATCCTAGATTTTCCGGGCATGGAGTGCCCGGTGGAGCCTTTGTCGAGCCACACCATAACGCGATACATCGCGTCCTGTCAGCGGTCCTGCGCGACCTTCCTCACCCCCTGGTCACGCACAGGTCCCGGATCAGCCCATGACCGTGTAGCCCGCCTCCCGCAGCGCCGCCGACACCTCCGCGCAGTGCTCCGGGCCCTTCGTCTCCAACTGCAACTCGACCTCCACCTCCGTGAGTCCGAGCCGAGGGTCGGTCCGCACGTGGCTCACGTCCAACACATTGGCATCCAGCACTGACAATTCCCCGAGAAGCGAGGCCAGCGCCCCGGGCCGGTCCGTCAGGCGAAGGCGCAGCGACAGGTAGCGGCCCGCCGCCGACATGCCGTGCCGCAGGATCCGCTGCATCAGGAGCGGGTCCACATTGCCGCCGGAGAGCACCGCGACGACCGGCCCCCGGAATGCCCCCGGATCGCTGAGCAGCGCGGCCACCGGGCTCGCCCCGGCCGGCTCCACGACCAGCTTCGCCCGCTCCAGGCAGAGCAGCAGCGCACTGGAGAGCTCGTCCTCGGAGACCGTACGCACCTCGTCCACCAGCTCGCTGACCAGCGCGAACGGTATGTCCCCGGGCCGCCCCACCTTGATCCCGTCGGCCATCGTCGGCGCCGGGTCGATGGCAACGGGGTGCCCGACGGCCAGCGAGGGCGGGTAGGCCGCGGCGGCCGCCGCCTGCACGCCGACGATCTTCACGTCGGGCCGCAGCGCCTTCACCGCGACCGCGATGCCCGCCGCAAGACCGCCGCCACCGATGCCGACGACGATGGTGCGCACCTCGGGGCACTGCTCCAGGATCTCCAGGCCCACCGTGCCCTGCCCGGCGATGATGTCCTGGTGGTCGAAGGGGTGGATGAACACCGCGCCGGTCTCGGCCGCGTACGCCTCGGCGGCGGCCAGCGTCTCGTCCACGACCGTGCCGTGCAGGATCACCTCCGCGCCGTAGTGCCGGGTCGCGGCGACCTTCGGCAGCGGGGCGCCCATGGGCATGAACACCGTCGAGTGCACGCCGAGCAGCGAGGAGGCCAGGGCCACGCCCTGCGCGTGGTTGCCCGCGCTCGCGGCGACGACCCCGGCCGCCCGCTCCTCGGGACGCAGCCCCGCGATCCGTACGTACGCCCCGCGCAGCTTGAACGAACCGGTGCGCTGGAGGTTCTCGCACTTGAGGTGGACCGGGGCTCCCACCAGCGACGACAGGTGGCGGGACCCCTCCATCGCGGTGGTGCGGGCCACCCCCGACAGCATCTTCTGCGCGCCGCGGATGTCATCGAGGATGAGGTGGTGCAAGGGGCCAGACGTACTGAAGCTCATGACAGCAAGTCTTGCAGCTCACGCCCCTTTCCGGCCGCCCGGATTCTCATGCGCACGGGAGTTGTCCACAGGTTTGCGCACCGCCGGTACGTATGCCGGTCGGGCCGCGTACTCTGTCCCCCACCACACCGACACCCGCACGAGAGAGCCCCGGCCATGCCCCCAGTTCAGGACATGACTCCCCCGCTTGACCCCGGCCTCCTCGATGCCCTCCAGCACCAGGTGGCCGTGTTCGCCCGCCGCGCCGAGCAGACCAGGCTCGGCGGCGTCGGACAGGTCCGCAACTCGATGGACCGGGCCGCGTACCTGCTGCTCAACCGGCTTGACCTGGAAGGCCCGATGGGCGTCAAGGCACTCGCCGCGGGCATGGGGATCGACTCGTCGACCGTGACCCGCCAGGTCGCGCCGCTCGTCGACACCGGCCTGGTCAAGCGCACTTCGCACCCCGAGGACGGCCGGGCGGTAGTGCTCCAGCTGTCCCCGCGCGGCCAGTCCCGCCTCGAAGAGGTGCGCTCCTCACGGCGCGAGCTGATGGCCCAGGTCACCGACGGGTGGACGGAGCACGAGCGGGAGTCGTTCTGCACGCTGCTCACCCGCTTCAACTCCGCGCTCTCGGCCCGCCAGTCGGCCACTCAGGAGCCGTCCGCGCCGACCTCTTGACCGGGGGCTCGCGCCTGCCCTCATATGAGGCTCATGCGCGAGCGGCACTCCAGCCAACACCGCCGCCGCACCCGGGAGTTCGAGGCATACGTGGCGGGCGCGGGCGGCCGGTTGCTGCATGCCGCCACCCTGCTCACCGCCGAGCTCCCGGACGACAACCCGCGCGCCCGGCGCCTGCTCACCGCCGCCCTGGCCGAAACGTACGCCCGCTGGCACCGGCTGCGCGGTGAGGACCCGTACGACCGCACCCGCCAGGAGCTCGCCGCCCGGTTCGCCCGCGCGGCTTGGCGCCACCACCGGCCGGTCGTCCCCGGCCTGCCCCGGCCGCACGCCGACGAGGGGCTGCTCGCGCGGCTCACCCCGCAGGAGCGGCTCATCCTCGTCCTGCGGCTGTACGAAGGGGTCGCCGAGGAGCAGACGGCGGCGCTGGTCGGGCTGCCGGCCGACCGGGTCCGCGCCATCTGCACCCGGGCGATCGCCACCATGCGCAGCACCCCGCCGACGCCGCCCGCGCCCGCCGCCCCGGCCCCCGGGGTGGCCACATGAGCGGCCGCGTCCACCTGACCGGGGCCCCGGCACGGGAGGCTGTCCGATGAGTACGCCCGACCGCAAGACCGCCGAGGTCCGCCGTCTCCTGGAGGGCGGCCCGCACCCGGCCGTACCGGCCGAACTGGCTACCCGGGCAACCGAGTTGGGCCTGCGCATGCTGCACCGCCGACGCCTGGTGCGCCGCACCCTGTGGGTGCTGCTCGCGGCTGCGGTGATCGTCTTTCTGGTGTGGGCGTCGATCGCCCAGCCCTGGGTGGCGCCGCCGTCCACGGTGACGCCACCCGTCGAAGGGCTCTAGGGGGATGTCCCCTTAACCCAGCGCCTGCTGAAGGTCGGCGAGGAGATCGTCCGCGTTCTCGATGCCCACCGAGACCCGAACGAGGTCCGCCGGGACCTCAAGCGCGGAGCCCGCGACGCTGGCGTGCGTCATGCGGCCCGGGTGCTCGATCAGCGACTCGACCCCGCCGAGGGACTCGCCGAGCGTGAACAGCTTCGTACGGTTGCAGACCTCGACCGCCGCCTCCTCGCCGCCCTCGACGCGGAAGGAGACCATGCCGCCGAAGGCACGCATCTGCTTGGCCGCGACGTCGTGCCCCGGGTGCTCGGGCAGCCCCGGGTACAGGACCTGGGTGACCTTGGCGTGCCGGGTCAGCATCTCGGCGACCTTGCCCGCGTTCTCGCTGTGCCGGTCCATGCGCACCGGCAGGGTCTTGATGCCGCGCAGCACCAGCCACGAGTCGAAGGGCCCGGCGACCGCGCCCATCGCGTTCTGGTGGTACGCCAACTCCTCGCCGATCTCCGCCGAGTTGGCGATCAGCGCGCCGCCCACGACGTCGGAGTGGCCGCCCATGTACTTGGTCAGCGAGTGCACGACGACGTCCGCGCCCAGCGACAGCGGCTGCTGGAGGTAGGGGCTCGCGAAGGTGTTGTCGACGACGAGCTTGGCGCCCGCGTCCGCCGCCACCTGCGCCACGGCCGCGATGTCCGTGATCCCGAGCAGCGGGTTGGAGGGCGTCTCCACCCAGATGACCTTCGTACGGTCGGTGACGGCGGCCCGCACCGACGCCGGGTCCGAGGTGTCGGCGACCGACCACTCGACGCCCCAGCGCGAGACGACCTTCGCGAACAGGCGGAACGTGCCGCCGTAGGCGTCGTTCGGGATCACGACGTGGTCGCCGGGGGCGAGCAGCGTACGCAGCAGGCAGTCCTCGGCGGCGAGACCGGACGCGAAGGCGAGGCCTCGGCGGCCGCCTTCGAGGGCCGCCAGGTTCTCTTCGAGGGCGGTCCGCGTCGGGTTCGCGCTGCGGCTGTACTCGTAGCCGCCGCGCAGGCCGCCCACGCCGTCCTGCTTGTAGGTGGAGACCTGGTAGATCGGGGGTACGACCGCACCGGTCAGCGGATCCGCGGTGTTCCCGGCGTGGATCGCGATGGTCTCGAAGCTCTTGTCGAGGTGCTCGTGGCTCATGGTCCAGAGCCTAGTTCGTCGGCCCGCCGGGTTCGTCATATCCGGCCGCGGTCTGGTTCGCTGGAGGGCATGGAGATTCTGTGGACCCTGCTCGCGCTGTGCATGCTCGTCGCGATCATCGGCCGGTTCGTGTTCCGCCGCGGCGGGGGCGGCATCCAGTTGTCCCGGCCCGGTGCGCCCGATGCCGCCGACCCGGCGGCGTACGGCTTCGCGCTCCAGGAGGAGCTCGACGTGCGCATGCCCGGGCCCGACCAGGATCTCCTCGACGTGCTCGCCGTCGTGCAGCAGACCCAGGACTGGAAGCCGGCCGCCCGCCTCCTCGCCGAGACCCCGAAGGAGGGCGAGCGGCGCTGGCAGCGCGTCCAGGCCTTCGCGGGCGCGGCTTCCCTGGAGCTCGCCCAGCGCCCGGGCGTCGGCGGGGCCTGGCTGCGCAAGTGGCGCTCCGAGGCGCCGAAGGACGCGGGGGCCGCGCAGGTGCACGCGGAGTTCCTGGTCCAGCAGGCCTGGCGGTCCTCGTCCGTCGGCCAGGACGACTTCCGCATCATCCTGGAGGAGGCCCGCACTGTGTGCGGCGAGGCCGCGCTGCTCGCGCCGGGCGACCCCGTCCCGTACATCACCGAACTCGCGGTGGCCCGCGGACTCGCCTACCCCCGCCCGGAGTTCGACCAGCTGTGGGCCAAGGTCATGGACCGCGCCCCGCACCACATGGGCGCGCACCTCGCGGCGCTGCACTACCACTGCGAGAAGTGGCACGGCTCGCGCACGCAGGCCGACGAGTTCGCGACGTCGGCGGCGGCCCGCGCCCCGCGCGGCTCCCTCCTCTCCGCGCTCCCCCTCTTCGCGGTGTACGAGCACGTCCCCGACGTCGTCATGGTCAGCGACTTCTACCGCACGGCGGTGGTGAGCCGCGCCATGGAGGGCGCCCTGCACGCCGTCCACCAGGCCCGCCCCGACGACCCGGTCCTGCCCCAGGTCCGCCACCTCCTGGTCTTCTTCCTGGTGCGCGCCGAACGCTGGGCGGAGTCGATGGACCAGTTCGTCGCCCTGGACGGCTATGTGGGCGCCCTCCCCTGGACGGTCTCCGAGGACCCGGCGGCGGACTACACCCTGTGCCGGGCCCTGGCGGTGGCGGGCTACGAGGCGAACGGGGGCAGCCCTGCGACGCTGCGGCGGCCGTAGCGCGAGGCCGATTCGGGTGGCCGATTCGGGTGGCCGATTGGGGGGGCCGATTGGGGGGGGGCCGGAATCTCTCGGCCCGGCCGTACGTTCCGTAGAGGCACACACAGAGGGAGCCACTAGGCACCCACAGAGGGACCACACCTTTCCGAGGAGCCCCCGATGATCTTCGGCCGCCGCACGCCCGAGCTGCCCACCCCCGAGCAGGCCCTCAAGGGACGCCCGGAGCCCGAATTCACCCTGCCGTCCCGGCACACGGTCCTGGGCAACCCGCTGGCGGGCCCGTACCCCGAGGGGCTTGAGGTCGCGGACTTCGGGATGGGCTGTTTCTGGGGCGCCGAGCGCAAGTTCTGGCAGACCCCGGGCGTCTGGACGACGCTGGCCGGCTACCAGGGCGGGAGCACGGTGAACCCGGCGTACGAGGAGGTCTGCTCGGGCCTGACGGGCCACACGGAGGCGGTCCGGGTGGTGTACGACCCCGCCCTCGTCTCCTACGAGCAGCTCCTGAAGGTGTTCTGGGAGAACCACGACCCGACGCAGGGCTTCCGCCAGGGCAACGACGTGGGCACCCAGTACCGCTCGGCGATCTACACCCACACCCCCGCCCAGGCCGCCATCGCCAAGTCCTCCCGCGAGGCCTACCAGAAGGTCCTGACGGCCTCGGGCCACGGCACGATCACGACAGAGCTACTCCCGGCGGAGGGGCGCCCGTTTTACGCTGCGGAGCCTTATCACCAGCAGTACCTGGACAAGAACCCGGCGGGGTACTGCGGGATCGGGGGGACGGGGGTGTCCTGCCCGGTCGGCATTGCCGAGGCCGGCTGATTCGCGTTGCGGGGTCGGCGGGTGTCGCCGTCGGCCCTGGCCGTGAGCCGAGGCGCGTCGTGTCCTCCGACGCCCCGGAGGACGACTCGTTTCCTGTTCTGGAAAGAACCGGCGCTTGACCTGGCCGCAAGCGGCTCGGGAGCATCGAACGCGACACGCTGCACCGACGTGTGGGGGCCAAGAATGCTGCGGAAGCTGTCCGGTGACCCGGAGTGCAGGAACGGAACGTGCCCGACGCTGTGGGGCACCGAGGACGCCACGGACTACGTGGTCCAGGGCTACGTCATTACCGACCCCGAGCGGCTGGCGCAGCTCGATCTGCCAGAGGGCGAGACCGCCGTCGTGGTCCCGGCCGCAGTGCTGGAGGAGTACTTCCGTGCTCAGCGGTGAGGAGTTCAGCCGTCTCTTCGAGACTTTCGAGCGGACCGCCTTCCGTTTGGAGACGCTCTCCGTCTACAGCGTGGAGGAGGAGCGCGAGGAGTTCGAACGCTTCCTGGCCGACGGGGACATGGGCCCTGACTGGGACGACAACCCTTGGGTGCGGTCGATGACCGACAAGGGCAAGCAGGTCTCGCGCGTCCATGTGCTGAGCTCTCCGCTGACCGACTACCTGCGGTACGAACTCGCCGCCTACCCGGGCAACATCACGGCCGGCGAGACCATCGGCATCATCGACCGGGCCGAGCAAGACGTGACCAACCTGCCTGATCACGACTTCTGGTTGTTCGACGACCAGAAGGTGTACCGGATGCACTACACACCCGATGGCGCGTTCATCGGCGCCGAACTGCTTCCTGCCCACAGACTTGCCGAGTACCAGGGCTACCGGGACCGCGCCTTGGCCGCAGCGGTCGCGTTCGCGGACTACTGGGAGCGGCACCGCTGACCAACGACTCGATCGGGAAAGCCCTGCGGGCACTGCGCGACGCATCCGGACTCACGGGTGACTCGGTGGCCCGCAGGGCTTCCATGTCTGCCGGGAAGCTGTCGAAGATCGAGACCGGCAAGGTGCGACCGACCGTCCAGGACGTGGACCTGGTCCTCACCGCCATTGGCGTGAGCCAGGAGGTCAAGGAAGAGTTCCTGGCGACAGCCCGCGCCGAAGCCACCGAAGCCACCGCCTGGCGCCTGCTGCGTCGCACGGGCCCGTGGAAGCACCAGAAGACCATCCGCGCCATCGAGGCCGGCACCACCACGCTCAGACTCTTCCAAGGCCAGCTCGTCCCCGGACTCCTCCAGACACCCGAGTACGCCTCTGCCGTCTTCGCCCTGCCTCCGGCCCTGCCGGAGGACACCAGGGCCAAGACCGTGGCGGCCCGCCTCGAACGGCAGTCCGTCCTCTACGAGCCAGGCCGGCACTTCTGTTTCCTGATCTGCGAGCACGTACTCCGGTGGCGTATCAGCGAGCCCGTGATCATGGCGCTCCAGTTGGACCGGCTCGTGTCCGTGTCCAGGTTGCCCAACGTCTCGCTCGGTGTCCTGCCGTCCGACCGCCGGATGCCGGACTTCCCCATGACCTGCTTCAGCCTGCACGACGACCGGCTCGTCATCGTGGAAACGTTCCACTCCGAGGTCACCACCCGCGACCCGAAGGACGTCGAGCTCTACCTCGACACCTTCGAGCGGTTCGCCGCGGTGGCGGTCTACGGCGATGCCATGAGAGCCCTGGTCGAGGGCGTCCGGGACAGATTCTTGCCCCAACAGGAAAGGCCCTAGAACGAGTTGCCCACCGGGTGAAGCATCAGTGCTGCCGACACCCGAGGGAAGGAATCCCAGTGAGCAGCCCCAGCACCACGATGGACCCGCCGGTCCAACTGTCCCTTCCCCGCACACCCCCCGCACCTGAGCCGGGTTGCGGTGTCTGCGCCGCCCTCGCGCAGCAGCGCACGGCGGCGTACGGCGCCGGGGACCTGTCCGCCGTCTCGGACTGCAACGTCGAGTTGGCCTCGCACCCCAAGAAGCACCTCGGGGGGCGGTAGTGGAAATGCAAGCATGGCGTGATGCGTGGACCCGGGCCGAGGGCGCCTGTAACGCACTCACGGAGGTGCTGGAGGCGCTCGGATTCCCTGAGCCCGTGCGGGCTGCGATCCGCCCCCAGGTGCACTACCGGGGCACCGCTCAGGTGCACGTCGGCGTGATCGACGCCGGTCGTGTCGAGGAGTTGGCCGCTGCGCTGCGCAGGTCGGTCGAACTGCGGCCTCCGGCAAGGTGAGGGCCCGCTCCCGTCTCACGGTCGGGCACCTCCTGGCCCGCTTCGTAAGGCGACCGGCTGTCGGCCAGGGTCCGTTCGGGGGAGTCCGAGCGGTTCCTGGCGTACGGGGGTGCGGGTTCGGGTGAATTGCTGGGGACATCAGCAATCGGCCTGACAGGCGGTAGGCGTGAGCAATCCGAGGACGACCATGGGGGACCCCGTACATCTGGCGCTGCCGCATGCGCCGCCCCAGCCCGCTCAGGGCTGTGCGGTGTGCGCGGAGTTGGCCGGGCTGCGGCGGGCGGCTCGGGCGCGGGGGGACCTTTCGGCGGTCACCGATGCCGATGTGGAGATCCGGCACCACCCTCATCAGGCCCGGCGGCGCTGACCCCGTCGACGAACCCCGGGTCGGCCCGGCCGCCGGACCAGGATCGGGTCCGCGCCGGCCGCCGGGTGGAGCAGCGTCCGAGTACGTCGAGCGCCGGCCAGCCTCCGCCGGCCGGCAGCCCGATATTCGCTGGTCACACCCCGCCCCGCCGGGCCACGCTTCCCCCATGGAAGCCAGGGAAGCCACAGAAGCCACGGAAGGCGCGCACGACCGCACCCCCACCCCGCCCCGCCAGCAGATCCGCGCGCTGCACACCGAGTCGACGGTCACCGTCTACCAGGCGTACGACCCGGCGCTCGGGCTGCCCGCCGCGCGCGAGGGGCGGTTTCCGGCGGCCTGGAAGCGGGAGCGGATGACCTGGGTCAAGCCGTCGTTCCTGTGGATGATGTACCGCTCGGGGTGGGGCACGAAGGACGGGCAGCGCACCGTGCTCGCCGTCGAGATCCGGCGGGACGGGTTCGACTGGGCGCTCGATCACGCCTGCCTTTCGCATTACGTACGCGAGCTGCACGGCGAACCGGCCGACTGGAAGCGGGAGTTGAGGCAGGCGCCCGCCCGGGTGCAGTGGGACCCCGAGCGGGATCTGCGGCTTCAGCCGCTGCCGTGCCGCTCGCTGCAGCTCGGCCTCGCCGGGGAGGCCGTGCGGCGGTACGCGGACGAGTGGATCGTCGGCATCCAAGACGTGACCCCGCTCGCGCACCGCGTCCACGCGCTCGTGCGGGACGGTCAACTCGGCGCAGCCCAAGCCCTGTTGCCCGACGAGCGGGTCTATCCCCGGGCCGGGTAGCTCATTCCAGTTCCGCCCAGATCTCGTACGAGATCTCCGCCGCCCGGTCCGCGTCCCGCGCCTCGCACGCCGCGATCAGGTCCTCGTGGCGGGCGGCCGAGGCGCGGGCCGCCGTGCTGGAGAAGCGCTGGTGTTCCAGGCGGCGCAGCAGCGGGGTGTAGCGGGCCACCGTGTCGGCAAGGGGCTGGTTGCCGCTCGCCGCGACCGGGACGGCGTGGAAGGCGTCGTCCGCGCTGATCGCCGCCGCGATGTCACCCGCGCCCACCGCTCGTACGAACTCCGCGTTCGCCGAGCGCATGCGGGCCAGGTGGTCCCGCTCCAGGCGCGGCAGGGCTTCGCGCACCGCGAGGGTGTGCATCGCGCCGACCACGGCGAGCGCGCCCCGGATCTCCTCGGCGACCAGCGGGGCGACCCGCGTGTAGCTCTGCGGTTTCGACACGACGAGGCGTTCCGTGGCGAGCCGGGCAAGGGCGTCACGGACCGGGGCGCGGGTGAGGCCGAGGCGGGCGGCGAGCTCGACGTCGCCGAGTTTCGCGCCGGGGGCGAGCTCGCCCGACACGATCGCGGCGAGCAGCGCCTCGTACGCGACATCGCGCAGCAGGCGGCGGGACGGCTCGGAGGCCGCGGCGGCGGGGGTGGCAGCGGGGGCGGGTGCTGGCTGATCTGCGGTCACAACTAACATTTTAGTTTGTGACCGAGTGCGGGAAGCCGCGAGGAGTACGAGGGGAGTGGTACGGCCGTGAACCGGAACCGAGGGGCCGCCGCGCCCATGGCGCTCGGCGTGCTCGCCGCCGCCTGTTTCGCGACCAGCTTCGTGCTCAACCGCGAGATGAGCCTGGCGGGCGGCTCCTGGCTGTGGAGCGCGAGCCTGCGCTATCTGTTCATGCTGCCGCCGCTCGTGCTCCTCGTGTGGGTACGGGGCGGGCTGCCCGGGGTCGTACGGAGTCTGCGCGCCCGGCCGGGGCCGTGGCTGGGCTGGTCGACCGTAGGGTTCGGGCTGTTCTACGCGCCGCTGACCTGGGCGAGCCAGGAGGGCGCGGGCTGGCTGCTCGCGGCGACCTGGCAGCTCGTGATCGTCGCCGGGATCGTGATCGGCGGGCGGGTGCCGCGCCACACCCTCGCGGTGTCGCTGCTCATCGTCGCCGGGGTCGTGCTCGCGCAGACCCAGAACGCGCACGGCATGGACGCGGGCACGATCGCCCGGGTCGTCGTCCCGGTCCTGGTCGCGGCCGTCGCCTACCCGCTCGGCAACCGGAAGCTGCTCGGCCGCGACGGTCTCGACGGGGTGCAGCGCACCCTCGCCATGACGCTGGGCTCGCTGCCAATGTGGGTGGTCCTCGCCGGTACGGCGGGCCTGCGCGTCGGTGCGCCGGGGCGGGGCCAGGTCGTCCAGTGCCTGATCGTGGCGCTGGCGTCGGGCGTGGTGGCGACCACCCTGTTCTTCCGCGCCACCGATCTCGTACGGGACCGGCCGGCCGCGCTGGGTGCGGTGGAGGCGACCCAGGCCGCCGAGGTGCCCTTCACCCTGGCGGGCGAGGCCCTGCTGACCGGCGTCGCGACCCCGTCCCCGACCGCCTGGACGGGCCTCGCGCTCATCGTCGGCGGGCTCTGCCTGCACGCCCTGCACCGGCCGCCACCGGAACCCCCGGCCCCCGCTTGGCCCGGCGCCACGCCGGCCCGTCCGGAAGTCCCTGCCCCTCGACCACCGTCCGCCCGAACTCCCTGACCAGCTCGACGACTTCGGCCCCGCGCGAGAGCTCGGCCGCCGGCGGGCGGGAGTGACGACCACGATCCGGGAGTGCTCGGTCGCCGTAGGGATCAGGGCCCCGCCTCATAGGGTGACCGGATGGGCATCGGGGAGCGCGTACGCACCGGCATCCGCGACGCGGAGGGGGCGGCGGAGGGCGGGCCGGAGCCGGCGGGTCGGTCGCGGGGGCGGGGCACGCGGGTGACCGCCCCCATCCGGAAGGGGTCGTGGCGGGCCCGCGCCGCCGTCCCCGCGCTCGTCACGGCTCTCACGATCCCGGCGTACGTCTGGTGGGCCACCGCCCTCGCGACCGGCGGGGGCGACCTGGCGGCGCAGCTCGCCTGGTCCGGCTTCGCCTCGCGGCACCCGGGGTCGGCGTACAACCTGTCCTGGTACGGCGGTGCCCACACCGCGAACTACAGCCTCCTCACGCCGTGGTTGATGTCCTGGTTCGGGGTGCGCGCGGTGACGGTGGCGGCGGGCGTCGCCTCGACCTGGCTGTTTGCCCGTCTGTTCGTACGTGCGGAGTCGGTGCGCAACCCGTGCTGGCCCGCACTGCTCGGGGCGCTCACGCTGTGGTGCGACGTGGCGTCCGGCCGGACGACCTTCGCGGTGGGGGTGGCGTTCGGGCTCGGGGCCTGCTTGTGGGTGCGGGAGAGCGGTGCTCTTGTTGTGGAGCGGGGAGCGCGGCGCGGCTGGGGGCGAGCAGCGCTCCGGGGCGAGAGCGCCGCTCTCTATCCAGAGCGGCGCGGCTCTCTGCGCAGCACCCTCGGGGCGAGGCGGCGCCCACAGCCGGACCGGCGCCCGCACCCCGACACACCCGCCGAGAGCGCCGCTCTCGCACCAGAGCGCCGCCCTCGCCTCAGAGCCCTGCTCGCAGCCGCGGCCGCCGCTCTCGCCACCGCCGCCAGCCCCGTCGCCGGGCTGTTCCTCGTCGTCGGCGGCGCCGCGTACGCGCTCGACCGGCGGTGGCTCAAGGCGGCGGCGCTGCTGCTCCCTCCGGTCGTCATCGTCGGGGCGACCACCCTGCTCTTCCCCTTCGAGGGTGAACAGCCCATGTGGCTCGGCAAGGTATGGATGCCACTGGCCGTCTCCGTCGTCCTGGCGTGCGCGGCGCCGCGCGGCCGAGGCTGGCGAGTCGTGCGGTTCGGCGCCGCCGTGTACGGGCTCGGCGTCGTGCTCACCGACCTCGTCGCCTCCCCCGTCGGCACCAACGTGGAGCGCCTCTTCGGCCTCGCGGGCCCGCCGGTCCTGCTGGCCGCCGCCCTGGCGCGGCCCGTCGAGCGCACCATGAAGACGGACGCCGCCCCGGACGCCCGCCCGGCCCCGGGCGCCCACCCGGACAAGGCTCGCCGAGCCCACCGGCTCCGCCGCACCGCCCTCGCCCTCGCCTGCCTCGTCTCCCTCCTCTGGCTGGGCGACAAGACGATCGCCGATCTCCGGGTGTCGACCGCCGTGCCCGCCTGGGCCGCGAGCACCGGCGGGGTCGTCGCCGAGCTGGGCCGCCTCGGCGCGGACCGCAACCGCGTCGAGGTGGTCCCGGCCCGCAACCACCGCGAGGCGGCCGTGCTCGCCGCGCACGTCAACACCGCCCGGGGCTGGAACCGGCAGCTCGACGTCGAGCGCGGCCGGCTCTTCTACGACGGTTCGCTGAACCAGGGTCTGGTCGAAATCTCGGGACGGTCACGATCGCCGCCCGTAGCGATCACGGATCAGAACGGGAATGCCCTGGTCATGCGTGAATTGTCCAGGCTGG
>NZ_LGDD01000178.1 GCF_001279695.1 Streptomyces sp. WM6378
CACCGGGGCCCACCATCCGCAGCCGCGGCCCCGTAACGGCGGACACCAGTCCGCGACCGTTGAGCACGTCACGGGCGCGAAGTCCCTCATCCGTTCTCTCGAGGAAGTCGGGGCGGAGGTCGTGTTCGGGATTCCGGGCGGTGCCATCCTCCCGGCGTACGACCCGATGATGGACTCCACTCGGGTCCGTCACGTCCTGGTCCGCCACGAGCAGGGCGCGGGCCACGCCGCCACCGGGTACGCCCAGGCCACCGGCAAGGTCGGCGTGTGCATGGCGACGTCGGGTCCCGGCGCCACCAACCTGGTCACCCCGATCGCCGACGCCCACATGGACTCGGTGCCGCTGGTCGCGATCACCGGCCAGGTCTCCTCCAAGGCGATCGGTACGGATGCCTTCCAGGAGGCGGACATCGTGGGTATCACGATGCCGATCACCAAGCACAACTTCCTGGTGACGAAGGCCGAGGACATT
>NZ_LGDD01000179.1 GCF_001279695.1 Streptomyces sp. WM6378
GACATTTGTCCTGCGGGAGTCGGGATTCTTCGCTCTGCCGTGGGGCCCCTCCCCGACGGGAGTATCAGTGGTGTCGGCAAGGGGCCGGCGGTCGGTGGGAAAAGGGTGAGGGGAACGCCATGAGCGCCACGGTTGCGATGGAGATGCCGGTTCAGGTCAGCGCCGAGGTCGAGGTTCAGGGGGCCGTTGCCGAGGGTGTTGTGCTCAAGGGGCTGCCGAACTGGTACTTCCCGCTGGTGGGTCTCTTCGCGGGGATCTTCGACATCGCCCGTGCCTACCCGATCCTGTACGCGCTGATCCCGGTGGTGGCGATCGTTCAGATCGTGCTGGCGTTCACGGTTCTTCGGGCCCGGATCCGGTACATGAAGTCGCTGTGGAAGAACAAGCGGACCCGGTTCCTGGCGCTCGGTCTGCTGGCCGTTCGCTTCGTCATCCGGTACGGGCTCGGTGTCGCCGGTCTCGCGCT
>NZ_LGDD01000180.1 GCF_001279695.1 Streptomyces sp. WM6378
GCCTCGGGCCCGTTGACCGCCGCGATCGACACCCCGTCGACCAACCGAGCCGCCACCACCTCCTCGGCCGCCTGCACGACTACCATCGCCCCACCCACCGGCAACGCCTGCATCAACCGCGCCCGCGCCGCCACCAACACACACGCATCGTCCAGCGACAACACCCCGGACACGTGCGCCGCCGCGACCTCACCGATCGAATGCCCCGCCACGAAGTCCGGACGGATCCCCCAAGACTCCACCAACCGGAACAACGCCACCTCGACGGCAAACAACGCCGGCTGCGTGAAACCCGTATCGTCCAAACCCTCCACATCACCGAACATCACGTCCCGAAGCCCAGCCTCGAAACGCTCCAACACCGCATCCAACGCCCCCGCAAACACCGGGAACCGGCCGTACAACTCCCGACCCATCCCCACCCGCTGCGCCCCCTGCCCCGAGAACAACACCGCG
>NZ_LGDD01000181.1 GCF_001279695.1 Streptomyces sp. WM6378
CGGTGTCACCAGACCGGGCACCAGAATGACACCGGCTCACCCACCGAGGTCGGTCAGCGCCCAACGGCGGCGACCGCCGTCTTCCTGATCGGTATCCGTACCGCACGAGACGACGCCGAGCCCGGTCACCTCACGCAACAGGTCCTCCCCCTCAGGCGCGTGACCGGCCTGGTGGGACAGGACCAGGATGAGCGCCTGGTGGTCCTGGTCCGCCAGATGGAGGCTGATACGGCGGCCGCCGTCGGTGAGCGCGGCCCGGGCCAGCAGGACGGTCACGGCGGTGATGTTCGCCTCCCGGACACTGTCCAGCCGGTAGCCCCACTCGGCCAGTTTGGCCGTCACGTGCCGGCCTGCTTTCGCGGGTGCCCAAGGGGCGTTCTCCAACGTCCAGTTCGCCGCCCGCCGGTTCGCAATCCGCGCCGCAAGACGCGGCCTCACCAACACGGAACCG
>NZ_LGDD01000182.1 GCF_001279695.1 Streptomyces sp. WM6378
CGGTTCCGTGTTGGTGAGGCCGCGTCTTGCGGCGCGGATTGCGAACCGGCGGGCGGCGAACTGGACGTTGGAGAACGCCCCTTGGGCACCCGCGAAAGCGGGTCGGTATGTCGCCGGCAAGCTGGCCGATTGGGGCTACCGGCTGGACGGTGAACGGGAAGAGAGCATCACCGCGGTGACGGTGCTCCTGACTCGGGCCGCTCTCACGGACGGCGGCCGACGCGTCAGCCTCCATCTGGCCGACCAGGACCACCAGGCCCTCATCCTCATCCTGTCCCACCAGGCCGGCCACGCGCCCGAGGGGGAGGACCTGTTGCGTGAGGTGACCGCGCTCGGCGTCGTCTCGTGCGGCACGGATACCGATCAGGAAGACGGCGGTCGCCGCCGTTGGGCGCTGACCGACCTCGGTGGGTGAGCCGGTGTCATTCTGGTGCCCGGTCTGGTGACACCG
>NZ_LGDD01000183.1 GCF_001279695.1 Streptomyces sp. WM6378
TGGAGACTCCGCGGGTTTTCGACCCCGTAGCCGCGGCCATGGCCCCCGGTTTACTGCGTGCCCACGACGCGGGGGTGGGCGAGCACTACGCGTTCAGAGCGGCGCATTACCTGACCGCCCATCTGCTCCACCCGCACGACGACCTGCAACCGGACACTCCGGGCCTGAATCCGGAGCGACTGCTCGCGGTGACCGACTACATGCACGAGCACCTGGCATCGCACATCACCCTCGAAGACATGGCCAAGGAGGCCTTACTCAGCCGCTACCACTTCGTACGCCAATTCGCCGCCGCCACGGGAAAAACGCCCGTACAATACCTGACCGAGTTACGTGTCGACACCGCGTGCCGCCTCCTCACCACGAGCAACGAACTCATATCCCAGGTCGGCAGCCGCTGCGGCTTCCCCAACCCGGGAAATTTCGCCCGCGTCTTCA
>NZ_LGDD01000184.1 GCF_001279695.1 Streptomyces sp. WM6378
CCAGGCCCTGTCGTACCGCCTCAACCACCGGTAGTGCGCCGCGACGAAGAACGGCATGCCCTTGCCGAAGACGTACTGCGCCGCCTCGTTCATCTCCCGCAGATACAACACGGGCGGCATGCACACATTGCGCTGTCCCGTCATCGCCCTCCCCCTTGCTGTGCGTCGGACGCTTCACGCCCCGCTGGCCGCCGCCGGTGCGGGAGAGTACCGGCGGCGGCCACAAGTGCGGGAACGGCGCTGCTCCCCACCGCGACGTTCCCGTGCCCGGGCGTCCTCTCCGGCGATCCGGGGTGCCAGCAGACAGCCCCGGGACGTTCCGGCCCCATCGGTCCGGTTCGAGACAACGCCCCTTCCGGCACGAAGACTTGGCCGATGGTCGGCGCGGGAGAGGGGTACGGCCGCCATATTCTTCGAGCCTGCCTCAACCCTCCT
>NZ_LGDD01000185.1 GCF_001279695.1 Streptomyces sp. WM6378
CTGGTGCCAAGGCATCCACCGTGCGCCCTTAAAAACTTGGCCACAGATGCTCGCGTCCACTGTGCAGTTCTCAAACAACGACCAGCCACCCATCACCCCCACCTTGCAGTGGAGTTCACTGGGGCCGGCATCAGAAGGACAGACCTCACGGCCCGTACCCTCAGACACCCAACAGCGTGCCCGACCCGATCCTCCCTGGTTCACGTTCCACGCCGAAGCAGTACTAGTGACCCTGAAGCATCGTGCCGAATAGTCAACGTTCCACCCATGAGCTGACCACCGTCGGACATTTGCCGACGAAATGGCCTCTGACCAGGCGAACCTGGTGAGAAGTGCTCCTTAGAAAGGAGGTGATCCAGCCGCACCTTCCGGTACGGCTACCTTGTTACGACTTCGTCCCAATCGCCAGTCCCACCTTCG
>NZ_LGDD01000186.1 GCF_001279695.1 Streptomyces sp. WM6378
GAGCACGTCACGGGCGCGAAGTCCCTCATCCGTTCTCTTGAGGAGGTCGGGGCGGAGGTGGTGTTCGGGATTCCGGGCGGTGCCATCCTCCCGGCGTACGACCCGATGATGGATTCCACCCGGGTCCGTCATGTCCTGGTCCGTCATGAGCAGGGTGCGGGGCATGCGGCCACCGGGTATGCCCAGGCGACCGGCAAGGTGGGTGTGTGCATGGCGACGTCGGGGCCGGGTGCCACGAACCTGGTGACGCCGATCGCGGACGCGCACATGGATTCGGTGCCGTTGGTGGCGATCACCGGGCAGGTGTCGTCGAAGGCGATCGGTACGGATGCCTTCCAGGAGGCGGACATCGTGGGTATCACGATGCCGATCACCAAGCACAACTTCCTGGTGACGAAGGCCGAGGACATT
>NZ_LGDD01000187.1 GCF_001279695.1 Streptomyces sp. WM6378
AAGGGCGGGGGGGGGGGGCACTCCCCCGGGAGGGGGTCCGGGGGCGGAGCCCCAAGGGGGTCAGCCTGCCAGGGCTCGGGCGATGCGGTGGGCGTCCAGGGACAGCTCTCGCAGCATCCCGCTGATCGGGTTCGTGAACCCCGTGAAGTACAGCCCGGAAGCCCCCGGCACCGTACGCGCCCCGTGCGCAAGCGGACGCCCCCGCGAGTCGAGGACCCCGAGGTGTCCGACGATGCCCGAGAGCCCCCGCCGATACCCCGTCGCGCAGATCACCGCCTCCGGCGAGACGCGGGAACCGTCCGCCAGGACGACCTTGCCTCCCTCGAAGGATTCGACCGCCCCCACCGGCTCGACCCCCCCCCCCCGCACCCCGTCGATCACCCCCACGCCCT
>NZ_LGDD01000188.1 GCF_001279695.1 Streptomyces sp. WM6378
ACCCACCGCACGATGCCGACGCAACTGCTCCACCTCGTGAAACGAACCGGGATCGAGCAGCAGGTCGATACGCTCACGCGCCGTCAGCTTGCCCTTCGCATGCTGCGCCTGCGTCGCCCGCTCGCTCGGCCCACGACACGCCTCCGCACGCAACGCAAGAAGCTCGGTGACCCGGTTGCGGGTCGCCGTCGGCTGCGGTGTGTTCATGCCGGATCCCTCTCGTTTCTCGCGGCCCCCAACCGGGTGGCCCCTGTGCGTGCGGCTTCATTGCGCAGGTCACGTACGGCGCGCAGGTCACGTACAACGCTCATCAGCCCACCCGCCCGACAACGGTCATGCCGCCCCAGCCGGCGCCCTGTGCGGCCCAGCGCTTCTCGCTGGCGCCGTGCAGGATCTCCCTTTGCAGGTCCTGCAGTTCGGGCATCGGGTCGATGCCGAGCTCTTCGCGCAGGGCGGTGCGCAGCCGGGTGAAGGTCTCCAGGGCCTGGCCGCGGCGGCCGGTCCGGTGCAGGACGAGCATCAGCTGGGCGTGGAATCCCTCGTGCAGCGGGTGGTTCTCGGTTAAGTACCGGAGCTCGCCCAGGACTTGACGGTGGCGGCCGATGCGGATGTCCGCCTCGATGCGGCCCTCAAGGGCGGTGAGCCGGAGCTCTTCGAGGCGGGAGACCTCAAGGGAAAGGCGCGGGCCGAGCGGGACGCCGTCCAGTGGTGCCGCGCCGCGCCAGAGGGCGAGACCGCGTTGGAAGGCCTGGGCCGCCTCGGCGTTGTCGCCCTCGCTGAGCGACTGGCAGCCCTCGTCGACGGCCTGCTCGAAGAGGTCGGCGTCCACGGTGCCGGTGCCCAGATCGAGCCGGTAGCCGCCGCGCGAGGTGATCAGGACGTCCTTCGGGTCGAGCCGCCCGTGCGAGGACCGCGAGGTCATCAGCGAACGCAGGTTCAGGACGTACGTCTGGACCGCGGTCACCGCGCTGCGCGGGGGCACCGCCCCGAACCAGAGCTCGTCGATCAGGCTCGACATGGTCACCACATGACCGACGGCGAGGGCCAGGGTGGCGAGCAGCTGCTGCTGCTTCGGCGCCGTCGGTCCCCAGCCCAGTTCGCCGTCCATTATCTGGACGTCACCGAGCACTCCGATATCCAAGACAACTCCCCCTGAGCGTTGATTGCTCTGTCTCGTCAATTTTCCGAACGTACCGAACGGTTTAATTCCGGGGACCCCACCCCACGTCCGACCTGCACGGATGGGGTGCAGGCTACCCAGATTTGGCAACGCCTGTCGCGGAAATCAGATGAGTGGAACCAAAATTATTGGAGGCCGCCCCGAGGCCGGGCACGTAAAAGCGCCCGTCCTTCCCCATGAGGTGGCACCCATCGCGGTCCGTCGCCAATCCGAAATCGGCGTAGGGAATCCTCCGTCCGCTCCCCATCGCCTTGGCATAGGAATTCTTCAGGGTCAGGAAGCGGAGCAGCAGCGGGTGGCGCGCGGACGGCCGGGCCGCGTGCAGGCGGTCCAGCTCGTGCCGGGTGAGCAGGTGTTCCACGGACGGCAGCCGCAGCGGCGGCGGTTGCAGCGGTGCCACGTCCACGCCGACCCGGCCGCCGTCCATCAGGCCCACGGCGACCAGTCCTTCACAGTCGCCGACGCTGATGTCCAGCTCGTCACAGCCTCTTAAATAAGGGCGCCCGGTCGCGGTGTAGGCGACCTCGAAGAGTGCGGGGTCGGCGCCGAGGAGGGCGCCGGCGGTGGCTCTGAGCATCAGCCGGGACACGATGAAGCGGATGCGCCGCTCCGGTGTGGGCTGCCGGTCGGCCCGGGCGCGGTCCGCGCCGAGCAGCACCCGGATGTCCTCCGCGTCGGGCCCGGTCTCGCGCGGCCACCAGTCCTCGGTCCGGCCCGCCACGACGATGCACCGGCTCTCCTCCAACTCCTTTCTGATCCTTGCCACTTCCAGGTCGTCCGGGCCCCGCGCCGCGTACAGCACGGGTGTCGGCCCTCGTGTCAAGCCGTGCTCCCGATCTCCAGGTCGATCCGTTCCCGGGACAGGTCGTAGGCCAATGCCTCGCGGTCACGGACAATCAATTCCTTGAGGACGAGCCCCACTTGGCCCCTCGGCAGTCTCGGCGTCGAGTGGCCCAGGCGCCGCAGCACCCTGGTGAGGGCCAGCAGCAGCCAGGCACGGTCCGTGTCCTCGCCGGTGAACCGCAGTCTGCCGAGGCCGCAGGCCGCCGCGGTGAGCAGCGCGAGCCGGTCGGCGACCGCGAGGGCAGCCGGGTCGGGCCCGCCGGGCGTGGGGCGGCCGAGGTAGGAGCGGCGCCGTTCCAGGCCGCGCAGTTCCCGGTTGAGCATCCGGATGACCTCCCGGAAGCTTCCGCCGACCGGGTCGCGTCCGTCCGGAAGACCGGAGAAGTCGCGGAACTCCCGGCCGAGCAGGCGCAGTTCGCGGCCGGTTGATCCGGGCTGGAACTCGGCGAGGAGCTGCGGCAGCCGGGCGCCGACGGGGCCGGCCGCCGCCATCAGGGCCTCGCCCTCGCGGGCGGCCGAGAAGTCGTACGCGGACCGGGCGAGGCTGCCGTCCCGGCGCCGCGCGTTCAACGGAATCACTTCCTCCGCGCCCTCTCGCAGCAGTCGCGGCACCAGGTGTCCGCACACGGCGGTCAGGGCCCGCCTCCCGGTCCCGGCGCGCAGTGCGTCGGTCGCGGCGCCGACCACGCAGTCGGCGAGCAGTACGTCGGCGAAGGACCCGGCGAGCGCCCCGACCGCGGACAGGTCGTCCACGGGCGCGTAGTGCTCCTGGTAGGCCCGCACCGCGGTGCGCAGCCGGGTGTCGGCGGCGGCCACGAGCCAGCCCGGGAACACGGTGCGTACGAACGCCCCCGCCAGCTCCGGGTCGCAGCGGCAGCCCGTCTCGTGCCCGTCGGCCGCGCAGCTCGGGACGGTGAGCCAGACCCGGGTGTCCGGGTCCGCGTCGGCCGCGGACGACTGGCCTGTGCTGACCCGGGTGTCCACCGGATCCGTACCGTCTCCGTACGGCCGCCGATTGTCGTCCGGGCCGGGAACTGCCAGGACCAGGCGTCCGTTCTCCTTGAAGGAGGCGGCCAGTTGGGCGGCCGTCGGCGGGTGCGGCGCCGGGGGTGGCGGCCAGCCGCGCTCCACGGTGGGCAGCCCGTGGGAGCGGATGACCGCCCGCACCTTGTGGATGGTTTCGTCGCCGCGGTGCGCATCGCCCCGCAGGACAGGCGGGGAGCCCGCGCCGGTGCTGCCCCGGGGCAGTCCGGCGCCGGTGAACCGGCTCGCCCGCCGCTCGCTCACTGGGCGGTGCGCCGGCCGATGTAGCCGACGGCGAGCAGGGCGCCCACCGCGAGGGCCGCCGCGGCGACCGACAGGGCGACCTTGGTGCCGCTGTCGCCGGGCGAGGCCTGGAGCACGGAGCCGAGGACCGCGACACCGACCACGGCGCCGGTCTGGCGGGCCGAGTTGAGGGCGCCCGACGCGATGCCGGCCTGCTCCTTGGGCACCGAGGAGACAAGGGTGGTGACCAGGGACGGGATGGCGAAGGAGACACCGAACCCGAAGATCAGCAGGCCGACCGCGGTCAGCGCGTACTGGCCCGCGCCGTCGCCGCCCACGAAGAGCAGCTGGATGAGCGCGCCCACCGTCATCAGCGAGAAGCCGAGGATCGAGGGGATGCGCGGGCCCTTCCTGGCGACCAGGCGCCCGGTGTAGATCGGGTTGAACGCGGTGGGCAGGGTCAGCGGCAGGAAGGCGAGGCCGGCGGCCATGGCGGTGTAGCCGAGGCCCTGCTGGAAGTGGAGGGACATGACGAACAGGACGCCGGAGAGGCCGAAGTTGACGAGCAGTCCGTTGAGCAGGCCGACCGAGAAGGTGGCCTTGCGGAAGAGCTGGAGCGGCAGCATCGGGCCGCGCACACCGGGCTCGCGGCGCTCCACCATGATGAAGCCGATCGCGGCGGCGATACCGACGGCCAGCGCGATGAGCACCGGCGCGGACGTCCAGCCCTCGGGCTCGCTCTGAATGACGCCGAACGTGAGGCCCGCCAGGGCGAGTACGGCGAGCAGCTGGCCGGGCAGGTCGATGGCGCGGTTCGGATTGCGGGGCACCTGCGGCGCGAAGGCGCGGGTGATCAGCACGCTGAGCAGGGCGACCGGCACGTTGATGACGAAGATGAAGCGCCAGCCCAGCGTGTCCGTGAGGACACCGCCGACGACCGGGCCCGCGGCGAGCGCGACACCGGTGATGGCAGCCCACGATCCGAGTGCGCGGGCCCGCTGGGCGGGATCGGTGTAGGTGGTCGCGATGACGGCCATCGAGGCCGGCAGCAGGGCGGCGCCCGCGATGCCGAGGACACCGCGCATGCCGATCAGAACGCCCAGGTTCGGGGACGCGGCGGTGAGTCCGGAGGCGATGAGGAAGGCCCAGGTGCCGGTCAGGAACACCTTGCGGGCGCCGAACCGGTCGGACAGCGCACCCATGGTGAGCAGCAGCGCGGCGAAGGTGAGGGTGTATCCGTTGACCACCCACTGGAGCCCGGAGAGGCCGCCGCCGATATCATCGCGGATGGCGGGCAGTGCCACGTTCACCACGCTGGTGTCGAGCAGCACCATGAAGTAGCCGAGCGAAAGGCCCAGAAGCAGAAGCCCCTTGCGCCGGACCCCGGCCTCGGGCTTGACGCCCGCCGAAGCGCTCCCCCCTTGTGCGGCCGTCACCGTCGATGACTGCGAGGACATAGTTGTTCCCTTCTCCATTACTGATGTGGAATCGCTGATGCGGAAATTTGAATTCGAGGCGGCCGGGGTCGAGAACCTGCGGCTGTTACAGCCTGGCGGGAGCCCGGGCGAAAGAGAAACGGGAAATTCCGATTGCACCATCGGAAGCGCCGATGGATCGGGGGAGGCCGAAAGATGCAGCTCCGTCAGTTGAACACGTTCCGCACCGTTGCCGAAACCCTCAATATCACACGGGCGGCCGAGCGTCTGAATTATGCCCAGTCGAGTGTCACCGAGCAGATCCAGTCGCTCGAAGCGGATCTGGGGGTGGCCCTTTTTGACCGTTCCGGCCGCCGGATACGGCTCACCGATGCGGGCAACCGTCTGGTCGAGTACGCCGAGCGCATGCTCCAGCTCGCCGAGGAGGCGAGGGCCGCGGTGTCCGGAATGGCGGACCCGGCCGGCGAACTCACCATCGGCGCACCGGAAACGCTCTGCGTCTACCGATTGCCTTCTTTGCTGACCCGGTTCCGGGAAACCCATCCGAAGGTCCGGGTCGTGCTGCGTCCGGGCAACCGGTCGGAGTCCCGGGGCGGGGTGCGCGAGGGAACTCTGGATCTGTGCTTCACGTTCGGACCGCCGCCCACGGAGCCGGAGTTCGAGAGCATGGCGCTGGCTCCCGAGACCGTCGTCGTGGTGGCTCCCCCCGGGCACCCGCTGACCAGGATGAAGGAAGTGACCACGGCCGAACTCGCCGGTGTGGACTTCCTGGTGACCGAGCCCGGTTGCAGCTACCGCCGGATGTACGACGAGACGCTGGGCTCCGTACGGGGCCCCCGGCCGAACGTGGTGGCCGAACTGACCAGCATCGGGGCGCTGCGCAGCTGCGTCGCCGAGGGGATGGGCTGCGCGCTGCTCCCTGGGATCGCGGTGGCGGCCGACCTGGCGCGGGGCGCCCTGGAGACGGTGCCGTGGACCAACGCCCGGCGGGAGACGGAGGTGCAGGTCTCCTGGCGTGCGCAGGGCGCCGAGTCGCCGGGCCTTCGCCCGTTCCTGGACACCGCGCGCGAACTGCTCGGCAGTCCGGCCCTGTAGCCGCCCGCCCCGGTGCGGCGACGCCTGCCGCACCGGGGCGGTCTCAGCCCTCGTCCAGGCAGAGTTCGTCCTCGTCGAGGTGGACGAGCCGGCCGCTGTAGCCGCCGGTCAGCGCGGCGAACCAGATCGCGGGGCGGGCGCCGACCGCGTCCCGGGCGAGCACCAGGGGCCCGTCCGCGGTCACCTCGACGTAGTCGCCCGCGGAGCGGATGCCGTACCCGGTGTCCCGGGCGACGCGGACCAGGTCGTCGAACTCGGGGATGTCCAGTACGTACAGCGTGGTCATCGGGTGCTCACCTTCTCCTCGGCCGGGGCGGCCTGCTCGGCGTGGTCGCGGGCGAGTTCGCCCTTGCGGCGCCACATGTCCTCGACGGTGGGGCGCTCGCCCTTCGCGATGTCGCTCAGGGCCCGGAGCGTCAACTCGGCGTCGCGCGCGTCGACTTCGGCGAAGGCGCGCAGCGGGCGGGTGATCTCCAGCTGGATTCCATTGGGGTCGTCGAAGTAGAGGGATTCCAGGAGTTCGTGGGCGAGCGGCGGGGTGACCCGTACGCCGTGCTCCTTGAGGCGGACGCGCCAGGCGGTCAGCTCCTCCTCGGTGTCGACGTGCAGCGCCAGGTGGCGCGAGCGGTGCATGAGGTCGCCCGGGTCCTCCTCCTCGGGCAGCCCGAAGTAGTAGAAGAAGGCCAAGTGGTTGCCCTTGCCGAGGGCGAAGAAGAAGTGCACGAAGTCGGGGAAGTCCTCGGTGACCCAGCCGGTCGCGGTGATGGCGTGGACCAGCGGCAGGCCGAGCACGTCGCGGTAGAAGTGCAGGGTCTCCTCGGGCTTCCAGGTGACGTGCGCGAGATGGTCGACGCCCTTGAGGCGCAGCGATCCGGTGTCGAGCGGCGCACCGGCCGCCGGGATCTGCGACATGGCTTGTTCCTTTCGCTGTGGAGCGTGGAGCGGCGGAAGTCGGGGGTTCAACTGGTGTGTCAGGCGGGGGCCGGGGCCTGGCTCGGCTGCGCCTTCGGCTGGGTGGGCACGCTCACCCGGGTGAGCGCCAGGACCCGCTCGCGCAGGGTGCGGCGGTCCACCTTGCCGACCGGGGTCAGGGGGAACTCGTCCACCAGCTGGAGGAGTTCGGGGGTTTTGAAGGCCGCTACGCCGCGTGCCGCGAAGAAGGCGTGGATGGTTTCCAGGGTGGGCCGCGGCCCGTCCCCCGGGATCACGCAGACACCGACGCGTTCGCCGAGCGCCGGGTCGGGCAGGGCCAGGGCCGCCGCGTCCGCGACGCCGGGCACCGCCCGCACCAGGTCTTCGACCTCGTCGATGGAGACCTTCTCGCCGCCGCGGTTGACCAGGTCCTTGAGCCGTCCTTCGACGACGAGGTTGCCGCTGGGGTGCCACCGCACGAGATCGCCCGTGCGGTACCAGCCGTCGGCGGTGAAGGCGCGCTGGTTGTGCTGCGGGGCGCGGTAGTAGCCGCGGGGCGTGTACGGGCCCCGGGTGAGCAGCTCACCGGTGGCGCCGGTCGGCACCGGGCGGCCCTCGGCGTCGGCCACGAGGATCTCGTCCGCCTCGGAGATCGGCCGGCCCTGGGTCTCGCGCAGGACCTGCGGAGAATCGTCCGGCCGCGTGTAGTTGAGCAGGCCTTCGGCCATTCCGTACACCTGCTGGAGGGTGCAGCCCAGGCCCGGACCGAGCTCGCGGGCGAGCTCGGCGGGCAGGACGGAGCCGCCGACCTGGAGCAGTTCCAGGCTGCCGAGGTCGTACGGGGTGCCGGCGGCGTGTTCCAGCCAGCGGTGGGCGACGGCGGGCACCACCGAGGTGGCGGTGACGCGCTCGCGGGCGATCTCGGCGAACGCGGTCCTGGGGTGCGGCGAGGGCGACAGGACGGCCAGGCCGCCCACCGCGAGGGTGCCCAGCACGCCCGGGCAGCCGAGCGGGAAGTTGTGCGCGAGGGGAAGGGCGGCCAGATAGGTGGTTTCGGCGGTGAAGCCGCAGACCTCGCCACTGCGCCGGAAGTTGTACTCGTAGTCGTTGTGCGTCCGAGCGATGATCTTGGGGAGTCCGGTGGTGCCGCCCGAGAGCAGGAACAGCGCCACCTCCCCGGCGTCCGGGGCCCGTTCGTCGAGCCGGCGGCGGCGCCCCTCGGCGTCCCCCTCGACGCGCAGGGCGGCCCGCAGGTCCACGTGGCCCGGCTCGACGTGGTCGCCGACGACCAGGACGGGGACGGGGCGCGGCCGGGTCCCGGCGATCTTGGCGGCGAGCGCCTGGTGGTCGAAGTCGCGGCAGGTGTCGGGGACGGCGATCGCCGCGACGTCGGCGAGTTCGGCCAGGTACTCCAGCTCGTGCTCGCGATGCGGCATGAGGGCCAGGACCGGTGCCACGCCGATGCGCTGGCAGGCCAGGAACAGTGCCACGAACTCCCAGCGGTTGGGGAGCTGGACGAGCAGGTTGTCCCCGTCGCCGAGGCCCAGCGATACGAGCCGCTCCGCCAACGCGTCGGCGCGGACGGCCAGTTCGCGGTAGCCGATCCTGGTCCGACCGTCCACCAGTGCCGTACGGGATCCGTAGCTCTCGCTCCAGCTCCACATCCAGTCGCCCAGCGGGCGGCCGCGCCAGTGGCCGGCCGCGGTGTAGCGCTCGGCCTCGTGCTCGGGCCACGGGACGGTACCGGCGCGCTTCATCTTCTCCTCCTTCGCTCGATCGGGTTGATCCGTGCAGGGGGCGGCCCGGCCCCGACCTCTTTCGGACGGGGGCCGGGCCGCGGTCTCAGGCGGCGAGCCGCTCGGCGAGGAAGTCGGCGATGGCGGTCACGGTGGGGCGGTCCCACAGGAGCGTGGCCGGCAGCGCGAGCCGGAAGAGCTTCTCCAGGCGGCGCCGGATGACCAGGGTCATCACCGAGTCGAGCCCCATTTCCATGAGCGGGCGCCGCACGTCGAAGGAGTCGGGGGCCCATTTCATTTCGGCGGCGACCAGGCCGCGTACCGCGTCGACCAGGTGGGCGTGCAGCTCCTCGGGCTCAAGCGTGGCCCAGGCGGCCTCGCCCTGGTCGGTGGTGGACTCGGCTATTTCTACGGTGAGTTCGTCGAGCAGGGGCGGGCGGACGGCGGAGGGCTCCAGTTCGATGGTGCGGAGCACGGCGTAGTAGGGGGCGTCGTAGCGGGAGGCGAATTCCCAGCTGCGGAACGCCTCGGCGGCGGAGATGTCGGCGGTGCCGCGGGCGGCGAGTTCGGCGTCGATGAGCTCCGAGGAGGTCGACATGCCCAGGCCCCGCCAGGAGGTCCAGGCGTAGCTGACGGTGCTGGTGTCGCCGAGGGCCGCGCGGTGGGCGGCGAGCGCGTCCAGGAAGGCGTTGCCGGAGGCGTAGCTGGCCTGGCCGGGCAGGCCGAGGAGCTGGCCGCAGGAGGAGAACAGGGTGAAGAAGTCCAGGCTGCCCGGGGCGAACAGGTCGTGCAGGACCATTGCTCCGGCCACCTTGGGGCCCATGACGTGGGCGAGCGAGTCCTCGTCGACGCCCGCGGCCATCCGGTTGTCGAGGACACCGGCGGCGTGCACAATGCCGCGGATCGGCGGCAGGTCGAGGGCCGCCGGGGAGAGGGCCGCGGCGACGGCCTGGGCGTCGGTGATGTCGACGGAGACGACGCGGACGCTGACGCCGAGTCCTTCCAGGGCGCGGACCGCCTCGATCT
This sequence comes from Streptomyces sp. WM6378, assembly GCF_001279695.1. Lineage (GTDB taxonomy): Bacteria > Actinomycetota > Actinomycetes > Streptomycetales > Streptomycetaceae > Streptomyces. The sequence goes on from NZ_LGDD01000188.1 coordinate 9,495, forward strand.
GGCGGCGGGTCGTCGTGTCGGTCATCTCGTCCCAGGCGGTGCGCGGCGGCAGGCCGCGCCGGCCGGCCAGGACCAGGCGGCGGGCGCCGCGTCCGGCGAGCCAGGTGGCGACCTCCAGGCCGAGCACGCCGAGTCCTCCGGTGATCAGGTAGGTGCCGTCGGGCCGGCATTCCAGGGCGGCCCGCACGGGCTCGCGCTCGATGGCCACCAGGCGGGCGGTCTCGATCGAGGCGCCGCGCACCGAGACGAGGTCCTCGCCGGGCTGGGCACGTACGACGTCGACGAGTGCGGCCAGGGCTTCGGGGTCGGTGTCGTCGGCCAGGTCGACGGTGCCGCCCCACAGTTCGGGGTGCTCGCCGCCGATGACCCGGCCAAGTCCCCACAGCGGGGCGTCGCCCAGGGACTCGGTGGTCAGGGACTCGCGCACGCCCCGGGTGACGCACCACAGGCCGGGGTGCGCGTCGGGCCCCGCCGCGGCGAGCTGCTGCGCGGTGCGGGTGACCAGCCAGGCGGCGTCCACGGCGGCGCCGCTGACGCTGGCGGCGGCGCCTGCCCGCTCGGGCACCACGAGGACGGCGGTGGTGGAGGTGAGCGGCTCGGCGAGCGCGGTCAGGTCGTCCGGGGTGTCGATGGCCGTCCAGGGCAGGCCGGTCGCGGACAGTGCCTCGCCGATGCGCAGGCCGGTCTTGCGGTCGCCGACGATCACGGCGGCGGTCACCGCGGCACGCTCGCGGGCGGGTTCGGCGGGCAGTTCGAGGGGCCGCCAGGCCAGTTCGCTGACCAGGCGCCGGGGGCTGGCGGTGGCGCCGGGGTCGCCGTCGAGGACGCCGTAGCGCAGGCCGGTGAGGCGGGCCAGGAGGCGGCCGTCGGTGGCGGCTATGGAGACGTCGACGGTGTCCACGGCGGCCGCGCCCTCGACGGTCGCGACGTGCAGGAGCACCTCGGCGGGGCAGTCGCCCGCCACGGCGGCCTCCCGGATGTGCGCGGGCATCCGCAGGATCGGTTCGCCCGGGAAGACGACGGAGGCGATGGACAGCGCCGCGTCCAGCACCGAGGCCCAGGAGCTGGGCAGTTGACCGTCCGGCTGGGCCGCGACGACGGCGAAGATCTCGTCCTCCGCGCGCCGCATCTCCTTGACCTCCCACGGGAAGCCCATCGCGGCGACACCGATGCCGGCGAGCCGGTCGATGGTGAACGCGGTGTCGAGCACTTCGGCGCAGGTGGTACGCAACTGTTCGGCGTCCAGGGTGCGTTGGCCGACCGCGGTGCCGGGCGAGACGACGGCGGTGGTGTGGGTCAGCCAGGACGCGTCGGTGTCGTCGGCAGCGCCGTCGCCGATGATGCGCGAGGCGAGGCGGACCGTGCCCTCCTGGTGGACGACCTGGAGCTCGCGCGGGGTGGACACGGCGACCGGCACCTTGAGGGTGACGTCGGCGAGGCCGGGGCGCTCGCCTTCGTGGGCGGCGGCCGTGAAGAAGGTGTTGAGCAGCACCGTGGCCGGGATGATCTCGACGCCCTGGACGGGGTGGTCGCCCGGGTAGGGGCGGCACGACTCGTCGAGGTAGGTCTGCCACAGGCGGGCCGGGGTGTGGCCGTTTACGGCGGTCTGGCCGCCGAGCAGGGTGTGGCTCTCCACGTCGTGCTGGGTGCCGCCGCCGACGTTCCCGGCCGACTCGTACCAGTAGCGCCGGTGCTGCCAGACGGTGTGCGGCAGGTCGGCGAGGCGGCCCGGGGTGACGGCCGCCCAGTCGAGGGACACGCCGTGGCAGTGCAGGGCCGCGACGTTGGCGAGCAGGATGTCCCGCTCGGGCTTGTCGCGGCGCAGGCTGTGCGCGACGACGGCGTCCTCGATGCCGAGCCCGTCCAGGATCTCGCCGATGGAGTGGGCGACCACGGGATGCCCGGATATTTCGACGAAGGCGCGGAAGCCGTCCTCGGCGGCGGCGGTGACGGCCTGGGTGAAGCGGACCGGGTTGCGCAGGTTCCCGGCCCAGTAGGCGCCGTCACGCGGGGTGTCGCCGCGCGGGTCGGCGAGCATGGTGCTGTAAACGGGCAGCGCGGGCTCCCTGATCGTCAAGTCGTGGGCGGCGGCGCTCAGTTCGGCGAGCAGCGGGTCCATGTGGGCGCTGTGGAAGGCGACGTCGGAGGCGACGCGGCGCACCACGAGCGGCTCGGCCTCCCAGGCCGCGGCGAGCTCCTCGACGGCGTCGGTGTCACCGGCGACGACGGTGGAGCCGGGCGAGGCGGAGATGGCCGCGGTCACATCGGTGCGGCCGTGCAGGCGGTGGGCGACCTCGTCGAAGGGCAGCGCGACCATGATCATGGCGCCCTTGCCCGCGACCCGGCTCAGCAGCGCCGAGCGGCGGCAGATGAGGCGGGCGCCGTCGGCCAGCGAGAGGATGCCGGAGACGACCGCGGCGGCGATCTCGCCCACGGAGTGGCCGATGACGGCGGCGGGCTCCAGGCCGCGCTCGCGCCAGACGGCGGCCAGGCCGACCTGCATGGCGAAGATCATCGGCTGGATCTTGTCGACGTCGGTGAGGTCGCCGTCGAGCAGCACCCGGCGGGGCGAGAAGCCGATCTCGGCCAGGAAGACGGGGTCGATCTCGTCGAGGACCTTGGCGAACTCGGCCTCCTCGGCCAGGAGTTCGCGGCCCATGCCGGCCCACTGCGAGCCGTGACCGGAGAACACCCACACCGCGCCGCGGGCAGCGCCGGACACCACGGCGCCCGTCTCGATGCCGTCCTCGCCCTCCCCGCCCGCGAACGCCCGCAGCCGGGTGGCGAGCTGGGCCGCATCGGACGCGGCGGCCACCGCGCGGCTCGCGGCGTGGCCGCGGTGCACGGCCAGGGTGCGGGCGACGTCGTCGAGCGGCGTCCCGCCCGCCTCGGCGTCCAGCCAGTCGGCGAGGGCCGCCGCCTGGGCACGAGTGCCGGCCTCGGTCGCACCCGACAGCGGGAACAGGCGTACGCCGTCCTCGGCGGCCTGGGCCCCGGCAAGGGCCGCCCCCTCGTCTTCGGGGGCCTGCTCCAGGACGATGTGGCCGATGGTGCCGCCGTAGCCGTAGCCGGAGACCCCGGCGCGGCGCGGGCGGCCCGTCACCGGCCAGGGCGTCGGCTCGGCGACGACCTTGAGACGGGACGCCTCCCAGTCGATGGCCGGGTTGGGCGAGTGGAAGTTGGCCTGCGGCGGGATGTGCGCGTGGTGCAGGGCCAGCACGGCCTTGATCAGGCCCGCCACGCCCGCTCCGGCCTCCAGGTGGCCGATGTTGGGCTTCACCGAACCGATCAGGACAGGCTGGTCGGCGGGGCGTCCGGCGCCGAACACCTCGGCCATCGCGGTGGTCTCGATGGGGTCGCCGGCCCGCGTTCCGGTGCCGTGCGCCTCGATGTAGTCGACGGTGAGCGGGTCCACACCGGCGCTGCGGTAGGCCTGGCGCAGGAGGTGGGCCTGGGCCTCGGAGCTCGGCGCCATGATGCCGTTGGTACGGCCGTCCTGGTTGACGGCGGTACCCTTGATGACGGCGAGGACGCGGTCGCCGTCGCGGCGGGCGTCGGCGAGCCGCTTGAGCACCACCACACCGGCGCCCTCACCGCGTCCGTAACCGTCGGCGGCCGCGTCGAACGACTTGCTGCGCCCGTCCGGCGAGACGGCGCCCGCCGCGTCCAGGACCATGGTCAGGCCCGGGCCCGCCATGATGTTGACGCCACCGGCCAGCGCCACCGGAACATCACCGTCGCGCAGCGCCTGGACGGCTAGGTGGAACGCGACCAGGGAGGCCGAGCAGGCGGTGTCGACAGCGAGGCTGGAGCCGCGCAGGTCCAGGGTGTAGGAGACGCGGTTGGCGACCGCGCAGAACGCGGCACCGATCCCCGTCCAGGCCTCGATGCGCGGCAGGTCCTCCAGCATGCGCCGGCCGTAGTCGTCGGAGCCGACGCCGATGAACACCCCGGCATCCGTCCCGGCCAGGGACTGCGGGGCGATACCCGCGTGCTCAAGAGCCTCCCACGACACCTCCAGGACGATCCGCTGCTGCGGGTCCATGAGCTCGGCCTCGCGCGGGGTGATCCCGAAGAACTCCGCGTCGAACCCCTCGATGTCGTCGAGGAATCCACCGTTGCGGGTGGTGCGGCGCAGGGCCGCGGCGTTCTGCGGCGACGCGGCCTCATAAGCCGCCCAACGCTCCGGCGGCACCTCGGAGATCGCATCCGTGCCGGCGGTCAGCAGCTTCCAGAACGACTCGGGCGAATCCACGCCGCCGGCGAAACGGCAACCCATGCCGATGACGGCGATGGGCTCGGAACCGGACCGGATGTCGCGGGGACCTTCGATCGGGGTGTTCACGTGCTCCTCCATGGGGGCAGCTTTTTGCGGTTGACGGGGGATGTGCCGTGCGGGTGGAAAGAAGTGCCGTGCGGGTGGAAGAGGGAAAGTCGCGGGGCCGCGGTCAGCGGCTGGCCCCGGTGAGCGGCCAGCCGGAGACGGCGTCGATCCGTCCGGCGACCAGGGCGGTGTGCAGCAGCGCGTGCTGTCCTTCGGCGCGGTCGGCGGGCGTTTCCAGCGCCCAGCCGTCGGTGCACGCGAGCACCACGGGCAGCCCTGTGGCGGTACGGATCCGGTCGGCGTGCTCCAGGGCGTGCGCGAGGCCCGTGCCGTCGGGCGCTCGCAGATGCAGGGCGCAGGCGCCCGCCTCGGCCGCCCCGAGGGCCCGCTCGACCAGAGCGTCGTTCTCGTACGCCCCGGTCCCGGGGCAGCCGAGACCGGCGATCAGCGCGGCCCCCGCGGGGAGCGAGCCGAGGAACTTCCGTTCCAGGAGCCCGTGTTCGGCGGCCTCGGCCTCGTCGCAGTGGCCGATGTCGTCGAGGACGACCTCGACGACGGGGAAGCCGACGGCTTCGGCCCGGTCGGCCGCCGCCGTGTCCAGGGCGCGCAGGACCACGCCGAGCACGGTGGCGTCGAAGGAGACGCGCTCCAGGGCGGCGCGCCAGGCGTCGCTCTCACCGGTGCCGACCGGGCGCCGCCAGTCGGCGAGCACCAGGGAGCTGCCGGCCACCGAGTACGCCTCACAGGCGCGGATCTGCCGCTCGGCCCGGTCCGCGACGACCGTGACGAGCCGGTTGCGCAGCAGCGTGCCGCCGAGCCGCAGCGGCGCGCCGAGCGCGTGCCCGCCGGGAACGGCTGCCGCGGTGCGCGGCGCGTCGTGGGCGTAGGCCTCCTCGGCGGCGGCGATGCGTTCGGGGTGGCGGCGGCGCAGGCCCGCGAGGCCGATCGCGCTGGTCCTGGTCAGGAAGTGGAATCCGAAGCGGTCGGGGTCCCGGTCCATGCGCGAGCCGAACGTCTCCCACCAGCGCATGCTGGGCAGCGCCCAGCGCTGGGTGCGCTCGGTCTCCGGGCGGCGCCGCGCCTCGTAGCGGCGCAGCGCGCCCTCGACGGGGTCTTCCGCGCCTCTTGACGCCAGTTCGGCGGCGAGCCCTATGGCATCCTCCATCGCCATCTTGGTGCCCGAGCCCACGGAGAAGTGCGCGGTGTGCGCCGCGTCCCCCAGGAGGACGAGATTGCGGTGCGACCAGGAGCGGTTGCTCACGTGCAGGAAGTTGGCCCACTTGCTGTTGTTCACCAGGAGCGGGTGGCCCTGGAGCTGTTCGGCGAAGACCTGCTCCATGAGCTCCTGGGCGTAGGTGTCGCTCATGCCGGGGGCGGCGGACCGCTCGGTGGAGGTTTCGAGTCCCGCCGCCCGCCAAGTGGTCTCGTCGGTCTCGACGATGAAGGTGTGCAGCCCCTCTCCGTACGGATAGGCGTGCGCGGCGAAGGCGCCGAACGCGGTCCGCACGAACGGGAAGGTCACCACCTCGAAGGGGGCCCGGGTGCCGAACCAGACGTACTTGCCGGCGCCGGGCCGGGCCAGGGTGCCGAAGCGGTCCGGAAGGGCGTTGCGGGTGGCCGAGTTGACGCCGTCGGCCGCCACCACCACGTCGTGTGCGGAGGTGAGCTCCAGGGCGTCGGCCGGGTCCTCGAAGCACAGGTCGGCCCCGGCCTCTGCGGCCTGATCCTGAAGGATGGCGAGCAGCGTCTTGCGGGCGATGGCGGTGAATCCGTACCCGCCGTAGCGCAACGACCGCCCGCCGTACCGCAGTTCCATGTCGGTCCAGGCGACGCTGGCCTCGACGATCCGGCGGTGGGTGGCGGGGTCGGCCCGCTCGAAGGCGGACATCGTACGGTCCGAGAAGACGACGCCGAATCCGAACGTGGCGTCGGGGGCGTTGCGCTCGTGGACGGTGACCTGCCGGGCGGTTCCCCGCAGCATCAGCAGCCTGGCGAGGAACAGCCCTCCGGGACCTCCCCCGACGACAGCGACATCCAGCACGGCCAGCACCCTCTTTCCCTGCTCGGCGGCATCTGCCCGGGGCGTTCTCCGGGCGACGTGAGGGAGCTTCGCGTGGCGGGCTCAAGCCGTCTTCAAGCCGTCTTCAAGGTGGGTTCAAGCCGGCCACGCCCGGCCGGGGCGGGCTGCCGCGCGCCTCGATGACCAGCGGGAATGGCCGATCAGGAACGGTTCGTTCCGCGATTGTCAGAGGTGTCCTGTTGTATGGGGGCATGGAGCACACGAGCAACGCGGAACTGCGCACCGAGGCCGATACGGTCCTCGCCCGTCTCGTCGGGGACGCCACCGGCACCGCGCGGCTGCGCGAGGACCAGTGGCGGGCGATCGAGGCGCTGGTCGCCGACAAGCGGCGGGCGCTCGTCGTGCAGCGCACCGGCTGGGGCAAGTCCGCGGTGTACTTCGTGGCGACCGCGCTGCTGCGGGCCCAGGGCGCGGGCCCCACCGTGATCGTCTCGCCGCTGCTCGCGCTGATGCGCAACCAGGTGGATGCCGCGGCCCGGGCGGGCATCACCGCCCGGACGATCAACTCGGCGAACCCCGAGGAGTGGGACACCGTCCAGGAAGAGGTCGCGGCGGGCGCGGTGGACGTGCTGTTGGTGTCGCCGGAGCGCCTGAACAACCCGGACTTCCGGGACAACGTGCTGCCGAAGTTGTCCGCGGCCACGGGGCTGCTCGTGGTGGACGAGGCCCACTGCATCTCCGACTGGGGCCACGACTTCCGGCCCGACTACCGCCGGCTGCGCACCATGCTGGCCGAACTGCCGCCGGGCGTCCCGGTGTTGGCCACCACCGCGACCGCGAACGCCCGGGTGACGGCGGACGTGGCCGAGCAGCTCGGCACCGGCGGCGGCTCGGACGCGCTGGTGCTGCGCGGCCCCCTGGACCGCGAGAGCCTCAGCCTCAACGTGCTCGCGCTACCGGACGCGGCGCACCGGCTCGGCTGGCTCGCCGACCACCTCGACGAGCTGCCGGGCTCGGGAATCATCTACACGCTCACCGTCGCGGCGGCCGAGGAGATCACCACCTATCTGCGCCGGCGCGGGCACACGGTCGCCTCGTACACGGGCAAGACGGAGAACGCGGACCGCCAGCAGGCCGAGGACGATCTGCTCGCCAACCGGGTCAAGGCCCTGGTCGCCACCTCGGCGCTCGGCATGGGCTTCGACAAGCCGGACCTGGGCTTCGTGGTCCATCTGGGCTCGCCCTCCTCCCCCATCGCCTACTACCAGCAGGTCGGCCGCGCGGGCCGCGGCGTGGCCCACGCGGAAGTGCTGCTGCTCCCGGGCCGCGAGGACGAGGCGATCTGGAAGTACTTCGCGTCGGTGGCCTTCCCGCCCGAGGAGCAGGTCCGCCGCACCCTCGACGTCCTCGCCGAGGCCGGCCGCCCGCTGTCGCTGCCCGCCCTGGAACCCCTGGTGGAGCTGCGCCGCACACGCCTGGAGACGATGCTCAAGGTGCTCGACGTGGACGGCGCGGTGCACCGGGTCAAGGGCGGCTGGACGAGCACGGGCGAGCCCTGGACGTACGACACCGAGCGGTACGCGTGGGTCGCCCGGCAGCGCTCCGCCGAGCAGCAGGCGATGCGCGACTACGCGTCGACGACGGGCTGCCGCATGGAGTTCCTGCGCCGTCAGCTCGACGACGAGCAGGCGGCGCCGTGCGGGCGCTGCGACAACTGCGCGGGCGCCCGCTTCACCGCGGACGTCTCGGGCGCGGCCCTGGACGAGGCGCGCGGCGAGCTGACCAGGCCGGGCGTGGAGGTGGAGCCCCGCAAGATGTGGCCCACGGGCCTCGCGGCGATCGGCATCGACCTGAAGGGGCGCATCCCCGCGGGCGAACTGGCCTTCCCCGGAAGGGCGTTGGGGCGGCTTTCGGACATCGGCTGGGGCAACCGGCTGCGCCCGATGCTCGCGCCGGGCACCCCGGACGGGCCGGTGCCGGACGACGTGGTGCAGGCCGTGGTGAGCGTGCTCGCCGACTGGGCGAAGGGCCCGGGCGGCTGGGCCTCGGGCCGTCCCGACGCGCCGCAGCGGCCGGCCGGCGTGGTGACGGTGCCCTCGCGCACCCGGCCCGCGCTCGTCTCCTCGCTCGGCGCACGGATCGGTGAGATCGGCCGGATGCCCCTGCTCGGCTCGCTGGAGTACGCCGAGGGCCCGGCGGGCGAGCGGATCGCCCAGTCCAACAGCGCCCAGCGGGTGCGCGCGCTGCACCACGCCTTCGTCGTTCCGGACGCCCTGTCGGCCGCGCTCGCCGAGACCCAGGGCCCGGTGCTGCTGATCGACGACGCGTCCGACACGGGATGGACGCTGGCGGTGGCGGCCCGGCTGCTGCGCCGCTCCGGAGCCAAGGGGGTGTTCCCGCTGGTCCTCGCGGTCCAGTCGTGACGGCAGGGGTGACCGGGGGTGCCGCTGGGCAGGGATATGAGTGCCATACCCGTCGATTCAGGTCAGCGGCGTCAATTGCTCGTTGCCGCCTGACCTCGCGGCGGCAAGAATTGGAGCCGCCCCCGCACGGTCCCCCTGTGGTCCGGAAGGGCTGTGCCGTGGTGCGCCCTCACCCGACCCTGCCCGCACTGTGGGCGCGTATCCGGAAGGGAGGACCGTGACCTTCGGATTCTCTCCGTCCGCAGCGTCCACCCCCATGCCGGCCGACTCCACGAACCGCTTCGGCCGGATCCTGGAGCCCGCCGAGTGGGCCGCGGCCGGCATTCCGCTGCTGCGCAATCCCCGTGAGGTCGTCAGCGGGCTGCACGCCCGGCACCGGCCGACGCCCACGACCGCCGTCGTCGCGGTCCTCGACCACGAGGAACGGCTCGCGGCCAGCGCGTCGTTCACCCGCCGCGCGGCTCCGGCCGACGGCTGGGAGTTCCGCAACGCGCTGCTCGCGCACCTGCGCCGGGTGATCCCGCACGATCTGCGCCGCCGGGCTCCGGTGCGCACCGCCGTGCTGCTCTACTGCCGCGACGGCGACGAGCGCTGGACGGAGGAGGACGGCGCCTGGCTGTGGGGTCTGCGCGACGCCTGCACGCTGCACGGGCTGCGCTGCGGCGCGTACATCACGCTGACGCGCGGTGGCTGGCAGGTGCTCGGCGAGGGCCGCGGAGGCCGCCGTCCGAGCTCCATCGCCGGGCCGGATTCGCTGGCCGACGCCGAGAACGAGCTGGCCGAGCCACTGCCGCTGCGCTCGGGCGCCGGCGCGGTGGAGATGCTGCGGCGCACCGCCGCGCGCTGAACCGTTCCGGCACGGCCGGGACACGGCCGTGGACCGCTATGAGCGCTCGTCCGGTCTGAGAGGTGGTCCGGCATGGGAGCCGGCCTGGTTCCGAGCCCGGCCGCCGCCCCGCCGGACGGATCCGGCCAGGGGCATGGCGGCACGGCCTCTGGGCCTCGGGCTCCGGAGCGCTCGCCCCGGATTCCCGACTCGGCCCGCGCGTCCGTGACGATGCCGCGCGAGGGCCTGAGCTCCTGGGCCGGAGCTCAGACTCCGGCGCCCAGCGCCGCGTTGATCCGCTGCGGGTCGCCGCACACGATGAGCAGCGCCTCGGCGCGGGCCAGGGCGAGCGGCAGCGTGCGGGCGTCGGCGTCATCGGCCGCGTCGGCGTTGACGGCGACGACGACCACGGGCCGGGCCGAGGCCCGTTCCACGGCGGCGGCACCGGCGTAGAAGACGTCGTCGCGGGCGTCGTGCTGGGCCCAGTAGGCGTCCTCGCCGAAGGACAGCTCGTGCGCCGCCCACGGGTGCGCCTCACCAGTGGTGAGGACCAGGATGTCGCCCGGCGCGCGGCCGGTGTCGAGCAGCAGGTCCACCGCTTCGCCCGCGGCGTCGAGCGCGCCGTCGGCCGGAGCGGGGATCAGCTGAATCTGCGGGCCGGCAGGGCTCGGTGGCCGATTCGGCGGGGTCTGCGCGGCGGCGCCGTGCGTCCGCTGCGCGGGGGGCGTGGGCCGGGCCGGGCCGGGGCCCGGGCGTCCGGGACGCGGTGCGGCCGCGGGACGCGGACCGGGTACGGGGCGAGGGGTCTGCGCGGTGCGGCCGGCGGCCGGGCTGACGCGGGGACCCTGGGCACTCTCGTGAATCTGAGGCTCCTCGGGGATGAGAGGCATGAGTTGATGTCTATCAAATGCCGGTGAAGGCGTCACCGGCGGGTGGGCACAAAGGTGCGATCGGGGCGGAGTCTCCTCGCAACTGGGCGGGAAAGTCCAGGGATTTCGGGATGCGGCCCGGCACTTTCCCACGTCCGCGAAGCGGACCGGAAGGCTCCGGGAACGGGGTCACACCATCCGGATAACGGACCGATAACCTCCGGAAATCGTCCGGAATCCGCGGGTGATCCGGGTCAGAAGTCGAAGCCGAGCTGTCCCCCGCTTTCGAGTGCGGCCGCCTCCGCGGACAGCCGCGTCTTCTTGAGATGCCGCCACCGTGGCAGCGCGTCCAGATACGACCAGGACAGCCGGTGGTAGGGCGTCGGCCCCAGTTCCTCCAGCGCCGCCTTGTGCACGGGCGAGGGGTAGCCGGCGTTCTCGGCGAAGCCGAATCCGGCGTACTGGCCCTGGGCGCCCGTGAGTTGGGCCATCATCGCGTCCCTGCGCACCTTGGCGATCACCGAGGCGGCGGAGACCGCGATGCAGGACTGGTCGCCCTTGATCACCGTACGGACCCGCCAGGGAAGGCCGAGGTAGTCGTGCTTCCCGTCCAGGATCACCGCGTCCGGCCGGACCGGCAGCGCCTCCAGGGCGCGCACCGCGGCAAGCCGCAGGGCCGCCGTCATGCCCAGCTCGTCGATCTCCTCGGGTGAGGCGTCGCCGAGCGCGTAGGCGGTGACCCAGCCCTCAAGGACCGCTGCGAGCTCGGTGCGGCGCTTGGGCGTGATCAGCTTGGAGTCGGTGAGTCCGGCGGGCGGGCGGCGCAGCCCGGTGACGGCTGCGCACACCGTGACGGGACCGGCCCACGCCCCGCGTCCGACTTCGTCGACACCGGCGACGATCTTGGCCCCGGTCGTGGCGCGGATCGAGCGCTCGACGGTGTGGGTGGGTGGTTCGTACGGCATGGCGCTTGCAAGGTTACGCCGCCGGGGACCGCCCGCGACACCCAGGTCCGCGCCGATCACCCACGGGCCGCCCCGAGGCCGCGGTCAGCCCTTGCGGGGACGCAGCAGCGGCACCATGACCTGGTCGATCATCGCGGCGATGTCCTCGTCGCTCCATTCGCTTCCGCACACCTTCTGCCGGTACATCATCAGCCCCGGGATCACATCGAAGACGAGCTCGCCGGTGGCGTCGGGGCGCACATCACCCCGCTCGATTCCACGGCGCACCACCTCACGAAAGAGCTTGTTGGCGGGCTCGATCACCCGCTGCAGGATCAGCTCGTGGAACCGGTCGGCCGAGGCGCTGTCGCATTCGTAAAGGACCGACCGCAGTGCGTGGCCGGACCGCGAGTACATGGTCCCGCGGACCCTTCGGCACAGCTGGTAGAGGTCCTCGCGTACGGAACCGTGGTCCGGCGCGTCGTCGAGGCCGGGGAAGCCGGACCGCAACGCGTCCGCGACCAGCTCCGCCTTGGAGGGCCAGCGGCGGTAGACCGCGGCCTTCCCGGTCTGCGCGCCGGCGGCCACCCCCTCCATGGTGAGGCCGCTCCAGCCGACCGTGCTCAGCTGTTCCAGCGCGGCGTCCAGGATCGCCCGCTCCAGGACGGGGCCCCGGCGGCGCAGCGAGACGGGCCGCACCCCGGTGTCGGTCCAGCGCGAAGTAGCCATCTTCTTCTCTCCGTTGGGGACTCCGCGGGGGCGGACATCCCCTGTTGGGGACGGTGTTCCACCCTTGGGGACGGGGGTTGAAGCGTACGTGGGCGGCGGCGCCCGGCCTCCCATGGTGACCCCGCGTCACCGGATGTTCCAGACGCCGCCAGGCCCCATCGACCCCCGGAACCGGCCCCGGCCCACGGCCGGCTCGGGCCCAACTCCCAAGGGAAGGGCTTGTGTTCGTTCCCGGCCAGTCACTATCGTCAGCCATTAGTGAACGGAAGCGTTCACTACAGCTTTCAGGGGGATCTCAGTGACGCCCAATCGAATAGGCACGGCCCAGCCCACAGAAACCCGCCCCGGCCCCGAGGACCGACCGGCCCGGCCCGGCATAGCCCTGACCGTCATCGCCGCGTGCCAGCTGATGGTGGTGCTCGACGCCACCATCGTCAACATCGCTCTGCCCCACATCCAGACCGCGCTCGGCTTCTCCACCAACGACCTCACCTGGGTCATCAACGCCTACGCGCTCACCTTCGGCGGGCTGCTGCTGCTCGGCGGCCGGGCCGGTGACCTGCTGGGCCGGCGCCGGATGTTCATCACCGGCATCCTGGCCTTCACGCTCGCCTCGCTGCTCGGCGGATTCGCCCAGGAGCCCTGGCAGTTGCTCGCGGCGCGCGCCCTCCAGGGCATCGGCGGCGCCATCGCCTCGCCGACCTCGCTCGCGCTGATCGCGACGACGTTCCCCGAAGGCCCGGAACGCAACCGCGCGTTCGGCGTGTTCGCCGCCGTCTCGGCCGGTGGCGGCGCGATCGGCCTGCTCGCGGGCGGCATGCTCACCGACTGGCTGAACTGGCGCTGGGTGCTGTTCGTCAACGTACCCATCGGCCTCTTCATCGCCTTCCTCGCGCCCCGCTTCATCAAGGAGTCGGAGCGCCATCCGGGCCGCTTCGACCTCACCGGCGCGCTGACGTCCACGCTGGGCATGGCGGCGCTGGTCTACGGGTTCATCCGGGCTTCGTCGGACGGCTGGAGCGACTCGCTCACGCTGGGCTCGTTCGCCGCGGCCGTGCTGCTGCTCCTCGTGTTCGTCGCGGTGGAGCGCCGCTCGGCCCAACCCATCACGCCGCTGCGGATGTTCGCCGACCGCAACCGTTCCGGTACGTACGTGATGATGCTCAGCCTGGCCGCCGCGATGTTCGGCATGTTCTTCTTCATCGTGCTCTTCGTGCAGAACGTGCTGCACTACAGCCCTATCAAGGCAGGCCTGGCCTTCCTTCCTGTGACGGTCGCGATCGTCACGGGCGCCGGAATCTCCTCCAACCTTCTGCCGAAGCTCGGCCCCAAACCCTTCATGGTGACCGGAACCACGCTCACCGGCCTCGGCATGGCCTGGCTGACCCAGATCGACCCGGAGAGCTCGTACGCGGGCGGGATCCTCGGCCCGATGCTGATGTTCGGCACCGGCATGGGCCTCAACTTCGTCACCCTGACCCTGACCGCCGTCTCCGGTGTCGCCGACAAGGAATCGGGCGCCGCCTCGGGCCTGTTGAACACCACCCAGCAGGTCGGCGGCGCGCTCGGCCTGTCCATCCTGACCACGGTGTTCGGCACCGCGAGCCGCCACGAGGCCACTGCCCAGGTCAAGGACTTCCTCGCCAACGGCTCGCCCGAGCAGAAGGCGGCGTTCCTCAAGTCCCATCAGCTGCCCGCCCCTTGGAGCGACGCGGTCCTCGCGCACGGCATCGGCATCGCGTTCATCGCGGCCGTCGCGCTGGTCGCCCTGGCGATCCTGACCGCCGTCTTCGTCATCCAGGTCCGCAAGAGCGACCTGGAGGCCCTGAGCGGCAAGAGCGCCGGCGCCGCGCTCTGACCGTGAAGGAGCCGCCACGTCCGCGGCGAGCGGGCGGGGCGGCTCCTGTACGCGATGGGGCGCGTCAGCCGACCGGGGCCGCCGGGACCCAGTCCGGCAGCTGCTCGGTGCGCTCCAGCCAGGCGGCGGGCGGCGCCCCGGCCGGTGCGGCCGCGATCACCCCGCCCACGATCGCGCAGGTCGTGTCGACGTCGCCGCCCACCTGCGCGGTCGTCCAGAACGCCGACTCGTAGGCGCCGAGCCCGCGCGCCGCCGACCAGAGGGCGAACGGCACCGTGTCGTGCGCGCTGGTGCGCCGCCCGGAGCCGAGCACCGCGGCCACGGTCGCCGCGTCGTCGTAGTCCAGCATGTCCCGCGCCCGCCGCAGCCCGGCGCCGACCGCGCTGCGCGGCACGAGCGCGATCACCGAGTCGAGCAGCTCGCCCGGCCCGGGAGGCCCTTCGGGGTCGGCGACCAGGGCGGCGGCCGCCGCGACGGCCATGGCACCGACGACGGCCTCGCGGTGCTGGTGAGTGGTGTACGAGGAGATCTCGGCCTGGTGGGTGGCCTGCTCGGGATCGCCCGCGTACCAGGCGCCGAGCGGCGCGATCCGCATCGCGGAGCCGTTGCCCCAGGAGCCCTGGCCCTTGAACAGCGCGGAGGCCAGCTCGCGCCAGTCCCCGCCCTCCCTGACCAGGCGGAGCATCCGGTTGACCGCCGGGCCGTAGCCCCGGTCGAAGTCGTGGTGGTGCGCGAAGGACAGCGCGAGCGCGTCCTGGTCGATCCGGTCGTGCGAGGCGAGCACGGCGAGGACCGAGCAAGCCATCTCGGTGTCGTCGGTCCACTGCCAGGGACCTTCGGGCAGTTCCCGGCGCTTGAGGCGGGGGTAGTTGACGGGGACGAAGAACTGGGAGCCCAGTGCGTCGCCGACGGACAGGCCACGCAGGCTGCCCAGCGCGCGTACGAAACGCGGGTCGAGTGATTCGGTGGAGGGGTCAGCGGTCATCTCGGCTCCACTCTATCCGGTGATCCCGTACGGTTCCGGGGCACGCCACCGCTGGAACGGCCGGTCCAGCGAGTACCGCCCGTCGGCGCCGAGCAGCAGCGTCCTGGTCTCGGCGTTCCCCGGGTTGGACAGCGACTCGAAGTCCGCCACGCTCCAGTGGAACCAGCGCATGCAGAACAGCCTCATGGTGAGCCCGTGCGTCACGAGCAGCACGTTGGGCGGATGGTCGGGTGCCTCGAAGCTCCGGTAGAGGCTCTCCAGGAACGCCCCCACCCGGTCGTAGACGTCGGCCCCGGACTCGCCCTGCGCGAACCGGTAGAAGAAGTGCCCGTACGCGTCCCGGTACGCCTTCTGCAGCTTGACGTCGTCCCGGTCCTGCCAGTTCCCCCAGTCCTGCTCGCGCAGCCGCGGCTCCTCCCGGATCCGCACCTGTTCCGGGTCGAGGCCGAACGCCCGGAACGTCTCGTGGGTGCGCCGGTAGGGCGAGACGTAGACGCTGACCTTCTCGCTCCCGAACATCGCACGCAGCCGCTCCCCCGTCGCCTCGGCCTGGCGCAGGCCGGTCTCGGTGAGCCTCAGCGCGTGATCGGGCTCGCGCTCGTACACGGTGTCGTCGGCGTTGCCCTCCGACTCGCCGTGCCGGACGAGGACGATGCGTCGCGGTCTTGCCATGCCCAAACCCTAGATCGCCCGCGCCACGATCGAGCACTTGTCCGGCCTCCATCCGGCGTAGGCGCCCCGGGAGCCGCCTCAGACCGTCCAGTCCGCGTCGAGCCGGACGACGTCGCCGGTCAGGGCGGCGACATCGGTCTCGGTCTGCGCGCGCAGCGAGAGCCGCTCCACCCGGTCGGCCCGGTACTTGCCGTGCTCGGCGGCCGACTGCCACATGGAGAGCACCAGGAACTCATGGCCTGGCGCCTCGGCGAACACCCCGCGCAGCATGCCCGGGGACCCCGCCATCGCCGGGTTCCACACCTTCTCCTGCATCAGCGCGAAGTGCTCGACCCGCTCCTCGTGCACCCGGCAGTGCGCGACGCGGACCACGTCCGCGTCGGTGAAGCGCGGCTCGAAGCCGGTCTTCACGTCGAAGCGGTGGTCGAAGAGCTTCACCTCGATGTCCTTGTACGTGCCGGACTGCGCGGCGGCGAGCCGGTCGTGCGCCCGCGCCATGAAGGAGTCGTAGAACGCGCGGCTCTCCCAGAAGCCGAAGACATGCGCCACTTCGGGCCGCCTCCGGCTCCAGCCGCCGCCCTGCCCCCGGAAACCGGGCTCGCCCAGCAACCCCGCCCATTTCCGCTGCCCCCGCTCGAAACCGCGGCGGTCCACCACGGTGCAGCGAATCCACTTGACCAGCACCGCGCCATCGTACGGCGCACCGCCATGCCCCGGTCAGGCTCCGGCGGAGTACTTCCGCGGGAATATGCCGTGCGCCTCGAATCCCAGTTCACCGCCGAACACCGGGACGAAATCACCGGCCATTCAACCCACCCCCCAATGCGCCCAGTTGTGCGAGTTCTTCACGCTCCATCACGATATCGAAGACCTCTGACAACACCCGTCCGAGCTCGCCGGCGGGCACCGTGCTGCGCTCCTCGGTGCCGTCCGTACGAACGGTGGTGAACTCGTCCCGCACCAGCGCCCGGCGCATTCCGGGCGCCGTCCGCTGCGCCACGACCTGGCCCACGAAACGGGATTGGGGGTGCGAGGAGCTGTAGTGGTCCATGACCGTGAAGTCGGGCGGCACCGGTTCCAGCGGGCCCTGACCCCCGAACCCCGCGTCGCACAGCGGGAGTTGGCCCTCGACCGTGACCGCGAGCAGAACCTGGGTGACCGGTGGGAGCCAGGCCCCGCGGGTCCGGTTGCGGGCCCCGCGCCCGCCGAACTCGAAGCCCAGGCGCTCCAACACGGCGGCGAACAGCGAGTTCTGCTCGTAGCAGTAGCCTCCACGCGCCTGTGCGACGAGCTTGCCGGCGAGGCTCTTCACATCCAGCGGGACGGGTCGGCCGAGGGCCACGTCCAGGTTCTCGAAAGGGATCGCCGCCACGTGCGCCCGGTGCAGTTCCCCCAGGGTCTTGAGCGTGGGCGAGGCATCACCGTCGTAGCCGATCCGCGCGAAGTAGGCGTCCAGGTCGATGTCTTGGCCGTTCCACATCATGATCCCCCGGCGAAAACCCGAAGGCCCCCGCGGCCCCGCAGCACACAATGATCACCACCCGGGACGCCGCGCGCCAAACCATTCTTCGAACGACTTCACAAGTACGGGCGTGACAGCATGGGAGGCGTGCGGGGGCGGCAGGTCAGGCACGGGGAGGGGTTTGAATGAGCGGCATCAGCAAAGGGCTCGGCACGGTCGAGGTGGCACTGAGATGGGACCCCAGCCCGCTCGGCTCCGCCGCCCACGACCTGGACGTGGTGGCGGGGGTCTATCCGGCAGCCGCCCCGTACGGACCGCCCGACTACTGGGTGTACTTCGACAGCCGCTCCCCCGACGGCACCATCTATTTGAACCGCGACAGCCGGACCGGCCAGGGCCTCGGGTACGACGAGGTCATGACCCTGGACCTCGGCCGCATGCCCGCGGAACACGCCCGCGTGGTGGTCGGCGTGATCATCCAGCAGCGGGCCGGACGCCTCGTCTTCGGCAAGGTGGCGAACCCCGGTGTCCGCATCCGGGACGGCTACACCGAACTGTCGAACCACGGCTTCGCGCAGGTGGCGGACTCCCGGGCAGCGACCGTCGCGGAGTTCACCCGCGCCGAGTCCGGCGTGTGGGCATTTCGCGAGGACATCCGCGGCTTCGCCCTTGACCCGGACGACTTCATCGCCGCCATGGGCGCCGCGACAACCTGACCCCCTGCGCACGACTGAGGGGACCGGCGATTGCCGGTCCCCTCAGTGCACTTCTGCTCAGCTAAACCCGCGGGTCACGTCGGACAGTCCGTCCCACGTACGGCGGTGGTGTCAGCTGCAACCGCTGGTCGAGCCGCAGCCCTCGCAGATGTAGCAGGAGCCGGCCCGCTGCATCTTCGTACCGCAGGAGAAGCAGAGCGGGGCATCCGCGCTGACGCCGAGCTGCATCTCGACGAGCTCGGCCGAGTTGTGCGCGACCTTGGGGGCCTCGACCGCGGCCGGCTTCGGTGCGGCGACGGCCTTCAGGGTCTCCGTCTGGCGCGGGGCCGACTGGGCCAGGCTCTCGACGTCCAGCTCCTCGTCCTCCAGGGTCGGCTCGTACGAACCGGTGTCCAGGTGACGCTGACGCTCCTCGGCGGAGTGGATGCCGAGGGCCGAGCGGGTCTCGAACGGCAGGAAGTCCAGCGCCAGGCGGCGGAAGATGTAGTCGACGATCGACTGCGCCATCCGCACGTCCGGGTCGTCCGTCATGCCGGCCGGCTCGAAGCGCATGTTGGTGAACTTCGAGACGTAGGTCTCAAGCGGCACACCGTACTGGAGGCCGACCGAGACGGCGATGGAGAAGGCGTCCATCATGCCCGCGAGGGTCGAGCCCTGCTTGGACATCTTCAGGAAGACCTCGCCCAGACCGTCGTCCGGGTACGAGTTGGCGGTCATGTAGCCCTCGGCGCCACCGACCGTGAACGAGGTGGTGATCCCCGGGCGGCCCTTCGGGAGGCGCTTGCGGACCGGGCGGTACTCGACGACCTTCTCGACCGCGGTGCGGATGGTCTCCTCGGCCTTGGCGGTGACCGCCTCCTTCTCCTTCTCCTTGGTCTTGGCGGAGAGGGGCTGGCCGACCTTGCAGTTGTCGCGGTAGATGGCGAGCGCCTTGACGCCCATCTTCCACGCCTCGAAGTAGACCTCTTCGACGTCCTCGACGGTCGCCGTCTCCGGCAGGTTGACCGTCTTGGACAGCGCGCCCGAGATCCACGGCTGGATGGCCGCCATCATGCGGACGTGACCCATCGCGGAGATGGAACGCTCGCCCATGGCGCAGTCGAAGACCTCGTAGTGCTCGGTCTTCAGGCCCGGGGCGTCGATGACGTTCCCGTTCTCGGCGATGTGGGCGACGATCGCCTCGATCGCCTCCTCCTGGTAGCCGAGGCGACGCAGGGCCTGCGGCACCGTGCCGTTGACGATCTGCATCGAGCCGCCGCCGACCAGCTTCTTGAACTTGACCAGGGCGAGGTCGGGCTCCAGGCCGGTGGTGTCGCACGACATGGCGAGACCGATGGTGCCGGTGGGCGCGATGACCGAGGCCTGCGCGTTGCGGAAACCGTTCTTCGCGCCGAGCCGGATCACGTCCTGCCACGCCTCCGTGGCGGCGGCCCAGATCGGGTTGTCCAGGTCGTCCACGTGCACGGCCACGGCGTTGGCGTCGGCGTGCTGCTTCATGACGCGCTGGTGCGGCTCGGCGTTGCGGGCGTAACCGTCGTACGCGCCGACGACCGCGGCGAGCTCGGCGGAGCGCTTGTACGAGGTGCCGGTCATCAGGGAGGTGATGGCGCCGGCGAGCGCGCGGCCGCCGTCGGAGTCGTACGCGTGGCCGGTGGCCATCAGCAGGGCGCCGAGGTTGGCGTAGCCGATGCCCAGCTGGCGGTAGGCGCGGGTGTTCTCGCCGATCTTCTGGGTCGGGAAGTCCGCGAAGCAGATGGAGATGTCCATCGCGGTGATGACGAGCTCGACGACCTTGGCGAAGCGCTCGACCTCGAAGGACTGGTTGCCCTTGCCGTCGTCCTTGAGGAACTTCATCAGGTTCAGGGACGCGAGGTTGCAGGACGTGTTGTCCAGGTGCATGTACTCGCTGCACGGGTTCGAGCCGTTGATGCGGCCGGACTCGGGGCAGGTGTGCCAGTGGTTGATGGTGTCGTCGTACTGGATGCCCGGGTCGGCGCAGGCCCAGGCCGCCTCGGCCATCTTGCGGAAGAGCGACTTGGCGTCGACCTCTTCGATGACGTCACCGGTCATGCGGGCGCGCAGGCCGAACTTGCCGCCCTGCTCGACGGCCTTCATGAACTCGTCGTTCACGCGGACCGAGTTGTTGGCGTTCTGGTACTGGACGGACGTGATGTCGTCGCCGCCCAGGTCCATGTCGAAGCCCGCGTCGCGCAGCGCGCGGATCTTCTCCTCTTCCTTCACCTTGGTCTCGATGAAGTTCTCGATGTCGGGGTGGTCGACGTCGAGGATGACCATCTTGGCCGCGCGGCGGGTCGCGCCGCCGGACTTGATGGTTCCGGCCGACGCGTCCGCGCCGCGCATGAAGGAGACCGGGCCGGAGGCGTTGCCGCCGGAGGAAAGCAGCTCCTTGGAGGAGCGGATGCGGGAGAGGTTCAGGCCGGCGCCGGAGCCGCCCTTGAAGATCATGCCCTCTTCCTTGTACCAGTCGAGGATCGACTCCATGGAGTCGTCGACGGCCAGGATGAAGCAGGCCGAGACCTGCTGCGGCTGGGGCGTGCCGACGTTGAACCACACCGGCGAGTTGAAGCTGAAGATCTGGTGCAGGAGCGCGTACGCCAGCTCGTGCTCGAAGATCTCGGCGTCGGCGGGCGAGGCGAAGTAGCCGTAGTCCTCGCCGGCCTTCGTGTACGTCTTCACGATCCGGTCGATCAGCTGCTTGAGACCGGTCTCGCGCTGCGGGGTGCCGACGGCCCCGCGGAAGTACTTGCTGGTGACGATGTTGACCGCGTTCACCGACCAGAAGTCGGGGAACTCGACGCCACGCTGCTCGAAGTTGACCGAGCCGTCGCGCCAGTTGGTCATGACGACGTCACGGCGCTCCCAGGACACCTCGTCGTACGGATGCACGCCGGGGGTGGTGTGGATGCGCTCGATACGCAGCCCCTTGGTGGCCTTGGATCCCTTGGCTCGGGAGCCTCGTGCCGGGCCGCTCGCCGTCTCTGTCATTGCCGCCTCCCATACGCGGGCAAAAACGCCCAAAAGTGCCTGAATGTTCCCAAGGCACGGTGTTTGTCTGTTGCCACGGGCGCAGCGGA
Organism: Streptomyces sp. WM6378; assembly: GCF_001279695.1. Taxonomy (GTDB): domain Bacteria; phylum Actinomycetota; class Actinomycetes; order Streptomycetales; family Streptomycetaceae; genus Streptomyces. The sequence goes on from NZ_LGDD01000188.1 coordinate 30,418, forward strand.
AGCTCACCCCTGGCAGGTCCTGGATGCCGCCGATCGGCGACCGCGGGCCCGTGCGGGCCCCTCGGTCAGTCGGCAGCGGTGGCGGGCGCGGGGACCTCGGGGGTCACTCCGGCCACGCACTCGTCTGATTGGTCTGCGGGAGGCCGCCGCACGCGGAGTTCCACGATGGCGGCCTCGAAGTCTTCGAGCGTGTCGAAAGCTCGGTAAACGGACGCGAAGCGCAGGTACGCGACGAGGTCGAGCTCCTGCAAGGGGCCGAGTATGGCAAGCCCCACGTCGTGCGTGGTCAGCTCGGCGCTGCCGGTGGCGCGCACCGCCTCTTCGACCCGCTGGCCGAGCTTGGCGAGGGCGTCCTCGGTGACGGGCCGTCCCTGGCATGCCTTGCGGACGCCCGAGATGACTTTGGTGCGGCTGAAGGGCTCGGTCACGCCGGAACGCTTGATGACCATCAGCGAGGCCGTCTCCACCGTCGTGAAGCGACGGGAGCAGTCGGGGCACTGGCGGCGCCGGCGGATCGACGTGCCGTCGTCGGTCGTACGACTGTCGACGACACGGCTGTCGGGGTGCCTGCAGAAGGGGCAGTGCATGGTTCCCAACCCTCCTTCACAGCACGACTGAATAGCCTCAGCGGGCCCAGAAACCCCCCGCGAAGCGACCACAAGCATAGGCGATGGCCAGGGTCTTGAAGGACCACGGAACACAACTTCTGGGTGGCTGCACCAATCCAACCACTAGATCTAGGGTTTGGTCGGTTACCCGGCCCTGCCGCGTGTCGTGGAACCCCGGCTGCGGCCCGGCGTTATCCGGCCGCCCAAGAGGCTACGGGAAGCGCGTCGCAGCGCTGGATTGCGGGGTGCTGGATGACAGACTGTGCGCCGGTACGCCGCCGTCGCGAGCGACACGCGGCGGCCGCCGGAACGGTCCCCCCAGGGGGTGGTCGCCAGGCATCCACCTCAGCGGTGAAGGGTACCGTAATGGACCGAATTGACGTTCGACGGGCCCCCAATCGGGACTCGCACATACACCCACCCGCAGGACCACGTAGCGCGTTCTGCGATTTTTCACTCGAACGTGTGTTTGGCGCAACCTTTCGAAAGCAACTACCGTTGTCCAGCTAGGGAGACCATTTCGAGAGGGGCCGACGTGACCACCACCGCAGACAGTGCCACCATCACTGCCCAGGACCGCTCCCAGACCCGACTTGAGCCGGTGCATGCCATGAATGACGCAGTCACGAACCAGGGGGCGGACGCCGGGCGCGCCCGTTCGCTGCCCGGCCGACCTCCAGGGATCAGGGCGGACAGCTCCGGGCTCACCGACCGGCAGCGGCGGGTCATCGAAGTCATCAGGGACTCCGTGCAGCGGCGTGGCTACCCGCCGTCGATGCGGGAGATCGGCCAGGCCGTCGGCCTCTCCAGCACCTCGTCCGTCGCCCACCAGCTGATGGCCCTGGAGCGCAAGGGCTTCCTGCGCCGCGACCCGCACCGCCCCCGCGCGTACGAGGTCCGCGGCTCCGACCAGCCGAGCAGCCAGCCCACCGACACCGCGGGCAAGCCCGCCGCCTCGTACGTGCCGCTGGTGGGCCGGATCGCCGCCGGTGGCCCGATCCTCGCCGAGGAGTCGGTCGAGGACGTCTTCCCCCTCCCCCGCCAGTTGGTCGGCGACGGCGAACTCTTCGTCCTGAAGGTCGTCGGCGACTCGATGATCGAAGCCGCGATCTGTGACGGCGACTGGGTCACGGTGCGCCGCCAGCCCGTCGCCGAGAACGGCGACATCGTCGCCGCGATGCTGGACGGCGAGGCCACCGTCAAGCGCTTCAAGCGCGAGGACAACCACATCTGGCTGCTCCCGCACAACGCCGCCTACCAGCCGATTCCCGGCGACGACGCGACCATTCTGGGCAAGGTCGTGGCGGTGCTCCGGCGGGTCTGACCCCTCCGCCGGCTCTGACCGGGCCCCGGGACCCCCTGCGCCGGTCCCGGGGCCCTGCTGTGCCCGTCACCCCCGCCCGCGTGCTGCCGGCGGGGGAACAGCATCCGTCCTACTTGCCGTCCGCCTTGGCCGCCGCGTCGATGGCCGCGAGCGAGCGACGCGCCTGGTTACGGTCCGTGGTGTACCAGAAGTCGGGCAGCGAGGCCCGCAGATAGCTGCCGTAGCGGGCGTTGGCCAGCCTCGGATCGAGCACCGCGACCACGCCCCGGTCGCCCGTCGCCCGGACGAGGCGGCCCGCGCCCTGGGCCATCAGAAGCGCGGCATGCGTCGCCGCCACGGCCATGAAACCGTTGCCGCCGCCCTCCTCGACCGCCTTCTGGCGGGCGCTCATCAGCGGGTCGTCGGGACGCGGGAACGGGATCCGGTCCATCACCACCAGCTGGCAGCTCGGGCCGGGCACGTCGACGCCCTGCCACAGGGACAACGTGCCGAACAGGCAGGTCTTCGGGTCGGCCGCGAACGCCTTGATCAGCTCGCCCAGCGTCTCCTCGCCCTGGAGCAGGATCGGATTCTCCAGGCGGCCGCGCAACTCCTCGGCGGCGGCCTGAGCGGCCCGCATCGAGGAGAACAGGCCGAGCGTGCGGCCGCCGGCCGCCTCCACCAGTTCGGCCAGCTCGTCCATCATGTCGCCGCGCGAACCCTCCCGGCCCGGGGTGGCCAGGTGCTTCGCGACGTAGAGGATGCCCTGCTTGGGATAGTCGAAGGGCGAGCCGACGTCGAGGCCCTTCCACTGCGGCACGTCCTCGCCGCCGGTGCCCTCCGGGGAGAGGCCGAGCGAGGCGCCCACCCCGTTGAAGTCCCCGCCCAGCTTGAGCGTCGCGGAGGTCAGGACCACCGAGCGGTCCGTGAAGAGCTTCTCCCTGAGCAGGCCGGACACCGAGAGCGGGGCCACCCGCAGCGAGGCGCCGAAACGGTCGTGGCGCTCGTACCAGACGACGTCCCACTCGGAGCCGTTGGTGATGCGCTCAGCCACACCATGCACCGTCTCCAGCATGGCGAGGGCCTGCTTGCGCACCGCGTCCTCGTCCTGGACGGACTTGTCGCGGGTGGAGCCGAGCGCGGAGATCACCTCGCGGGCGGCGTCGCGCAGCGCCATCAGCGCATAGCCGAGGTCTTCCGGGACCTCCTCCAGGCGGCCCGGCAGGGCCAGCTCCATCACCCGCTCGAAGCCCTCCGCGGCGGTCTGGAGGCTGTCGGCCACCTTCTCGTTGACCAGCTTGGCGCTGCGCCGCACGGCCCGGTTGACCTGGCCGGGGGTGAGCTCGCCGGTCGCGACGCCGGTGACCCGGGAGACCAGCTCATGAGCCTCGTCGACGATCAGCACCTCGTGCTGCGGGAGCACCGGGGCGCCCTCGATCGCGTCGATGGCGAGCAGTGCGTGGTTGGTGACGACGACATCGGAGAGCTTGGCGCGCTCGCGGGCCGTCTCCGCGAAGCACTCCGCCCCATAGGCGCACTTCGTGGCGCCCAAACACTCGCGGGAGGACACGGAGACCTGCCCCCACGCCCTGTCCGAGACGCCCGGCGTCAGGTCGTCGCGGTCGCCGGTCTCGGTCTCGTCCGCCCAGTCCCGCATCCTGAGCAGGTCCTGGCCCAGCTTGCTGGTGGGCGCGGCCGACTCGAACTGGTCGAAGAGACCCTCGTCCTCGTCCTGCGGCGCGCCCTCGTGGAGGCGGTGCAGGCACAGGTAATTGGAGCGGCCCTTCAGCATCGCGAACTGCGGGCGGCGCCGCAGCAGCGGGTGCAGTGCGTCCACGGTGCGCGGCAGGTCGCGTTCCACTAGCTGGCGCTGGAGCGCCAGCGTGGCCGTGGCGATCACGACGCGCTCCCCGTGCGCGAGGGCCGGCACCAGGTAGCCGAGGGACTTTCCGGTGCCCGTCCCGGCCTGGACCAGCAGGTGGGAGCTGTCGTCGACGGCATCGGCGACAGCCGTGGCCATGGTGACCTGGCCAGGCCGCTCCACGCCGCCGACGGCGGTGACGGCGGCGTGCAGGAGCTCGGGGAGTGAAGGCTTTGTCATAGCCAGACCACCCTAAGGCTCGCCACTGACAATCGGATCACTCAGCCGCTGCGAGAGGGTTCGCCACGGTGCCGTGCACGGCGGCGTGCGGCCGCTCGGGGCGGTCCCGGTAGCCGTCCGTGTGCAGCCGGTTCCGGTTGAGGCAGAGCCGGTCGATCCGGGGCGTGAGCAGGTCGAACGTTTCGTGGCGGTCCTTCTCGTGGGGGAAGCGGGCCTGGTGGCGCAGGATCTCGTCGCGCACCAGAGCCCAGAAGTCGGCCTCGGGGACGCCAAGTTGGTCCTCGCAGAGCGGGGCCAGAAAGCGGAAGACGCCCACGAAGAGCCCCGAATGAATGAATTGCGTGAGGAAGGAGGGCGCCTCCGTAAGGAGGATGTTCCGCACGTCCTCGGGCATCGAGTCGTGTTCGGGAAGGTGCTCGGCGCTCACATTGATGTCGTCGACGAAGTCCTTGATCGCCAGGCGTACCGGCACGTCCTGGTCGTCGAAGACGACGATGGCGTTCTCTCCGTGCGGCGAGAAGACGGTGCCGTAGCGGTAGAGGAAGTGCAGCAGCGGCGGCAGCAGGGCGCTGAAGAGCCGGCGCAGCCACACCTGGGGCGCGAGCCCCGAGCGGGCGACCAGCTCGGCCGTGAAGGCGCGCCCCTCGGGGTCGGTGTGGAGCAGCGCGGCAAGGGTGCGGGCCCGTTCGCCCGCCGCGAGCCGCTGCGGCAGGGGCTCGCGCCAGATCGCCCCGAGCAACTCCTTGTACTGGTAGGGGACTTCGCCGATGCGGTCGTACACCGGGTGCTCCACGGCAACCGAGGCGACTTCGCCGAGCAGGAGCACCCGGCACTCGTCCCGCAGGAAGGCGTCCCGCTCGCACAGGCCCTGTACCCAGGCCGTGACGGCGGGCGCGGCCACGGTGCGCTCGGTCGGAAGGCCCCTCCAGACCAGGGTGTTGAGGATGGACAGCGGCAGTTTCACCGTGTGGCGCTCGGGCCGTGAAAGGTTCAGGAAGGTGCGGATGGACTGCTGCGGCAGCCGTACGTCGCCGTCGGTGGGCAGCGGCACGATGGCGTTGTCGGCGACGGCCGGGGCGAACAGCGGAAGGATCATCTCCGTCCACTGCCAGGGGTGGACGGGCAGGTACAGGTACGCCGCCGGATCCAGGCCGCGGGCCCGTAGCGCCGCGGCGAACGCCTCGCGGACGGGGGCGTCGAGCTCGCGGTCGTAGAGCCGGTCCGGCGTGGCCAGCGTCTCGACACCTCGGTAGCTCGCGAGGTCGGTGCGGACCGCGATCCAGGGCAGCTTGGCCGGCGTGCGGGCCTCCGGGCTCCAGCGCGCGGCGTCGTCGGCGGAGAACCCGAGCCGGCCCTTGTTGAGCACGAGCCAGGGGTGACCGGTCTGGTGGCCCTCCAGCTCCGCGTAGCCGAGGTCGGCGAGCTGGGCGGCGGGCAGTGCGGTGGCGCGCAGGCGGCTGTCGGCGGCCAGGGTGGCGGTGAGTTCCCGTACGAGGTGTCCGAAGGTGGCGCCGTCGACGCCGAGGGTCCGGCGGGCGAGCGCGAGGAAGCGAATGGGGTCGCCAAAGGCCTCGGGGGACGGGAGCGGGTGGTCTGGGGCGCTCTGTTCGCCGGGCTCCCCCGCGCTCCGGGCGCGCTGCGCGGTGCGCCGGACGGAGTCGGGGTCCACCTGCCAGCCGCCGTACGCGCCGCGCCGCGCCAGGAAGGTCAAAGTGCTGCCGTCGTCCAGCGTGAACCCGTACTGACCTGCGCTTTTTTCGTCCGGACCGGCATTGTCAGTGGTGGGCCCTACCGTTGGTTGCACGATTTCCTCGTAGGCGAAGGCACCGATCATCTTCGCGAGGAGGAGACGTCCCGCACGGTCCCAGGCCTCGCGGTTCAGCTCGGGTGGGGCCAGCAGCCCGGGCGGGGCCTGGCGGTCGAGGAGGCCGCGGGATTCATCGGGAGAAGGAGGGTTCGGCATGGGGACTCCTCGGGGTCGAACCGATTCGGGGCTAGGGGTGTATGCGGAGCGGCGGGGCGTTCACAGCAGGTTCCTGAGCGCGCGGTCGCGGACCATCAGGGCGGCTCGCTTGTCGGGCAGGTCGACCTCCGCGTGGAAGCGGAAGCCGGCGCTGAGGAACGCGGAGACGGAGGGGGTGTTGCGCAGATCGGGTTCGGCGATCACACGGGGGCAGTTGGGACGGTTGTCGATGACCAGGTCGGCGACGGCCCTGAGCAGGGTGGTCCCGACGCCCCGGCCGCGGTCGGCGACGCCGCCGATGAGCAGATGGAGACCGGTGTCGTGCGGGCGGGCCGGATAGTGGCGGGCCAGCGGGTCCAGGTCCGCGCGGTAGATCTCCCAGTAGCTCATGGGAGTTCCGTCGAGGACGCCCACACAGGGCACGCTGCGGCCGTCGCCGTCTAGCTGGTTGCGCAGATGGGCCGCGGTGACCGACGCGGGTCCCGCCAGGTCCCAGAAGGCGGCCACGGCAGGGTCGTTCATCCACTGGGCGAGGAGAGCGAGGTCGCGTTCGGGACGTACCGGGACGAGCTGGAACACGCCGAGCGGGGTGGTGACCGGCGCCCAGTCGCCGGGGGAATCGAGCAGGTCGTCCATGACGGGGCAGGCCCGTCGGGCAGCGCTGCCGGACTGCGGCAGCAGGTCGGTACCGGCCCACTGCTGGGCCACGCCGTCCGGGAGAGGTTCCGGGGCCGCGAGTCCTGAGCCCGAGGGAGCGGAATCCGCGCCCGGCCCGCAGAGCCCGGACCCGAGCCCGTCCGGGACCGAACCGCCCGGCCCGTCAGGGCTGTCGCCGAACAGGGCGACCAGTTCGTCGGGCAGCTCCAGGTCCAGGGTGTCGTCGGCCGCCTCCCCCTGGTGGGGGGCCGGGTCGGCTTCGGCGTCGGTGCTCGCATCGGTGGGAGGCACGGCGACGCTCCTCTCAGCAGTTCGTACGGGTCAAGTTCCGTTGGTGTGAAGGGGGTTGGTGATCGTGACGTAGACGGACTGTGTGTCGACCGGGCCGACGAGTTCGTCGAGGCCGTGCAGCCGGGTCAGCAGGTTGGCCTTGCAGCGCAGCGTCGCGCTGTCCAGCAACTGGGCGGGCAGGGGCGAGCCGAGGTCGGTGGCCTTGGCGAGGAACCGGCGCAGGGCGGCGAGCAGGACGCGTTCGTCGGCGAGGTGCTGGGCGCCGAAGGCCCCGATGAGACCGAGGACGTTGTTGATGCCGAGGTAGTAGGCGAAGCGCTCGTCGGTCACGGCATCGGGGACGAAGGTGTCGCTGGTGGCGCCGATGCCGGGCAGCCGCCGCTCCAGGGCGGCGCGGTGCGACTCGCGGAAGTAGTAGCCCTGGTTGTCGCGGTAGCGGCCACCCACGGGCCAGCCGTCGGGGTCGAGCAGGACCAGGGTGTTCTGCTGGTGGGCCTCCAGGGCGATGCCTGCCGTGCCGTCCAGCCAGAGCAGCGGGCGTACGACCTGGTCGAGGTAGCGCAGGAACCACTCGGCACAGACGGCCGTGATGGGCCGGCCGGTGCGGGCGGCGAGCCGGCCCACGACGTCGGCGAGGCGCGACAGCATCCCGGGACGGCCCGGCATGGGGCGCGGGGCGGTGAGTGCGGCGATGCAGACGGCGTCGTCGCCGGGCGCGAAGGGGTTGTGGCGGACCATGACGTCAAGGCCCGGCAGGGGTTCGCCGTCCGGGGTGTCGACGGCGAGCCAGGCGGGGTCACGGACGATGTCGAAGCAGGGGTGCGCGGACTGCCACTCCTCGCCGAGACCGGCCCGCAGCAGGCGGTGGACCTCCACACCGCGGTGGAGTTCCTTGCGGAGGTTCTCACGACGGGAGTTGGTGATGCGTACGCCGAGCGACAGCTTGAGCATGGCGTCGGCGCCGGAGCGGTGGACGGTGCGGACGGAGGACGTGGGGTGCCAGTCCTCGCCGTGCGGGCCGAGGTCGTGCAGGAGCCCGGCGTCGAGCAGTGCGGCGACGGCGGGGCGCTGGGCGATGTCGCGGGCTTGCCAGGGGTGCAAGGGCAACGGGACGGCGCCGGGCGGAAGTTGGATGCCGTCCGCGAGCCGGTGCGCCAGCTGTGCGGCGTCGATGGCGCGGCCGCCTTCGGTCCATGCCGAGTCGGTGGCGAGGACGCGGGGGTCGACGGCCATCCAGTGCAGCGGGAAGGAGCCGTACAACTCGGGTGAGTAGCGGCGCGCTTCCGTCTCGGAGAGGCCCTCGCGGCTCTTCGGGGTGGGGTGCAGCGGGTGGCCGAGGAGGAGGGACTGTTCGGCGGTGAGGAAGAGATCGGCGGTGTCGTGGGGGCCGGGGCGGGTGCGCCGGTCGGCGATGAAGTCCGCGGTGCGGCGCACGGAGTCGGCGACCCGGCCCACCAGGTCGGCGCCCTCGCTCTGGCCGGCCTCGCGGCCGAGCAGGGCGGCGACCGTGACGGCGTCGGCGGGCGGGGCGCCCGGGGAGCCGCCTTCCAGGGTGGGCCTGGCGAACCGGTGCCAGCCGGTGGCCGACCAGTACAGGACGGGCACGGCCAGCGCGGTTCCGCTGGCCGGGAGCGGGATGCGCAGGACCGGACCGGCCGGCGCGGTCAGGTCGTTCTCCCGCACCCAGCAGCGCAGCAGGTTCTCGACGGCGGCCGCTTCTGCCGCGGCCCCGGGGTCGGGAGCGTCGAGCGGGTCCGGATCGGTTGGGGTGGTCAGTCGTTCGCCGTGGATCCCGGCCTTCTGGCGCGGCACCGTCGTCGGCTCGGCCACCAGCGGGCCGCGGTGGGCGGTGACAGGGCCGTCGGCCTCGTGCGCATCGGGTGCGGGAGTGGGATTCACGGCGGTCTTCCTTGCGAGCTCGTGGGGTGGTCCGGGATCAGTGGGACGGTCCGGTCTCGGCCCGGTGGTGCGCGACGCCGGTCCCCGAGTCGGCGCGCTGGTGCGAGGCGCGCGCGGCGGCCGACAGGGCGTCGGCGAGCCGGTCGAGGACGGCCACGGCCTGCTCGTCGGTGAGGGTGAGCGGGGGCAGCAGGCGTACGACGCTGGAGTGGCGGCCGCCGAGCTCGACGATGAGCCCGCGCCGCAGGCACTCCTGCTGCACGGCGGCGGCCAGGGCGGGCGCGGGCGGCGGAGGGTTGCCGGAGCTGAGGTCCTCGCGCTCCGGGTCGACGAGTTCGACGCCGATCATCAGGCCCCGGCCGCGCACGTCGCCGATGCAGGGGTGGTCGGCGGCGAGGCCCTGCAACTGGCCGAGCATGCGGGCCCCGAGGACGGCCGCCCGGTCGGCGAGCCGGTTCTCGCGGACGTACGCGAGGGTGGCTCTGCCTGCCGCCATGGCGAGCTGGTTGCCGCGGAACGTACCGGCGTGCGCGCCGGGCTCCCACGCGTCGAGGCCGTCCCGGTACACGATCACGGCCAGCGGCAGCGAGCCGCCGATGGCCTTGGAGAGCACCATCACGTCGGGCACCACCCCGCTGTGCTCGACGGCCCAGAACGTGCCGGTGCGGCCGACGCCCGTCTGCACCTCGTCGGCGATCAGCGGGATGGAGCGGCTCGCGGTGATCTCGCGCATCCGGCGCATCCAGGCGTCGGGCGCCGGGATCACGCCGCCCTCTCCCTGCACCGGTTCGAGGATCATCCCGGCCGGTGCGGGGACGCCGCCCTTGGGGTCGTCGAGGAGGTTCTCGGTCCAGCGGGCGGCGGTCTCGGCCCCGCGTTCGCCGCCGAGTCCGTACGGGCAGCGGTAGTTCTGCGGGTAGGGCAGCCGGGTCACCCCGGCGTCCCGGGCGCCGCCGGAGACGGCGAGGGCGCCCGCGGTCATGCCGTGGTAGGCACCGGTGAAGGCGAGCATTCCGGTGCGCCCGGTGGCGGTGCGGACCAGCTTCAGCGCGGCCTCGACCGCGTCCGTGCCGGCCGGTCCGCAGAACTGGATCCTTCCGTGCTCGGCGAGTTGGCGCGGCAGGGTGGCGAACAGCTCCGTGGTGAAGGCGTCCTTGACCGGTGTCGCGAGGTCAAGGATGTGCAGCGGCGCCCCCGAGTCGAGGACCTTGCGGATCGCTTCGAGCACGACGGGATGGTTGTGCCCGAGCGCCAGTGTCCCCGCCCCCGAGAGGCAGTCCAGATAGCGCCGCCCGTCCGCGCCCTCGATCGTCAGCCCGCGCGCCCGCACGGGCACGATGGGCAGCGAACGGGCATAGGTGCGGGCCGCCGACTCCCTCAGGGACTGCCTTCGCAGGATCCCCTCATGAGTGCTGAGCAGCGCCGTCGGAGCTGGTTCGGTCACGGCCACGACTGCTGGTCCTCCCGCTGTGACGGTTCCGTATCGCGTCCGTTGCGCGGCGCGTACCCCCACGCTGAACGCTGTCCTGATGTCCCCCGTACGTACCAACGACGCCGGCACCGCGGGAGCACGGCCAAACGGGAACTTCCTTGCCTCCAGGCAAGGTTCGCCTAACCGGCGCGGCGGAGCGGTCCGGCGGGTGGAACCGCGGCCCTGCCGCGCACCGTCCCCACCGGCACCGGCATAGTGGGGCCCGCACTCGGGCACCGGCTCGCGGTGCCGCTGTTGACGAGTTTGTTCACGAGTTCAGAAGACGAAGAAGACGAAGACGCTTTGATGACGAAGTTCCAGGGGGAATTCGAGATGCGACCGATACGCCCGTCCAGCGCCGAGCGCACGGGAGACAGAGCCCGTCGCGGGGTCTCCCCCGTGCTGGCCGCCCTCGGCCTCACGGCCGCGCTGGCGCTGACCGCGACCGCCTGCGGACCCGGCGGTTCCAACGCCGACAGCAAGCCGACGGCCTCGGCGGCGGCCACGGGCGATGCCGACAAGCTCCAGATCCCGGACGACGTCAAGAACCAGCTCAAGAAGCACGGCATCGACCTGGACAAGTGGAAGAACGGCGAGTGGAAGAACTGGGACAAGGCCACTTGGCTGCGTGAGGCCAAGGACTACGTCAACCCGATCATCCAGGACCTGTGGGACCCGGACCGGCTGCGCAAGGCGGACAAGCCCCCGGAGAAGGCCGTCCCCAATGACATCTCCGGCGACAAGGGCGTGACAGACCCGACGCCGGCGCCCGTCAAGGCCGCCGCGGTGAAGGCTCCGTACCACCAGAACCTGCCGGAGCTGGGCAAGCTGTTCTTCGACAGCCCCGAGGGTTCGATGGTGTGCTCGGCGACCGTCGTGAAGGACCCGGCGCACCCCGGCAAGTCCAACATGGTGTGGACCGCGGGCCACTGCGTGCACGCGGGCGCCAAGGGCGGCTGGTACCGCAACATCGCCTTCGTCCCCTCGTACAACAACGCCAACCTGCCGACGGCCCAGCTGCAGAAGGCCACCAAGGCGCAGATCGCTCCGTACGGCGTCTACTGGGCCGACTGGGCGCAGACCTCGCAGCAGTGGATCGAGGGCGGCGGCCCGACCGGCGGCACCGGCGCGCCGTACGACTTCGCGGTGCTGCACGTGACGCCGGAGAAGGGCTCGAACGGCAAGTCCCTGGAGGAGACCGTCGGCGGCGCGCTTCCGGTGGACTTCGACGCGCCGGCCGTGCCGAAGATCAGCGCCATGACGGCCAACGGCTACCCGGCCGCGCCTCCTTACGACGGCCAGAAGCTGTACCAGTGCAAGGACAAGCCGGGCCGGCTCTCCCTTGAGGCGAACCTGCCGACGATGTACCGCATCGGCTGCACCATGACCGGCGGTTCCTCCGGCGGCGGCTGGATCGCCACGGGTTCGGACGGCAAGCCGTCGCTCGTGTCCAACACCTCGATAGGCCCGGTCACCGCGGGCTGGCTGGCCGGCCCGCGCCTGGGCAAGGAGGCCAAGGGCGTGTACGACTCGGTGAGCACCAAGTACGCGGGCCAGTAAGCGCTTTGCGGGGGTCCTGTGAACGCCGGGGCCCCCGTTCGTACCCCCCGTGCCGAGCGGGCATAGTAGGGGGCTGCACGGTGGGCGACCAGACGCACGTCCGCCCACCGGACTGACAAGTACATGGCAAGACCTGCTCTCGACGGGCAGGCTCATCAGGGGGAATCGTTTTCATGCGATCCATACGTCCGTTGCTGGCCGCTTCCGGCCTCGCCGCGGCTCTCGCACTGACCGCCACCGCGTGCGGCCCGGGCGGCAGCGACGCAGACAGCAAGCCGTCCGCCTCCGGCTCCGCCCAGGCCAAGGGCGACTCCGCCGGTCCCGCCGACCTGGCCGACACCCTCAAGAAGCACGGGGTCGACCTCGACAAGTGGAAGAACGGCGGCTGGAAGAACTGGGACAAGGACAAGTGGCTGCGTGACGCCAAGGACTTCGTCAACCCGGTGATCGACGGCTTGTGGAAGCCGGACCGGATGAAGTCCGCCAAGGACCCGCAGAAGACCATGGCGGCCGGTGACGTCAACGGCGGTACGGGCATCTCGGACCCCGAACCCGCGCCCGTCAAGGCCGTCCAGGAGAAGCTGCCTTACCACGACTTCGCGGCTCCGGTCGGCAAGGTGTTCTTCGACTCCCCCGAGGGCCCCATGGTCTGCTCGGGCACCGTCGTGAAGGACCCGGCCCACCCGGGCAAGTCCAACATGGTGTGGACCGCGGGCCACTGCGTCCACCAGGGCGGCTCCGGCGGCTGGTACCGCAACATCGCCTTCGTTCCCTCGTACAACGACAAGGGCAAGTCGGCCGCGGCCCTGAACAACGCGCAGCCGCAGGAGATCGCGCCCTACGGCGTGTACTGGGCCGACTGGGCCTCGACCTCCGGCGAGTGGATCAAGGACGGCGGCCCGACCGGCGGCACCGGCGCCCCGTACGACTACGCGGTCCTTCACGTGAAGCCGGAGAACGGCGGCAAGTCCCTCGAAGAGACCGTCGGCAACGCGTTGACGGTCAACTTCTCCGCCCCGCAGGCCAAGTCCGTCGCCACGATGGGCGCTTGGGGCTACCCGGCGGCGCCGCCGTACGACGGTCTGCAGATGTTCAAGTGCCTCGACCGGCCCGGCCAGCTCTCCATCAGCCCCGGCACGCCGCCGATGTACCGCATCGGCTGCACCATGACGGGTGGCTCCTCGGGCGGCGGCTGGTTCATGAACGGCCCCGACGGCAAGGCCCAGCTGGTCTCCAACACCTCGATCGGCCCGGTCACTTCGGGCTGGCTGGCCGGCCCGCAGCTCGGCGCCGGCGCGAAGGCCCTCTTCGACTCGATGAGCGCGAAGTACGGCGGCCAGTAACCCCGGAACACCGGAACGCCCGAGCACCGGATACGACGCAAGGCCCGCCCCCTCCTGCGAGGGGGCGGGCCTTGCGTCTTTCAGCCTCGCGAACTACCGCCTGCCCAGCGGCAGTTCACCGTCCGTACGCTCAGTGCGCGGCCGGTACGTACGGAGCCAGCTCGGCGGCGAGCACCTCGTGCACCCGGGCCTTGAGCACGGTGCCCTCCGCGACGTGCTCCTCGGAGATCACCTCGCCCTCGGCATGCGCCCGGGCGACCAGCTGCCCGTGCGTGTAGGGCACCAGCGCCTCGATCTCGATCGAGGGGCGCGGCAGCTCGGCGTCGATGAGCGCGAGCAGCTCCTCGATGCCTTCGCCGGTGCGGGCCGAGACCGCGATGGAGTGCCGCTCGATCCGCAGCAGCCGCTGCAGCACGAGCGGGTCCGCCGCGTCCGCCTTGTTGATCACCACGATCTCGGGCACGTCGACTGCGCCCACATCGCGGATGACCTCGCGCACGGCGGCGAGCTGCTCCTCCGGCGCGGGGTGCGACCCGTCCACCACGTGCAGGATGAGATCGGAGTCGCCGACCTCTTCCATGGTGGAGCGGAACGCCTCGACGAGGTGGTGCGGCAGATGCCGTACGAATCCGACGGTGTCGGCCAGCGTGTACAGCCGCCCGGTGGGCGTCTCGGCCCGGCGCACCGTCGGGTCGAGGGTGGCGAACAGCGAGTTCTCCACCAGCACGCCCGCGCCCGTGAGGCGGTTGAGCAGCGAGGACTTTCCGGCGTTGGTGTAACCCGCGATGGCGACCGAAGGCACCTTGTTGCGGCGCCGCTCCTGGCGCTTGATCTCGCGGCCGGTCTTCATCTCCGCGATCTCACGGCGCATCTTCGCCATCTTCTCGCGGATCCGCCGCCGGTCCGTCTCGATCTTGGTCTCACCGGGACCACGGGTGGCCATGCCGCCGCCACCGCTGGACCCGCCGCCGCCCATCTGACGCGACAGCGACTGCCCCCAGCCACGCAGCCGCGGCAGCATGTACTGCATCTGCGCCAGCGAGACCTGCGCCTTGCCCTCACGGGACTTGGCGTGCTGGGCGAAGATGTCGAGGATCAGGGCCGTCCGGTCGACCACCTTGACCTTGACGACGTCTTCGAGATGGATCAGCTGGCCCGGGCTGAGCTCACCGTCGCAGACCACCGTGTCCGCGCCGGTCTCAAGGACGATGTCCCGCAGCTCCTGCGCCTTGCCGGAGCCGATGTAGGTGGCCGGGTCGGGCTTGTCGCGGCGCTGGTAGACGCCGTCGAGCACCAGGGCGCCCGCCGTCTCGGCGAGGGCCGCGAGCTCCGCGAGCGAGTTCTCCGCGTCCAGGAGCGTCCCCGTGGTCCATACGCCGACCAGCACCACGCGCTCCAGGCGCAGCTGCCGGTACTCGACCTCGGTGACGTCCTCAAGCTCGGTGGAGAGGCCCGCCACGCGCCGCAGCGCGGCACGCTCGGAGCGGTCCAGCTGGTCGCCGTCCCGCGCTCCGTCGATCTCGTGGCTCCAGGCGACGTCCTCTTCCATCAGGGCATCGGCCCGAAGGCTCTCGGTGCGGTGCGTGTCCGCGAAGCTCTGCTCGTCCTGGGAAGGGGATGAAGAGGAGGTCATTGGATCCTTTACGTCGTTGGAATTCCGGACCGGAGTCCCCGAGGGAATTCCGGCTGTGTCGGTCACAACGCGTAATGGGTCCGAATGATTCCCGGACGGAATCCGGCCCCGGCAGCGCCGCCGACGTGAACGATGGTCGCACGGTGCCGCCAGGGCCGTCACCCCGGTTTTCCGGCCCTGGCCCCGGCCCGGTGACCGGTCAGGCGTGCTTCGGCTTCTGGGTGTGCCAGTCCGGGTGGCCCGGCATCGGCGGCGTCTTCTCCCCGTACAGCCACGCCTTGAAGAAGCCGGACAGGTCACGGCCCGCGATCCGGGAGGCGAGCGCGGAGAAGTCGGCGGTCGTGGCGGTGGAGTCCCGGTGGTCCCGCACCCAGCGTCGCTCCAGGCGGTCGAAGGCCTTCGTGCCGATCTCCTCGCGGAGGGCGTACAGGACGAGGGCGCTGCCGTCGTAGACGATCGGCCGGAAGATCCCGATCTTCTGTCCGGGGGCGGACGCCCTGGGCGCGGCGGGCGGCCCGCCGGCGGCGCGCCAGCCGTCGGACAGGCCGTAGGCGGCCTTCATCCGCTGGTCCATGGACCGCTTGCCGAACTCCTCGGCGTACTTCGCCTCGTACCAGGTGGCGTGCCCCTCGTTCAGCCAGACGTCCGCCCAGCGGCGGGGCGAGACGCTGTCGCCGAACCAGTGGTGGGCCAGCTCGTGCACCATGACCGCGTCCACGTACCACTCGGGGAACTCCGGCCGCACGAAGAGGGACCGCTCGAACAGGGTCAGGGTCTGCGTCTCCAGCTCGAAGCCGGTGTCGGCGCCCGCGATCAGCGCCCCGTACGTCTCGAACGGGTACCGCCCGACCTGCCGCTCCATCCACGCGATGTGCCCGGGCGTCTTCTTCAGCCAGGGCTCAAGGACGGCCTTGTCGGCGGCGGGGACCACGTCGCGGATGGGCAGCCCGTGCGGCCCCTCCCGGTGCAGCACCACGGAGTGCCCGATCGACACCTGGGCCAGCTCGGTCGCCATGGGGTGACTGGTGCGGTACGTGGAGACGACGCGGCCTCCCTGGCGCTCCCGCGCGATCGGCAGCCCGTTGGCGACGACGGTCACATCCGCCGGGGCGGCCACGTGGAAGGTGAAGAACGCCTTGTCGGAAGGGTGGTCGTTGCAGGGGAACACCCGGTGGGCGGCGTCGGCCTGGTTGGCCATCACCAGACCGTCGGTGGTGCGCACCCAGCCGCCGTCACGTGCCGCGTTCGGGTCGCTGGTGTGCCGCACGGTGATCCGCACCGGCTCACCGGCGTGGACCGGGCTCTGCGGAGTGACCACCAGGTCCTCGTCGACGCTGGCGAACTCCGCCGGCCGCCCATTGACCTCGACCCCGTGTACCGTGCCCCGGGCGAAGTCGAGGTTGATCCGCTCCAGACCGTCGGTGGCGACGGCATCGATGGTGGTGACGGCCTCCATCGGCTTGCTGTTGTCACCCAGATAGGTGAGCCCGATGTCGTACGAGAGCACGTCGTACCCGGGGTTGCCCAGATGCGGGAACAGCGGATCCCCGATCCCGAGCGGCACCGGGGCGGGCAGGGCCGCGGCGACTACGGATGCCGCGGCCGCGCCAAGCAGCACGGCACGCAGTCGGCGGGAACGGGGGCGGCGCGGGGTCAGCGACATGCCCTACCGCTACCAGCGCGATGGTCATCAGCTCAGCCGACTCGCATGGGGGCCACTCGAACGAGGGGCGTGCTGCTCACCCCGCGGCCGCCGGATGCTGCGCCCGGCTCACGTCGTACACCCCCGCCACGTCGCGCATGGCCCGCATGAGGGCGGGCAGCCCGGCGGCGTCCGGGAGTTGGAGGGTGTAGGTGTGGCGCACCCGTTGTTCGCTGGGGGGTTCCACCGTGGCCGAGACGACGGCCGCGTCGGCGCCGGCGATGGCCTCCGTCAGGTCGGCGAGGAGCCGGGGGCGGCCGAAGGCCTCGGCGACCAGGGTGACCCTGCACTCCGCGACGTCCCCCCAGCGCACCTCCACGGGCGCGCGGCCCACGGCCTTCATGCGGGCGACGGCCGGGCACTCCTGGCGGTGGACGGTCACCGCCGCGCCGCGTACCGAGAACCCGGTGACCACATCGGGCGGCACGGGGGTGCAGCAGCCGGCGAGACGTACCGTCACATCGGGCAGGTCGGTCACCGCGTTGGCGGCCGCGCGCCGGTCGGCCGGGACGTTGACCTGCGGCCGGGGCGCCGCGGCCGGCACCTTGACGCCCTCCGGGTTGACCGCGAGCCAGCCGCTGATCGCGATCCGCGCGCCCGGGGTCCTGGCGTGGTCGAGCCAGTCGGCGGAGGGGCCGGAGGCGGCGTCCTGGGCGAGCAGGGGCTGCACGGTGTCGCCGTCGTTCAGGACCGTACTGAGCGTCGCCAGGCGGCCGTTGACGCGGGCGCCGATGCAGCTGTGGGCGTCCTCGCCGTACTGCGCGTACGCGGCGTCCACACAGCTCGCGCCGGCCGGCAGGACCAGGGTGTGGCCGTCGGCGCAGAAGACCGTGATCTCGCTGTCCCCCGCCAGTTCCTCGCGCAGGGAGGACCAGAACGTGTCCGGGTCGGGGGCGTTCTGCTGCCAGTCGAGGAGGCGGGAGAGCCAGCCGGGCCTCGTGGGGTCCTCGCGTTCGTCGCCCGCCTGCTGCGCCCCGTCGCCGGGGCCGCCCGCGTAGGGGTTGCCGAGCGCGACGACGCCGGCCTCGGCGACCTTGTGCATCTGGTGCGTACGGATGAGGACTTCGGCGACCTCGCCGCCCGGGCCGACGACCGCCGTGTGGAGCGACTGGTACAGGTTGAACTTGGGCGAGGCGATGAAGTCCTTGAACTCGGAGACGACCGGCGTGAAGCAGGTGTGCAGTTCGCCCAGGACCGCGTAGCAGTCGGCGTCCTCGGCGACCAGGACGAGCAGCCGGCCGAAGTCGCTTCCGCGCAGTTCGCCGCGTTTGAGCTGCACCCGGTGCACGGAGACGAAGTGGCGTGGCCGGATGAGGACTTCGGCGCTGATCCCGGCCTCGCGCAGCACCCCGCGCACGCCGTCGGCGATGCCGGTGAGCGGGTCGACGGTGCCGGAGTTGGCCGCGATGAGGATCCGGGTGCGCTCGTACTCCTCGGGGTGCAGGATCGCGAAGACCAGGTCCTCCAGTTCGGACTTGAGGGCCTGCACGCCGAGGCGTTCGGCGAGGGGGATCAGAACGTCCCTGGTGACCTTGGCGATCCGGGCCTGTTTCTCGGGCCGCATCACACCGAGGGTGCGCATGTTGTGCAGCCGGTCGGCCAGTTTGATCGACATCACGCGTACGTCGTCGCCGGTGGCGACCAGCATCTTGCGGAAGGTCTCCGGTTCGGCCGCGGCTCCGTAGTCGACCTTCTCCAGTTTGGTGACGCCGTCCACCAGATAGGTGACTTCCTCGCCGAATTCGGCCCGTACCTGATCGAGTGTCACTTCGGTGTCCTCGACGGTGTCGTGGAGGAGCGACGCGGTCAAGGTGGTGGTCTCTGCACCCAGTTCGGCGAGGATCAGCGTCACGGCCAGCGGATGCGTGATGTAGGGCTCGCCGCTCTTGCGGAACTGGCCGCGGTGGGACGTTTCGGCAAGGACGTACGCCCGGTGCAGCACGGCCAGATCGGCGTCGGGGTGGTGGGCCCGGTGCGCGTCGGCCACATGGCCGATGGCGTCGGGCAGCCGGTCCCGGGAGACCGGGCCGAGCAGTGCCGCGCGACCCAGCCGGCGGAGGTCGATCCTGGGGCGGCCGCGTCGGCGGCTCTGAGCACCAGGATTTGTGGCCTCTGCACTCATGGGGCACCTCCGGCAGCATCGACCGGTGGTGGAGGGACCGGCGTGCCCCTCCGGACCGGTGCTTGATGCTACCGACCCCACCACGTGGCGCAGTCCCGCTCTCGCTCAGCGTGAACCGGATCACCCATTCGAGCGAAGGTTCAGGACACGGCCGTTTCGATCCCGGCGGGGCCGATCATGGTGCGGCAAACGCCTTCGGATGCCGGGTCAGGCGGTCAGCAGCGACGGGTCGATGACGCCTTCGGCGACGATCACCGCGGGTCCGGTCATCTCGATCTCACCGTCCGGGTACTCGGTGATGACCAGGGTGCCGCCGGGAAGGTCGACCGTGTACGTGGCCGGGGTGCCGGTGACCGCCGGGTCCGCCCCGTCCCTGCGTGCGGCGGCGACGGCGACCGCGCAGGCGCCGGTGCCGCAGGAGCGGGTCTCGCCCGCGCCCCGCTCGTGGACCCGCATCGCGACGTGTGCGGGGCCCCGGTCCACGACGAACTCGATGTTCACGCCGTCCGGGTAGACCTCCGCCGGGCTGAACGGGGGCACCGAGCGCAGCTCTCCCGCGTGCTCCAGGTCGGCCACGAAGGCGACCGCGTGCGGGTTGCCCATGTTCACGTTGCGCGCGGGCCAGCTGCGGCCGTCCACGCTGACCGTGACCCCGGCCTCGGGGAGCAGGGCGCGCCCCATGGAGACGGTGATCTCACCACCCTTGGCGACGTGCACCTTCTTGACCCCGCCGCGGGTGGCGACGGCAAGGTCGCCCTCCTCGACGAGCCCGGCACGCTCCAGGTAGCCGGCGAAGACGCGCACCCCGTTGCCGCACATCTCGGCGATCGAGCCGTCGCCGTTGCGGTAGTCCATGAACCATTCGGCCTCGCCGGCCATGGCCTTCGCCTCCGGGTGGGCCGCGCTGCGCACCACGTGGAGCAGGCCGTCGCCGCCGATTCCGGCCCGGCGGTCGCAGAGCCTGGCCACGACGGGCGCGGGCAGGTCGAGGGCGTTGTCCGGGTCGGGGACGATCACGAAGTCGTTCTCGGTCCCGTGGCCCTTGAGGAAGGCGATCGGCGAAGTGTTCACGCGTCAATCGTACGGGGACGCACTGACAGCGGGCCGGGACGGCGGTCGTGAACTGCGGTTACCGACCTGAGGCGGGCTCAGCGGAGCCGGGCCACGCGCCAGACCGCGAGCGCGACGACGACGCCGGCGACACCCACGTACAGGGCGAGGACCCGCCAGTCCGGCCGCTCCTTGGAGCCCCGGGTGGGCAGCCCCGGCCAGGTGTGGCCGACGCGGCGCGCGGCCATCATGCCCCAGCCCGCGGCGCAGCAGCTGATGAGGAGTCCGAGCATGGCCACGACCGGTCCGCCGTCGCCGAACTCGAAGGCCAGGGGGAACGCGAACATGAGCGAGCCGAGCGCCGCGAGCATCACGATGGGGGCGAGCTGCCAGATCCTCAACCGGCGCTGTGGGCGCAGTTCGACCTCGACCTCACCACCGTCGGAGACCGCTCCGACGGAGCCGTCCTCCGGCCCGTCCGGGCTCAGTCCCGAGGCGCCGAGCACCGCGGAACCCAGCGCGGACGAGGTCGCTTCCGGGGCGCGCGCGGTGTCGTCCGCGCCTTCGGCGGATTCCGCTTGCGCGGTGTTCGGGGTCGCTGAACCGTGATCCGTCGAGCGCTGGCGCGCGGTGTCGTCCCGCGATCCTTGCTCTCTGTCCCGAGGGCCGGCCTCCATCGCCACGCGCCCTCCCAACTCGGACTCCACTGGTCGATCGACGATTGATGATGGCACGCGCGAGAGTGCCGCAATGACCGGCGGAGCGTCCCGATGCCATCACGTGATCAGGCTGTAACCGCTCGTTCGACCAACGCCAGCGCCTGGTGCGGGAGTTCCTCGCGGTGCTCCACGGCGCCGCTCAACCAGTGGACGCGTGGATCGCGCCGAAACCAGGAGTCCTGGCGGCGCGCGAAGCGCTTGGTGGCGCGCACGGTTTCGGCGCGCGCCTCGTCCTCGGTGCACTCGCCGGCGAACGCCGCGAGGATCTGCTGGTAGCCGAGCGCCCGTGACGCGGTACGCCCCTCGCGCAGTCCGCTTTCCTCCAGCGCCCGCACTTCTTCGATCAGTCCCGCTTCCCACATCCGGTCGACGCGCAGCGCGATCCGCTCGTCGAGCTCGGGGCGGCCGACGTCGACGCCGATCTGGACGGTGTCGTACACCGATTCGTGCGTGGGGAGATTGGCCGTGAACGGCCGGCCGGTGATCTCGATCACTTCGAGGGCGCGGACGATGCGGCGGCCGTTGCTGGGCAGGATCACGCGGGCCGCCTCGGGGTCGGCGGCCGCCAGCTGGACGTGCAGGGCGCCGGGGCCCCGCACCTCCAGCTCGCTCTCCAGACGGGCGCGCACTTCGGGGTCGGTGCCCGGGAAGTCGAGCACGTCGATCGCTCCGCGCACATAGAGTCCGGATCCGCCGACGAGGACGGGGGTGCGCCCTTCGGCGAGCAGCCGGTCGATCTCGGCGCGGGCGAGCTTCTGGTAGCTGGCGACATTGGCCGGTTCCGTCACGTCCCAGATGTCGAGGAGGTGGTGCGGGATGCCGCCGCGCTCGTCGAGCGTCAGCTTGGCGGTACCGATGTCCATCCCCCGGTAGAGCTGCATGGAGTCGGCGTTGACGACCTCGCCGCCCAGCTGCTGGGCGAGGAAGACGCCCAGATCGGACTTTCCGGCCGCTGTCGGGCCGACGACGGCGATGACCCGCGGTGCGGGAGCTGCACTTCTCACGGTCACAGTCTCGCAAACCTCCCCGGCCCTCCTCGAACGAGCTACGTGACGGGGCGCCGCTGGCTTCGTTGCCTGTTGCGAGGTTCCGAGCGCCGGTTTGTTGACCGGTGCCGCCGGGCGACGCAATGAGGCGCTCCGGTTGGCGCGGGATTTCGCCCACACGAGTACGCTATGGAGTAGATATGGGCGTTTTTTCAAGGTTTCGCCGTAAGGCCGATGCGGCTGTCGCGGAGTCGACCGAGGAAGTGAAGGCCGCCACGCCGACGGCGGAGCCGGAGACTGAGAGTGGCACCGACACCTCGGCGGACTGCACGGCCGCCGAGGCTTCCGAGGTGTCCGAAGCATCCGAGGAGACCGAAGCGGCGGAGCCCGCCGAGCCCGCCGCCGCCGAGGGGGTCGAGATCCCCAAGCAGCAGTCGGCCGAGGAGGCCGCGGACAGCGAGGCCGGCGAAGGCGCCCGCAAGTAGTCCCACGAGGGAAGGTGCCCCATGGGTTTCCTGGACACTTTGAAAGCCAAGCTGGCCCCGGCCAAGGACAAGGTCTCGGACCTCGCGCAGCAGCACGGGGACAAGATCGACCACGGCCTGGACAAGGCCGCCAAGCTGGTCGACGAAAAGACCAAGGGCAAGTACAGCGACAAGATCGAGTCGGGTACGGGAAAGGCCAAGGAAGCCCTGGACCGCATCTCCCACAGGGACGGTGGCGGCACGCCGCCGACGTCCGCCTCCTGAACCGCGCGCGCCGGAGGGCCGTGGAGCTGCCTGCTCCACGGCCCTCCGCCGTGTCCTCTTGGGAATTCTGGGTTTCAGGACCAGACGCCGACGAAGTAGCCGACTCCGTAAGGCGCGTCCTCGTAGAGCAGCCGTCCGGCGAGACGGGCGTCGCCGCCCGCGCCGGCGAGCACCTGCCAGGGTGCGCGTCCCGCCACCTTCAGCTCGTACGCCAGCCGGTCGTCGAGGCCCATCAGGGTGCTGGTGTCGGCCGCGCCGAGGGCGGCCGACGCGACCTGGTCGAAGCTCGCGGCCCGCTCGTCCAGGTAGCCGGGCGCCTTGAGGGTGCGGCAGGCGCTGCCGTCGCCCATGACGAGCAGGGCGACGCGGGCGGCCCTGGCCGCGAGGTCCCTTCCGGTGCCGATGCAGGGCCCCGGTTCCAGTTGCTCGGCGACGGCGAGCCCCTCGACGGGGGCGTCCGCCCAGCCGGCCCGCTCCAGGAGCCAGGCGCCGACCGTCAGCGACAACGGAAGCCGCTGTCCGCCGGCTTCACCCGGCCCGAGGCGTACGGAAACGTCCACGCCGAACCCGGCGAAGGAGCCGACCGCCCCTTGCCGGAAGGTGCCTCCCTGCTCCGCCGGGCCGACCACGACCAGGAGGTCGGGCCGGGACGCGGCGAGGACGCCGACCGCGTCGGCACAGGCGTCGCGTGCCGCGTCGAGTTCCGGCGCGGCGCCCGCGGCGACCTCGGGTACCAGGAGGGGCGGGCAGGGGCAGACTGCTGCGGCTACGAGCATGATCCGCAGCCTAGCCCCGTTGCGGCGGCCCGGCCCCGCCGTCCGGACTCGGCGGCGGGGACCGTGCGGGCTCAGAGGACCGAGCAACCGCCCGTGGGCTCCGGCAGCGGGGCCGGGGCGCCGATCGACGGCAGGCCGAGCATCACGCCGGCCGACTTCTCGGCGGGGGCCGCGTTGCGCTTCTCCCAGGCGTCGCCCGACCGGGTACGGCGCACCGAGGTCGTCGGACCCTCGGCGAGCAGGTGGTGCGGGGCCGCGTAGGTGATCTCGACGGTCACCACGTCGCCCGGGCGCACCTCCTGATCCGGCTTGGTGAAGTGGACCAGACGGTTGTCGGGGGCGCGGCCGGAGAGGCGCTGGGTGGAGCCGTCCTTGCGGCCCTCGCCCTCGGCGACCATGACGTCCAGAACGCGGCCGACCTGCTTCTTGTTCTCCTCCCAGGAGATCTCTTCCTGGAGGGCGGACAGGCGCATGTAGCGATCCTGAACGACGTCCTTGGAAATCTGTCCGTCCATGGTCGCCGCGGGCGTTCCGGGGCGCTTGGAGTACTGGAAGGTGAAGGCGTTCGCGAAGCGGGCCTCGCGGACCGTGTGCATGGTCTGCTCGAAGTCCTCCTCGGTCTCGCCGGGGAAGCCCACGATGATGTCGGTCGAGATGGCGGCGTGCGGAATGGCGGCGCGCACCTTCTCGATGATCCCGAGGAAACGCTCCTGCCGGTACGAGCGGCGCATCGCCTTGAGGACCGTGTCCGAGCCCGACTGAAGCGGCATGTGGAGCTGCGGCATCACGTTCGGCGTCTCGGCCATGGCGGCGATCACGTCGTCCGTGAAGTCACGCGGGTGCGGCGAGGTGAACCGGACCCGCTCCAGGCCCTCGATGTTGCCGCAGGCGCGCAGCAGCTTGCTGAAGGCCTCGCGGTCGCCGATGTCCGAACCGTAGGCGTTGACGTTCTGCCCGAGCAGCGTGATCTCGGAGACGCCCTCGCCGACCAGCGCCTCGATCTCGGCCAGGATGTCGCCGGGACGGCGGTCCTTCTCCTTGCCGCGCAGCGCCGGGACGATGCAGAAGGTGCACGTGTTGTTGCAGCCCACCGAGATGGACACCCAGGCCGCGTACGCGGACTCGCGGCGGGTCGGCAGCGTGGACGGGAACGCCTCCAGGGATTCGGCGATCTCGACCTGAGCCTCCTCCTGGATGCGGGCGCGCTCGAGCAGCACCGGCAGCTTGCCGATGTTGTGCGTGCCGAAGACGACATCGACCCAGGGGGCCCGCTGCACGATGGTGTCGCGGTCCTTCTGGGCGAGGCAGCCGCCCACGGCGATCTGCATGCCGGGCCGCTTCGTCTTCATCGGGGCGAGCCTGCCGAGATTGCCGTACAGCTTGTTGTCGGCGTTCTCCCGCACCGCGCAGGTGTTGAAGACGACGACATCGGCATCACCGTCGGCGCCCTCGGGCGCGCGGACATATCCGGCCCCCTCAAGGAGGCCGGACAGCCGCTCGGAGTCGTGGACGTTCATCTGGCACCCGTAGGTGCGCACCTCGTAGGTCTTCGCACTCATCTCGTACACCAGGGTACGGGGCCCGCCGCCCCCTGGTCCTCGCGGGCGATGAACTGGCAGGATCCAGCCATGCTCCCCGTTCTGTCCCGGCTCGGCCGCCGTCGCGTCCTGCAAGGGTCCGCGGCCGCCGTGGTGGCCGTCGGGCTGCTCCTGTGGTGGCTGATGCCGTTCGGCAGCCGGTCGCCCGCGGGAAACATCGACTTCAGTACGGGCGTCCGCACCGGGGTCTACCAGCGGTACGGCGAGCTGCTCCAGCAGGCGCTGGCCAGTGATCTGCCGGACGTGCACGTCAACCTCCGCACGAGCCAGGGTTCGCAGCAGAACCTCCAGCGCCTGGCCGACGGCATCTCCGACTTCACCATCGCCACGGCCGACTCCGTCGACAAGTTCCGCAAGGACAACAAGCCGGGCGCGGACCGGCTGCGCGGCTGCGCGCGGCTGTACGACGACTACGTGCAGCTGGTGGTGCCCCAGGACTCGCCCGTGCGCTCGGTGGCGGATCTGCGCGGCAAGCGGGTCGCCGTCGGGCAGGAGGGCTCCGGGGTCCGGCTGCTCGCCGACCGGCTCCTGCCGGCCGCCGGGCTGAACCCGCAGAAGGACATCACTCCCGTCCCCGCGGGCATCGACACCATGCCCGACCTGCTGCGGAACAAGCAGATCGACGCCTTCTTCTGGTCCGGTGGGCTGCCTACCACGGCCGTCCTCAAACTGTCCGAGGCGTACCCCATCCGGCTTGTCCCGCTCGCCGACCTGGTGTCGGCCCTGCACAAGGCGGACGGCAGCACCGGGTACTACCGGGCGGCGACGATGCCCGCCGACGCCTATCCCAAGGCGCAGCGGGGCGTCCCGGTGCCGACGATCGCCGTGGCCAACCTGCTGGTCACCACGGACCGCACGGACGCGGCGCTGACCGAGGGGTTCACGCGCACGGTGATAAACAGCCGCGACCGCATCGGGCGTGAGGTGCACGCGGCACAGCTGGTGGATCTGCGGACGGCGATCTATACGGATCCGCTGCCGTTGCACGACGGGGCGCGGAACTACTACCGGTCGGTCAAGCCCTGACGACCGGTGGCGGTCAGAATCTGACTGCTGACCGCTGAACCCTGAAACCCGAAGACCAAGAGCTGAAATCTGAAAGCTGAAATCTGTCAGCCGTCAGGTGTCGGTCACCCCGTGGCCGCTGACCGCCGTCAACCGCCCGCCCCCGGCCCTCACGCCCCCGGTCGCGTACGCGGCACGGTGACCGTCACGCGCAGGCCGTGCGGGTCGTGGTGGGCGTAGGCGATGGTGCCGCCGCCTGCCGCGAGCAGGGCGCGGGAGATGGAGAGGCCGAGGCCGGAGCCCTTGATGTTCTGGTGGCGGCCGGCGCGCCAGAAGCGGTCGCCGATGCGGCCCAGTTCCTCGTCGGAGAGGCCCGGGCCCCGGTCGGTCACCGTCACGGTGGCCCGGGGGCCGTCGACGGCGACGGTGACCCGCACGTCCTCGCCTTCGGGGGTGAATTTCAGCGCGTTGTCGATCACGGCATCCAGCGCGCTGGAGAGCGCCACCGGGTCCGCCCAGCCGGTGGCGGCGGTCGAGCCGTCCGCGATCAGCCGTACGCCCTTGTCCTCGGCGAGCGGCCGCCACGCGGCGACCCGCTCCGTCACGAGCGCCCCCACGTCGGTGAGTTGGAGGTCGGCCGCGGCGTGCTCGGCCAGCGCCAGGCCCAGGAGGTCGTCGAGTACTTGGGCGAGGCGCTTGCCCTCGGTGCGGACCGAGGCGATCTCCTCGTTCCCTTCGGGGAGTTCGAGCGCGAGGAGCTCGATGCGCAGCAGCAGGGCGGACAGCGGGTTGCGCAGTTGGTGCGAGGCGTCGGCGACGAAGGCGCGCTGCTGTTCGAGCACCTCTTCGACGTTGTCGGCCATCTCGTTGAACGAGTGGGCCAGCCTTCTGAGTTCCGGGGGCCCGCCGGCGGCAGCGACGCGCGATTTCATGCGGCCGGTCGCGATGTCGTGGGTGACGGCGTCCAGGACGCGTACGGGCCTGAGCACCCAGCCGGTGAGCCGGAACGCGGCGCCGACCGCGAGGAGCATGGCCGCCAGTTCACCCGTCACGATGAGGAGCCAGCCGTGCAGGGTGCCCGAACGCATGCTGCCGGTGGGCGAGTCGGTGACCACGACCGCGATCACGTCGCCCTCGCGCACGACGGGCGAGGCCACCACCAGGCGGCCGCGCTGCCACGGCCACACCTGGGCCGGGTCGTGGCTGCGGCGCCCGGCGAGGGCCTCCTGGAAGGCCATGTGTCCCTCGCCCTTGGCGGGCACGCTCCAGCCCGTGGGGGCGCTCGCCATGGCGGTGCCGTTGCGGAAGAAGACGCCCGCTCTGATCCCGTACAGGGTCGAATAGCGGGTGAGTTCCTCCTCCAGGGTGGTCAGCCGTTCCGCGCTGTTGGTGTCGTTGCCGTCGGGGGCCGTGACGAACTGGGCCAGCGCCGCGAAGCGCGCGGTGTCGTCGATGCGGTCGATGACCACCCGCTGCTGCTGGGCGTGGGCCACGCTCAGGGCGAGCGGGAAGCCGAACGCGACCAGGACGAGCGCGAGCAGGAAGATGAGCAGCGGGAGGAGTCGGGTGCGCACCGGGCTTCTCGGGCCTCAGATGGCGGCCGGCGCGACGAGGCGGTAGCCGACGCCGCGCACGGTCTCGATCAGTGCCGGCATGCGCAGTTTGGAGCGCAGGGAGGCGACGTGCACTTCGAGGGTGCGGCCGGTGCCTTCCCAACTGGTGCGCCACACCTCGCTGATGATCTGTTCCCGGCGGAAGACGACCCCGGGGCGCTGGGCGAGGAGTGCGAGCAGGTCGAACTCCTTGCGGGTCAGTTGGACGCTCTCGCCGTCGACGCTGACCCGGCGGGTGGGGAGTTCGATCTGCACGCGGCCCAGGCGCAGTTCGGCCTCGGCCGACTCGGGGCGCGCGCCCGGCGGCGGGCGCCGGATGACCGCGTGGATACGGGCGATGAGCTCACCGGTGTCGTACGGCTTGACCACGTAGTCGTCGGCGCCCAGGTTCAGCCCGTGGATGCGTGAACGGACGTCGGCGCGGGCGGTCACCATGATCACGGGGATGGAGGTGCGCTTGCGGATCTTGCCGCAGACCTCGTAGCCGTCCTGGTCGGGCAGTCCTAGGTCGAGCAGGACCACCCCGAAGGGTGGTTTGGCGCAGCGCTCGTCAGGAAGGAGGGCCTGCAGCGCCTCTTCCCCGTTGCGGGCGTGCTTCACCTCGAAACCATGCTTGGACAGCACGGCGGACAGGGCGGCGGCGACGTGGTCGTCGTCTTCGACGAGCAGCAGTCTCATGGCCCCCCTCCCTGGATGTTCCTGGGCCTTTCGGGCCCTTGTGGCCTTTCGGTCCGAACGTTCATCGGCCGCTTCACGGCATGTACCCCCGAATCCACGCCCATGGTCGCCACTCCGGTCAAGGGGGCGCCCGCCCCTGCGCATCATCCGTTACGGAGCCGGTATTCCGCCGGGGTGTGCGCTCACCCAGAGTGCTTCCACGCAACCGGATCGTTATGCTCAAGTTCCGCTCAGATGTAATGACGCTGGTCACAACTCACCACTACGTTCCTCCCCAACCGAGGAGGACGGAGCAAGAAGCCGATGAGCGGAGTATCAGTGGCCAGGGGGACCGAGGACGCCGTACCAGCGTCGGGTGACCTGGTCGTGCTGAACAACGTCAACAAGCACTTCGGCGCGCTGCATGTGCTCCAGGACATCGACCTGACCATCGCCCGTGGCGAGGTAGTCGTCGTCATCGGGCCCTCGGGGTCCGGGAAGTCCACGCTGTGCCGCACCATCAACCGCCTGGAGACGATCGATTCCGGGGCGATCTCGATCGACGGCCGGCCGCTGCCCCAGGAGGGCAAGGAGCTGGCGCGGCTGCGTGCCGATGTCGGCATGGTCTTCCAGTCGTTCAACCTCTTCGCGCACAAGACGGTCCTTGAGAACGTCATGCTGGGCCAGGTGAAGGTCCGCAAGGCCGACAAGCAGGCCGCCGAGCAGAAGGCCCGCGCCCTGCTCGACCGGGTCGGCGTGGGCACCCAGGCCGACAAGTACCCGGCGCAGCTCTCGGGCGGTCAGCAGCAACGCGTCGCGATCGCACGGGCGTTGGCGATGGACCCGAAGGTGATGCTCTTCGACGAGCCCACATCGGCGCTCGACCCGGAGATGATCAACGAGGTTCTCGAGGTCATGCAGCAGCTGGCGCGGGACGGGATGACGATGGTCGTCGTCACCCACGAGATGGGCTTCGCCCGCTCCGCCGCGAACCGGGTCGTCTTCATGGCCGACGGCAAGATCGTCGAAGAGGCCACGCCGGACCAGTTCTTCAGCAACCCGCGCAGCGACCGGGCCAAGGACTTCCTGTCGAAGATCCTGCACCACTGACGAGAGCCGGCCGGCAGTCGACTGGCGTGTGCCGCCCGATGGTCGGCATCGCCCGGTGACGCCTGCCGGCCGACCGATGACGACCAACGACCAACGACGCAAGGAATGTTCGCCATGATGCTCCGCAAGTCCGCCGCCGTCGCGGCGATCGCCGTGCTCGCCCTGACCGCGACCGCCTGTGGCGGCAAGTCCGGCTCCGCCGGTGACAAGCAGTCCGCCCAGCCGGGCTCCAGCGGCGCACCGCAGCTGCCGACGTACACCGTCGCCTCCAACGTCACCCTTGACTCGCCGACCTTCAAGGCGGCCAAGGCGCGCGGCAAGCTGGTCATCGGCTCCAAGGCCGACCAGCCCTACCTCGGCTTCGAGGACCAGTCGACCAAGGAGCGTTCCGGCTTCGACGTCGAGATCGCCAAGATGGTCGCCGCCGACCTGGGCTTCAAGCCCGACCAGATCGAGTGGAAGACGGTTGACTCCGGCGTCCGCGAGACCGCGATCTCCAAGGGCCAGGTCGACTACTACGTCGGCACCTACACGATCAACGACAAGCGCAAGAAGCAGGTCGGCTTCGCGGGTCCGTACTACAAGGCCGGCGCCGACCTGCTCGTCCGCAAGGACGACACCTCGATCACCGGCAAGGACACCGTCAAGGGCAAGAAGGTCTGCTCGATCGTCGGCTCCACGCCGCTCCAGGAGATCAAGAAGCCCGAGTACGGCGCGTCCGTCGTCGAGCTGTCCAAGTACTCGGACTGCGTGCAGCAGCTCCTGTCCAAGCAGGTCGACGCGGTCACCACCGACGACGCGATCCTCAAGGGCTATGCCGCCAAGAACTCCGGCAAGCTCCGCGTGGTCGGCAAGCCGTTCACCGAGG
This sequence comes from Streptomyces sp. WM6378, assembly GCF_001279695.1. Classification (GTDB taxonomy): domain Bacteria; phylum Actinomycetota; class Actinomycetes; order Streptomycetales; family Streptomycetaceae; genus Streptomyces. The sequence goes on from NZ_LGDD01000188.1 coordinate 60,202, forward strand.
AGCCGTACGGCATCGGCATGAACAAGGACGACAAGGCGCTGCGCGACTTCATCAACACCTCGATCGAGAAGCACGAGCAGGACGGCACCTACAAGAAGATCTACGACGCCACGCTCGGCCTTTCCGGCTCCAACTACCAGGCCCCGCCGGCCGTCGTCCGCTACTGATCGACCCCGCTCGACGCGCCCCGTACGCAGTACGGGGCGCCACGGCCCCGCCCCGCCCGATCCCCCAGCCGCTGCCCGCCGACGCGGAGACCCCATGAACGTACTGCTCGACCATTTCGCGGAGTTCCGCGACGGCTTCATAGGCACTGTGGAGATCACCGCCGTCAGTTCGGTCATCGCCCTGGTCCTCGGACTGCTGCTCGCCGGTTTCCGGGTCTCTCCCGTGCCGCCGCTGCGCTTCTTCGGCACCGCTTGGGTGACGCTGCTGCGCAACACCCCGTTGACGCTGCTCTTCCTGGTCTTTTTCTTCGTCGTGCCGGAGATCTTCTTCCCCGGCATGAGCCCGTTCCTGCTCGGTTCGCTCGCGCTCGGCTTCTATACCGCGTCCTTCGTCTGCGAGGCCGTGCGGTCCGGCATCAGCACGGTGCCGCTGGGGCAGGCCGAGGCCGCCCGTTCGATCGGCATGAGTTTCACGCAGACGCTGCGCCTGATCGTGCTGCCGCAGGCCACCCGGACGGTCATCCCGCCGCTGAGCTCGATCTTCATCGCGCTCACCAAGAACTCCGCGATCGCGGGCGCCTTCAGCGTCACCGAACTGTTCGGCTGGCAGAAGCTGCTGAGCGAGGACGGGTACGACATCGTCCCCGTGTTCATCTGGGTCGCCCTGGGCTATCTGATCGTCACCTTCGCGATGAGCGGTCTCTTCCGTCTTCTTGAGCGCCGCATGGAGGTCGCCCGATGAGTGCCAGCGTTCTCTACGACGCCCCCGGCCCGAAGGCTGTCGTACGCAACCGGATCTACGCCGTCGTCGGTTCCCTCGCGCTGATCGCGCTGATCGCCGTCGCGATCGTCCGCCTCGCGGACAAGGGCAACCTCGACTACGAGATGTGGGACATCTTCAACTACGCGGGCATCCGGCAGAACATCGCCGACGCGGTGCTCGCCACCCTCAAGGCGTTCGGTCTCGCCGCCATCGGCTCGCTGGTGCTCGGGCTGGTGCTGGCCGTGGCCCGGCTCTCCGACCACAAGCCGGTCCGCTGGGCGGCCACCGCTTTCGTAGAGCTGTTCCGTTCCATCCCGCTGCTCATCACGATCTACGCGGTCTGGGTCGGCTTCCTGACCGACTACTCGATGTGGGCGCTGGCTCTCGGCCTGTCGATCTACAACGGCTGTGTGCAGGCGGAGGTGCTCCGCGCGGGCGTCAACTCCGTGCCCAAGGGGCAGCGCGAGGCGGCGTACGCGCTGGGCATGAGCAAGTCGCAGGTCATGATGAGCGTGCTCATGCCGCAGGCTGTCCGGGCGATGCTGCCGACGATCATCAGCCAGCTTGTCGTCACCCTCAAGGACACGTCGCTCGGCTTCATCATCCTGTACCCGGAGCTGCTCCAGACGGCGCGTCTGATCGCGAGCAACACCCAGGTCAACGGCCAGTACCCGTACGTCTCGACCATTGTCGTCATCGGCTCCATCTACGTGGCGATGTGTCTGGTGCTCTCCGCGCTCGCGACCTGGATCGAGAAGAGGGGGCGCAGGGCGAAGACCGGCATCGCGATGGGGGCGGCCGCTGCTCCGATCGCGGCCGCCGGCCCGGGCGCCGTTCTCGTTGCCGAGGGGACCGATGGTCCCGACGTGGCGCCTGCTACGACGAACTGACGGCATATGAGGCAGCGACGACTCCGTCGCTGCCTCCGTCACTTGACGCAAGCACGCGCAGTGGGTTGCATACGTTCTGTGATCGTGCACCGGGTTCCCCGCGCCACCTGCAAGCCGTCCCGACCCGCCTCGGGAGCCACGCCGTGGACCCGGTGATCGTCGTCGGCGCCGGTCCGGTGGGACTGGCGCTGGCCCTCTCGCTCGCGGCCCAGGGCGTGCCGTCGGTGGTCCTCGACGAGGGCCCGGGCAAGGACGAGCCCCGCCAGGTCCGCACGGTCGTCCTGCGCCCGGACATCGCCTCGTTCGTGGCGGGCCTCGGCTGTACGACGGTGCGCGACGAGGGTGCGCGCTGGGTCGCCTGGCGGTCCATGAGGCGCGGTCGGCTGGTGCGCCACGTCAGGTTCGGCGAGTCCCTGGACGACGGCCCCTCGCCGGTGCACATCCCGCAGCACGCCCTGACCCGCGGGCTGCACGACGCCCTTGCCGCGTCCGGTCTCGTACGGGTGGTCACGGACAGCCGCCTGGACACGCTGGAACAGGACGCGCAGGGCGTCTCCGTCCACACCTCGGGGCCCGGCGGAACCTGGTGGCGCGGCAGCTATGTGGTGGGCTGCGACGGTGCCCGGTCCACCGTTCGCAAGCTCCTCGACGTCCGTTTCGCCGGCCGTACGGCGGTGGAGCGTCAGGCAGTCGTGGCCCTGCGCACCGAACTCCCCTGGCCGGGCGAGGCGTTGCTGCACCGGCTGCCGCCCTGGCGGGCCAGTGGCGACGAGGTGACCGCCCGCCCCCTCCAGGACGGCATCTGGCGGCTGGACTGGCTGCTTCCGCCGCGCGCCGAACTGGTCACGCCCGACGCTCTGATGGGCCGGATCCGGGACACGCTCGCGGGCTGGTGCGGGCCGACGCCGCCGTACGAACTCCTCGACACCGGCGTCCACACCGTGCACCACCGCCTGGCCCGGCGCTGGCGGGTGCGCCGCGCGTTCCTCGCGGGGGACGCCGCGCACCTGCTGGGCGCGCTCGGCACACAGGCCCTGGACGAGGGCCTGCGGGACGCCCAGAACCTCGCCTGGAAGCTGGCCCAGGCCTGGCACCACGGGGCTTCAGAGGTGTTCCTGGACAGCTATCAGACGGAACGGCGGTCGGCGGTCGCGGCGCGGCTGCGCGCGGCCGACCAGTCGTTGCCGATCCTGCGCGGTGGTGCGGGGCCGCGCGGCTGGATCCCCGGGACCACCCGCGGCCACGACGCCCTGGTGACCGACGGACACTTGGGGCGGGGCCCGCTCGGCGCGCCCCCCGCGTACCCGCACTCCCCCCTCACGCCCCCGTACACCGAGTCGCACATCCCGGTCGGCACGGGGTTGGGCGCACCGGCCGCCGACATCTGCGTCACGGCCCCCGACGGCTCGACCGCCTCCCTGCGGGACCGGCTCGGCAAGGGCAGGCTCCTGGTCGTCCTGGTCGCCCCGGGCACCGGCGTCTGGGACCGCCGCCACTGGCTCACGGCCGGGGTCATGCCCCGCCTGGCCGCCGCGGTGTCGGCGCTGCCGCTGGACGCGGAACTGCTGGTCGCCGAGGACTATCCCGGCGCCCCCGCCCACGCCGTCCTTCTCGTACGCCCCGACGGGCACCTGGCCGCCGCGTTCAACGGGGTACAGCCCACGCAGTTGTACGCCGCGGCCGAGGCTGTGCGGGGAGAGGCCGGCCGGGGCCAGCCGGGTGCCGGGGCGGGTGCGGGTGCCGGGGGTGCGGGGGCTGATGCTGGTGCTGGGGTGGGGGTTGAGGAGACGGAGGGGCGGACGGCTGACATCAAGTGATGTCTGTCGGCTGTTGCCTGGAGTTGGCCGCCTGAAATCTGTCAGCTGAAATCTGTCAGCCGCGATCCGCCGAGTGACGGCTGACGTTGGGGGTGCCCGCGTCGTCGACTGCCTACCGGCTGCCGTCCGTCATCCGTCATCCGAGCACTGATTGACCGACGCAGGCGCACATGGTCTACTCCGGAACGTGACCGACACCGATGTGCGCCTGTGGCGGAGGGTCCATATGGACCTCGTCCGCTATGCGGGCTGCGTGTGTCGTCCGTCCTGCTGATTCGCCTTTTCCTTCGCGCCGTGCCGCCGCGCCCTTGAGGCGCTGTTGCCGTACGCGCGCATTCGCGAACTTCCTCAGGACGGTCCTCCGTGTCTCTTTCCGTAAGCACATCTGTCACTACATCCGTGCCCGCTCCCGCCGCCACACCCGGATCCGGCTCCGCGCCGACCGAGGCGGACCTGCTCGACTTCGCCCTCCGTACCGCCGCCGACGCCGCACTGGTCGCCTCACTGCCCCTCGACGAAGAGGGGCGCACCTGGATTCGTCTCGACGGGCCGGGCGGCAGTGAGGCCTGGCTGATCGGCTGGCCGCCCGGCACCGGTACGGGCTGGCACGATCACGGCGGTTCCCACGGCGCCTTCGCCACCGCGGCCGGCGCGCTGCGTGAGGACTCGCTGGCGGCCCGGCTGCCCACGGAGGGCTGGAAGACCCTGGAACTCGCCGAAGGGATCGACCGTTCACGGCAGTTGGGGACGGGAAGCAGCCGGGCCTTCGGGCCGCACCATGTGCACGAGGTGAGGAACGAGTCGGGGGCCGAGCACGCGATCTCGGTGCACGCCTACTATCCGCCGCTGCCTCTGATCCGGCGTTACAGCCGGACGGGCGCGGTGCTCCGCATCGAGCAGGTCGAGCGTCCGGAGGACTGGCAGTGAGTGCGGAGCGTACGCGACCGGTGGGGATCGACGACCTCCTCGACCGGGTCAGGGTCGGCTTGGACCGGGTGACGGCCGAGGAGGCCTTCGCCGAGGCCGCCGACGGGGCGCTCCTGGTGGACATCCGGTATGCGGCGCTGCGCGACAGGGACGGGCTGATTCCTGGCGCCCTGGTCGTCGAGCGCAACGAACTGGAGTGGCGGCTCGATCCGCAGGGCAGCCATCGCGCCGCCGAGGCGACCGGCCACGATCTGCGGGTGGTGGTGATCTGCAATGAGGGGTACGCGTCGTCCCTCGCGGCAGGGTCGCTGCGGCAGTTGGGGCTGCACCGGGCGACCGACCTGATCGGCGGCTTCCAGGCGTGGCGCACAGCGGGGCTGCCGGTCACGGCCGCCACCGCCTGACCGGCGACTCACATCTCGTACAGGTCGTCCGCGTTTTCGCCCTCCTGCTCCAGTGCCTGGCGGACCACTCTGAGGGCCATGCCCTCCGGGTAGCCCTTGCGGGCGAGCATGCCGGCGAGGCGGCGGAGCCGGCGGTCGCGGTCGAGGCCGCGCGTGGAGCGGAGTTTGCGCGCCACCAGTTCGCGCGCGGTCTCCTCCTCCTGGTCGGAGTCGAGCTGGCCGACGGCCTCGTCGATGACCGACGAGTCGACGCCCTTGGTGCGCAGTTCGCGGGCCAGCGCTCGGCGGGCGAGCCCGCGCCCGTGGTGGCGGGACTCCACCCAGGCGTCGGCGAATGCCGCGTCGTTGATCAGTCCGACTTCTTCGAAGCGGGAGAGGACCTCTTCGGAGACCTCGTCGGGGATCTCCCGCTTCTTGAGGGCGTCGGCGAGCTGTTTACGGGTCCGGGGGGTCCCGGTGAGCAGGCGCAGGCAGATTGCCCGCGCCCGCTCAGCCGGGTCCTGCGGCGGCGGCTCCTTCTCGGCCCTCGACGAGTCGGTGCCGTCGCCCGCTCCATCCGGGCCGCCCCGTCGGGAGCGAGCCCGCCCGGGGCCCGGCTCCTCGGGGTCGGCCCATTCGGTCCTGCGGGTCACCGCTAGCTCTTGGCAGCGGCGGCCTTGGCCGTCTTGGCCTTGGTGGCCGGGGCCGGAACCGCGGCCGCGTCAGCCGCCGGGGCGGTCTCGGCGGCGTCCTTGCCGGGCTCGGCCGTCGGCTCCTCCGGCCGGACACCGACGCCCAGCTTCTCAAGGATCTTCTTCTCGATCTCGTTGGCGAGGTCGGGGTTGTCCTTCAGGAAGTTGCGGGCGTTCTCCTTGCCCTGGCCGAGCTGGTCGCCCTCGTACGTGTACCAGGCGCCCGCCTTGCGGACGAAGCCGTGCTCGACGCCCATGTCGATCAGGCCGCCCTCGCGGCTGATGCCCTGGCCGTAGAGGATGTCGAACTCGGCCTGCTTGAAGGGCGGCGCGACCTTGTTCTTGACGACCTTGACGCGGGTGCGGTTGCCGACCGCGTCCGTGCCGTCCTTGAGCGTCTCGATCCGGCGGATGTCGAGACGTACCGAGGCGTAGAACTTCAGCGCCCGGCCACCGGTCGTGGTCTCGGGGGAGCCGAACATCACGCCGATCTTCTCGCGGAGCTGGTTGATGAAGATCGCGGTCGTCTTCGACTGGTTGAGCGCGCTGGTGATCTTCCGGAGCGCCTGGCTCATCAGGCGGGCCTGCAGACCCACGTGCGAGTCGCCCATCTCGCCCTCGATTTCCGCGCGCGGCACCAGGGCCGCCACGGAGTCGATGACGATCAGGTCGAGCGCGCCGGAGCGGACCAGCATGTCGACGATCTCCAGCGCCTGCTCGCCGTTGTCCGGCTGCGACAGGATCAGGTTGTCGATGTCGACGCCGAGCTTCTTCGCGTACTCGGGGTCGAGGGCGTGCTCGGCGTCGATGAAGGCCACCGAACCGCCGAGCTTCTGCGCGTTCGCCACCGCGTGCAGGGTCAGGGTCGTCTTGCCGGAGGACTCCGGGCCGTACACCTCCACCACACGGCCGCGCGGCAGGCCGCCGACGCCGAGCGCCACGTCGAGCGCGGTCGACCCGGTGGGGATGACCTCGATGGGCTCATTCGGCCGCTCGCCCAGGCGCATCACCGCGCCCTTCCCGAATTGCCGTTCAATCTGTGCGAGCGCGGCGTCGAGCGCCTTCTCGCGGTCAGTTCCTGCCATGGGTTCCACCCGATTTGCTTGAGTCGATCGCTTCACGTCAAAGACGCTAACCCCTGCCACTGACAATGGGCCCCGACGTCCTTCCAGCCTGTGGATAACTCCACCGGAAACGCGGTGGAACCCGCGCAAACACAGGGCCGGACTCCCATGAGAATGGATGTTCGATTTTACTGTCAAGCACACCGCGCGAGGCGGAGCGCTTCGTTCCCACTCGCCCATCAATCGCGACAAATAGGAAATTCCAGCCTACGACCCCGCCTCGGGCACCACCGTGGGGCCCTGGCCGCGCGACTGGTGCCTGCCGTGCACCCGCGGGTCGTCCGTCACGTCGTACCGCTTCACGTAGGCGCCGAGGAACGCCTGCAGCGTCGCGACCGCCGGGATCGCGATGAGGGCGCCGACCGCGCCCATGAGGGCCGTGCCCGCGATCACCGAGCCGAACGCGACGGCGGGGTGGATGTCCACGGTCTTCGCGGTGAGCTTGGGCTGCAGCATGTAGTTCTCGAACTGCTGGTAGATCACCACGAATCCGAGCACCCACACCGCGTACCAGGGGTCCACGGTGAAGGCGATCAGCATGGGGAGCGCGCCGGCCAGATACGTGCCGATGGTGGGGATGAACTGGGAGACCAGGCCCACCCAGACCGCCAGCGCCGGAGCGTAGGGAACGCCGAGGATCTGCAGCAGGACGTAGTGCGCGATGCCGGAGACGAGCGCCATGAGGCCGCGCGAGTAGAGGTAGCCGCCGGTCTTGTCGACCGCGATCTCCCAGGCCCGCAGCACCTCCGTCTGCCGGGCCGGCGGCAGCACGGAGCAGATCGCCCGGCGCAGCCGGGGCCCGTCGGCGGCGAAGTAGAACGAGAACAGGAAGATCGTCAACAGCCGGAAGAGGCCGCCGAGGACGGTCGCGGAGACGTCGAGCACGCCGGTCGCGCTGTTCTGGACGTACTTCTGCAGCCAGTCGGAGTGCAGCAGGCTGTCGCGCACCTCGACCCGCGAGAGCTCCGTGTGGAAGGTGTGGTTGACCCAGTTGATCACCGAGTCGAGGTACTTGGGGAACTGCTCGACCATGTCGACGATCTGCCCCGCCAGCATCGAGCCGAGCAGCACGACGAAGCCGATCGTCGCGATCGTCAGGGCGAGGAAGACCAGGAACGTGGCCACGCCCCGGCGCATTCCGCGGGCCGCCATCCGGCCGACGGCGGGTTCCATGGCGAGCGCGACGAAGAACGCGATCAGGATGTTGATCAGCAGACCGATGAGCTGGTGGAAGGCCCAACTGCCCAGCTGGAAACAGGCGTACAGGGCGAGCACGAGCACTGCGGCGCGCGGCAGCCAGCGGGGCATGCGTGCGGTGGCGGCGAGCCTGAGGGGGCTCGTCGGAGGTTCGCCGGAGGCGGGCGAGTCGTCGCGCGGGCCGCTCGCCTGCCGGGTTTCGCGGTCGTCCGCCCGGTCGGCTTCGCGGTCGTCAGTGTTGATCTCATCAGTCGGTGCCACGGAGCAAGTCTCGCCCATGTGTCCGACAGCGGGCCGCCACACCGGTTCCTGCCGCCTGGCGGTGACCGCCCCGTCACCCGGAACCGCGCCCTTCACCCGAAAGGCGGCACCCCGTACGCCCCCGGAGGGGCCGCCGTCACCGCCTGTCGGCGGGTACGTCCATGGCGGCGCAGACCGCCCGCCAGACGTCCTTCGCCTCCCAGCCCGCGTCGAGGGCCTCGTGCACGGTGCGCCCGCCCAGTTCCGTCATCACATGGTCACGCGCGAAGGAGTCCGCGTACCCGGCGCCGAAGTGGTCGGCCATCCGCTCCCAGAAAATCGTCAACCGCATGACTCAAGTATCCCGCCCCTGAGAGTGCAGCCCCGGCGGTCGGGCCTGCTCGCGGCTCTGTGGGCCCTACCGTCTGAAACATGGCTGGTTCCGGGGCATCCCCCCACTCCCCCGACTCACCGCTGGCACGCGCCGAACACTTCGTCTGGCTGACAGCCAGGGTGCTCGAACAGCGCCGGTTCGCCTACCACTTCCTCGGCAAGGACGCCGACGCCGTCGAGGCGGCGCTCTCCGCCTATCAGGGTGACGACGGCGGCTACGGCCACGCCCTCGAACCCGATCTGCGCGGGCCCGTCAGCCAGCCCCTGCACACCGCGCACGCGCTGCGGGTCCTGGACTCGGTCGGCCGGCTCGGCGGTCAGCGCGTGGAGCGGATGTGCCGCTACCTGACGGACATCTCCACGAAGGACGGCGCGCTGCCCGCACTGCACCCCTCGCAGCACGGCTATCCGGCGGCGCCGTTCGTCCCGATCGTCGACGACCCGCCCAGCGCCCTGCTGACCACCGGCCCGGTGGTCGGGCTGCTGCACCGCAACCAGGTGTGGCACGCGTGGCTCTTCCGGGCGACCGACTTCTGCTGGGCCATGGTCGACTCGCTGGAGACGTCGCATCCTTATGAGGTCGAGGCGGCCGTCGCCTTCCTGGACGGCGCCCCCGACCGTTCCCGGGCCGAGGCGGCCGCGGACCGGCTCGGCCGGCTCGTCAGGGAGCAGGGCCTCGCGGTGCTCGATCCGGCCCGGATCGCCGACTATCCGGTCGCCAAGGGGTACGCCCTCGGCGAGCGCCACTTTCCGCACCACTACGCGGCCGTGCCCGAGTCACTGGCCCGCCGCTGGTTCACCGACCAGGAGATGCAGCGCTCGCTCGATCATCTGGAGGCGGAGCAGGAGGAGGACGGCGGCTGGCCGATCCACTGGCGTGCGTGGGCGCCCGGCACTGCCCTGGAGTGCCGCCCCATGGTGACGATCGAGGCGCTGCGCACGCTGCGCGCCCACGGCCGCGCCATCGGGTGACCCCGGCGGCGCCTCACAGACGGCTGGAGGGGCGGACGGGGCGGCGTACGAGCCCGCCCCGCCCGAGCACCCGCTGCTCAGCCGCCCAGGGCCCGTATGCCCGCCGTGACGAGTACGGCTGCGCCGACGATCACCAGGAAGGGGGCGCGCAGCACCAGCGCGACGGCCGCCGCGGCGAGCCCGGCCGCCCGGGCGTCGAGCAACACCTGGTGGCCGGTGCTGAAGGTCTGCTGTGCGGTGAGCGCGGCCAGCAGTGCCACCGGCAGCAGCGCTGCGAGCCGCTTGACCAGCGGGCGCTCCAGGGCGCCTGCCGGGACCAGCAGGCCGATGAGCTTGACTAGGTAGCAGCCGACGGCGGTGGCCGCGATGGCGATCCAGACGTTCAACGCGCTTCTCCCTTCGTGAAGTTCCCGACCCCTTCGGACGGCCCCGGGTCGGCGGTGTCCTGGGTGCCGGCCCCCTCGGACCCGGTGCCCGGCCCCGTCCCGCCCGGCGCGCCGCGGCCCTTCAGGAAGAGCACGACGGGCGCGGCGAGTGCGGCGACCAGGACGGGCGCACCGGCCGGCAGCACCGGCAGCAGACCCAGGACCAGGACGACGGCGAAGGCGGCCGTGATGCGCTCGGTGGAGGTCTTGAGCATCGGCGCGAGGAGCGCGAGGAAGACGGCGGGGCTCGCGGCGTCGAGTCCCCAGGCGTCGGTGTCGCCCAAGGCCTGCGCGCCCAGAGCTCCGGCGAGCGTGGTCAGGTTCCACAGCACGTAGAGGGTGAGGCCGGTGACGGTGAAGCCGATCCGAGCGGCCCGCCGGGTGGGCTGGGCGAGGGTGACCGCCGTGGTCTCGTCGATCACCCATTGGGCGGCCAGCGGCCTCAACGCCCTTGGTAGCGCGAGCAGTTGGGACAGGCGCAGCCCATAGAAGGCGTTTCGGGTACCGAGGAAGAAGGCGCCGGCCGCCGCGGTGAACGGATTTCCGCCGGCCGCGAGCGCGCCGACGAGCGCGAACTGCGAGGCTCCGGTGAAGACGAGCAGGCTGAGCGCGCACGTCTGCAGGAGGGTGAGTCCCGATCCGGCCGAGGTCACTCCGAAGGCGAAGCCGGAGAGCCCGACGGCGACGCCGACGCCCAGCGCGTCGCGGACGACGGCCGCATCGGGCTTTTTCTCGGCATCGGGGCGTATCTCTGGGGGTGCTGTCTGTTCTGCTGCCACGCCATGGACGTTAGGAGAAGACGGCGCTTCGGTTCTTGTACGTTCTTGCACGCCGTTGCTCTCGCCCGCCTCGGCTCTTCCACGCCGCCGCCCTCGCAGGGCTGCCTTCGCGCACGCCCGCGCCTACGTTCTGGCGCGCTCGCGGCGATATGCGCCGGGCGTGACGCCGACGATCCGGGTGAAGTGGCGGTTGAGGTGCGGCTGGTCGGTGAAGCCCACGGCGACGGCGGCCTCGGCGGGCGGGGTTCCGCCGTCCAGGAGGCGGGCGGCCCGGCGTACGCGCTCGCCCGTCAGCCAGGCGTGCGGAGGCAGCCCGTACTCCGCCTTGAAGGCTCGCAGCAGCGCGAACGGGCTCGTGTCGAGCTCCTTGGCCAGCTGCTCCAGGGACGGCGGGGCGGCGAGCCGCTCCACCAGGAGGTATCGCGCCGCGGTCGCGGTGCGCGCACCCGCCGACCGGGGTGTCCGCTCGGGCAGGGCGCAGCCGTGGCGGCGTAGCAGCCGGGCGACGGCGATGCGGAACACGCTGTCGGCGGCCAGTGCGTTGCCCTGCTCGGCCGCCCGGTGCACTTCCTGGATGAGCAGTGCGGTGTCCGGGTCCTCGACGATGGTCTCGGCGAATCCGGCGGTGCCGCGCAGCGTGGTGGTTTCGGCCGCTATGTCGGTGACCAGCTGCGCCGAGGGGTAGAGCGTGGCGTACGTCCAGCCCTCGGGGACCCCGGCGTGGGCCGCGTGTGGAACCTCGGGGTTGATCATTACGACGGTGCCGGGGTGTGCCGGGATCGTCCCGCCGGGCATGATCACGTTCTCGATGCCGCTGCGCACCGCTCCGAAGACGAAGCCTTCGTGGGCGTGCCGGGGGAAGGAGTGGCTCACGTAGCGGGCCCGGAGCAGATCGAGGCCGGGCAGCTCGGAGTACTGCCAGTGCCGCGCCCATTCCTCGACCCCGTTCATACCCTCATTCTCGCAGGTCCGGGCCATTGTCAGTGGGTGGGTGCACGATGGGGACCATGGCAAGGACAGCGCTGGACTCCTTCTCTCCCGCGACGCGCGGCTGGTTCACGGGGGCCTTCACCGCGCCCACCGCGGCGCAGGAGGGCGCCTGGCGGGCGATCGCGGAGGGCTCGGACGTCCTGGTCGTCGCCCCGACCGGGTCCGGCAAGACGCTCGCCGCGTTTCTCGCCGCGCTCGACCGGCTGGCGGCCACGCCGGTGCCCGCCGAGCCGAAGAAGCGCTGCCGGGTCCTGTACGTGTCTCCCTTGAAGGCTCTCGCGGTCGATGTGGAGCGCAATCTGCGCTCCCCGCTGACCGGGATCCGCCAGGAGTCGGTGCGCCTTGGGCTGCCCGAGCCGGAGGTGCGGGTCGGCATCCGGTCCGGAGACACCCCGCCCGCCGAGCGGCGGTCTCTGATCAGCCGGCCGCCGGACATTCTGATCACCACGCCCGAGTCGCTGTTCCTGATGCTCACCTCCGCCGCGCGCGAGGCGCTCGCGGGCATCGAGACGGTGATCCTGGACGAGGTGCACGCGGTCGCGGGCACCAAGCGGGGCGCCCATCTGGCGCTCTCCCTGGAGCGGTTGGACGAGCTGCTCCCCAAGCCGGCCCGCCGGATCGGCCTGTCCGCGACGGTGCGCCCGGTCGACGAGGTGGCGCGCTATCTGTCCCCGCAGCGCAAGGTCGAGATCGTCCAGCCGCCCTCCGCCAAGGAGTTCGACCTGTCGGTGGTGGTGCCGGTGGAGGACCTGGGCGAGCTGGCCGGCTCACCTGCGGCCGATGCCCAGGAGGGGGCCGAGAAGCCGTCGATCTGGCCGCATGTCGAGGAGCGCATCGTCGACCTGGTGCAGGCGCACCGCTCGACCATCGTGTTCGCCAACTCCCGCCGTCTGGCGGAGCGGTTGTGCAACCGGCTCAACGAGATCGCGTACGAGCGCGCCATGGGCGCGCCGCTGCCCGAGGCGCACTCCCCGGCGGATCTGATGGGCGGTTCGGGCGCCGCCGCCGGCGCCCCCGCTCTGCTCGCCAAGGCGCACCACGGCTCGGTCTCCAAGGAGCAGCGGGCGCTCGTGGAGGAGGACCTGAAGGCGGGCCGCCTTCCGGCGGTGGTGGCCACGTCCAGTCTCGAACTGGGCATCGACATGGGCGCGGTGGACCTGGTGGTCCAGGTCGAGTCGCCGCCGTCGGTGGCCTCCGGGCTGCAGCGCGTGGGCCGGGCGGGTCACCAGGTGGGCGCCGTCTCCACCGGGGTGGTCTTCCCCAAGTACCGCGGCGATCTGGTCCAGTCGGCGGTGGTCACCGAGCGGATGCGCTCGGGGGCGATCGAGTCGCTGCGCATTCCGTCCAACCCGCTGGACGTGCTGGCCCAGCAGTTGGTCGCGATGACCGCGCTCGACACGTGGCAGGTGGACGACCTGATGGCGCTGGTGCGCCGGGCCGCGCCCTTTGCCGCGCTCCCCGAGTCGGCGTTCACGGCAGTCCTGGACATGCTGGCAGGCCGCTATCCGTCCGACGCCTTCGCGGAGCTGCGGCCGCGCGTGGTGTGGGACCGGGTGGCGGGCACGGTCACCGGCCGCCCCGGCGCCCAGCGGCTGGCCGTCACCTCGGGTGGCACGATCCCCGACCGCGGCCTGTTCGGCGTCTTCCTGGCCGGGGCCGACCCGAAGAAGGGCGGTGGCCGGGTCGGTGAGCTCGACGAGGAGATGGTGTACGAGTCACGGGTGGGCGACGTGTTCACCCTGGGCACCACCTCCTGGCGGATCGAGGACATCACGCGCGACCGGGTCCTGGTCTCGCCCGCTCCCGGGGTGCCCGGCCGGCTGCCGTTCTGGAAGGGCGACCAGCTGGGCCGTCCGCTCGAACTGGGCCGCGCGCTGGGCGCGTTCCTGCGCGAGGTCGGCTCGCTCACCCCCGACGACGCCCGGCTGCGCCTGCTGAGCGCAGGCCTCGACGCCTGGGCCGCGGACAATGTGATCGGCTATCTCGACGAGCAGCGCCGCGCCTGCGGCCACATCCCGGACGACCGGACGATCCTGGTCGAGCGTTTCCGGGACGAGCTCGGCGACTGGCGCGTGGTCATCCACTCCCCCTTCGGCGCCCAGGTGCACGCCCCCTGGGCACTCGCGCTCGGCGCCCGCCTCGCCGAGCGGTACGGCATGGACGCCCAGGTCATGCACGCCGACGACGGCATCGTGCTGCGGCTGCCCGACGCCGACCTGATGGGCCTCGACCTCCTCGACCGGGACCCGGCGCACCTCGACTCGACGTACGACAGCGAGCAGGCCCCCGTGGGGGCCGCGGACACGGTGTTCGACAAGGGCGAGATCGAGCAGATCGTCACCGACCAGGTCGGCAGTTCCGCGCTGTTCGCCTCCCGTTTCCGCGAGTGCGCCGCCCGCGCCCTGCTGCTGCCCCGGCGCAATCCGGGCAAGCGCACCCCGCTGTGGCAGCAGCGCCAGCGGGCGGCTCAACTGCTCCAGGTGGCAAGCGAGTTCGGGTCGTTCCCGATCGTCCTCGAAGCGGTCCGCGAGTGCCTTCAGGACGTCTTCGACGTCCCCGGCCTGACCGAGCTGATGGGAGACCTCGAAGCCCGCAGGGTGCGTCTGGTCGAGGTCACCACACCCGAGCCGTCCCCGTTCGCCCGCTCCCTCCTGTTCGGCTATGTCGCGCAGTTCCTGTACGAGGGCGACTCGCCGCTCGCCGAGCGACGGGCCGCCGCGCTCTCCCTCGACTCCCGCCTCCTGGCCGAGCTGTTGGGCCAGGCCGAGCTGCGCGAGCTGTTGGACGCCGAGGTCCTGACCGAGCTGGAGCGGGAGCTCCAGTGGCTCACCGAGGACCGCCGCATCAAGGACGCCGAGGGCGTCGCCGACCTGCTGCGGGTCCTCGGGCCGCTCACCGACGCCGAGTTGGCGGCCCGCGGCGCCGAGCCCGGCTGGGCGCCGGAGCTGGGCGCCGCGCGCCGCGCCATCCGGGTCCGCGTCTCCGGCACCGACCACTGGGCGGCGATCGAGGACGCGGGCCGGCTGCGCGACGCGCTGGGCACGGCGCTGCCGGTCGGCGTCCCCGAAGCCTTCACCGAGCCGGTGAAGGACCCCCTCGGCGACCTGCTGTCGCGCTACGCGCGCACCCACGGCCCGTTCACCTCGGCCACCGCAGCGGCCCGGTTCGGCCTGGGCACCGCGGTCACGGACGGCGCGCTGCACCGCCTCGCGGCGTCGGGCCGGGTCGTCCAGGGCGAGTTCCATCCGGCGGGCATCGGCCAGGAGTGGTGCGACGCGACGATCCTGCGCAGGCTGCGCCGCCGCTCCCTGGCCGCGCTGCGCCAGGAGCTGGAGCCGGTGCCGCCCGCCGCGCTCGCCACCTTCCTCCCCCAGTGGCAGCACCTGGGCAGCAACGGCCTGCGCGGCATCGACGGGCTGGCCCGCGCCGTGGAGCAGTTGCAGGGCGCCGCCGTCCCGGCCTCCGCCCTGGAGAAGCTGATCCTGCCGTCCCGGGTCGCCGACTACAGCACGGGCCTGCTGGACGAGCTCACCACGACCGGCGAGGTCGTCTGGGCCGGGGCGGGCGCACTGCCCGGCAAGGACGGCTGGATCTCCCTGTACGTGGCCGACGCGGCCCCGCTGCTCCTGCCGCCCCCGCACCCGCTCGAACTGACCGCGCTCCACGAGTCGGTGCTCACCGCGCTGGCCCCTGGCTACGGCCTGTTCTTCCGCCAGCTCGCCGACCAGGTCCGCGCCACCACCCACCCGGAGGCCACCGACCCCCAACTGGCCGACGCGGTATGGGACTTGGCGTGGTCCGGGCGGCTCACCAACGACACCCTGGCGCCGCTGCGTTCCCTGCTCGGCTCCGGGCGCACCGCGGGTTCCACCGCCCACCGCGCCAAGCGGCCCGTCCCGCGCGGCCGTTACGGCACCCTGACCGCCGCGGCCCGCCCGGTCTCGCGGACCGGACCGCCGACGGTCTCGGGCCGCTGGTCCCTGCTCCCGCCCCGCGAGCCCGACCCGACCCACCGCGCCCACGCCCTGGCCCGCACCCTCCTGGACCGGCACGGCGTGGTCACCCGGGGTGCGGTGCAGGCAGAGGGCGTCGAGGGCGGCTTCTCCGCGACGTACCGGATCCTGGCCGCGTTCGAGGACAGCGGGCAGGCTCGGCGCGGCTACGTGGTCGAGGGGCTCGGCGCGGCCCAGTTCGCGATGGACGGCGCGGTGGACCGGCTGCGGGCAGCTGCCACCGCCCGGGACCGGAGCGCCGACGCGCACACCGCCCCACAGGCGGTCGTCCTGGCGGCCGCCGACCCGGCCAATGCCTACGGCGCGGCGCTGCCCTGGCCCGAGCCGCCGGGCGGGGCCGGTCACAAGCCGGGCCGCAAGGCGGGTTCCATGGTCGTTCTGGTCGACGGCGAGCTCGTGCTGTATCTGGAGCGCGGCGGCAAGTCCCTGCTCGCCTGGGCGGCCGAGCCGGACGATCCGGCACTGACCGTGGCCTGCGGGGCCCTCGCGGGGGCGGCGCGGGCGGGCCGGCTCGGCACGATCACCGTGGAGCGGGCCAACGGCGACCCCGCTCTGACGTCCCCGCTGGCCCGCCCCCTGGAAACGGCGGGCTTCGTCCCGACCCCGAGGGGGTTGCGCCTGAGACCCTGACGCGGCTCCGGGCCGAGGCACGGCTGCCGTCCCGCCGGCGCTGCCCGAACCAGGCCGAACACCCCAGGGGCACCCCACTCCCACCCCCGGCAGAATGGACTCATGCCCGAAGGTGACACCGTCTACCAGGCCGCGCGGCGGCTGCACGCGGCGCTGGCCGGGCAGGTCCTGACCCGGTCCGATCTGCGGGTGCCGCGGTTCGCCACGGCGGATCTCACCGGGCGGGCCGTCCTCGACGTGACCCCGCGCGGCAAGCATCTGCTGACCAGGATCGAGGGTGGGCTCACCCTGCACTCCCACCTCCGGATGGACGGGTCCTGGCGGATCTACGCGCCGGGCGAGCGCTGGGGCGGCGGGCCCGCCCACCAGATCCGGGCCATTCTCGGGAACGCCGGGCACACGGCCGTCGGCTATCGGCTGCCCGTGCTCGAACTGCTCCGCACCCAGGACGAGTCCAAGGCGGTCGGCCACCTGGGCCCCGATCTCCTCGGCCCCGACTGGGACGCCGATTCCGCCCTGCGCAACCTCCTCCAGGACCCTGCCCGCACCATCGGCGACGCCCTGCTCGACCAGCGCAACCTCGCCGGGGTCGGCAACGTGTACAAGTCGGAGATCTGCTTCGCGATCCGGGCCGTCGCCTGGCTGCCGATCGGCGAACTCCCCTCCCCCGAGCGCCTCGTGGCCACCGCGAAGCGGCTCCTGGAGGCCAACAAGGACCGCCCGGTCCGCCAGGCATACGTCTACGGCCGTCCCGGCCGGCCATGCCCGCGCTGCCGCACCCCCATCCGTACCACCACCCAGCGCGACCCCGCGGGCCGCGAGCGCCCCACCTACTGGTGCCCCAAGTGCCAGCCAGCGCCCGCCCTTTGACGCACCGTCAAACACCACCAAACTTATTGACGACCTGTCAGATTCAGTCGTACCGTCCCGGCATGCCCCTCACGGCGTACGACCTCAGCGACCGCACGGCTTTCATTACCGGCGCAGCCAGTGGGATCGGCCGCGCCAGTGCCCTGCTCCTCGCGGAGGCGGGTGCCACGGTGCACTGCGCGGACCGCGACGAGGCGGGCCTGGCGGAGACCCGGGCACTGATCACCAAGGCGGGCGGCACCGCCCATGTCCACCCGCTCGACGTCTCGGACCGCGCGCAGGTCAAGGCGGCTCTGGAAGCCGCCGGACCGGTCCACATCGTGGCGGCGATCGCGGGCATCATGCACACCAGCTCGGTCCTGGACACCGAGGACGCCGACCTCGACCGGGTGTTGTCCGTCAACTTCCGGGGCGTGCTCCACGCCTGCCAGGAGGCGGCCCGCACGATGATCGCCCACGGCATCCGCGGCTCCATCGTCACCATGGCCTCGGGCGCCGTGGACTCCTCGCGGCCGGGCCTGTTCTGCTACAGCGTCTCGAAGGTCGCGGTCGTCCAGCTCACCCGGACGCTCGCCTGCGAACTGGGCCCGCACGGGATCCGCGTGAACGCCATCGCCCCCGGCTGGGTCCGCACCCCCATGACCGACCAGCACGCCGCCGAGCAGCAGGAGCAGATCGAGTCGACGATGCTGCGGCTCTCCCCGCTCGCGCGGCTCGGCGAACCCGAGGACATCGCGCACGCCGTACTGCATCTCGCCGCGGACGCCTCGGCGTTCACGACAGGCCAGATCATCCGTCCGAACGGCGGCGTCTCGATGCCCTGGTAGAGCCGGACCGTGCACGCGGCTCGGATGCCACGTGGACCGGCAGCAGGCTCAGCCCCCAGCCGCCCGCGACCATCGCCCCCTCGACGAATCCCGTCTGGCCGGGCACCAGCACCACGCGCAGCACGGCCCACCACCACAGCGCCGCTACGACCAGCGCGGGCACCCAACGCACCGCCACCGCCATGGGCCGCCTCCTCGGGCCGACGCTAGACCGCCGGCAATCCCGCCGGGAGGGCGCACCGGGGGCAGGCCCGGAGCGCTCCAGGTCGCCCGCGCTTCACCGCGTACGACCCGGCCCGTGCACCGTGTATCCGTGCGCGGCGGCGCGTGGTCGCGTGCAGCGGTTCAGACGGTTTCCGCCTGGAACATCCACGCATGCTTTTCGAGGTCGGCCGTGAGCCCGATGAGGATGTCCTGGCTGATCGGGTCCGGGTCGGCGGTCGCCTCGATGCGCTCGCGCATCCGGCCGATCACCACGCCGAGCGCGGCGACCAGGACCTTCACCGCCTCGGTGTCCTTGATCCAGCCGTCCGGCACGGTGTCGATCGCACTGGACTTCGCCACCGTGGCGGAGCGCCCGTCCGGGCTGACGCCGACGGCGGAGGCCCGCTCGGCCACCGTGTCCGAGTGGAGCCGCGCGGTGTCGACGACCTCGTCGAGCTGGAGGTGTACGGACCGGAACCGCGGGCCGACCACGTTCCAGTGCACCTGCTTGGACACCAGCGAGAGGTCCACGAGATCCACCAGCGCACCCTGGAGAGCGTCACCGACCACCTTGAGGTCGGCGTCGGACAGCGGGCTCTTGATGTAGGACATGCATTTCCTCCACTCCGGACGGAACGCCCGCGGAAGCAGAACGAGGGGAACTCCCGTGCGAACCATGCGGACGTTTGCGCGATCTCCTACCACCCTGCCACAGAAGCCCTAAAACGGGCGCGGCGGAAAAGGGCTGAGCCCCGGCCGGTCACCAAGTGACCAACCGGGGCTCAGTACAAGCCTGGGCGCGAGCCTGAAGATCAGGCCGCGACGACGTCCACCGCTTCCGCGGGCGCCTTGATCGTCACCCGCTCCGTCGGCACACCAGTCACCGACGTCACGGAGATCGAATTGAGCATCGGACGTACCGGCGCACGCACCGGCACCGGGTCACTCGCTGCCGCAGAGGCAGCGAGCTCGGCGAGTGCCAGCTCGTCGCTCACTTCCCGCATGAGCTCGGACATCCGTACGTCAAGCGCGTCGCAGATCGCGGAGAGCAGCTCGGAGGATGCCTCCTTCTGCCCCCGCTCCACCTCGGAGAGATAGCCGAGTGAGACTCGGGCGGACGAGGAGACTTCGCGCAGAGTACGGCCCTGGCGCTGGCGCTGCCGACGCAGCACGTCACCCAGCAGGCGACGGAGCAGAATCATCGGTGGCTCCCTCCTCGGACCGCGTAGCCGCATCCTTCACGCCCCACCGTACCGCCTCGCGCCGCGGCCGTGCGGGGAGCGATGTCGTGTTCACTCAGGGCTGCAAACATCAAATCCCCCCGTTCTGTTCCGTATCCTGTGCCCGCCCATCCTTGCGGAGTTCACTGGAGAGCAGTTCGAGCACGCTGCGTACACTCTCCATACGAATTTCCGCCCGGTCGCCGTTCAACCGCAATGCGACGGTTTTCTTGGCTCCCGCCGGACCAACGGCCGAAACGTATACCGTCCCGACCGGTTGGCCGTCCTGTGGTTCGGGTCCCGCGACGCCCGTGGTCGCGATCCCCCAGCTCGACCCGAGCACCTCGCGCACCCCCGCCGCCATCTGCAGCGCGACCTCGGGATCGACCGCCCCGCGCTCGGCC
Organism: Streptomyces sp. WM6378; assembly: GCF_001279695.1. GTDB lineage: Bacteria > Actinomycetota > Actinomycetes > Streptomycetales > Streptomycetaceae > Streptomyces. The sequence goes on from NZ_LGDD01000188.1 coordinate 80,129, forward strand.
AGAAGGGTCCCGTCCACACCCAGGACGTCCCGCTTCAGCTCGGTCGCGTACGCCGTCACCGAACCGCGGAAAACACGCGAGGCGCCGGGCACCGAGGTCAGCTCGGCGGCCACCAGGCCGCCCGTCAGCGACTCCGCCACCGCGAGCGTCTGGTCACGCTCCGTGAGTAGGCGCAGAACCCGGGCCGCCTCGCTCACAACGCGGATCCCCCGGCGGCGCGCTGCGCGGCAAGTCCCTTGCGCCTCAGCACGATCGCCTGGCGCACGTAGTCGAGCCCCGTGACGACCGTGAGCACCACCGCGACGGCCATCACCCAGAAGCGCAGGGTGGCCAGCGGACCCGTCAGCGCCAGGACGTACATTCCGGTCGCGGTGCCCTGGGCCAGGGTCTTGAGCTTTCCGCCGCGACTGGCCGGAATCACTCCGTGCCGGATGACCCAGAAACGCATGAGTGTGATCCCGAGTTCCCGGAACAGGATGACCCCGGTGACCCACCACGGCAGATCGCCGAGCAGCGAGAGGCAGATCAGCGCGGCGCCCATGATCGCCTTGTCGGCGATCGGGTCGGCGATCTTCCCGAAGTCGGTGACCAGGTTGTACGTGCGCGCCAGGTGCCCGTCGAAGATGTCGGTGATCATGGCGACGGCGAAGGCCGCCCAGGCCCAGGCCCGCATCGCCGGGTCGTACCCGCCGTCCGCGAGCAGCAGCATGACGAAGCCCGGCACGAGCACGAGCCGGATCATCGTGAGGATGTTGGCGATGTTCCAGAGGCTGGCCTGGTTGACGGCCGCAGCGCCCAGCTTGCCGCCGGGCGCCGGCGTCCGGCCGGTACCGCCCGCCGCCGATGCCGGGACTCCGGTCATCTGCCCGCCTCCTCAACCCCGTCAAGCAGCTCGACCACGAGGTCGACACCTTCGGTAGCGACCACCTTGGCCTCGACGATACGGCCGGGCGCAAGACCGGCGCTCTCAGTGAAGATCACCTGGCCGTCGGTCTCGGGCGCCTGGTGCTCGGCCCGGCCGACCGCCCCGTCCTCCTCGTCGACGGTCTCGACCAGGACCCGCACGGTGTCGCCGATGCGCTCCTCGGCGCGCTGCGCCGTGAGCTCCTCGGCAAGCCTTGACAGGTGCGCGAGCCGCTCGGCGATGGTGTCCGCGTCCAGCTTGCCCTCGTAGCCGACCGCTTCGGTGCCCTCCTCGTCGGAATAGCCGAAGACGCCGATGGCATCGAGGCGGGCGGCCGTGAGGAAGCGTTCCAGCTCCTTGAAGTCCTCCTCGGCCTCACCGGGGAAGCCGACGATGAAGTTGGACCGCACACCGGCCGTCGGCGCCTTCGCGCGGATCGTGTCGAGCAGTTCGAGGAACCGCTCGGTGTCGCCGAAGCGCCGCATCGCGCGCAGCACGCCGGGCGCCGAGTGCTGGAAGGAGAGGTCGAAGTACGGCACGACGTTCTCGGTCGACGTCAGTACGTCGATGAGGCCCGGCCGCATCTCGGCGGGCTGGAGGTAGCTGACCCGCACCCGCTCGATGCCGTCGACCGCGGCGAGCTCCGGGAGCAGCGTTTCGAGCAGCCGGATGTCGCCGAGGTCCTTGCCGTACGAGGTGTTGTTCTCGGAGACCAGCATGACCTCCTTGACGCCCTGCTCGGCCAGCCAGCGGGTCTCGCCGAGCACGTCGCTGGGGCGGCGCGAGATGAACGAGCCGCGGAAGGACGGGATGGCGCAGAACGAGCAGCGCCGGTCGCAGCCGGAGGCCAGCTTCACGGAGGCGACCGGGCTGGTGTCGAGCCGGCGGCGCAGCGGGGCGCGCGGCCCGGAGGCGGGCGCGAGACCGTCGGGGAGGTCCTCGGGGGCGCTGTCCTGGGCGTGCCCGGGCAGCGCCACGTCGGGGGCGTCCTGGCGCTCGGCCGGGCTGATCGGCAGCAGCTTGCGCCGGTCGCGCGGAGTGTGCGAGGCGTGGATGCCGCCGTTGAGGATGGTCTGGAGGCGGTCGGAGATGTCGGCGTAGTCGTCGAAGCCGAGCACTCCGTCGGCCTCGGGCAGCGCCTCGGCGAGGTCCTTGCCGTACCGCTCGGCCATGCAGCCGACCGCGACGACGGCCTGGGTCTTGCCGTGATCCTTGAGATCGTTGGCTTCGAGGAGGGCGTCGACGGAGTCCTTCTTGGCGGCTTCGACGAATCCGCAGGTGTTGACGACGGCGACGTCCGCGTCCGATGCGTCCTCGACGAGCTCCCAGCCGTCCGCTGCCAAGCGGCCTGCGAGCTCCTCCGAGTCCACCTCGTTACGGGCGCAGCCAAGAGTGACAAGGGCGACGGTGCGGCGTTCGGGCATGGACTCAAGACTACTTTGTCCTGGCCCACGCCCCCGCCGCGAGGGTCGTGGGCCCGGGGCGTCAGCCGGCCTGGGGGTCGCCCTTGGTGTAGCTCAGGCGCTCGACCTGGCCGTCCTCGAACTTGCTGTCGATCTTCTTGCCGTTGACGTAGAGCTCGATCGCCCCGGCGTTGCCCAGGATCAGGTCGACCTGCTGGCCGTCCTGGAACGTCTGGGCCTCGCCCTTCTGGAGCAGGCCGTCGAAGAGCATCTTGCCGTTGTGGTCCTTGGCCGAGATCCAGCTCTTGTCGTTGATCGCGGTGACCTTGACGGTGACCTTGTCGGCCGGGACCGCGGCGATGGCGCTGTCGGTCGGCGTCGGCTTGGGGGCCGGGGGCTTGGCCGGGGCGGGGCTGGCCGACGACGTGGGCAGCTTCTGCTGGGCGGGGCCCTCGGCGACGGAGGTGCCGCCCTTGCTCTTGTCGCCGCCGCTGAACATCGTGAATCCGACGAAGCCGACGACCACGACGATCGCGGCGACCATGGCGGCGGTCCAGTTGGGCCGACGCGGATCGGGCCGGATGCGCTCCGCCTCGAACAGGGGGGCCGCGGGGGTGGGCGCGGGACGGCCGCCGTGAGCGGCGTCGTACCGCGCGACCAACGGGTCGGGGTCGAGGTGGACGGCCTGGGCGAACGTACGGATGTGTCCGCGCGCGTACACGTCACCGCCGCAGCGCGAGAAGTCGTCCTGCTCGATCGCGTGCACGATGGGGATGCGCACCCGCGTGGTGGAACTGACCTCGTCCACCGTCAGTCCGGCGGCGATTCGGGCCTGCTGAAGTGCGCGGCCGATCGATGGCCCGTCGTCTTCGATCGGAGGCCGGTCGTCTTCGGGAGAGTTGCCGATGGACACGGGGGCGCCTTTCGAGCGTGAGCCACCTGCTGGGTGTTCAGTCTAGGGGGGGTACGAAAGAGTGGGGCAACCGGGAGAGCGGAGTTTGTACGCCATCGGTATGGCCGCGCCCCTGACGGCGGAACACTGACCACACTTGCTTTCACGTCCCCCTCAACTTGACGTACGGCCAAGGGAAACGGTTGCTCGGGGATCCCGTACGAGTGCTGTTTGGGCCGGTCGGCTGTCAGCCGACAGATTCTGCCCTCTGATAGCCCACCTATCTACCCCAATTCACCCCCCGCCAAACTCAGGGAGCCTCTCCCCGGATCACCGCCAGCACTCCGTCGAGTTCGTCAGGCTTGACCAGAACGTCGCGCGCCTTGGAGCCCTCGCTGGGGCCGACGATGCTCCGCGACTCCATCAGGTCCATCAGCCGGCCCGCCTTGGCGAAGCCGACGCGCAGCTTGCGCTGGAGCATCGAGGTGGAGCCGAACTGCGTGGACACGACCAGCTCGGCCGCCTGGCAGAGCAGGTCCAGGTCGTCGCCGATCTCCTCGTCGATCTCCTTCTTCTGCTTGGTGCCGACGGTGACGTCGTCCCGGAAGACCGGGGCCATCTGGTCCTTGCAGTGCTGGACGACGGCCGCGATCTCGTCCTCGGTGACGAAGGCGCCCTGAAGCCGGGTCGGCTTGTTCGCGCCCATCGGCAGGAACAGGCCGTCGCCCTTGCCGATCAGCTTCTCGGCACCCGGCTGGTCGAGGATGACCCGGCTGTCGGCGAGCGAGGAGGTCGCGAACGCGAGCCGCGAGGGCACGTTCGCCTTGATCAGGCCGGTGACGACGTCGACCGAGGGCCGCTGGGTGGCGAGCACCAGGTGGATGCCGGCAGCGCGCGCCAGCTGGGTGATGCGGACGATCGCGTCCTCCACGTCGCGCGGCGCGACCATCATCAGGTCGGCGAGCTCGTCGACGATCACCAGGAGGTACGGATACGGCGTCAGCTCGCGCTCACTGCCCTCGGGCAGCTTCACCTTGCCGTTGCGGATCGCCTCGTTGAAGTCGTCGATGTGGCGGAAACCGAACGCGGCGAGGTCGTCGTAGCGCAGGTCCATCTCGCGCACGACCCACTGGAGCGCCTCGGCGGCCCGCTTCGGGTTGGTGATGATCGGCGTGATGAGGTGCGGAATGCCCTCGTACGCCGTCAGCTCCACGCGCTTGGGGTCGACGAGCACCATGCGCACGTCCTCGGGCGTGGCCCGCACCATCACGGAGGTGATGAGGCAGTTGATGCAGGAGGACTTTCCGGAACCGGTGGCTCCGGCGACCAGGACGTGCGGCATCTTGGCGAGGTTGGCCATGACGTAGCCGCCCTCGACGTCCTTGCCGAGCGCCACCAGCATCGGATGGTCGTCCTCGGCCGCGTCCGCGAGGCGCAGCACGTCGCCGAGGTTGACCATCTCGCGGTCGGTGTTGGGAATCTCGATGCCGACCGCCGATTTCCCCGGGATCGGCGAGATGATCCGCACGTCGGGGCTGGCGACGGCGTACGCGATGTTCTTGGCGAGGGCGGTGATCCGCTCGACCTTCACGGCCGGCCCGAGCTCGACCTCGTACCGGGTGACCGTCGGGCCGCGCGTGAACCCGGTGACGTTGGCGTCGACCTTGAACTCCATGAAGACGTTCTGCAGCGAGGCGACGACGGCGTCGTTGGCGGCGCTGCGGGTCTTGCCGGGCCCGCCCTTCTCCAGGAGGTCCAGGGTGGGGAGCGCGTAGGTGATGTCGCCGGCGAGCTGGAGCTGCTCGGCGCGCGGGGGCAGCGGCTCGGCGGCCGAGGGCGCGGACTTCGTCAGATCCGGCACGACGGGCAGGGCGCCCGGCGTGGCCTTCGGCGCCGTGGGCTTCGGGGCTGTGGGCTCAGCCGGTGCCTCGGGCTCGGCGGCCCGGGCGATCGGCAGCGGGGTGGCCTGCTCGTGGTCCCGCTCGACGGAGACGCCCTGCGTGAGGTCGGCGACGACGGGCGAGGGGGGCAGGCCGTTCAGTACGGCGCCGTCCAGCGCCGCGGCCGCGGCGGCGGCCACGTCGACCGGGTCGAGGCCGTTCTCGAACGCCGGTTGCACCGAGGCCCGCCGGGGCTTGCGGCGCCGCGAGAGCGCCTCCTCCTCGGCCCGCTCCGGGGCCCGCTCGACAGGGGTGGCGGAGCGGCGGCGGGTGCGCGGCGCGGGCTCGGTCTCGCGCCACTCGTCGTCGTACGGCTCCTCGTCGCCGGCCTCGTCCGGGAGCGGTTCGAGGACGCCGAGCTTGACGCCGAGGAGCCGCAGCCGCTGCGGGATGGCGTTGACCGGCGTCGCGGTGACCACGAGCAGTCCGAAGACGGTGAGCAGCACGAGCATCGGCACGGCGAGCACGTCGCCCAGCGTGAATTCGAGCGGCTTGGACGAGGCCCACCCGATCAGGCCGCCAGCGTCCTGCATGGCGTCGGTGCCGTCGTTCCGGCCGGGTGAGCCGCACGCGATGTGGACCTGGCCGAGGACGCCGAGGACGAGCGCGGACAGGCCGATGACGATCCGTCCGTTGGCCTCGGGCTTCTCGGGGTAGAGGATGAGCCGGATCGCGATGGCGCCGAGCAGCAGCGGCACGACGACGTCGAGCCGGCCGAACGCGCCGGTCACCAGCATCTGTACGAGGTCGCCGACCGGGCCGCGCAGATTCGACCAGGTGCCGGCGGCGACGATCAGCGCGAGGGCGAGCAGCAGCAGGGCCACGCCGTCCTTGCGGTGGGCCGGGTCGAGTCCCTTGGCGCCGCGGCCTATTCCGCGGAACATCGCGCCCACCCCGTGGGCCGCGCCGAGCCAGACGGCGCGCACGAGCTTGTACACGCCCCCGGTCGGGGAGGGCGCCGCTTTGGGTGCGGGCTTGGGCGCCGCCTTCTTCGCGGCGGTCTTCTTCGCGGGTGCCTTGGGGGCCGCGGCTTTCTTCGCGGGCGCAGCCTTCTTCGCCGGGGTACGGCCGGTGCGCTTCGCGGTGCCCGCCGTGCCCTGGGAACCCTTGCCGGACGTACGTGAGGCCATGGTGCTGAGGTTACCTGGGTCGGCGGCGGTGGACACGTGTGCCTACGGCTTCACCCGTCCGTGTCGTACACCCCAAGGGATCTGACGCCACGTCAGCCGGACGCGACGTCAGATCCCGGTCGTCAGTTCTGCGAAGGGAGCGTGGGCGCGCCGCCGGCGCCGGGCTCCAGCGCGTCCAACGCCCGCCGCAGACCGGTGAGCTTGCGCTCCAGGTGGGCGGCGGTGGCGACCGCCGCGGCGTCGGCGGATTCGTCGTCGAGCTGCTTGGAGAGCGCCTCGGCCTGCTCCTCAACTGCCGCGAGCCGCGCGGACAGTTCGGCGAGCAGACCCGCCGACTCCTTGGCCGCGCCGCCCTGGGCGCCGCCTTCCAACTGGAGCCGCAGCAGGGCCGCCTGCTCGCGCAGCTGGCAGTTCTTCATGTACAGCTCGACGAAGACCGACACCTTGGCGCGCAGCACCCAGGGGTCGAACGGCTTCGAGATGTAGTCCACGGCGCCCGCCGCGTAACCGCGGAACGTGTGATGGGGGCCGTGGTTGATGGCCGTGAGGAAGATGATCGGGATGTCCCGCGTCCGCTCACGCCTCTTGATGTGCGCGGCGGTTTCGAACCCGTCCATTCCGGGCATTTGGACGTCCAGCAGAATGACCGCGAAATCGTCCGTAAGCAGCGCTTTGAGCGCTTCCTCCCCTGACGATGCCCGCACCAGTGTCTGATCGAGCGCAGAGAGGATGGCCTCCAGCGCCAGCAGATTCTCCGGCCGGTCATCGACCAGGAGGATCTTGGCCTTCTGCACCATGGCCCGTCCTCCTCGCCCCGGCAGTGCACCGGGCGCCGCCCCAGGGGACGACTCCCTTGTGTCGCCCGTCCTTGTGCCGGTCATGGTAGCCGCACCCCGCCTGTCGCCACACCCTGTCACCGCGATGTCACTGTGCACGTAGCAGAAACGCAGTGGGAGACCAGAAGGTTCCCCGAATACCGCGGCCTCACACGCCTTCGGCCACAGTCAGTCAGCAACGCCCGGTCATTCGTACAGCCGACGATCACTTCCCTCGCATCCACTGCTCCATGACGGAGAGCAGATGGTCCGGGTCCACCGGCTTCGTCACATAGTCGGAAGCGCCGGACTCGATGGCCTTCTCGCGGTCCCCCTTCATCGCCTTCGCGGTGAGAGCGACGATCGGCAGACCGGCGAACTGTGGCATCCGGCGAATCGCCGAAGTCGTCGCATAGCCGTCCATCTCGGGCATCATGATGTCCATCAGGACGACCGCGGTGTCCTCGTGCTGTTCGAGGACCTCGATGCCCTCCCGCCCGTTCTCCGCGTACAGCACCGAAAGCCCGTGCTGCTCAAGGACGCTGGTGAGCGCGAAGACGTTGCGTACGTCGTCGTCGACGATCAGGACCTTCTCGCCGGCGAACTGGAACGTCCGCGCGGCGGCCCGCTCCGGCTCGGTCGCCTCCCAGCTCTCGCCGGTGGCGACGGACTGCCCGGGCCTCGCGGCCTCCTTCTGCCCGTCCGAGCCGAGCGCCTTGCGGCGACGCCGGAAGAGACCGGCCGTACCCGGCTGGGAGACTTCCGCCGCCTGCGGCCCCCCGTTGTGCTGTGCGAACTCGGGCCGCGCGGCCTCGATGGCGAGCCCGGCCGCGCCCTCCATGCTGCCGGGGGCGAGCTGCGGATAGCCCTGCGGGGGCAACTCGCTCAGGTGCAGCGGGAGATACAGCGTGAACGTGGAGCCGCGGCCCGGTTCGCTCGCCGCGTGGATCTCGCCGCCGAGCAGCCGCGCGATCTCACGGCTGATGGAGAGGCCGAGGCCGGTGCCGCCGTACTTGCGGCTGGTCGTGCCGTCCGCCTGCTTGAACGCCTCGAAGATGACCCGCATCTTGCTGGCCGCGATCCCGATGCCGGTGTCGGTGACCGAGAACGCGATCAGGTCGGCGTCTGCGTCGCGCAGCGAGCCCGCCTCCAGGAGCTGTTCCCGGATGGCGTGCGGGACATCGGAGCCGGCCGGGCGGATGACGAGCTCGACGGCCCCGCTGTCGGTGAACTTCACCGCGTTGGACAGCAGGTTGCGCAGCACCTGCAACAGCCGCTGCTCGTCGGTGTGCAGCGTCGCGGGCAGCTCGGGCGAGACCCGTACCGAGAAGTCGAGGCCCTTCTCCGCGGTGAGCGGACGGAAGGTGGCCTCCACGTAGTCGACCAGCTGGACCAGGGCGATCCGGGTCGGCGAGACGTCCATCTTGCCCGCCTCGACCTTGGAGAGGTCGAGGATGTCGTTGATCAGCTGGAGCAGATCGGAGCCGGCCCCGTGGATCGTCTCGGCGAACTCGACCTGCTTCGGCGAGAGGTTGCCCTCCGCGTTGTCGGCGAGCAACTTGGCGAGGATGAGGAGGGAGTTGAGCGGCGTACGCAGCTCGTGCGACATGTTCGCGAGGAACTCGGACTTGTAGCGCATGGAGACGGCGAGCTGTTCGGCGCGCTCCTCCAGAACTTGCCGGGCCTCCTCGATCTCGGTGTTCTTCACCTCGATGTCACGGTTCTGCTGGGCGAGCAGCTCGGCCTTCTCCTCCAGCTCGGCGTTGGAGGCCTGAAGGGCCCGCTGCCGGTTCTCCAACTCGGCCGACCGCTCGCGCAGTTGCTCGGTGAGCTCCTGCGACTGCTTGAGCAGCACCTCGGTCTTGGAGTTGACCGAGATGGTGTTGACGCTGGTCGCGATCATCTCGGCGATCTGGTTGAGGAAGTCCTTCTGGATGTGCGTGAACGGCTGGAACGAGGCCAGCTCGATCACCCCGAGGACCTTCCCCTCGAAGAGCACCGGCAGCACGATCACATGCGCGGGCGGCGCCTCGCCGAGCCCGGAGGAGATCTTGAGATAGCCCGGCGGCACGTTCTCCACCAGGATCGTCCGCTTCTCCTCGGCGGCCGTCCCGATCAGCGTCTCGCCGGGCCGGAAGGAGGTCGGCATGGACCCGGCCGAGTACCCGTAACTCCCGCGCATCCGCAGCTCGTACGAGCCGTCGCCCTCCGCGCTGACTTCCGGAGCGCCGCCCGTGGGCATGGCCAGGAAGAACGCGCCGTGCTGCGCGGAGACGACCGGCGTCAGCTCGGTCATGATCAGCGAGGCGACGTCGTCGAGGTCTCGGCGGCCCTGCATCAGGCCGGAGATGCGGGCCAGGTTGCCCTTGAGCCAGTCCTGCTCCTTGTTGGCGACGGTGGTGTCGCGCAGGTTGGCGATCATGGTGTTGATGTTGTCCTGGAGGGCCTGGATCTCGCCCGCCGCGTCCACGTCGATCTTCAGGTTGAGGTCGCCCCGGGTCACCGCGGTCGCGACGGCCGCGATGGCACGGACCTGCCGGGTCAGGTTCCCGGCCATCTCGTTCACCGATTCGGTCAGATCGCGCCAGGTCCCGTCGACGTCGCGCACCCGGGCGTGGCCGCCCAACTGGCCCTCGGTGCCCACCTCGCGGGCGACCCGGGTGACCTCCTGGCCGAACGAGGACAGCTGGTCGACCATCGTGTTGATGGTGTTCTTCAGCTCCTGGATCTCGCCGCGCGCATCGATGTCGATCTTCTTGGTGAGGTCGCCCTGGGCGATGGCGGTGGTGACGGTGGCGATCTGGCGCACCTGTCCGGTGAGGTTGTCGGCCATGGAGTTCACCGACTCGGTCAGGTCCTTCCACGTCCCCGAGACGCCGGGCACCCGGGCCTGACCGCCCAGGATGCCGTCCGTGCCCACCTCGCGGGCCACCTTGGTGACCTGCTCGGCGAACGAGGAAAGTGTCGTCACCATCGTGTTGACGGTGTCGGCGAGTTCGGCGACCTCGCCGCGCGCCTCGACCGTCACCTTCTTGGTGAGGTCTCCGTTGGCGACCGCCGCCGAGACCCGGGAGATGTTGCGCACCTGGGTCGTCAGGTTCGCGGCCATCAGGTTGACGTTGTCGCTGAGGTCCTTCCAGATGCCGGTGACCCCGCGCACCCGCGCCTGGCCGCCCAGGATGCCCTCGGTGCCCACCTCACGGGCCACGCGCGTGACCTCGTCGGCGAAGTTGGACAGCTGGTCGACCATGGTGTTGACGGTCGTCACGAGCTCCAGGATCTCGCCCTTGGAGTCGACGGTGATCTTCTTGGAGAGGTCGCCCTCGGCGACCGCCGTCGTCACCTCGGCGATGTTGCGCACCTGCGAAGTCAGGTTGTTGGCCATGAAGTTGACGGACTGGGTGAGGTCCTTCCAGGTGCCGGACACGCCCTGCACCTCGGCCTGGCCGCCCAGGATGCCCTCCGTGCCCACCTCACGGGCCACCCGGGTGACCTGCTCGGCGAAGTTGGAGAGCTGGTCGACCATCGTGTTGAGCGTGTTCTTCAGCTCCAGGATCTCGCCGCGGGCGTCCACGTCGATCTTCTGCGACAGGTCACCCCGGGCCACCGCCGTGGCGACCTGGGCGATGTTGCGCACCTGGGCCGTGAGGTTGCCGGCCATGCCGTTCACGGAGTCCGTCAGATCGCGCCACACCCCGGCGACGCCGGGCACCTGCGCCTGGCCGCCGAGGCGGCCGTCGGTGCCGACCTCGCGGGCGACGCGGGTGACCTGCTCGGCGAAGGCGGAGAGCTGGTCGACCATCGTGTTGATGGTGTTCTTCAGCTCCAGCATCTCGCCACGGGCGTCCACGTCGATCTTCTGCGACAGGTCACCCCGGGCCACCGCCGTCGTCACCTGGGCGATCTGTCGCACCTGTGAAGTCAGGTTTCCCGCCATGAAGTTGACGGAGTCGGTGAGTTCCTTCCAGGTGCCCGAGACGCCGTCGACGCGCGCCTGGCCACCGAGGCGGCCCTCGGTGCCCACGTCCCGCGCCATGCGCGTGACCTGGTCGGCGAACGACGACAGCTGCGCCACCATCGTGTTGACGGTGTTCTTCAACTCCAGCATCTCGCCCGCGACATCGACGGTGACCTTCTGCGACAGGTCACCGTTGGCGACCGCCGTCGTCACCTGCGCGATGTCCCGCACCTGCCCGGTGAGGTTGCGGAACGCGGTGTTGACGGAATCCGTCAGGTCCTTCCACGTCCCGGCGGCCCCCGGCACCTCCGCCTGCCCGCCGAGCCGGCCCTCGATGCCGACCTCGCGGGCGACCCGGGTCACCTCGGAACCGAACGACTGGAGCTGGTCCACCATCGTGTTGACGGTGTTCTTCAGCTCCAGCATCTCGCCGGCCACGTCGACGGTGACCTTCTGGGTCATGTCACCACTGGCGACCGCCGTCGTCACCTGCGCGATGTCCCGCACCTGGGTCGTCAGGTTGCGGAACACGGTGTTGACGGAATCCGTCAGGTCCTTCCACGTCCCGGCGGCACCGGGCACCTGCGCCTGCCCGCCGAGCAGTCCCTCGGCGCCGACCTCGTTGGCGACGCGGGTGACCTCGTCCGCGAACGTACGCAGCGTCTCGGTCATCTGGTTGATGGTCTCCGCGAGCTGCGCGACCTCGCCGCGCGCGTTGACCGTGACCTTCTGCGACAGGTCGCCGCTCGCCACGGCCGTCGTCACCTGGGCGATGCCGCGCACCTGGGCGGTCAGGTTCGTCGCCATCACGTTGACGGAGTCGGTGAGGTCCTTCCACACCCCGGCCACGCCCGGCACCTGCGCCTGCCCGCCGAGCTCGCCCTCCGTGCCCACCTCGCGCGCGACGCGGGTCACCTCCGAGGAGAAGGAGGAGAGCTGGTCGACCATCGTGTTGACGGTGTTCTTCAGCTGGAGCATCTCGCCGGCCACGTGCACGGTGACCTTGCGCGACAGATCGCCCTTGGCGACAGCGGTGGTGACGAGAGCAATGTCACGTACCTGTGCCGTCAATCGGTACGCCATCGTGTTGACGGAATCCGTCAGATCCTTCCAGGAACCGGACATACCGCGCACCTGGGCCTGACCGCCGAGCTTGCCCTCCGTGCCGACCTCAAGGGCGACCCGCGTCACCTCATCGGTGAAGGCGGACAGCTGGTCGACCAGGTTGTTGACGGTCCGCCCGACCTTGAGGAACTCCCCGCGCAACGGCCGCTCCGCGCCGTCACTGCCGTGCGACCGCAGGTCCATCCGCTGTTCCAGATCGCCCTCGGCCACCGCCGAGAGCACCCGCCCGACCTCCGAGACCGGCCGCGCGAGATCGTCCACCAGCGCGTTGGAAGCGTCGATCGCGGCCGCCCAGGAGCCCTCACAGGCGCCGTTCTCAAGCCGCTCGGTCAGCTTTCCCTCGCGCCCGACCATCCTGCGCACCCGGGCGATCTCGCCGGTCAGATGCAGATTGCGGTCCGCGACCTCGTTGAAGACGGCCGCGATCTCCGTCATCAAACCGTCGCCGGACACCGTCAGGCGTTTGCGGAAATTCCCGTCCCGCATCGACGCGAGGGCCGCGAGCAGCCGCTGCAGCGCCGCCGTGTCCACCTCGGTCGTACCGTTACTTCCACGCTTGTGACTCCGGGCCTGTTGAGTCCGGGACTGATCGTCTTTCGCGCGCGTGCTTACGCCCCGCGCTGCTGCGCCAGACTCCACCGTGTCCCTCCCGCAAGGGTTGACCGCACTGCCCGGGCTGTCTCCGGAAGCATGCCCAGTGTTTCACCATGGCCGAACCAGGCCATAACAGTTCGGCAGCTTCGCATATCCGTCCCCGCCCACGGAGGGCGGAAACACTGGTGACCGGCATCCGCTCGGACAGCGAAGGTAAGTAACCTGGCTTCCGGCTGTCCAACCGCCCCGGTCCGCCCGGCATGGGGGCGGTTCGTACCCTTCTGCTCGGTAAAGCTTGGGGGAGGGCGGCACAAAGGACGACCACGGGACACCGGAGGGGGCGGGCCGACATGGGACTGTTGATTCCCGGAGAGCACGTTCCGGAGCCCCGGCAAGGAAATCCGGGCGACCAGACGCGTACGAGGAGTTCTGTGATCACCGCGCGGGCGGCAGCCAGCTTCGACCCTGTCGGGCGGTCGGTCGCGACCGCCCGCGCCTTCGTCCGGGACACCCTCCAGGGGTGGGGCTATGCGGACGTCGTGGACGACGCCGTGGTCCTGACCAGCGAGCTCGTCACCAACGCGGTGGTCCACGCCGGCACCAAGGCGGACGTCCTGTGCCTGCGCTCCGACGACGGCGTACGCGTCGAAGTGGCCGACCGCTACCCCGAACGTGAGGTTCCGCTGCTCGGCTCCCCCGCCGACATCGCCGGACCCGACCGCGAGAACGGCCGCGGCCTGCTGCTCTGCGCCGCCCTCGCCTCCCGCTGGGGCGTCGAGTACACGCCAACCAGAAAAAATGTCTGGTTCCAACTCGACCTCCCCAACCGCCCCGTGGGCACCCGCTCCGCCGGCCCGGCCCTGCCGACCGCGCTCCTCCCCGTCACCGACGGCAGAGTCCGCGTCGCGGTCGTCCAGATCGACCGAGCCGGCGCCGTCCGGGCCTGGAACGAGGACGCCGAGGAGCTCTTCGGATACCCCGCCGAGCAGGTCACCGGCAAGGCACTCACCGACTTCGCGGCCTGGCCGCACACCCCCGGCACCTCCACCGGCATCGTCGAGGCCCTCCAACTCTCGCGCTGGGAAGGCACGTACGGGATAAGGGGAGCCGACGGCCGCGTCGTCCCCGTGTACGCCTCGCACCTCAGGGTCCGCGACACCGAGGGCGAGCCGTCCACGGTCTGCCTGCTCGTACGCGACGACGAGCGGGCGGTCCTGCAGAGCCCCGTACGCCAACCCGCGACGGACCCGGTCGCCCTGGGCGAGAGCCGCAACGTCGACCCGTTCGAGGTCTTCATCGGCTCCCCCGCCCCCGACGACCTCGACGGCCTGCTCCAGCGCACCGTGGAGCGCGCCCGCGACATGCTGGACGGCGACTCCGCCTTCCTGCTGCTCGCCACGGACGACGAGACCGAGCTGGAGGTGCGGGCCACCACCGGCCTCCCCTCGGCCCGCCAGCGCTTCGCCCGGGTCCCCGTCGAGGCCGGCACCGGGCGGTACGGCTCGGCCCGGATGCCCGCCGTCCACGAGGATCTCGCGGCCGTGCCCGGCGCCGTACCGCTGCTCGAAAGCACCGGGATGCGCTCGGTCGTCACCGTCCCGCTCAAGGTCGAGGGCCGCCTCACCGGCTCGCTCGGCGTCGCCGCCGAATCCCCCGGCCGCTACTCCAACGAGGAGGCCCTGCGCCTCCAGTTCGCCGCCGACCGCATCGCCCTCGCCGTCGAATCGGCCCGCCTGGGCGAGCTGGAACGCCTGCGCAGAGGCTCGTTGAGCTTCCTCGTCGAGGCCTCCGACCTGCTCGCCGGCACCCTGGACCGCGACCAGACGCTGGCCCTCATGGCCCAGATGACCGTCCCGACCCTGGCCACCTGGTGCGCCGTCTACACGATCGCCGACCAGGCCTCGGACCCGTACCTCTCGTACGTGCTCCACGAGGACGAGGAGCGCATCGACGGCCTCAAGGCCCTCCTCTCCAAGATCAACCCGCCGGAGCCGGTGCCCACCCCCGGCGCCCGCGTCTGGACCGCCCCCGGCGAAGCCGCCCACCAGGCCGCGCTCCGCGTCTCCATGCGCGACCTCAGCCGCTCCGGCAGCCCCCACACGGGCGGCGGCCTCGGCACCACCCTGTCGACGGCGGCCGCGGTGGGCGGCGAGACCGTCGTACTGCCGCTGGTCGCCCGCAACCGCGTCATCGGCATGCTGACACTCGGCAAGCCGTCGGACGACCACTTCCGCCAGGAGATTCTCGAACTTGCCGAGGACCTGTCCCGCCGGGCCGCCCTCGCCCTCGACAACGCCCGCCTGTACTCGGAGCGCATGGCCATCAGCCGCTCCCTCCAGCGCTCGCTGCTGCCGCCCGGCCTGCCGCAGATCCCGGGCGTCGAGGTCGAGGTGATCTACCGCGCGGCCGGCGAGGGCAACGAGGTCGGCGGCGACTTCTACGACCTCTTCCCCATCCGGGACGGCGCGTACGGCTTCGCCATCGGCGACGTCTGCGGTACGGGCCCGGAGGCCGCCGCGGTCACCGGCCTCGCCCGGCACGCCCTGCGTCTGCTCGCCCGCGAGGGCTTCGGCGGCCCGGCGGTCCTGGAGCGCCTGAACGCGGCGATCCTCGACGAGGGCGCCCGCAGCCGCTTCCTTACGCTCCTCTACGGGGAGTTGTGGCCCCAGGAGGACGGCAGCGCCATCCTGAAGATCGTCTGCGCCGGCCACCCGCTCCCGCTGCGCCTGCGCCAGGACGGCTCCGTCGAACCGGCCGCGGACCCGCAGCCCCTGCTCGGCGTGATGGAGGACCTGGAGCTGTACGAGCAGACGATCACCCTCGACCCGGGCGACGTCCTGCTCTGCGTGACCGACGGCATCACCGAGCGCCGCGAGGGCACCCGCATGCTCGGCGACGACGGCCTCACCGACGTGCTCGCCTCGTGCACCGGCCTGACGGCGGGCGCGGTCGCGGCCCGTGTGCTGCGCGCGGTCGAGCGCTTCGCCGCCGAACCGGCCTCCGACGACATGGCGATCCTGTCCATGCGCATCCCGGAGCAGGCCAAGCGATAACCGCCAGAGGGTATGCGAAAGGCCCCGCCCAATGGGCGGGGCCTTTCGGATTGCTGAGCCCCCATGCGGAATCGAACCGCAGACCTTCTCCTTACCATGGAGACGCTCTACCGACTGAGCTATAGGGGCCGGTTGTTGTTTCGGGGTTTCCCCCTCACCAACGAGATAAAGCATACCCCGAATCAGACGGTGTTCCGAACCACGGTCGTGGGTTCCGGCTATGCGGGTTGCAGCAGCCCGCCGAGCGCGTTGCAGACGGACACCAACCGCCGCAATTCCGCCTCGGAAAGCCCGTCGAGCGAAGGCAGCGCGAGCGTCTCGTCGACAGCCCGCTCGGTCTCGCCAAGCACCCACCCGCCCCGCCGGAACTCCCTCATCCGATGTACGGGAATGGGCACGGGCACCTCGCACTGAACTCCGCGCCGCCGCAAGAGCCGCGCGAACGCGTCCCGGTCGGGCCGCCCGTTGCCGGGCACCCGCACGACGTACCGCTGATAGCGATGCCCCTCGGCGGGTGCGGGCGTCTCCACGCCGACGAGCCGCCGGTCCAAGTACCGGGCCCGCTCCCGCCGTTGAGCCACCTCCCCGTCGAGACCGGCACGGTCCTGTTCCTCAAGGATCAACATCCCACGCCCGGCGGCCAGTTCGGCGAACCGCGCGGATTCGGCCGGATGCCCGAAGCGGTGTACGAGTATGACAGCGGCGGTCCTGGTCGTGACGACCTGGCCGACGGTCTCCGGGGCCAGGCAGTAGGTCAGCGGATCGATGTCGGCGAACACCGGCACCGCCCCGGCGGCGGCGACGGCCCGGGCCAACTCGCCGGTGTCGTAGGCCGGCACGATCACCTCGTCACCGGTCGCGACACCGGCAGACCTGAGCGCTCCTGTCATCCTCATGACAGCGGATCGTCCTCTTGCCACATGAACGCCAGGTGAGCGGGCACAAAAAAACGCTGGCCCCCGAACCAAAGTTCAGGGACCAGCGTTGAAGATTTGTTCGGCGGCGTCCTACTCTCCCACAGGGTCCCCCCTGCAGTACCATCGGCGCTGAAAGGCTTAGCTTCCGGGTTCGGAATGTAACCGGGCGTTT
>NZ_LGDD01000189.1 GCF_001279695.1 Streptomyces sp. WM6378
CCATGAGCGGTGGGCCCGCAACATCATCTGCGCGCTGGCCCGGTTCGACGGCCAGGTCGTGGGCATCGTCGCCAACCAGCCGCAGTCCCTGGCCGGGGTCCTGGACATCGAGGCCAGCGAGAAGGCGGCCCGGTTTGTGCAGATGTGCGACGCGTTCAACATCCCCATCGTGACGCTGCTGGACGTCCCGGGCTTCCTCCCCGGTGTCTCGCAGGAGCACGGCGGGATCATCCGGCACGGCGCGAAGCTGCTGTACGCGTACTGCAACGCGACCGTCCCCCGCATTTCGCTGATCCTGCGCAAGGCCTACGGCGGCGCCTACATCGTCATGGACTCCCAGTCCATCGGCGCCGACCTGACCTACGCCTGGCCGACGAACGAGATCGCG
>NZ_LGDD01000190.1 GCF_001279695.1 Streptomyces sp. WM6378
GCGCTCCGGCGGCCGGTCCCCCGATGCAGTGGCGCGACGTCCTCGCCCTCGCCTTCAACCGGATGACGCCGCAGTGACGGCCCATGCGTGCGGGAGCGTCCCGGGATGCCCGACCTCCGGTACGGCGTCACAATGAGCCTTACCCGGTGATCCCGCTGTTCCCGCTGGTCGTGGCGGAGAGGAGACAGCGGATAGGAGACAGCCGTGAAGGACCTCAAGTTCGAGCAGAAGAGTTCCCTTTCACGCCTAGAGGCCGCCGATCAGCTCTCCGCAATTGCGGATGGGCTGGGGCACGGCGGCAATGCCGAACTGAAACTCGGACCTGGGACCCTGGGCCTGCGGGGCCCCGGTCCGGGCGCCGCGGGGCAGGATGTGCAGCCCCCCCC
>NZ_LGDD01000191.1 GCF_001279695.1 Streptomyces sp. WM6378
CGCCATCCGCGACCTCGTCAACACCAGAGCGGACCTGATGGACGAGGCCGAGATGCCACCTGTCCTGTTGGAGGTCTACGCGCACGCGGCCTGGCACGAACTGCCCGCCGCGAAATGGGAACGCGGGGACCCGACCATCGAGCACCCGCCCCACGCGTTCCCGGCAACCGCGATACGCGCCTACGCCCGCGAGAACTTCCCACGACTCAAGTCCGAGCAGGCAGCCCTCCTTGGACGGCAGCGCAGGCACGGCAGGCGCACTGCCACTCAACGCTAGTGCTGTGACCGCATAGGTTCACCGGGTTGCTGCGTGCCTGTCGAGGGCGGCTCAGCGATCGGCATCGGAGAGTGGTCCGGCCTTGGTGACAAC
>NZ_LGDD01000192.1 GCF_001279695.1 Streptomyces sp. WM6378
GTGATCTACACGTCCGGGTCGACCGGGCGTCCCAAGGGGGCGATGGTGCACCGGCGTGGCATGGTCAACCACCTCCTTGCGAAGGTGGAGGACCTCGGCCTGTCCTCGGTCGACTCGGTGGTGCACAACGCGCCGGTCACCTTTGACATCTCCGTGTGGCAGATGCTGGCCGCGCTGATGGTGGGCGGCACGACACGGGTGGTGGACCGGAGCACCGCGGCCGACCCGGACGCCCTGTTCGGTCTGGCGACTGCGCAGAAAATCACGGTACTTGAGGTGGTTCCCTCGCTGCTGCGGGCCGCCCTGGACGCCTGGGAGACCACGGGGGACTTCCCCGTTCTGCCCGCCCTGCGCCACCTGGTCGTCAC
>NZ_LGDD01000193.1 GCF_001279695.1 Streptomyces sp. WM6378
GCACACACCAGACCTCATCGACGGCTGCCTCGACGGCACCGGCCTCTCGCCACCTACAGATGACACCAGCCCGACAACCCATCGGAAAGGTCAGTAACAAAGTCCTACTAGTCGATGCGGGGTTCGGCGAGCTGCGCGAGCTGCTGTTCGTTCAGCTTGCCGCGGTGGCTCTTCTGGTTGGACACCCACACGCCGAGCCGTATGTCGTGGCCGTTGATGGTGATCTTTCGGTGTGCTGGCGTGGGATGACGGTCCGCTGCTCACGCTGGACGTACTGCGCAAGCGCCGTTAGGCCCCGGGGAAAGCCTGCGCGCCCTGTCCCGACCAGTCTTTCGCGGTGCCGGACATCGGAGCCTTTCGGGCCT
>NZ_LGDD01000194.1 GCF_001279695.1 Streptomyces sp. WM6378
GCCCGGGGATGGGTGAAGGAGCGGGGTGGGGGGGGGGGGGGGGGGCGGGGGCCGGGGGGTCGGCGGGGGGGGGGCCCCCCGCCCGCCGTCGTAAGTGGCTCACTTCTGGGTGAGTTCCTTGAGTGCGATGTTGAGCTTGAGGACGTTGACGCCGGGCTCGCCGATGAAGCCGAGGATCCGGCCGCTGGTGTTGTCGGTGACGAGCTTCTCGACCTGCTTGACGTCGAGGTGGTTTTTCTCGGCGACCCGGTGGACCTGGATCTTCGCGTACGCCGGGGAGATCTGCGGGTCGAGGCCGGAGCCGGAGGAGGTGACCGCGTCGGCGGGCACGTCGGCCGGGTTCACCTGGTAGCCGGCGGTCGAG
>NZ_LGDD01000195.1 GCF_001279695.1 Streptomyces sp. WM6378
TACGGCGCTTCGGCGCCGTACCCGAAAAGGCCGGAGCTGCCCGTCCGGGCCGCTGGAGCAGGTCAGAAGGCATGACAAAGCAACCCTTCAGGGCGGAAGCAAGGCGACACATCCACCGTACAGGAACGCCTGAACAGTTCTTCATGTGTTCTCGGTAGGATGGGCGGCATGGGTCACGGAGCCGACGACAAGAACCCCGCCACCGCCCGCGAGCGCCTGGATGCGGCGGGAGCCACCGATGTCGCCGCCACCCTCCAGGCCCTGGCGACCCCCTCACGGCTGTACATCCTGGCCCGTCTCCAGGAGGGCCCCTGCGCGGTCGGCGACCTCGCCGAGGCCGTGGGCATGGAAGCATCC
>NZ_LGDD01000196.1 GCF_001279695.1 Streptomyces sp. WM6378
TACGGCGCTTCGGCGCCGTACCCGAAAAGGCCGGAGCTGCCCGTCCGGGCCGCTGGAGCAGGTCAGAAGGCATGACAAAGCAACCCTTCAGGGCGGAAGGCGGCGACACACCCACCATACAGGAACGCCTGAACAGTTCTTCATGTGTTCTCGGTAGGATGGGCGCCATGGGTCATGGAGCCGACGACAAGAACCCCGCCACCGCCCGCGAGCGCCTGGATGCGGCGGGAGCCACCGATGTCGCCGCTACCCTCCAAGCCCTGGCGACCCCCTCACGGCTGTACATCCTGGCCCGTCTCCAGGAGGGCCCCTGCGCGGTCGGCGACCTCGCCGAGGCCGTGGGCATGGAAGCATCC
>NZ_LGDD01000197.1 GCF_001279695.1 Streptomyces sp. WM6378
GACTGGGGGCACCTCCCGGCCGGAGGCTGGGGGAGATCGCCTCAGACACCCCGTATCACTCCGGGAAACACAAGCGCCACGGCATCAACATCCAAGTCCTCACCGATCCCTACGGCCGCCTGCTGTGGGCCTCACCCGCACTGCCCGGCTCCACCCACGACCTGACCGCAGCCCGTGTCCACGGGATCATCGACGCGCCGGCTGCCGCGGAGCTGAAGTGCTGGGCAGACAGTGATGATGGGCGATGGCGACCCCGTCCGTGTTCCGTTCCGAGGGCGTCGACTCAAGAGATGGAAGCGGCGCCACAACACCACCCACGCCAAGATCCGCTGCGTCGGCGAACAAGCCATGGCCGT
>NZ_LGDD01000198.1 GCF_001279695.1 Streptomyces sp. WM6378
GATTCACCCTCCAGCAGGTCCGGGACATCGTGGACGAGAAGGTCGGTGCCGAGGAACTGCGCGGCATGCTGCGGCTGCGGCGGGCCGAGGTGGAGACCGCCATGGCCGCCGCGTCGGGCCGGCTGGGCCCGGGGGGGGGGGGGGTCCCAGGGGACGGGAGGGGGGGGGGAATGCCCCCCCCCCTCTCGACGGCGGGGACCCCCCCCCCGCCCGGGCCCAGCCGGGCCGACGCGGCGGCCATGGCGGTCCCCAGCCCGGCCCGCCGCAGCCGCAGCATGCCGCGCAGTTCCTCGGCACCGACCTTCTCGTCCACGATGTCCCGGACCTGCTGGAGGGTGAATCCGAGGTCCTTCA
>NZ_LGDD01000199.1 GCF_001279695.1 Streptomyces sp. WM6378
TCAGCCCGTCATGGGGGTCCCCCCTGGCCCTTGAGGCCTTGGGGGAGTTTGAGGACGAGCGCCCTTCAGGCGCGAACGGGGTCTGGGGCGGAGCCCCAGAAGCACTTTCACCCCCGGCGGGTTTGGGGAAGGGGCGGGGTGGGGGCTAACCCGGGGTTACCAGGCGGGTTTCGTACGCGTATACCGCCGCCTGCGTCCGGTCCCGCAAGCCCAGCTTCACCAGGACCCGGCTCACGTGGGTCTTGATCGTCGATTCCGCCACGACAAGGCGGTCCGCGATCTCCTGGTTCGAGAGGCCCTGGGCGATCAGGACGAGCACCTCCGTCTCGCGGTCGGTCAGCTCCTCCACCTGGCCGGGCGGCGCGGAGGAACCCGCCCGCTGCACCGGCACGACCCGCGCGAACTCGTTGATCAGCCGCCGGGTCACCGAGGGGGCGAGCAGCGCCTCTCCGGACGCCACCACCCGTACGCCCTCGGCGAGTTGACGCGCCGACGCGTCCTTCAGGAGGAAGCCCGACGCCCCCGCCCGCAGCGCCTGGTACACGTACTCGTCGAGGTCGAACGTGGTCAGGACGAGCACCTTCGAGGAGTCGTCCGACGCCACGATCTCCCGCGTCGCCTCGATGCCGTTCATGCCGGGCATCCGGATGTCCATCAGGACCACGTCGGGACGCAGCGTCCGCACCTGGGCGACCGCCTCGCGGCCGTCGACCGCCTCGCCGACGACCTCGATGTCCGGCTGCGCGCCGAGCAGCACGGAGAAGCCCTCGCGCACCATCATCTGGTCGTCGACGATCAGGACCTTGATCGTCATGCCTTTTCTTCCGTTTCCGTCGCCTCGGCCGCCTGGGTCGCCTCGCCCGGCTCGACCGGGATGAAGACCGTCACCTCGTACCCGCCCTCCCCCGTCCGCTCCGCTGTCATCACGCCGCCGAGCATCGCCACCCGCTCCGCCATGCCCGTGAGCCCGTGCCCGGAACCCTGCGAAGGGCCCGCCTCGGAGGTCGCGGGGCCGTTCACGATGCGCAGGCCGAGCCCGCCCAGAACGTATCCGATCTCCACCCGCGCCCCCGCCCCCGGGGCGTGCCGCAGGGTGTTGCTGAGGGCCTCCTGGATGATCCGGTACGCCGAGAGTTCGACGCCCTGCGGGAGTTCCCGTACCGCACCGGTGATCACCTTCTCCACCGGGAGGCCGGCCTCGCGGACGTTCGCGAGCAGGCCCTCCAGGTCGGCGAGGGTGGGCTGGGGGGCGTCCGGCGCCTCGTAGTCCTCCGCGCGTACGACGCCGAGCACCCGGCGCAGTTCCGTGAGCGCCGCCACCGCGTTCTCGCGGATCGTCGCGAAGGCCTGGGCGAGCTCGGGCGGCGGGTTCTCCACCCGGTACGGCGCGGCCTCGGCCTGGATGGCGACCACCGACATGTGGTGCGCCACCACATCGTGCAGCTCGCGCGCGATGTTGGTGCGCTCCTCCAGGACCGTCCGCTTGTCGCGTTCCACCGCGGTGACCGACTTCTCCGCGCTGACCTGCCGCTCGGCGTCCTTGCGGATGTGCACGACGGAGATGACCAGCAGGACGATGCCGTAGACGGTCGCCAGCTGCAGGGTGTTGTCGCCGTACGAGCTGCGGACCGAGCCGAGGACCGCGCTGAGGGTGACGGTGACCACCCACATCCAGGCCGCCACGCGGGGGCGGGTGCGCAGGGCCACCACGGTGAGGACGCTCAGGTGCATGAAGACGGCGCCGGGTGTCCAGGGGCCGAGGCCGCCGTGGCTCCCCACCACCCCCGTGAACACTGTCGCCGCGCACGACAGCCAGAACGCTCCGATGGGGCGCACCAGCGTCGTGATCACGGGCACGGCCAGCATCACCCCGCTGAGCAGCCAGGCCGGCCCGCCGCTGCCACCCCGCGTGTACCCGAACAGCAGCGAGCAGAACGCGAGGAAGCAGACCACCGCGTGCGGGGTCCAGGCCGCGGCCTCGCGTATGCGGCCCGGTAGCCGGCGGGTGATCGGGCCGTCGGTCCGCATGGGCGGGAGCGGCCGGTAGGCGAACGCGTCGTGGAACAGGTCCCTGCGCAGCCCTCCGTACGCGTCCATCGCCAGCCGGAATTCAGGGCTGCGCTCGGTGCCGCCGCCCGCTGCTGTGGTGCCGCTCCCCTGCCGGGGCCTGGCCGTCTCGTTCACACCCCCAAGGTAGGCGGCGGGCCGCGCGCGGGCGTCCGGCCAGATGGGGATCCTGCGGGATCCGCCTCAGGGACTACGCGGTGGGCCCCGAGGGGTTCCCCCTCACTCGGCCGTCACCTTGGCGACGAACGAGGCGATGTTCCCCACCGTCCGCCGGATCTTCTCCTCCACGGTGAGCGTCTCGTGCAGCCGCGCCCCCATGCCCGCGTCCTTCTTGCCGCGTACGTAGAGCGAGCAGTCGAGGTCGCCGCAGATGTACGCGCCGACCGAGTTCCCCTGCTTGCCCGGCTTGCCCGCCTTCGGCGCGACCATCAGCGCGACGCCGCCGGAGTGGGTGGTCAGGCACAGCGAGCACATGCTGCGCCGCTGCTGCCCGACGGCGGCGCTGGAACAGCGCAGGGCGACGCCGTGGGGACGGCCGTCCAGCTCGACGACGAGGTAGCCCCGGTCGGGCGCCTGCGGGTCGCGCCAGCCGAGGTAGTCCAGGTCGTCCCAGGGCCGTTCGGCCAGGTCACGCGGGACGGCCAGGCGCTTGGCCTCGCCCTTGGTGCAGTTCACGAAGGCGGCACGGATCTCTTGTTCGGTCAGCGGCTTCATAAATCTCACGGTAGATTGCCTAAAGCCTTTAGGCAAATGGATATCTAGTTAAGGTAGGCTTCGGGCCAACAGAGCGATCGAGGACAGCGCGATCGAGGCGAGGGAGAGGAAGGGCAGGGCATGGCACGGGTAGGACTGACCACCGAGCGCCTGGTCCTGGCGGGCGCGGAGCTGGCCGACGAGGTCGGCTTCGACCAGGTGACCGTCTCGGCGCTGGCCAGACGGTTCGACGTCAAGGTCGCGAGCCTGTACTCGCACGTGAAGAACTCCCAGGACCTCAAGACGCGGATCGCCCTGCTCGGCCTGGAGGAACTCGCGGACCTGGCCGCCGACGCCGTGGCCGGCCGGTCCGGCAAGGACGCCCTGGCCGCGCTCGGCAACGTCTACCGCGACTACGCCCACAAGCACCCCGGCCGCTACGCCGCGACCCAGCTGCGGCTCGACGCGGAGGCGGCGGCCGCGAGCGCGGGCCGCAGGCACTCGCAGATGACGCGGGCGATCCTGCGCGGCTACGACCTGCCGGAGCCTGACCAGACGCACGCGGTACGGCTGCTCGGCAGCGTCTTCCACGGCTACATCAGCCTGGAGATGGGCGGCGGGTTCAGCCACAGCGCGCCCGACACCCAGGAGACCTGGGAGCGCACCCTGGACGCTCTCGACGCCCTGCTACGGAACTGGCCGACATCATGATCCCACTGACAACAACCCCCATCACCGCTCAACTCCTGCGCGGGGCAATCGAGTTGGAGCTCACCGAGCACGGCGTGCTGCCGCACCGGCTGCCCGCCCGGGCCCGCACCCGGGGCGCCGACGCGCAGCTCGCCATGGCCGAGGCCCAGCCCTCCGGCATACGCCTCGCCTTCCGCACCCGGGCCACGACCGTCGAGCTGGACACGCTGCCGACCAAGCGCGTGTACGTCGGGGCCCCGCCCCGGCCGGACGGCGTGTACGACCTGCTGGTCAACGGCCGCCTGACAGGCCAGGGCGGCGTGGCGGGCGGCAACACCGTAACCATCGACATGACGACCGGGTCCGTCACGCACGCCTCCGGCCCGGTCGGCACCCTCCGCTTCACCGACCTGCCCGCCGACGTGAAGGACGTCGAGATCTGGCTGCCGTACAACGAGAGGACCGAACTGGTCGCCCTGCGCACCGACGCCCCTGTCGAGCCGGTGCCGGACTCGGGCCGCAAGGTGTGGCTGCACCACGGCAGTTCGATCAGCCACGGCTCGGACGCCGCGAGCCCCACGACCACCTGGCCGGCGCTTGCCGCCTCGCTCGGCGGCGCGGAACTCATCAACCTGGGCTTCGGCGGCAGCGCCCTGCTCGACCCGTTCACCGCACGCACCATGCGGGACACCGCCGCGGACCTGATCAGCGTCAAGATCGGCATCAACCTGGTCAACCACGATCTGATGCGGCTGCGGGCGTTCGTGCCGGCGGTGCACGGCTTCCTGGACACCATCCGGGACGGCCACCCCACCACCCCGCTCCTTGTGATCTCCCCGATCCTGTGTCCCATCCACGAGAACACCCCGGGCCCCTGCGCCCCCGACCTCACGGAACTGGCCTCCGGCCGACTGCGGTTCCGCGCGACGGGCGACGCGACGGACCCGACCCGCCTCACGCTGGCCGCCATCCGCGACGAACTGGCCGGGATCGTGGCGCAACGCTCGGCCGACGACCCCAACGTGCACTACCTGGACGGCCGTTCGCTCTACGGGGAGGAAGACACGACCGAGCTGCCGCTGCCCGACGCGCTGCATCCGGATGCGGTGACGCATCGCCGAATGGGGGAGCGATTTGCTGAACTGGCCTTCAGGGACGGGGTGTTCAGCGGGACGGCGGGGTGAGCCCCGAAGGGGCGCGGGGCTGTGACATTGTGCGGCTCCGCCGCGCGGGCACGACCAGCCACCCACGGCCCGCACGTAATGAACCGCACCCCGCGGAGCCTCAGTACGCCAGCTGAGCGATCTCCTCCGCCACCACGGCGCACGCGTCAGCCGCGGGGTCGATCAGCGGGAAGTGGCCCACGCCCTCCAGCAGGGTGAGTCCCACCATCTCCCCCGCCTTGGCCGCCGCATCGACATACGCCTCCGCCACGGCCTGCGGCACGACGATGTCGTCCCGGCCCTGCACGACGGCCGTGGCGATCCCGGTGGGCAGCAGGGCGGCGGGGTCGGCATGCGGACCACGAGACCTCAACTCCCCTTCTCCACCCAGGAGTTGAAGGACAGCCCCCGAGCAGACACCCAGCTCCACGGCCGTGGCGAAGTCGGCGATGGGGGCCAGCGCCACGACGCCGCGCAGCGCCGCGGGGCCGGGGGTGCGCCACGGGGAGCCGGGCGGCAGTACGTGCCGGGCGGCCGCCCACAGGGCGAGGTGGCCGCCGGCCGAATGCCCGGCCAGGACGGTGCGGCGCGGGTCGGCCTGCGGCACGGCATCGCGTACGAGGACGGGCAGCGCGTCCAGGGCCGCCGCCACGTCGTCGAAGGTGTCGGGCCAGCGCCCGGCCACGGGCCCGTCCCCACCCTGCTGCGGCAGCAGACTCCCGCGCCGGTACTCGACGTTGGCCACGGCGAACCCGCGCCGGGCCAGGAAGTCCGCGAGCGGGGTGAAGTGCATGCGGTCGTACGGGGCCCGCCAGGCGCCGCCGTGCAGCAGCACGACCAGGGGGGCGCCGGCGCGGTCGCCCCGGGGGGCGTAGAAGTCGATCACCTGGTCGGGGTGGTCGCCGTACGCGGCGCTGGCGTCGGGGGCGACGGCGGGATGGGAGAAGGCGGATGCCTCTTCGGCCGCGTCACGCTCTGCGGGATCCGTCATTCCCCAACCTTTCGCCAGGCCAAGCCGGTTGATCACCCGGGCGCGAGGGACGCTACCAGGACGCCCACCCTCACAACCCGGGGCGGCCCCCGGAGCGCCCTGGGGCTCCGCCCCAGACCCCATTGAGCCCCCACCCCACCCCTTCCCGAAACCCGCCGGGGGTAGGGAAGGGGGAAGCTGAGTTCCTGGGGCTCCGCCCCAGACCCCGTATCGCGCCTTAAGGGCGCTCGTCCTCAATCGCCGGACGGGCTGAAATGCCCCGTGCGGGCCAGCACCGATCCTGCTAGGGGCGCGGGGAACTGCGCGACCGGCCACGCACGGTCCGCAGCCGAACGACAGGCACGAACGGGGGCCCGGGGGCAGAGCCCCCGGAAGGGGTGCAGGGGACGGAGTCCCCGCATGGGCAACCCCCCCCCGGGGCCCGGGGCTCAGCCCGCCAGCGCCGCGAGTTCCGTCGCCGCCCGCTCCGCATCGGCGAAGCCCACGTACAGCGGTGTGAAGCCGAAGCGCAGGACGTCGGGGCGGCGGAAGTCGCCCACCACTCCCCGCGCGGTGAGGGCGCGCATCACCTCGCCCGCCTCCGCGCAGGCGAGGGACACCTGGCTGCCGCGTTCCGCGTGCGCGGCCGGGGTCACCGACGACACCCGCCCGGCCGGAACGTACGCCTCGACGCACTCCAGGAAGAAGTCGGTCAGGGCGAGGGACTTGGCCCGCACCGCCTCGATCGAGACCCCGTCCCACACGTCGAGCGCCGACTCAAGCGCCAGCATCGACAGGATGTCCGGGGTGCCGACCCGGCCCCGTACCGCGCCGTCGCCCGGCACGTACGCCGGCCGCATCCCGAAGGGGTCCTCGTGCGAGTTCCAGCCGGGCAGCGGGGTGTCGAAGCGGGGCTGGTGGTCGCCGCGCACGTACAGGTACGCCGGTGAACCCGGGCCGCCGTTCAGGTACTTGTAGGTGCAGCCCACCGCGAAGTCGACGCCGTGCGCGCCCAGGCCGACCGGCAGCGCGCCCGCGCTGTGGCACAGGTCCCAGACGGCCAGGGCGCCGGCGGACCGGATCGCCGCCGTCATGCCGGGCAGGTCGTTGAGGCGGCCGGTGCGGTAGTCCACGTGGTTGACCAGGACCGCCGCCGTGCGCGGGCCGAGCGCGGACCCGATCTCGTCCGGTGCCAGGGCCCGGATCTGACGGCCCGTCATCCGGGCCGCCGACTCGGCGACGTACCCGTCCGTGGGGAACGTCGAGGCGTCGACCAGGATCTCGTCCCGGCCCTCGCCCGCGAGGCGCACCGCCGCCACCAGCGCCTTGAAGACGTTCACGCTCGTCGAGTCGCCGACCACGACCGTGCCCGGCGCCGCGCCGACGAGCGGGGCGATCCGGTCGCCGATGCGTTCCGGCGCCGTCCACCAGCCGCTCTCCTCCCAGGACCGGATGCGCAGTTGTCCCCACTCGCGGGCGATGACGTCCTGCATACGGGCCGGAACGTGCCGGGGCAGCGCGCCCAGCGAGTTCCCGTCGAGGTAGACCACGCCGTCGTCGAGGGCGAACAGCTCGCGGTGCGGGGCGAGTTCGTCTGCGGCGTCCAGCGCCGCGGCCTTCTTGGCCAGTGCCTCAGACATGGCTGCGCGCCGTCCACAGCTCGGGGAACACGTGCTTGGTGGCCCGCTTCTCCAGCCACGCCACCCCGGCCGAACCGCCGGTGCCGGCCTTGGCGCCCATGGCCCGCCGGGTCGCCACGAGATGGTCGTTGCGCCATCGCCACACGAGTTCGCCGACATCGGTCAACGCCTCGCCCAGGCGCACCAGTTCACCGTTCTGGTCGCCCGCGTACAGCTCGGCCCAGACCGCCTCGACCCCCGGGTTCGGCTCGTACTTGCGGGTCAGGTCGCGCTGGAGAACCGAGAACGGCACGGCGTACCCGCGCCGCGCGAGCAGCGCGAGGACCTCGTCGTACAGGCTCGGCTCACCGAGCGCCTTCTCCAGCTCGGCGTGCACGCGGGGCGCGCCCCGGTGCGGCACCAGCATCGACGCCGACTTGTCGCCGAGCAGGAACTCCATCCGCCGGTACATCGCCGACTG
This sequence comes from Streptomyces sp. WM6378, assembly GCF_001279695.1. Taxonomy (GTDB): domain Bacteria; phylum Actinomycetota; class Actinomycetes; order Streptomycetales; family Streptomycetaceae; genus Streptomyces. Next base: position 7,684 of record NZ_LGDD01000199.1, read on the forward strand.
GAACCCGGAGCCCTCGCCGAGCGCGGCCCGGTAGGAGTTGAACTGGGCCGGGGTCAGCTGCGCCAGCGGCGTCCACGAGGCGTTGAGCGCCTCCAGCTCCCGTACCGAACGCTTCAGGGCGTCGATCGCGACCGGCACCCGGTCCGCGCGCAGCGCCCGCGAGGCGGTCTCCCACTCGTGCACGATGACCGTGAACCACAGCTCCATGACCTGGGTGGTGACCAGGAAGACCATCTCGCCCGGGTCGTCCGAGCGCAGCTGCTGCAGGTGGGTGAGGACGTCCGCCTGGACGTAGTCCTCGTACGGTGTCGTGCCCTCGAAGTCCAGATTCGGGGTCTCCGGCTCGTCGCCCTGTTCGGGCGGCGTGACCGGTTCGGACATCTTTGATGACATCGCTGTCTCCTCGATGTGTCCGGGTAGCGGTCCGCCCCTTCCTTGGTCGGCATCGGAGCCCCGGTCCCCACCGGCATCATAAGCACGGTTCCGCGCGGTTCGTCAGGGCACCGAGGGGCCCGTGACGAACGTCCCGTCCGCGGTGTACGGCCAGGCGTTGGACTTGCAGCCGTTCAGGCCCTTGATCTGCTGCATCATCACCGGGGCGGGCTTTTCGGGGCCCGGGCAGGCCATGTGCTGGTGGTAGCCGATCATGTGGCCTATCTCGTGGTTGATGATCAGGTGCCGGTACTCGGCGGCCGGCCCGTCGTACTGCGGCGAACCGGTCACCCACCGCTTGAGGTTGACGATGACACCGCCGGTGACCTCGCAGTTCAGCTCGCCGCCGGTGTCGCCGTTGGCGGCGCACAGCTTGTCGGTGGTCTTCGGGGTCGCGATCTTGATGACGACGTCGCCGCCGCCGGACACCAGCTGGAAGCGGCCCTTGCCGTGCGCGGCCCAGCTGCGCGGGTCGGCCAGGATCGTCTGCACGTCGAGGGCGGCCTGCTTGGCGGAGACGTCCACGCCGTCCTCGACCTGCACCTCGTAGCGGCGCAGCGGCCCGGCGGTGCCGACGACCTTGCCGGAGGCCTGCGCGGTGGTGAAGGTGCCGGGCCCGGAGGCGGGTACGTCCACCTTCGCGCCGCCGGACGGTGACGGCTTCGCGGGCGGCGGTGCGAGGGGCAGCGGGGAGCGCTCCTCCATGGGGCTGGCCGAGATGTTGCCGGGTTCGACCGCGGGCTTGTGCGCGTCGCCGGGCCACTGGGCGAGAGCGACCCCGCCGACGAGCGTGCCGCCGAGCAGACACCCGGTGACGAGCAGGACGCGGGAGCGGGAGCGCCGCCGTCTGCTCCGGGACGCCTGGTGGTCCGCCCGTTTCCGGCCGTGACTGACTGCGCTGCGGGCGCCTCGCTTGCCCAAGACGGAGTTCTCCCCTGCTCCCGGCTGGGGTTGGGGGGAGAGGAGTGGGGCCTCTGCGCCAGCCTGTCCATGCGGCCGGACGCGCGCGATGGTGCCGCCCGCGTGCCCGAACCGTCCGTGTCAGCCATACAGATGGCACGGACGGCCGGAACGTTCCCGATCGGGCGGGAGCGGATCACTCCGGGCGGGTCAGCCCAGGGTGTCGGCGGCGAGCGGCGAGGAGTCCCGCAGGAAGGTGGTGCAGCGCTCGTACTCGGCGTCCTCGCCGATCGCCTGCGCGGCGCGGGCGAGGCCGTGCAGGGCCCGCAGGAACCCGCGGTTGGGCTCGTGCTCCCACGGCACGGGGCCGTGCCCCTTCCACCCGGCACGTCGCAGCGAGTCCAGGCCACGGTGGTATCCGGTGCGGGCGTAGGCGTACGACTCGACGGTGCGGCCGCCGTCGAACGCGTCGTCGGCGAGCTGCGCCCAGGCGAGGGAGGAGGTGGGGTACTTCGCGGCGACGTCGGCGGGGGCGGTGCCGCCGGCGAGCAGCTCGCGCGGCTCCGGGTCGTCGGGCAGGAGCGTCGGGGCGGGGCCCCCGAGGAGGTTCTCGTGAATGGACATGCGGCCAAGTCTGCCACCGCGGGGGCCCGGCCCTCTGGGCTGCACTGGGGCTCCGCCCCAGACCCTGGATGCCCCGGCTTCCGGAGCTCCGCCCTAGACCCCGTTCGCGCCTGAAGGGCGCTCGTCCTCAAACTCCCCCAAGGCCTCAAGGGCCAGGGGGGACCCCCATGACGGGCTGAAGATGCTCGAACCTGCCAGGGCCAGTGCTGCTAGGGGCGCGGGGAACTGCGCGAGCAACCACCCACGGTCTGCAGCCGAAGGCAGGCGCGAGCAGGGGTGCAGGGGACGGAGTCCCCCGCAGGGGGTCTGGGGCGCAGCCCCAGGGCTCGGCCATCCCAACCCCCGTCACGGGAGGGAGGGCGGGCACCCCCCCGGGGCCCAGGGCTCACGGGCTCCGCTCGCCCCGGTCGGGTTCGATGGCCGGGCCGGACACCCCGCACTGCATCCGGCAGGCCGGCACAACCCCCTCCGCAGGCCGCCGTACGGTCAGGAACGCAACCAGGGAGGCCAGCGCCAGCGCCCCCGCGCACATCGGCATGGCCCGCCGGAACGTCGCCCCGAATTCCGCCGCCGAGCGGTACGCCTCCGGCCCCATCCCCGCGGCCAGCGGCAACGCCGCCACCGCGATCAGGCCCGCGGCCCGCGCGGCCGCGTTGTTGATGCCGCTGGCAAGCCCCGCCCGCCCCTCGTCGACCGACCCGAGCACCGTCGCGGTGAGCGGCGCCACCAGGGTGACCATGCCGAGGCCGAGCACGAGCAGCGCGGGCAGGACGTCACGTACGTACGACGCGTGCTCGCCGGCCCGCAGCATCAGCAGCATCCCGGCCGCGCACAGCAGCGGCCCGACGGTCAGCGGGATGCGCGGCCCGATCCGCTGCCCCAGCTCGCCCGAACGCGCCGAAAGCAGCAGCATCAGCACCGTCGTCGGCAGCAGCGCGGCGCCTGCGCCGAGTGCCGAGTACCCGACGACGACCTGGAGCTGGAGGGCGGCGAGGAAGAAGAATCCGCCGAAGGCGGCGTACACGCACACCGTCACCAGGTTCACCGCGGTGAAGATCCGCGAGCGGAAGATGTCCGGCGGCAGCATGGGGTCCGGCAGGTGCCGCTCGCGTCGTACGAAGGCCGCGCCCAGGCCGAGCCCGGCCACCGCCGCCCCGACGACCAGCCGCGACGAACCCTGCCCGGGCGCCTCGATCAGCGCGTACGTCACCAGGGCCAGGGTCAGCGCGCCGAGCGCCGCGCCCAGCACGTCGAAACGGCCGGTGTGCGTGCGCGGGTCGCGGGACTCCGGTACGTGGCGCAGGGCGACGGACACGCACAGCGCGGCCAGCGGCACGTTGATCAGGAACACCCAGCGCCAGCCGGGGCCGTCCACCAGCCAGCCCCCGAGGAACGGGCCCACGGCCGCCCCGACCCCGCCGAGCCCCGACCACACGCCGACCGCGCGGGCCCGGTCGTCCGGGTGGAAGCCCGACTGGATGATCGCGAGGGAGCCGGGGGTGAGCAGCGCGCCGCCGATGCCCTGGAGGGCGCGGGCGGCGATGAGCACCCCGGCGTTCGGGGCGAGCCCGCACAGCAGTGATCCGGCGGCGAACCACACCACCCCGATCACGAACACCTTCCGCCGCCCGTACCGGTCGCCCAGGGCGCCGCCGAGCAGGATCAGGCCGGCCAGGGTGAGCATGTAGGCGTTGACGGTCCACTGGAGTACGGCCATGTCCGTGTCGAGGTCGGCGCCGATATGGGGCAGGGCGACGTTGACGACGGTGGAATCGAGGAGGGCCATGCCCGAGCCGAGGACGGTGGTGAGCAGGACCCAGCGGCCGGGGGTGGTGCCCATGCGTACGTTGTCCGCCACAGCGAAACTGTCCCCCGCCCCGCCCCTCCCCGAAACCCCCTCAGGTCAGTCGGCCCAGCGCCCGGGTCAGCGCCTCCACCCCCGCCCGCGCCTTCCCTCTCCCGCACCCCACGTTCAGCCGAACGAACCCCGGCGCCCCGTAAACCCCGCCCGGCATGATCGCCACCCCCTCCACCTCGACCAGCTCCCGCTGAAGCGCGGCCTCGTCCACCCCCAGCGGCCGCAAGTCGATCCACGCCAGGTATCCCGCCTGCGGAGGGGTCCAACTCAGGCTGGGGAAAGCCGAGTTGAGAGACGTGGCCACCAGCTCCAGGTTTCCTGCCACATACGTCCGCAGCGCGTCCAACCACCCCGCCCCCTTCCGGTACGCCGCGACATGGGCGGTCAGGGAGAGGACGGCGGGCGAGCCCAGGCCCTCGCCCGTCTCCATGCGGCGTACGAACTCCGCATGGTCCGCGGCGTCGCCGACGATCCCGTACGAACCCGTCAGCGCGGGGAAGTTGAACGACTTCGTGCCGGAGGTGATCAGGGCCCAGCGGCCCTGGCCGAACCGGGTCCACGGCAGGTGGCGGTGGCCGTCGTGGACGAAGTCCGCGTGGATCTCGTCGCTGATCACCGCGACCCCGTGCCGCTGGGCCAGCGACGCGAACGACGCCAGTTCGGCCTCCGTCCACACCCGGCCCGTCGGGTTGTGCGGCGAGCACAGGAGGAGCACCCGGCTCCGCGGCCCCGCCAGCGCCGCCTCAAGCGCCGCCCCGTCGCCGAGCGGGACGCCGCGCAGTTCGCGGCCGAGCCCGTCGACCGCCTTGCGGAAGCCGTCGTACACAGGGGTGTGGACGACGACCGCGTCCCCCGGCTCCGTCCACATGCGCAGGAGCTGGGAGAGCTGGTTCAGGACGGAGGGGGCGTACACGAGGCGGTCGGTGTCTATCTCCGTGTCGTGCCGGGTGCGGTACCAGTCGCGCACCGCACCCCGGAACTCCTCGTTCTGCCAGTCCGTGTAACCGAACACCCCGTGCGCCACCCGCTCCTGGAGCGCCGCGAGCACCTCCGGCGGGGAGGGGAAGTCCATGTCGGAGATGGTGAAGGGGAGCAGCCCCTCGGCCCCGAACCGGGCGGCCACCCCGTCCCACTGGATGCTCCAGGTACCGCGCCGGTCAACGGGTATGTCGAAGTCGTACGAAGTCATGCGGGCCTCCCCAGGACATGGCTCGGGCCCGGCACCCCCGCGAGGGGACACCGGGCCCGAGCCGTACGTAAGCGAACCTACGAGCAGTGCTTACTTCAGCTTCGTACCGGTCGAGCGCAGGTTCGCGCACGCCTCGGTCACGCGCTTGGCCATGCCGGCCTCGGCCAGCTTGCCCCACGTGCGCGGGTCGTACGTCGACTTCTTGCCGACCTCGCCGTCCACCTTCAGGACACCGTCGTAGTTGCGGAACATGTGGTCGGCGACCGGGCGGGTGAAGGCGTACTGGGTGTCGGTGTCGAGGTTCATCTTCACGACGCCGTTCTCCAGGGCGGTCGCGATCTCCTCGGCCGTGGAGCCCGAGCCGCCGTGGAAGACGAAGTCGAACGGCGAGGCCTTGCCGTACTTCTCGCCGACGCCCGCCTGGAGGTCCTTGAGCAGCTCGGGGCGGAGCACGACGTTGCCCGGCTTGTAGACGCCGTGGACGTTGCCGAAGGACGCGGCGAGCAGGTAGCGGCCCTTCTCGCCCAGGCCCAGGGCCTCGGCGGTGCGCAGCGCGTCGTCGACGGTCGTGTACAGCTCGTCGTTGATCTCGTGGCTGACGCCGTCCTCCTCGCCGCCGGTCGGGGTGATCTCGACCTCAAGGATGATCTTCGCGGCGGCGGCCTTGGCGAGCAGCTCCTGGCCGATGGCCAGGTTGTCCGCGAGGGTCTCGGCGGAGCCGTCCCACATGTGGGACTGGAACAGCGGGTTCAGACCCTTGGCCACGCGCTCGGCGGAGACCTCGATCAGCGGGCGGACGTAGCCGTCCAGCTTGTCCTTCGGGCAGTGGTCGGTGTGCAGCGCGACCGTGATGTCGTACTTGGCGGCGACGACGTGCGCGAACTCGGCCAGGGCGACCGCGCCGGTGACCATGTCCTTGTTGTACTGGCCACCCAGGAACTCCGCACCACCGGTGGAGATCTGGATGATGCCGTCGCTCTCGGCCTCCGCGAAGCCGCGCAGCGCAGCGTGCAGGGTCTGGGTCGAGGTCACGTTGATGGCCGGGTAGGCGAACTTGCCTGCCTTCGCCCGGTCGAGCATCTCGTTGTAGACCTCGGGGGTTGCGATGGGCATCTGTCCGCTCCTTGTGATGTGCGGGTGTGCGATAGGTGCTGGCCCTGACCTGGGGGCGACGTCATCGTCGCGGCCCATCTTTCCAGACTCTGGCCGTGGCTCCACCCGGCGGACGCACCAGGGGCGGGCCGTTTCACGTGAAACAGCCCGCCCCTTCAAGAACGTGCAGGTCAACGGGTTGAGCGCGCCCGTCCCGGGACCTAGGTCACGAGTTTCGCACCCCGTACGAGTCTAGGAACTCGCTACCAGGTTTACGCGAGGCCCAGTTCCGTCGAGGAGAACGCGAAGACGTACGGCACTCCCGCGCCCTCGGTGATCTTCTCGGCGGCGCCGGTCGCCCGGTCCACGATCGTCGCGACGGCGACGACCTCGGCACCGGCCGCGCGGACCGCCTCGACGGCGGTCAGCGGGGAGCCGCCGGTGGTGGAGGTGTCCTCGACGACCAGGACCCGGCGGCCCTTGATGTCCGGGCCCTCGACCTGGCGCTGCATGCCGTGCGCCTTGGCGGCCTTGCGGACGACGAACGCGTCAAGGGTGCGGCCCCGGGCGGCGGCCGCGTGAAGCATCGCGCCGGCCACCGGGTCCGCGCCCATGGTCAGGCCGCCGACCGCGTCGAAGTCGAACTCGGCCGTCACGTCGAGCATCACCTGGCCGACCAGCGGCGCGGCGACGCCGTCAAGGGTGACCCGGCGCAGGTCGACGTAGTAGTCGGCCTCGATCCCCGAGGAGAGGGTCACCTTGCCGTGCACCACGGCCTTGTCCTTGATCTGCTGGAGCAGGTCTGCGCGTACATCAGTCATACCCATGAGCTTAAGGGCCCTGCTCACAGCCGTCGCCAGGTCCAGGTCGTCGACAGTTCCAGCGGGTCGATCGGGGTGACCTGGCGGGGCAGGGTGTTGAGGCCGTTGGGCGGGCCCGACTGCGGCTCCACGCACACGGCCTCGTCCTGCTCGTCGTAGACGACGACCCACTCGGTGGGGCTGGTCACCTTCAGTTCGAGCCGCTCGGGCCAGGTCAGGGTGACGTCGACGCCGTCGGGCATCCCGAAGCAGTCGTCCCAGGGACCCGGCAGCGGCTCGATGCGCCGACCGGTGGGCAGGTGGTCGTCGCCGCGCTCCTCCTGCCACTCGGCGTCGAAGGCGAGCTCGACGCGGCTGCCGTCGAGCTCCCGCACGAACCAGGGGTGCCAGCCGACCTGCGCGGGGAAGGAGTTGTCGTACGTCTCGACGCCCATCGTCACCGTCAGCGCGTCCGGCGTCAGCTCGAAGATCTGGGTGACCCTGCCGGTGAACGGCCAGGGCTCGGCCAGCTCGTAGGTGAACACGGCCTCGGTGTCGGAGACCCGCGCGGTCTTCCAGGCGTGGTCGCGGGCGGTGCCGTGGATGGCGTGCGGGGGCGAGTTGAGCGGCAGCTGGTACTTCACGCCGCCGTCGCGGAACTGGCCGTTCTCGACGCGGCCGCACCACGGCACCATCGGGAAGCAGCCGTACTTGTCGCCCTGGCGCAGCACCTCGGTGCCGTCGATCCGCAGGCTGCTGATCCGGCAGCCGTGGCCCGCGTCGACGGTCAATTCCACGGCGCCGACGCCCAATTTGATCTGGTCACTGCTCACGCCGTCGACCCTAGCCGGTGGGCCCCGGATGTGGCGTCAGCGCCCGTACCCGAGATCCGGACAGGTCGGGCGGGATCTCAGCGCCGGCGCCTCAGCGCGCGGCCGACGACCACCGCGGACGCCAACGCGAGGGCGGCGGCCGGGGCGACCCAGCGCAGCGTGGCCCCGGCGTTGCCGCCCGAGGGCGCGGGCACCGGGGCGTACCGGCCGCGCGGCGGTGCGTGGTCGACCTCCTCGGCGCTGCGGCCGATCATGGTGCGGCGGGCGTGCGCGGCCTCGGCGGGCACCGGCTCGCCGACCTCGATGGCGAACTCCTCGTCGGCGAGCGGGTCCAGGGCCGGCGGCGGCACCTCGGCGTCGAAGACGGAGGCGAGGCTCTCTGAGTCCAGGTCGGTGTTGAGGTCCGTGTCGAGCTCGGGGTCGAGGGGGGCCGCCCGGTCCTTGGGCCCGTCGGCCAGATCCGTGTTCAGGTCCGTGTCGGCGACCTCCGCCGCCCCGCCGGCCGCGCGGCCCGGCTCCTCCCGTACCGGCCGCGCCAGCTCCGCCGCGAACCGGTCGAGCAGGCGCAGGGCCGAGGCCTGGGCCGCGTCGGCCGGTACGTCGGTCGCCCGGCCCTCCGCGAGTGCCGTGCCCGCGAAGGCGAGGGTGGTGCCGCCCGGGGCCGGTTCCAGCCGTACGGTCAGGGTGAGCTTGGCCGCGCCCGCGCCGCGGACCTCGACCCCCTCGCCCTCGAAGGCGAACACGCCGCCGTTCTGCTCGGTGATGCGCAGGGCGCCTCGATAGGTGATGGTGCTCCCGCCGAGGCGGACCTTCAGCCGGCCCGCGATGGGCGGCTCGCCCGCATCCTGCTGGAGCCCCGGCACACAGCGCGCGACCCGGGCGGGATCGCGCAGCGTCTGCCGGAGTGACTGGGCCTCAACCGGAACGAACACCTCATGCTCCATAGCCACCGAGCCTACTCAGCACCGGCCGTCACGTCTGCGCCAACGCGGCACCGATGCCGGACCCGGCCCGCTCGCGGAGTGCGGTCGCCCACCGGAGCGGGGCCGCCCAAGGGCCTCCTCAATCCGCGTATCGCGGATGCACCAGCGTCGACGGCGGGAAGCCGGCCGCGCCCGAGGGTGGTGTCAGCGACTCCGTACCCGCGGGCAGCCGCACGCCCGATGGCGCTCCCCCCGCCGAGAACGGATGCGGGGCGGGCCTCGCGGCCAGGACGAAGCCCCAGTCGTGCGGGGACTTCGCCGAGTCCAGGGCGCGGTCGGGGCCCGCGGTGAACCCGGCGCTCCTCCCCGTCGCCCGGTACGCGAACGTCGACAGGCCCGCCGCGCGGACCGTCGAGGCGACCGTCCAGAACGTGCGCGGCCGGCCCTTCACCGGCCCCGCGTGCACCACGAGCCGCCCGCCGGGTGCGAGCACGCGCGAGGCGAGCCCGTAGAACTCCTGTGAGTACAGCTTGGTGCTCGCGGTGATGCCGGGGTCGGGCAGATCGGAGACGATCACGTCGTACGTTCCCGAGCCGTAGCCGTCGCCGCGCAGCCAGCGGAAGGGGTCGGCGATCACCGGACGCAGCCGGGGGTCCTGGTAGGCATGCGCGTTCAGGGCCGCCAACTCCGGGTCTTCGCGGGCCAGTTGGACGAGTCCCGGGTCGAGCTCGACGAGGGTCACCGAGCGCACTCCGGGGCGGTGCAGGACTTCGCGGGCGGCCAGGCCGTCGCCGCCGCCCAGGATCAGGACGCGGCCGTGCGGGCCGCCGTCGAGCGCGGGCCCCACCAGGGCCGCGTGGTAGCGGGACTCGTCGCGGCCGTTGATGCGAAGGCGCCCGTCGAGGAACAGGTCGAGGGGGGCGCCGCGCCTGCCGGTCAGGACGATCTCCTGGACGCGGGTCTGCACGGCGACCCGCACCTGGCCCCCGTACACGGCGCGGCGCGCGGCCTGTTCGAAGTCGCCGACCATGGCGGTGGTCAGCGCGAGCACGGCCAGGACGACCGCGTTGGCGCCGAGCAGCACCCAGCGGGCGCGCGGCGACAGGTCGCGGCCGAAGAGGAGCAGGACGAGGGAGCCGCCCGCGACCGCGTTGACCGCGCCGGTGAGCAACGCGCTGGTCAGCTGGCCGAGTTGGGGCAGGAGCAGGAAGGGGAACGCCAGGCCGCCCACGAGCGCGCCCACGTAGTCCGCGGCGAACAGGTCGGCCACCGTGCCGCTCGCGTCGCCCTCGGCTCGCCGCGAGACGCGCTGGATGAGCGTCATCAGGAGCGGGATCTCGGCGCCGATCAGCATGCCGATCGCGAGCGAGAACGCGACCAGGGCGTACCGCGAGCCGCCGAACCAGGCGAACGTCGCGTACAGCGCCATCGCGGAGCAGCCGCCGACCAGGGCGAGCGCGGCCTCGATGAGCCCGAAGCCGACGGCGGCCCGGCAGCGCAGCCGTTTGGCGAGCAGCGAGCCGACACCCATCGCGAAGACCATCACCGAGAGGACCACCGAGGCCTGGGTGACCGAGTCTCCGATCAAGTACGAGGCGAGGGCGACCAGTTCGAGCTCGTACACCAGGCCGCAGGCGGCGCAGATGAACACGACGGCCAGGACGAGGAACCGACCCGACCGCGGCCTCCTCACGGGAGCGGGGAGCGGTTCGATCATGATGCGAACGCTACGTCACACTCCGTTCGCATCCTGTCACCCACACGGGTTCAACTGGAGCCAACCATCGGGGGATCGAGCGCCTCAGAGCCAGGCGGGCACGGGCGCCCGCACGCCGACCCGGGTCCGGGTCACCACCAACTGCCCTTCCTGCGGGTAGGCGTGCCAGGTGCGCCACCACACCTGGCCGTCGCCGCGCTGCGCGAGCATCGCCGTGAACGCGTGCGGCGAGCCGGGAAACGTTCCCGCCAGTCCGTTGGGATGGTCGGCGACGAGCGCGAGGAGTTCCTGCGCGCGCCCCGCGAACGAGCCGCGCGAGAGCGTTTCGACGCGCGCGGCGAACTCGTAGTCCCACTCCCCGAGACGTTTCGCCACGCCGAGCGGCAGCGGCGTACTGCTGCCGGGCATGCAGGCGACGGTCTCCGAGCAGGTTCCGCGCTCCTCGTCGAGGAGCACCTGGTGCGAGGCGCCCAGAAGTCTCAACTGGAGCTTGGCGCCGGTCAGTTCGAGGTCGAGTACGGCGAGGGCGGGCAGCGGCTCGCGGCCCAGCGCCCAGGCGAGGTCGGCGGCACGCGTGTCGGTGTAGGCGGTCTTGAGGGTCGTGAGCATGGGTGGGCTCCGCAAAACACACATGTGGCGGGTGGGTGACCGAGGCCGCCTCGGACCGCAACGAAGGACGGGGGACCGCTCTGTGATCGCCCGGGGTCCGAGGGCTGCGTCGTTTCTCATCTGCGAGGGAATCATGAAGTGCGCGGCGCTCACAGCTTTTTTACCCAACTTGATGGGGTTTCCATCCCCTCGGGGGCCACTCGGTTCAAACGTTCAACTACAGGCGTGCAAGAGGGCGCCCGGCCGGCCGGAACCGACCGGGCGCACAACGGGCACGACCGGCGGTGGAATCGGCTGCCCCGTGACAGCCGCGACCACGTCCGAGCCGGTCGCCCCGTGGCCCATTGGCCCGAACTGCGCCTGCGCCGAGGGGAGTTCGGGTGCCGGCTCTCAGCTCGACCCGCAGCCTCCGCCGCCGCAGGACGAGTGGCCGCCGCACGAGGAGTGCCCGCCACCGCAGGAGTGGTGGCCGCCGCCCCCGTGGTGGCCGCCGTGATGCCCGCCACCGCCCGACGATCCGCCGTCCCCGCCCCCGGCCCACCAGCTGCCGGAGCTCCCGGAGCTTCCGGAGCTTCCGGAGCTTCCGGAGGAGGACGACCACCTCGACCGCTTGCGCGCCGCCATGGCCTTGCGCCGCCGCCGTGCCCCCGGGCTGGCCACGATGATCAGCAGCACCGCTACGACGATCCCCATCTCGATGGCGATGTCCATTCCCCCCACCGTCCTTGTCTCCCGCGGTCCCCCGTTGTCCCGCGTGGAGGGGGGATGCCCGCGGCTGCCGGACGCCAAAGCACACTTGAGCAACTCCAGAGGTTGCCCGCAGGATGGCGGTCATGACCTCCAGCGCACGCCCTCTCCTCAACCGTCGCCTCGCCGAGTTCGGGACGACGATCTTCGCCGAGATGTCCGCCCTCGCCCAGCGGACCGGGTCCATCAACCTCGGCCAGGGCTTCCCCGACACCGACGGCCCCGAGGCCGTACGGGAAGCGGCGGTCCGTGCCCTGCTCGACGGCCGGGGCAACCAGTACCCGCCGGGCCCCGGCGTCCCCGAGCTGCGCACCGCGATCGCCGACCACCAGGAGCGCCGGTACGGCCTCGCCTTCGACCCGGACCGCGAGGTCCTGGTCACCGCGGGCGCCACGGAGGCCATCGCCGCCTCCCTGCTCGCGCTGCTCGAACCCGGCGACGAGGTCATCGCCCTGGAGCCGTACTACGACTCGTACGCCGCGTGCATCGCGATGGCGGGCGCCACCCGCGTGCCGGTCACCCTGCGCCCGTCCGGGGGCCCGCGCGGCGGAGCCGCGCATGGACACTTCGTCCTCGACCTCGACGAGCTGCGCGCGGCCGTCACCCCGCGCACCCGGCTGATCCTCCTCAACACCCCGCACAACCCGACCGGCACGGTCCTGACCCGCGCCGAGCTCACCGCGGTCGCCGAACTCGCCTGCGAGCGCGACCTCCTGGTGATCACCGACGAGGTGTACGAGCACCTCGTCTTCGACGGCGCCGAGCACGTCCCGCTCGCCTCCCTGCCGGGCATGCGCGAGCGCACGGTCACCATCGGCTCGGCGGGCAAGACGTTCTCGTTCACGGGCTGGAAGGTCGGCTGGGTGACGGCGGCCCCCGAGCTGGTGGCAGCCGTCCGCTCCGCCAAGCAGTTCCTGACGTACGTGGCCTCGGGGCCCTTCCAGTACGCGGTGGCCGAGGCGCTGCGGCTGCCGGACTCCTACTTCGACGGGTTCCGCGCGGAGCACCAGGCCAAGCGGGACCTGCTGAGCGAGGGGCTCGCGGCGGCCGGGTTCGAGGTGTTCCGCCCGGCCGGCACGTACTTCGTGACCACCGACATCCGCCCGCTGGGCGAGAGCGACGGCTTCGCGTTCTGCCGTGCGCTGCCCGAGCGCGTCGGCGTCGTGGCGATCCCCAACGCGGTCTTCTACGACCACCGCGAAGAGGGCGCCCCCTTCGTCCGGTTCGCCTTCTGCAAGCGGACGGCCGTACTCGAAGAGGCGGTCACCCGGCTCAAGGCCCTGGCGGGCTAGGGCAGCGCTGCGACCCCCGTGCGCACCGCCGGGTGGGCGGAGTTCTACCCGGTCGGGGGCGCACCGGTCGCGGGAAGCCGGATCCGCGCTGATGGTCGGTCTGAACGACCAACGCGCGACCGGAGGTGTCCCCTGTCCGCCGAGATCACCGTTCCCGCCCGCGGCCGCCGGGCGGGGAGCATCACGAGCGCCCCGCCCTGGACCGGCGCGCTGCGCCGGGCGGCCCCCGCGCTCGGCCTGTTCGCGGCCGCGCGGCTGACCGGGCTCCTGATGGTCGCGGTCGCGGCCTGGCACCGGGGGTTCTCGCCGCGCGTGCGGCTCGCGACCTCCTGGGACGCCGACTGGTACGCCCGGATCGCAGCCCACGGCTACGGCCGCACGCTGTCCTGGCCGGACGGCTCGGTCCAGAGCGACCTGGCGTTCTTCCCGCTCTACCCGGGCCTGATCCGCGCGGTGACCACCGTCCTGCCGGTCACCGGCGGCACCGCGGGCCTGATCGTCTCGTGGACGGCGGCGGCGGCCGCGGCCCCCGGGATCTACCTGATCGGGGAGCGCCTCCACGGCCGCCCGGTGGGCACCCTGCTGGTGCTGCTGTGGGGGCTGCTTCCGCACTCCGTCGTCCTGACGATGGCGTACACCGAGCCCGTCATGACGGCGCTCGCGGCCTGGTCGCTGTGGGCGGTCCTGGAGCGGCGCTGGCTGTGGGCGGGCTCGCTCGCGCTGCTCGCCGGGCTCTCCCGGCCGAACGCCGTCGCGGTGACCGCGGCGGTGCTGGCGGCGGCGGGATACGAGATCTGGCGCGGCGGGCGGCGTTCCTGGCGGCCCTGGGCGGGCGCGCTGCTCGCGCCGCTCGGCTGGTGCGGCTACGTCCTGTGGGTCGGGGTGCGCAAGGGCGATCTGCTCGGCGGCTACTTCGCGGTGCAGGCCGGCTGGACGTCCCGGTTCGACTTCGGCGAGGGCTCGCTGGAGTTCGTGAAGAGGCTCGCGACGGCCCCGTACGACCTGGGATTCACGATGGCCGCGCTGCTGACCGCGGCGATGGTGGTGCTTTTCGTCCTTTTCGTCCTTGACCGGCCGCCGATGCCCCTGCTGATCTACACGGCCGTCCTGGTGCTGATCACGGTCGGCGGGTCGGGGTTCTTCGAGTCGAAGCCGCGCTTCCTGCTGCCCGCGTTCCCGCTGCTCGTCCCGCTCGCGCTCGCACTGACGAAAGCCCGGCCCCGGGCGGCGGTCGCGGTGACCGTCGCCCTGGCCGGGCTCTCGTTCTGCTACGGGGCCTATCTGCTGACGCTGGCCACCATGGCGCTCTGAATCACCCGAGGGGTCACTCGGAGTCGGACTCGCCGGACTCGTCGCCCTCGCCGGACTCGACGTCCTTCTCCAGGCCGAGCTGTTCGAGCAGCCACTTGTCGAACTCGATCGAGGCACGGACCCAGCTCACCGTGGAGGACACGAAGTGCTCCAGGGCGACCCCGGTGCCGATCAGCATCTGCGCCTCGCCGATGAGGCGGACGGTGCCGTCGTCGTGCGTGTGCGTGTAGACCTTGGGCCACAGGGTGCGGCGGTTCCAGTCGTCGATCGACTCCAGGATCTGGACCTTGTCGTCGATGCTGTGCGGCCGGTCGTAGAACGTCCGCACCGAGAAGACCTGCTGGTCGTCCTCACCGCGGAACATGAAGTACGTACGGAAATCCTCCCACGGCGCGGCGAGGTCGCCCTCGTCGTCCACGACGTACTTGAGCTCCATCTGGTCCAGGAGCTGCTTCACCAGGTCCTGGTCGGGGACGACGGGCCCGGACGGCGCACCGCCGGACTGCGGGCCCTGCTGAGCCCCGAAATTCGGAATCGAGGACGGGTCGATGCTCATCGTGAATCTTCCTTCGTACGGTTCCGGTCATCCTCCCCCATGCCGGGGCAGGGCTGGCAACCCCTGCCCCCGGGTATCCGCTGCGGGCTGACCGAATCGGGCCCGAGTGGCGTGGATCGGCCCTACTTCGCGGCCCCCACGATCAGCCCCTCCCCGAATCGGTCCACCCGAACCGTGTCACCGTCGGTCACTTCGCCCGCCAGGATCTCCTTGGCGAGCCGGTCACCGATGGCGGTCTGGATCAGGCGGCGCAGCGGGCGCGCTCCGTACGCCGGGTCGTTGCCCTCGTCGGCGAGCCACTGAAGGGCCTCGGGGGTGACGTCCAGGGTGAGGCGGCGGTCGGCCAGGCGCTTGGCCAGGCGGTCGATCTGGAGCCTGGCGATGTGGGACAGCTCGTCCTTGGTGAGGGCCGAGAAGACCACGAGGTCGTCGAGGCGGTTGAGGAACTCGGGCTTGAAGGAGGCCCGCACCACTTCCAGCACCTGCTGCTTCTTCTCTTCCGTGCTGGTCAGCGGCTCGACGAGGTACTGGCTGCCCAGGTTGGAGGTGAGGATCAGGATGGTGTTGCGGAAGTCGACCGTGCGGCCCTGGCCGTCGGTGAGGCGCCCGTCGTCGAGGACCTGGAGCAGGATGTCGAAGACTTCGGGGTGCGCCTTCTCCACCTCGTCCAGGAGCACGACGCTGTACGGGCGGCGGCGGACGGCCTCGGTGAGCTGGCCGCCCTCCTCGTAGCCGACGTAGCCGGGAGGCGCGCCGACCAGGCGGGCCACGCTGTGCTTCTCGCTGTACTCCGACATGTCGATGCGGACCATCGCCCGCTCGTCGTCGAAGAGGAAGTCGGCGAGGGCCTTGGCGAGCTCGGTCTTGCCGACGCCCGTCGGGCCGAGGAAGAGGAACGAGCCGGTCGGCCGGTCGGGGTCGGCGATGCCGGCCCGGGTGCGGCGCACCGCGTCCGAGACGGCCTGCACCGCTTCGGACTGGCCGATCAGGCGCTTGCCCAGCTCGTCCTCCATGCGGAGCAGCTTCTGCGTCTCGCCCTCCAGGAGGCGCCCGGCGGGGATGCCGGTCCAGGCGCCGACCACGTCCGCGATGTCGTCCGGGCCGACCTCCTCCTTCACCATGGTGTCCTTGGACTTCTCCTGCTCGGCCTCCGCTTCGGCGGCCTCCTCCAACTCCCGTTCCAGGCCCGGGATTTCGCCGTACAGAAGCTTGGAGGCGGAGTCGAAGTCGCCGTCGCGCTGGGCGCGTTCGGCCTGGCCGCGCAGATCGTCGAGCCGCTCCTTCAGCTCACCGACCCGGTTGAGGCCCTGCTTCTCCTTCTCCCAGCGGGCGGTGAGGCCGCGCAGCTCCTCCTCCTTGTCGGCGAGGTCCTTGCGGAGCTTGTCGAGGCGCTGGAGCGAGCCGGCGTCGGTCTCGTTCTTCAGGGCCAGCTCCTCCATGCGCAACCGGTCGACGGCGCGCTGGAGTTCATCGATCTCGACGGGCGAGGAGTCGATCTCCATGCGGAGCCGGGAGGCGGCCTCGTCCACGAGGTCGATGGCCTTGTCGGGCAGGAAGCGCGAGGTGATGTACCGGTCGGAGAGGGTGGCGGCGGCGACCAGGGCGCTGTCCGCGATCTGCACCTTGTGGTGCGCCTCGTAACGGCCCTTCAGGCCGCGCAGGATCGCGATGGTGTCCTCGACGGACGGCTCGGCGACCAGGACCTGCTGGAAGCGGCGCTCAAGGGCCGGGTCCTTCTCGATGCGCTCGCGGTACTCGTCGAGCGTGGTCGCGCCGACCATGCGGAGCTCGCCGCGGGCCAGCATGGGCTTGAGCATGTTGCCCGCGTCCATCGCCGAGTCGCCGCCCGCGCCCGCGCCGACCACGGTGTGCAGCTCGTCGATGAACGTGATGATCTGGCCGTCGCTCTCCTTGATCTCCGAGAGGACGGTCTTGAGGCGTTCCTCGAACTCGCCCCGGTACTTCGCGCCCGCGACCATCGCGCCGAGGTCGAGCGAGACCAGCTTCTTGTTCTTCAGCGACTCCGGCACGTCGCCCTTCACGATGCGCTGCGCGAGCCCTTCGACGACGGCGGTCTTGCCGACGCCGGGCTCGCCGATCAGCACCGGGTTGTTCTTCGTACGCCGCGAAAGCACCTGGACGACCCGGCGGATCTCCTGATCCCGGCCGATGACCGGGTCGAGCTTGCCCTCGCGGGCGGCCGCCGTGAAGTCCGTACCGAACTTCTCCAGCGCCTTGTACTGACCCTCCGGGTCGGGTGTGGTCACCCGGCGCCCTCCCCTGCTCGTCTCGAACGCGTCAAGGAGCTTCTTCGCGCTCGCTCCCTGCTGGGAGAGGATCTCACCGGCCTGCCCGCCCTTGGCCGCCAGGCCGATCAGCAGGTGCTCGGTGGAGAGGTAGGCGTCGCCCAGCTCCTTGGCACGCTGGGCCGCGTCCGCGATGACGGCGAGCAGTTCGCGGTTGGGCTGGGGCGGGGCCACGGTGGAGCCGGTCACGCTCGGGAGCGCGCCGAGGAGCCGCTCGGCGCCGGAGCGCACGGCGGCCTGGTCCGCGTCCACGGCGGCCAGCAGGTCGGTGATGTTCTCGTTGTCCTGGCCCTCCAGGAGCGCGAGCAGCAGATGCGCGGGGGTCAGATCCGGGTGGCCCCCGGCGACGGCCCGGTCGCTTGCCGCGTTGATCGCGTCCCGGCTCTTGTTGGTCAGCTCGGCATCCACGTGCGTTCGCTCCTCCTCGTCGTACGCCCTGGCAATGGCTTCACCACCTATGACCCTTCCAACGTACACAAACTTGAGTGCATTCCGCTCAAGGTGTTGGGAAGGGAAGGCGAGGGCTAGGTTTCTTGGCCATGGCCACAGACGTACGCAAGCCCGACGACGCCTATCTCAGCTTCTGGCGCGAGCGCCACATCTGCACCTTGACGACGCCGCGGCCGGACGGCTCGCCGCACGTGACGCCGGTGGGAGTGACGTACGACCCGGAGGCGGGGCTCGCGCGGATCATCTGCAACAAGAACAGCCGGAAGGTCGCCAACGTCCTCGCGGCGCTCGCGGCGGACCCGGCGGGCGCGCGGGTCGCGGTCTGCCAGCTGGCGGGCAAGCGCTGGGCGACGCTGGAGGGCCGCGCGGTCGTGCGCACGGAACCCGAGCTGATCGCGGACGCGGTGGAGCGCTATGCGGAGCGCTATCAGCGGACCCCGGCCCCGAACCCGGACCGGGTGCTGATCGAGATCAGGCTGACCAGGGCGATGGGCAACGCCTGAGACGCCTGCCGCCGGCACCCGGACAGCACAACGGCGCCATCGTGTTCAGGTCCACGATGGCGCCGCTGTGTGGGGGAAGCACCTGCGCGATGTACAACGACGGGGGATCGCGTCAGGCACTGCGGGGGGTGGCGGTGGATGAATCGGGTTGAGCCTCCGACTCGAAAAGCTGGTGGTCACGTTGGTCGAGATTCACGAAGACCATGCCGTACCGGACAACACAGCGAATGGGCTGCGGTGCCCCGCGCGGCCGGCGCAGGCACCGGTAGGCACGGACGTCCTCGTCGTCCTCACGGGCGATCAGGATCGGCTCACCGAGCAGGGTGACCATCAACGAATCGCCACGAAAAGGAACTGCTGTGGCGAGGTCGATGAAGTGCCACCCCGAGCGGTAGGCCGTGGCCATTTCGCGACGGAAGGTGCGGTCGTCGGGCGGGAAGCTCATGCGACGGCACCCTTGGGAGCGGTCTCCCAGGTGACGTCGCCACCTATCGCCACGACCTTCGGTGCGATCTCCCAGGTGACGTCCTGTGCGGTCGTTGCTCCGGACTTCGCGGGGTGGGTCTCCCAAGTGACGTCCCCAGGCGCCGAGAGAGCGCAGAGAGCAGCCGCCACAACGGCTGTCGTGCTTAGTGCTCGAACCATCCTGCTCATGGCCGATCTCCACCTCTTTTGATCATTACCTCCCCCCGCGGATACGACGATGGCCCACTCCGGCCACTTGCACCAGCGCAGCCAGGCATCATGTTCCTGTAATTCAAAAGGATGAGGGGGGTGCAACTAGGTTGAAACAAGGGCACATAGGACACGATCACGGCCCGGTTGATCTGTGCGAGACAGGAACGGCTCTGTACGCCCTTGCCCTGCGTACAGGCGGGATATCCCGCTCAGAGGCCGACTCCGCCCCGTGCCTGGTCGACCTCACCCTGCTCCGCCCCGATCCCGACGACGCCCAGCTGCTGCGCCCGGTTCCGCCCACGGTGGTGCTCAACCTGCTGACCCAGCCGCTGGAACGCGAGATCCAGGAGCGCAGAAAGCTCTCGGTCGCCCTCGCCGACACCTTCGAGCCATTCATGTCGATCGCGACGCCGGCGACCACCGGCACGCACGCGATCACGGTCCTCGAAGGCCTCGAACTGATCAACGCGACCCTCGACCGCGTCATCAACGAATGCACCGAGGAACTGCTCGTCATCCAGCCCGGCAGCGGCCGCAGGCCCGAGAGCTTCGAGGCGGGCCTGCGCCGCATCGAGCCGCTGCTCGCCCGCGGCGTGGAGATGCGCACCCTCTACCAGCACACCGCCCGCCACCACTCCGCCACCATCGGCTACGTGGAACGGATCGCTCCGTACGGTCTGGAGGTGCGCACCCTTGAGGAGATCATCGACCGGCTCATCATCATGGACCGCAAGATCGCCTTCATACCCGCCCGCAGCGACCGTCAAGTCGCCCTGGAACTGCGGCACGAGGGGCTCGTGCAGTACCTGGTGGGCGTCTTCGACCAGTTCTGGCAGTACGCCACCCCGTGGGACGACGAGGTGCCCTACCACCTGGAGACGGCCGGCATCACCGGCGTCCAGCGCTCCATCGCCAAGCTCCTGGTGGAGGGCCACGTGGACGAGGCGATCGCCCGCCGCCTCGGCATGAACGTACGCACCTGCCGCGCGCACATCGCCAAGCTGGCGGCCGCGCTCGGCAGCGGGAGCCGTGCCCAACTCGGCTTCCTCATCGCACAGTCCGGCATCCTGGACAAGGACGCCTGAAACCGTCACCGCGGGGCGACCGGGTGCGCGGGGCCGCCGAGGCCGGCCCGGGCGATGCGGACGCCGAGCTGTGCGCGGCTGGAGGAGCCGAGCGCCTCGGCGAGGCGGCCGATGTGGTGGCGGCAGGTGCGCACGCTGATGCCGAGCCGCTGCGCGACGGCCGCGTCCTGGTGGCCCTCGGCGAGCAGCGCCGCGATGACGCGCTCGCGGTGCGTGATGCCGGCGATGCCGGTCGCCGCCGGTACGGGTTCGGCGAGCGGGACGGCCCGGTTCCACAGGCACTCGAAGACCGTCACCAGGTGGCCGACGAGGGCGGGCTGGCGCAGCTCCAGGGCGCTGGTGCGCTCCGGGTTGGCGGGCAGGAACGCCACCGTGCGGTCGAAGACCATCATCCGGTCGGTGACCTCGTCCAGGGTGCGCACCTCGGCGCCGTCGCCGAGCCGCTCCAAGTAGGCGTTCAGGGCGGGCCCGTAGCGGGCCACGTGCGTGTACAGGGTGCGCATCCGCGCGCCGCGGGCCACGAGCGCCGGGTCCCGCGTCGAGGCCTGCGCCAGGATGCTCGGCGAGCGGATCCCGTCGGGCTGCACGGTCAGCATCTCGGTGGCGCAGGCGGCCGAGGCCGAGGCGATGGCCGCGTCGATCTCGTCGAAGCCGTCGAGCACCCGGACGGCCGCGCAGGGCTCGGGGGCGCGCGTGCCGATCGACGCGTACCGCTCGAAGGCCTCGGCGATCCAGCCCGCCCTGCGCCGCGTGTCGGCGAGGCCGTCGTGGATGCCGCGCACCAGCAGAGCCACGGCAGCGGCGTCCACCTCGCCGCCCCCCGGCCCCGCGTCCCCGTGAGTCGAGCTGCTCATACTGAACACCACGATGCATCCCGAGCCGCCCGGCCACCACCGTCATGTTGCTGCACTGCATCAACTGGAGGTGGAATAAAGCTCGACATGTCCGCATGTTGCGCGCGTCGCGGATTACCGAGGGTGCGCGTCCAGGCCCAACTGTGCGATGCGGACGCCGAGTTGGGTGCGGCTGGAGCTGCCGAGGACGTCGGCGAGGCGGCTGATGTGGTGGCGGCAGGTGCGCACGCTGATGCCGAGCCGCTGCGCGATCACCGCGTCCTGGTGGCCCTCGGCGAGCAGCGCCGCGATGACCCGCTCGCGGTGCGTGACGCCCTCGATGTCGGTGGCCGCGGGCACGGCCTCGGTCAGCGGCACCGCGAGCCGCCACAGCCGCTCGAAGACGGTCGCCAGGTACTCGACGAGCGCCGGGTGGCGCAGCTCCAGGGCGCTGCTGTCGTCCGCGGCGGCCGGGATGATCGCCACCGTACGGTCGAACAGGAGGAGCCGGTCGGTGACTTCGTCGAGGGTGCGCACCTCGACCGCGCGGCCCTCCAGCTGGTGCAGGTAGTCGGCGAGACCGGTGCCGTAGCGGGCGACGTGGGTGTACAGGGTGCGCATCCGCACCCCGCGCTCCACCATGTCCAGGGCCCGCGGCAGCGCCTGCGACAGGACGTGCTCGGGGCGGATGCCGCGGGGCTGGATGGTGAGCGCCTCGGTGGTGCAGCCGGCGATCGCGTCGTCGATGGCCGCGTTGATGCGGGGGATGCCGTCCAGGACGCGGATGGCCTCGGTGCCGGCCGGCGCGGGCGCGTCGAGGGCGGCGAACCGCTCGAACGCCGCCGCCACCACGCCCGTTCGGGCCTGGCTCGCCGCGATGTCCTCGTGGATTCCGCGCAACAGCCGTGCCATCACCGCCTGCGGGGAGGTCGGCAGGAGCCATTCGAGGGCGCCGGGGTCGGGGTGCAGGAGCCCGAGATCGATCAGGCAGGTGGCGTCGCCCGCGGCCTCGCGCGCGAGGCGTCCGGCGCGCAGCGCCTGCGCGTACGCCCGTTCCCCGGCCGCGCACAGCCGGTCCGCGCCATGCGGATGCGCCACCTGCTCAGACATGCCCTCCCCCGCCTCCCTGCGACCGAGCCCGATGACCTTATCCCCATCGGACCCCGCGTTCACGGTGATCGCCGAGTGAGCGCCAGGCGAGCGCCGAGTGAGCTCCGGGCGCGAAAGGCCCGCCGCCCCGGAAGGGGGCAGCGGGCCTTTTCGGACGCGTACGGGGGCCGGAGCCGACGGGGCTACTCCGACGACCTCTTCGGGCGCCAGACGACCAGCGCGCTGGCCTGCTGGACGTCCTGGTACGGGACCAGGTCCCGGCGGTAGGACGCGTGCACCTGGGCCTCGCGCTGCTGCATGGCGACGGCCGCGCCCTCGACCGCGGAGGACAGCTCGGCGACCCGGGCCTGGAGGGCGGCGACCTGGTGCTCCAGCTCGATGATGCGCTTGATGCCCGCCAGGTTGATGCCCTCGTCCTGCGACAACTGCTGCACCGTACGCAGCAGTTCGATGTCACGGGCCGAGTAGCGCCGGCCGCGCCCGGCCGTGCGGTCGGGCGAGACCAGGCCGAGGCGGTCGTACTGCCGCAGGGTCTGCGGGTGGAGGCCCGAGAGCTGGGCCGCCACCGAGATGACGTACACCGGCGTCTCTTCGTTCAACTCGTAAGCCCTAGAGCCAAATTGAGGCTGTCGACGCTGGCGGGGGTCCATCTCATGCTCCCTTCGCGGCCTGGAACAGTTCTGCCCGCGGGTCCTGGCCCGCAGTCGCCTCGCGGTAGGTCTCCAAGGCCTCGCGGGCCTTGTCGTCCAGTTCCTTCGGCACGGTCACCTCGACCGTGACCAGGAGGTCGCCCCGGGTGCCGTCCTTGCGGACCGCGCCCTTGCCGCGGGCCCGCATCGTACGGCCGTTGGGAGTGCCCGCGGGGAGTTTCAGGGTGACCGGCGGGCCGCTGAGCGTGGGCACCTTGACCTCGGCGCCGAGGGCGGCCTCCGTGAAGGTGACCGGCACCGTGACGGTCAGGTTGTCGTCCTTGCGGCCGAACACCGGGTGCGCGTCGACGTGGACGACCACGTACAGGTCGCCCGCGGGGCCGCCCCGCTCGCCCGGCGCGCCCTTGCCGCGCAGCCTGATCCGCTGGTTGTTGCTGACGCCCGCCGGGATGCGGACCTGCATGGTGCGCGAGGAACGCGCCCGGCCGCTGCCCTTGCAGACGTCGCACGGGTTCTCGGCGATCAGGCCGCGGCCCTTGCAGTCCACGCACGGGTCGGTCAGCGAGAAGCCGCCGCCCGAGCCGCGCGAGACCTGGCCGGTGCCGACACAGGTCGGGCACACCCGGGGCGTGCCGTTCTTGTCGCCGGTGCCCGAACAGGCCTTGCAGGGGGACTGGCTGGACAGCCGGATCGGGACGGTGGCCCCGTCGACCGCCTCGGTGAAGCTGAGCGTCACCTCGGACTCCAGGTCCTGCCCCCGGCGCGGCTGGGTGCGCGTGCCGGTGCCGGCGCCGCCCCGGTTGAACAGGCCGCCGAACACGTCGCCGAGGCCGCCGCCGAAGCCGCCTGCCCCGGCGCCGCCGGGCTGCTGCCCGCCGAACAGGTCGCCCAGGTCGAAGTTGAAGCTGCCGCCGCCGGCCCCGGGACCGGCCCGGAAGCCGCCGTTGCCGAACAGGGCGCGCGCCTCGTCGTACTCCTTGCGCTTCTTGGGGTCGCCGAGGATGTCGTTGGCCTCGGAGATCTCCTTGAAGCGCTCCTCCGCCTTGGTGTCGCCCTTGTTGGCGTCGGGGTGGTTCTCGCGCGCGAGCTTGCGGTACGCCTTCTTGATCTCGGCGTCGGTGGCGTCCTTGGGGACGCCGAGAACCTTGTAGTAGTCCTTCTCGACGAAGTCCTTCGTGTTCATCGACGTCCCTCCTCTCGGACGATCACTTCTTCAATGACCGCTGCGTCAGCCCTTGTCGGGGCCACCGCTCTCCTCATCGCTCGACTTTTCTTCCTTGGCGGCCGCGCCCGGCTGGGGCTCGGCCACCGCGACCCGCGCGGGGCGGATCGTACGCTCGCCGATCCGGTAGCCCGGCTGCAGGATCGCCACGCAGGTCGTCTCGGTGACGTCCGGCGCGTAGCTGTGCATCAGGGCCTCGTGGACCGTCGGGTCGAAGGGCTCGCCCTCCTTGCCGAACTGCTGCAGGCCCATCTTCGCGGCGACCGTCTCAAGAGACTCGGCCACCGACTTGAAGCCGCCCTGCAGCTCGCCGTGTTCACGGGCCCGGCCGATGTCGTCGAGCGTGGGCAGCAGCTCGGTCAGGAGGCCGGCGACGGCGATCTCCTTGACCGTGACGCGGTCCCGCTCCACGCGACGGCGGTAGTTCTGGTACTCGGCCTGCAGGCGCTGGAGGTCCGTGGTGCGCTCGGTGAGCGCCGTCTGGGCCTGGTCCAGCTGAGCCTGCAGAGCGATCTCCTTGGCCGCGTCCCCGGCCGGGGCCGCCTTCCCCTCCTTGGAGGAGTCGGCGGCCTTCGGCTCGGCGTCTTCCTGAGCGCCGGAGGGGACGTCGGGCTTCTCCTCGAAGCCCGGGGTCTCCTCAGACATCAGGCGGCGCCGCCCTTCGCGTCGTGCGGCTTCTCGTCGTCGACGATCTCGGCGTCGACCACGTCGTCCTCGGCCTTGGGCTGCTGAGCGCCCTCGGCACCGGCGGCGCCGGCAGCGCCCTGCGCGGCCTGGGCGTCGGCGTACATGGCCTGGCCCAGCTTCTGCGAGACGGCGGCGACCTTCTCCGTGGCGGTGCGGATCTCGGCGGAGTCCTCGCCCTTGAGCTTCTCCTTCAGCTCGGCGACGGCGGCCTCGACCTCGGTCTTGACCTCGCCCGGGACCTTGTCCTCGTTGTCCTTGAGGAACTTCTCGGTCTGGTAGACGAGCTGCTCGCCCTGGTTGCGGCTCTCGGCGGCCTCGCGGCGGCGGTGGTCCTCCTCCGCGTACTGCTCGGCCTCCTCGCGCATGCGGTTGACCTCGTCCTTCGGCAGCGAGGAGCCGCCGGTGACGGTCATCTTCTGCTCCTTGCCCGTGCCGAGGTCCTTGGCCGTGACGTGCATGATGCCGTTGGCGTCGATGTCGAAGGCGACCTCGATCTGCGGGACACCGCGCGGGGCCGGCGGCAGACCGGTCAGCTCGAACATCCCGAGCTTCTTGTTGTACGCCGCGATCTCGCGCTCGCCCTGGTAGACCTGGATCTGCACGGACGGCTGGTTGTCCTCGGCCGTCGTGAAGATCTCGGACCGCTTGGTCGGGATCGTGGTGTTGCGCTCGATGAGCTTGGTCATGATCCCTCCCTTGGTCTCGATGCCGAGGGACAGCGGGGTGACGTCGAGGAGCAGGACGTCCTTGACCTCGCCCTTGAGGACACCGGCCTGGAGGGCCGCGCCGATGGCGACGACCTCGTCCGGGTTGACGCCCTTGTTGGCCTCGTTGCCGCCGGTCAGCTCCTTGACGAGCTCGGCGACGGCCGGCATGCGGGTGGAACCGCCGACGAGAACGACGTGGTCGATCTCGGACAGGTTGATGCCCGCGTCCTTGATGACGTTGTGGAACGGCGTCTTGCAGCGCTCCAGGAGGTCGCTGGTGAGCTGCTGGAACTGGGCGCGCGTGAGCTTCTCGTCCAGGTGCAGCGGGCCCTCGGCGGACGCCGTGATGTAGGGCAGGTTGATCGAGGTCTCGGTGGACGAGGACAGCTCGATCTTGGCCTTCTCGGCGGCCTCGCGGAGGCGCTGGAGGGCCATCTTGTCCTTGGACAGGTCCACGCCGTGGCCGGAGTGGAACTGCTTCACCAGGTAGTCGACGACGCGCTGGTCCCAGTCGTCACCACCGAGGTGGTTGTCGCCGTTGGTGGCCTTCACCTCGACGACGCCGTCGCCGATCTCCAGGAGGGACACGTCGAAGGTGCCGCCACCGAGGTCGAAGACGAGGATGGTCTGGTCGTCCTTGTCGAGGCCGTAGGCCAGGGCGGCGGCCGTCGGCTCGTTGACGATGCGCAGGACGTTGAGGCCCGCGATCTCGCCGGCTTCCTTGGTCGCCTGACGCTCGGAGTCGTTGAAGTACGCCGGCACGGTGATGACCGCGTCGGTGACCTTCTCGCCGAGGTAGGCCTCCGCGTCGCGCTTCAGCTTCTGCAGGATGAAGGCGCTCATCTGCTGCGGGTTGAAGCTCTTGCCGTCGAGCTCGATCTTCCAGTCGGTGCCCATGTGGCGCTTGACCGACCGGATGGTCCTGTCGACGTTGGTGACCGCCTGGCGCTTGGCGACCTCGCCGACCAGCACCTCGCCGTTCTTCGCGAAGGCGACGACGGACGGCGTGGTCCTGGCGCCCTCTGCGTTGGTGATGACGGTGGGCTCGCCGCCTTCAAGAACGCTGACGACGGAGTTAGTCGTGCCCAGGTCGATGCCGACCGCACGTGCCATTTCGATTCCTCCTGCTGACTACTTGAGTGGAACTGGCTCAAGGATGCATCATCCGTCCCGGCCGGTCAACAGAGCTGAGTCGAGCAGGCTCAACTTTTATGTGCGGCTTATGCGCGTGCGGGCCTTCGACCGCAGGCCGTCCGTGGCTGGCCGCAGGCTAAACGGCGTGCGCCGCCTGCACAGGCACCCGTTCCGACGGGTCGAGGGCCCCCTCCCTCAGCAGAACCAAGTCGCACCGGAGCATGCGGCCGTCGCACGGGTCGACGGGGCCCGGCGCAAGGGACATCAGGGTCAGCCCCAGCTTGTCCCGGGTGAGCGCGAGCAGCTCGTCGAAGAGCTTGCCGCCCTCGAAGAGCGGCACCAGCGGCGCCCCGATCCGCACCCCGCAGATCTCGTCCGCGAACTCCCCGACGCCGCCCAGGACTTGGGCCTCGTACCCCTGGACGTCCAGCTGGAGGAAGACCCGCTCGCCGGGGGCGACGAGCTGCTCCCAGAGCCCGTCCAGGCGCCGGGTCTCCACGATGGCCTTGCCCGTGTGCACGGTGCGGGGGTGGCGGGGCAGCAACGGGAGGAGGGAACTGGCGGG
Organism: Streptomyces sp. WM6378; assembly: GCF_001279695.1. Lineage (GTDB taxonomy): Bacteria > Actinomycetota > Actinomycetes > Streptomycetales > Streptomycetaceae > Streptomyces. The sequence goes on from NZ_LGDD01000199.1 coordinate 34,497, forward strand.
GCCCGCGTCACCGGAGACGTTGAGGATGGCCTGGCCAGTACGGTCGCCGAGCGCGTACGGCAGCACGGTCCAGGTGTCGTCGAGGGCGGCACGGCGGCGCAGTTCGGCGCGGGGTTCGCGCAGCGGCTCGAAGGAGACGATGCGGCCGCGGTAGCCGGCCGCGCGCAGCATGGCGCCGAAGTCGCCGCGGTGCGCGCCGACGTCGAGGACCAGGTCGATCTCGTACCGGGCGAGCAGGCGGACCAGTTCGGGGCCGCCGGGGCGGTGGCGGGCCGAGTCGATGCCGAACCAGCGCATCGCGCGGTGCGTCAGGCGCAGGGGGGTCGTCGTCATGTGCGTACTGCTCCTGCCGAAATCGCTGGAAACGGGTTCATCCCCGGCCACCGGCCAGGTCGGCGGCGGCGGCGCTGTCCTTGGGCGTGCGGGCGTGCGGGGCGCGGCGGTGCGAGGCATCTCCGTACACCGGGACCCGGAGCAGCAGCACGACCGCGACGGGCACGACGAGACCGAGCGGCAGCACCGCGACGGGGTCGACGCGCCCGTCGTGGATCTGGAGCCCGACGACCGTGGCGGTCAGCGCCGCGACGCCGAGGACGACCGCCGAGCCCTGCGTGGTGAGCCCCAGCTTCCGCAGCCGGTGGGCGATGTGGTCGCCGCCGCCGCCCAGGACCGGGCGGCCCGCGCGGCGGCGCGAGACCAGCACGAGCAGGGTGTCGGTGAGGACGACGAGGGTGAGCGCGAAGAGCTCGGCGGCGGTCTGCGCGCCGGGCGCCCCGGTGTGCACGGCGACCGCCGAGGAGGCGAGCAGGAACCCGGTGAACAAGGAGCCACAGTCACCGAGATCGATGCGGGCCGGATACCAGTTGTGCAGCAGGAACCCGGTCAGCGCCGCGGCGAGCACGCTCAGGAGCAGCCCGTGGCCGGGGTGTCCATCGGCGATCGCGCACACCGCGAGGCCGAGCGCGGTGACGGCGGCGACCGCGCCCATCGCGCCGTCGGAGCTGTCCAGGAGCTGGAAGGCGTGGGTGACGAAGACGATCCACAGCACCGCGAGCGCCCCCGCGCCCGGCGAGAGCCCGGCCAGCGTGACGACGCCGGTCGCGGCCGCCACCTCCACCGCGAGCCGCACCCGTACGCCCAGTGGCCGCAGGTCTCCGACCAGGCCGAGCAGCGCGACCGCCCCGGCCGCGGCGAGCAGCGGCGCGACCCCCTCGCCCAGTTCGGCGACGTCGAGCACCGGCCCCGCGCAGGCCACCCCGAGCGTGACCAGCGCGACGGCGATGCCGCCCAGGTGCGGGGTGGTGTCGCGGCCCCTGCGGCCGAACCTCAGCATCAGGGCGCGGATCAGGGCGGCGAGCAGGGCGGTCAGTACGACGGCCGCCGTCGCGGCCGCGAGCCCGTGCAGCATGTCGGCCGCCCCCTCAGCCGAGGTGGTGCCCGGCCGGCGACGCGGCGCGCGCTCGCAGGCCGGGCAGGACGACGGGGGCTTCGGCCCGGGCGCGGGCGATCGCCGCGTCCAGGATGTCGTCGAGGGAGCGGGCGGGCCGCCACCCGGTCAGCTCGCACAGCGGCGCCGTATCGAGGGGCCGGACGGCCTTCCGGTACGCCTCGTGCGGGACGCGGTCGCCGACGTGGGGGTAGTGGCGGATGACGGACGCCCCGCCGCTGCGGGCCAGGGTGCGTTCGGCCAGGGCCATCACGGTGATCTCCTCGCTGCCTGCGATGTCGAAGTCGGCGCCCGCCGCGCCGGGGCGATCGAGCAGGGCGAGCAGCGCGTCGACGGCGTCGGCGACGTCGAGGAAGCGGCACGCACGGTTGCCGTCGCCGTGCACCACCAAGGGATCGCCCGCGACCGCCCGGCGCACGAGCCGGGTCAGCAGGGTCGCGTGCCCGGGCGACTGGCGCGGCCCGACGGTGTCGCCGTGGCGTACGACGGTGGCGCCGCAGGCCGCCTCGCCGCGGCCGTCCGCCGCCGCGATCAGGAGCCGTCGGCCGTGCCGCAGGGCGGCCGCTCCGATGGCGCCGGCCGCGGGCGCGAGGTGGACCACGGTGTCGCAGCGGGCGGTGAGTTCGTCGGTCAGGCGCTCGTCCAGGACCGAGCCGCGCACGAAGCGCAGCCGCGGATCGGACCAGACGGCGCCGAGGTTGGCGCGGGCGCCGGTGGACAGGTCGTCGAGCACGAGCACGGTGTGGCCCTGGCCGAGCAGCGCATCGGCAAGGTGCGAGCCGATGAATCCGGCACCACCGGTGACGAGGTACGTGGCGGGAGCTGGCATGGGGACGCCCATTCGGTTCGACCGATGTTGCGGACAACAAGTTAGTTTGTTATGTCCCCATATGTGGTGAATAACACGATGGATATCCGGCGCCGACCAAGGGCACGCTGAGCGACACAGATCACCGCTTGCGCGGCTACAGTGCGGCGGTAGAAGTGGGTACGCTCAGGTGGACTGGATAAGTTACTGCTTAGTAATGCGTCCGGGCCCGTCCCCGTAACCCACCTCGCAGGCCCGAGGAGCCCCCTCATGCAACTCGCCGCGATCATCGTGTCGCTGGTCCTAATCGCGGTCGGCGTAGCGCTGTTCGGCCGTGCCCTCGTGCAGATCTACCGCTTCGTGCGGCTCGGCCAGAACGTGCCGGCCGGTACCCGCACGGCCGATCCCTACCGGCGTGCGGTCACCGTGGTGAAGGAGTTCCTCGGCCACACCCGCATGAACAAGTGGGGCATCGTCGGCGTCGCGCACTGGTTCGTGGCCGTGGGCTTCTTCTCGCTGCTCCTGACGATCGTCAACGCGATCGGCCAGCTCTTCAAGGCCGACTGGATCCTGCCGATCATCGGCGGCTGGGCGCCGTACAACGTGTTCGTCGAGTTCCTCGGGACGATGACGACGCTCGGCATCCTCACCCTGATCGTCATCCGGCAGCTGAACCGGCCGGGCCGGCCGGGCCGCAAGTCCCGGTTCGCGGGCTCGAACACCGGCCAGGCGTACTTCGTCGAGGCCGTCATCCTCATCGTCGGCGTCTGCATCTTCACGCTGCACGCGCTTGAGGGCGCCCAGCACCACGTCGACGGCTACGAGGCCTCGTTCTTCGTCTCGTACCCGGTGGTCGCCTGGTTCCGCGGCATGGACCTGTCCACGCTGCAGAACCTCACGTACTTCTTCGCGGGCCTGAAGATCGCGACGTCGTTCATCTGGATGATCACGGTCGCGCTCAAGACCGACATGGGCGTCGCCTGGCACCGCTTCCTGGCCTTCCCGAACATCTTCTTCAAGCGCGAGTCGGACGGCGGCGTCGCGCTCGGCGCGCTCCAGCCGATGGCCTCCGGCGGCAAGCTCGTCGACTTCGAGGACCCGGGCGAGGACGACGTCTACGGCGTCTCGCAGATCGAGCACTTCTCCTGGAAGGGCATCCTCGACTTCTCCACCTGCACCGAGTGCGGGCGTTGCCAGTCGCAGTGCCCCGCCTGGAACACGGGCAAGCCGCTCTCCCCCAAGCTCCTGATCATGTCCCTGCGCGACCACGCGCACGCCAAGGCCCCTTACCTGCTCGCGGGCGGCGGCAAGGACATGGAGGGGAACGAGAAGGCGACGGAGGAGCAGCTCAAGGACGTCCCGGCGGCCGCCCTGGCGGAGGCCGAGCGCCCGCTGATCGGCACCGTCGAAGAGAACGGCGTCATCGACCCGGACGTCCTGTGGTCCTGCACCACCTGCGGCGCCTGTGTCGAACAGTGCCCGGTCGACATCGAGCACATCGACCACATCGTCGACATGCGCCGCTACCAGGTGATGATCGAGTCCGCGTTCCCGTCCGAGGCGGGCACGATGCTCAAGAACCTGGAGAAGAAGGGCAACCCCTGGGGGCTCGCCAAGAAGCAGCGCGTCGAGTGGACCAAGGAGGTCGACTTCGAGGTCCCGATCGTCGGCAAGGACATCGAGGACCTCACCGAGGTCGACTACCTGTACTGGGTCGGCTGCGCGGGCGCCCTCGAAGACCGGGCGAAGAAGACCACCAAGGCCTTCGCCGAGCTGCTGCACATGGCGGGCGTCAAGTTCGCGATCATGGGCGGCGACGAGAAGTGCACCGGTGACTCGGCCCGCCGCCTCGGCAACGAACCGCTGTTCCAGCAGCTCGGCCAGGAGAACGTGGCCATGCTGAACATGGCGTACGGGGAAGACGACGAGGACCCGTCGACGCGCAAGCCCAAGTCGTCGAAGAAGATCGTCGCGACCTGCCCGCACTGCTTCAACACGATCGCTAACGAGTACCCGCAGCTGGGCGGCGAGTTCGAGGTCATCCACCACACGCAGTTGCTCCAGCACCTCATCGACGAGGGCAAGCTGGTCCCGGTCACCCCGGTCGACGGTCTGATCACGTACCACGACCCGTGCTACCTGGGCCGTCACAACAAGGTCTACACGCCCCCGCGCGAGATCATGTCGGCCGTCCCGGGCCTGCGCCAGCAGGAGATGCACCGCCACAAGGAGCGCGGCTTCTGCTGCGGCGCCGGCGGCGCGCGCATGTGGATGGAGGAACGGATCGGCAAGCGCATCAACAACGAGCGCGTGGATGAGGCCCTGTCCCTCAACCCGGACATCGTCTCGACGGCCTGCCCGTTCTGCCTCGTCATGCTGACGGACTCCGTCAACGGCAAGAAGAACGACGGGAAGGCCAAGGAGAACCTCCAGGTCGTGGACGTGGCGCAGCTGCTCCTCGACTCGGTGAAGACCCCCGTGGACCCGGCCGGCACCGCGGAGGCGGAGAGCGAGCCGGAGCCCGAGCCGGTGAAGTAACACCGGTTCGTACGCACCTGCCGTACGCACACGTCGTACGCGCCTGTCATACGCGCACGGAAGCGGCCGGTTCTGCCCGAAGGCAGAGCCGGCCGCTTCCGTCGTATCAAAGTCGCGCCGGGGGTCAGCGCTGGTCGCCGCGGCGGCGCAGCATCGCGAAGCCGAGGCCCGCGGCACCCGCGGCGGCCAGGCCACCACCGGCGGCGATCATCGGGGCCTGGTCGGAGGAGGCGCCCGTGACGCCCTCGGCACCGGCCTTGACGCCGCCCTTGGGGATGACGCCGGTGGCGGTCTTGACGGTCTTGTCCTGCTTCTTCTTGCCGTCCTTCTGGACGGTGTACTTCTCGATCAGCTTGCCGTTGAAGTCGTAGACCCAGCTGTCGCCACCGTTCTTGCCGTCGATGACGACGAACTTGTAGACACCCTTGTCGGCGTTGACGATCTTGTAGGTCCAGCCGTCGTTGAGGGCCGACGGGTCCTTGAGGTCGATCGCGCCGAGGAAGTTCCCGTTCGGCATGGAGATCTCGACGCGCGGGCCGTTGGTGGTCTTGATCAGCTTGGCGATGCGGCCGTCGGGCATCGTGATCTTCACGGAGGAGATCACGTCGGACTTCTTGTCGTCCTTCTTCCGCTCGTCCTTCTTGGCCCGGTCCTTCCGCTCGTCCTTCCGCTCGTCCTTCTTGCCGTCCCTCTTGTCGTCCTTCTTGCCGCCGTCGACCCAGGAGGTGACGGTGCCGTCCGGGTTCAGCACGACGTACAGGCCGTTGTTCTGGCCGGTGGCGGAGGCGCCCTTGGCGACGAGGGTGTCGAGCTTGCTGCCGTTGGCCCAGATCTCGGCCTCGTAGTGGTTCTGGCCGAGCTTGTAGACCTTGGCGACCGAGCCGTCCGCGAGCTTGACGGACTTCACGAAGGAGCGAGCGCCGTCCTTCTTCTCGGTGTCGTCCTTCTTCGACTCGTCCTTCTTCTCGCCCTTGCCGGAGTCGTCCTTCTTGGACTCGTCCTTCTTGGACTCGTCCTTCTTGCTGTCGTCCTTCTTGTTGCCGTCCTTGTCCGGCAGAACCTGGTCCTTGGGGTCCTTCTGGTCCTGCTTCGGGTCCTCGGTGCCCGGCAGCACCTGCGGCTGGGTCTGCGGGTCGGACGGGGCGGTGGGCGAGTCGGCGAAGGCGGCACCGGCCGGAAGGGCGAGAGCGGCGATGGCTCCGGTGGCGATGGCGGCGGTGCGGATGGTACGGCGAGTGGCGCGCATGGGTGCTCTTCCTCGTAGCGTAGAAGCGTGAAGCTTGTTCGTTATGTCGTGTCTGTGGGCCTTTGTGGCGGCGACATCAACAAAGCTACGAGTGCGATGTTTGGGTAATGCGTAGGCAATGTAACGGCTACCTCCTGCTTCGGGCGCATCCGTGTAAATCGCTCGGAATTCAACCAAACCGGGCGGAAATCGGCACTCTCCGCGTTCACCCCCTCACCCGGTGGCATGCGCAGAACCCCTCGGAAAGCCCCGCCCGCTCCCCCTAGGGGATGTCACAGCTCAGCCGCAAAGGCGTCCGGTTTCCGGCGGCCCCCGGTTGGCGTACCGGCGGAACAGGTACGTTCGATTCGTGGCTGGATTCAGGATGGGACGCGGCGGCCGGGACAACAACCGCCCCCCGCGGCAACCGCAACAACAAGGGCAACAGCAGGCACCGGCACAGCAGTGGCCGGACGACCGGCAGCAGCCGCAGTACGGGCATGGGCAGGGGCACGCACAGCAGCGACCGCAGAGTTACGGGCAGGGACAGCCGCCGCAGTACGGGGGCGGGCAGCCGCAGTACCGGCAGCCCTACCCGCAGCAGGACGAGCCGGAGTACTTCGGCGACCCGTACTACCCGGGCCAGGGCCAGGGCCAGCCGCAGGGCTACGCCCCCGCCCAGGACCCGTACGCGAACAACCCGGGCCACACCCAGGCGTTCAGCATCGGCGAGGACCCGTACGGCGACGGCGCGACCTACCGGGCGGGCGCGGTCACGGCCCCGCCGAGCGGCCCCCGCCTGCACTGGAAGGAGCTCCTGTCCGGCATCGTGATGCGGCCGGGCCCGACCTTCTGGCAGATGCGGGACTACCCCGTGTGGGGCCCGGCGCTGATCGTCACGTTCCTCTACGGAATGCTGGCGATCTTCGGCTTCGACAAGGCCCGCGAGGACGTCATCAGCACCGCGCTGTCCAAGGCGGTCCCGGTGGTCCTCACCACCGGCGTCGTGTTCGTGATCGGCGGCCTGATCCTCGGCGCGGTCACGCACACGCTGGCCCGCCAGCTGGGCGGCGACGGCGCGTGGCAGCCGACGGTGGGCCTCTCCATGCTGATCATGTCCCTGACGGACGCCCCGCGCCTGCTGCTCGCCCTGTTCCTGGGCGGCAACAACGGCGTGGTCCAGATCCTGGGCTGGGCGACGTGGCTGGCGGCGGGCGCGCTGTTCACCTCGATGGTGAGCAAGTCCCACGACCTGCCGTGGCCCAAGGCGCTGGGAGCGTCCGCGATCCAGCTGATCGCGCTGTTGTCGCTGATCAAACTGGGCACGATCTAGCCGTACGCACGCGGAAGGGCCCCGCCGGGTTGTGCGACCCGGCGGGGCCCTTCGCAGTTCCTGCGCCGGGGATCAGGCGTCGAGAACCTGACCCTCACGCCGAACGACAGGAGGCTCAACACTCCAAGGGAAGTTGATCCACTCATCCGTCCGCTTCCAGACGTACTCGCACTTCACGAGGGAGTGGGACTTCTCGTAGATGACGGCGCTGCGGACCTCGGCGACGTGGTCGAGGCAGAAGTCGTACACCAGCTTGAGCGTCTTGCCGGTGTCGGCCACGTCGTCCGTGATCAGGACCTTCTTGCCGGAGAAGTCGATGGCGTTGGGCACCGGGGCCAGCATGACCGGCATTTCGAGCGTGGTGCCGACACCGGTGTAGAACTCGACGTTCACCAGGTGGATGTTCTTGCAGTCGAGGGCGTAGGCGAGCCCGCCGGCGACGAAGACGCCGCCGCGCGCGATGGAGACCACGATGTCGGGCTCGTAGCCGTCGTCGGCGATGGTCTGCGCGAGCTCGCGGATCGCACCGCCGAACTTCTCGTAGGTGAGGTTCTCGCGCACGTCGTTCTGGTCGTTCATGCTCACACCTGGGTCCGATGGAAATTGAGGAAGGACCGCGAGGCGGTCGGCCCCCGCTGGCCCTGGTAACGCGACCCGTACCGCTGGGACCCGTAAGGCTCCTCGGCGGACGAGCTGAGCCGGAACAGACACAGCTGCCCGATCTTCATCCCGGGCCACAGCTTTATCGGCAGCGTGGCGACGTTGGAGAGCTCAAGGGTTACGTGTCCGGAGAACCCGGGGTCGATGAACCCGGCGGTGGAGTGCGTGACGAGCCCGAGCCGCCCGAGCGAGCTCTTGCCTTCGAGGCGGCTGGCGAGGTCATCGGGAAGCGTGATGACCTCGTACGTGGAGGCGAGCACGAACTCGCCGGGGTGCAGGATGAACGCCTCGTCGCCTTCCGGCTCGACGAGCCGGGTGAGGTCAGCCTGCTCGACGGCGGGGTCGATGTGCGGGTAGCGGTGGTTCTCGAACACCCGGAAGAAGCGGTCGAGGCGCACGTCGATGCTGGACGGCTGCACCATGGATTCGTCGTAGGGATCGAGCCGTACCCGCCCGGCGTCGATCTCGGCCCGGATGTCCTTGTCTGAGAGAAGCACTCCCCGAGGATACGCAAGGCGCGCGGCCCGCCCCAATCGGACGGCCCGCGCGCCTGTGGGCGCCAGTACTGAAGGGGCGCTACCGCTGTTCGGGCAGCACGGGCACGGCATGTCGCAGCCGGGCGCACCGCGGACAGCGGATCAGCCGGCCGGGCCCGATCCGGCCGGTGCCGAGTTGCTGCATCGGAAACGAATCCGTGGTGAAGACGTGCCCTCCGGCGCAGCGGACGACGGTGCGCTCCAACGAGTCCATCAAGTCGCTCAAGTCCCTTCCCCAACAAGCCTGGACGGAGAAAACACCACATTAGGGGATGAACAGGACGCGACTCCACGCGGCACTCCGCCCACGCACACACCCTCCACGGTACGCCCCAACTCCCCCCGCCCGCACGGGGATCCCGGCCCCCGCCAGCACGCCGGCCCCCGGTGAATCCACCGGGGGCCGGGCATGGGGTAGAGTGAGCGAGGACCGCTTCCCCACGGGAAACGATCACGCGAGTGTAGTTTAATGGTAGAACATAAGCTTCCCAAGCTTAGAGCGCGGGTTCGATTCCCGTCACTCGCTCCATAACGAAACCCCAGGTTGGCGACCTGGGGTTTGTTTGTTGGCTAGACCAAATTCACGCTGGCGGCCGGCCTCGTGCCTCCCGGTCGGCCCGTCAGCGCTTCACATAGAGGAACTGGTACAGCAAGGGCACGTCCGTGACCTGGACGAGCTGCTCGTGGCACACGTACGCACTCCACTTGCCCTGGGCGATTCCCTTCTCTCCCTTTGCCCTGCAGCCCTCGGGCGTACTGAGTAACGCCGAGTCGAAAACGAACCCGGGCGGGGCCGTCCAGTCGTTGGCCCGGAACGCGGTCGAAGGGAGCGGCCGCGGTGTGGCGTTGTCGTACGAGGCCGCGGAGGCCGGCGTGGCCGCAAGAACCAGGGCGGCTCCAACGGCTGCGGAGGCAACGGCACGCGAGGCTGAGAATGTCATGACAAATCTGCCTTTTCCAGGGTGTCTGATCGTCTGGCCACGGCGCCCGCGCCGGGCACCACGCCAGTGTTGGTCAGGGGGTCGGAGTGGATTGCATCTGCTTGGCTCGGTCGACGCTGCAGACCTGCATTCCGAACAGGCGGAGCCGCCACATGGTCGTCGTCTTCGGGGAGGTCTTGACGGTGTCGGCGTTGGGCAGGCCCTTCTCGTCCTGGGCGACGTTGTTAAGCGCGTAGGCCTTGCCCTCAGGCGTGGTGAAGATGATGGCGAAGCCGCTGTAAGGCGTCTTGACGCAGGACACCGACCCCCTCTGAGGCTTGATCGGCCAGGCGTCGCCGAGCTGGTCGGCGCTGATGGACTGCGGGTTGTGCGTAGCCGGCGGCCACTTCACGACGGCGTCGCGCTCCTGTGAACAGCCAGTCAGCAGCAGGAGGGCGGTCAGTCCCACAGCCGCTGTCGTCGCAGTACGGGTCCTGGTCGAGCCGGGCGCAGTGATCATGATTTTTCCGCTGCCTTCCGTGCCGCGCGGACGATACCGACTGTGAAAAGGGCTGTCGCCGCGACGCTGAGCGGGAGAGTCAGGCTCATGCGATGCATGTCGAGGTAGTTGGCCCAGGAGTAGGGAATGAGCAGCCACATCGTCCGCTGCATGGTGGTGCCGCCGACGAGGACCCCGAACAGGATGCCGATGATCCCCACCACCAGGGCGGCCGACTGGGAGACGCGGATGCTCAGCCAGAGGGTGAACGACGTGAGCATCGCCGCAACCACCGCACCAGTGAGCGCGAGGGGCCAGGCATGACCCACCGGGATCCCCGCCACGAGGTAGACGAAGGCGATGACGACCGACATGGCAGCCGCGATACCGGCGGCGATAACGGTGAGCGCCAGAGCCGGCTTGGCCGTTCCCGTGGTGCGGCAGGCAATGGCCCGCCACCCCTGACCGGCGGCGCTCCATGCGATCAGGCTGAGCGCGAGCGTACCGACGGGAAGGATCAGCAGCGTGAAGAGCTGGATGCTGGTGTCCGGGTCGTGCCAGGAAAGCCACAAGGCGATCAGACCGATCGTGACGGGGCACAACCAGATCAACGCGGTCCCGCGCAGGACACCAGCCACAGCGGCCAGGACGCGGGGAGCGTCTGCCTGGGCGTACGCGAACGTGCCGTCTGCCCCTGCCTCCTTGGGCGTGAGCAGGCCGGGTTGAGGCGACGCCCGGTGCTTGGCACCCGCTGGGGACGGCAGACGCAGACGCGACAGGAGCAGGAAGGGCACGGCCAGCAGTGCGCCGAGGAGGGTGGACGGCCATGGAGAAGCGTGGGCGAGCGCGGCATGGGCTTCCAGCGCGACGCCGTTGGCGTGCGTGCCGATCACCGGCAGCGCGCCGCGAGTGAGCCAGGTGAACGGAAGAACGGCCCAGGACGAGGACTCCGCGTTCACGACGCTCAGCAACGTCCAGACGAGTCCCACGCCGAGCACCGCCGACCAAGGGATCTGTCGGGCCAGCCACAGCATCAGGGCCAGCAGGCCCAGTTGCGAGGCCCAGGGCACCACGACAGCTTCGATCGCGCGTCCCATGGGGACACGTTGCGCGCTGGATGCCAAGCCCAGGATCAGCAGCGGCGCGCCTGCGCCCAGGAGGTTGAGCAGCAGTGACCGGGTGGCCAGAACGGTGAACCGGCTGAACTGACGGTGGCGCGGCTTGACGGGCCGGTACCAGGTGCCGCCGCCGCGGGCTGCGGTGTCAATGCGGGTGGCTGTGGCCGCCAGCAGCACAGTCAGCATGGGCCCGACGAACATCGCCCAAAGGTTCTGGTACCCGAGGACGTCCTCCCAGGTCTTCCCCGGACCAGTCGAGACGAACATCGCTGTGCTGACGAGCGCGAACGCCAGTCCCCCCAGGGGGAGGTAGGACACCGTGCTGCGCCGCCAGGCGCCGAACTCGGCCCGTAGAACCGCCGGCAGACCGGGTACGGCCACGGTGGCTGCACCGCTCATGACGCCACCGCCCCGGCCCCGTGGGCGGCACCGGTCAGCTGGAAGTAGGCGCGTTCCAGGTCGCCGTCCGGCGCAAGCTCGGCGAGGGGCCCCTGGTAGCGCAGTCGGCCCGCCGAGATCAGGCCGATGTCGTCGGCGACGGAGGCCACTTCACCGAGCAGGTGGCTGGAGAGCACGACCGTGCGACCGGTGTCCGTGAAGCGGCGCAGCATCGTACGCAACGCGGCGATGCCTTCCGGATCCAGGCCGTTCTGCGGCTCGTCGAGGATGAGCACGTCCGGGATCACCCAGCATCGCGATCGCCAGGGCCAGACGGCCCTTTATCCCCGTGGAGAAACTCCGGGTCTTCTTACGGTCCGAGGCGTCCAGTTCCACCTCGGCCAGGACACGGTTCACTTCGGATCCCGGCATGCCGAGCAGGTGCGCGTGGACCATCAGGTTCTGCTTGGCGGACAAATGGCCGTAAAAACTGGGGCCGTTGATGCTCGCTCCGATGCGGGACAGGGCCTGTCGGCTCCATGGGCTGCCGAACAGCCGCACTTCTCCGGCAGTGGGCTCCGACAGCCCCAGAATCAGCTTCAGGGTGGTGGACTTGCCGGCACCGTTGGGCCCCAGCAGGCCGTAGACCCTGCCGGGCCGCACGGCGAGGTCGACCGAGTCGACGGCGGTCGCGCGACGGAACGCCTTGGACAGGCCCCGGGTCTCGATGACCGGCGCGTCCTCGGTGTTCCGATCGGGAGATGGCGAATACATCAACATCCTTCCTGCTACAGCGCGTAGCAAATCGGTCTGCTATGCGCTGTAGCAATTGCGGGCGCGCGGATCAGCTCCGCGCGCATCTTGCTATGGCGTTCGGTCTTCTCGTTCAGTTGAAGATGTCCATCGCCCCGCCCGATACGGGGCGGGTCAGAGCAGGATCGCCACAGTGACCGTGGCAGCGGCCGTCACCGCGCGTACCGACCACGCCCACCAGGGCGCGATCGTCCGGGGCGGACAAGCCAATGCCCGTGCTCGGTGGGCGAGTTCTATTCCCGGGTCAAGGAAAGGGGTGCTGCCGCCCCCCGCCGCGCCACCATGGCCACCCGGCCGGACCCTGGCGTCGATCTGCGCACACAGCGCCTTGGCCACAGCGGCGGCCCCCTCGGCATCCCGAGCGTCCTGATCGGCCCAGAGTTCAGCTGCCAGCCGCATTTCCGCCAGCACCGACTTGCGCCCGGGGATCCACCACCACGAACGCAGAGCGCAGGTCGCAAGAAAGATCCACAGGGGGTGGCGCGCGCGGGAGTGCGCACGCTCATGCTCCATGATCGCGGGCGCCTCCGCAGACGCGGCCACCGCCGAACTCAGGACGATCCTGGGGCGCAGCAAGCCGACGGTACTCGCCAGATTCCGGGCCGCCTCCCCCTGAGCGTGCGCTACCCAGACGTCACCGCACTGCTGGGGCGCCAGCAATGCCACGGCGCGTTCCGTCCGCACGACCTGCACCACTCCGATGGTGAACGACACCACCAGCGACACCAGCGGTGCCGCGGACGCGGCGAACATCAGCTGTCCCGAGAGCCGACAGCACGTGCCGCCCGTCAACTCCAGTGATTCCGCTGCTGATACCCCACGCCATCGGTGCCCGCCACGGCAGTGCCTCGCGCAACGGGCTGTCGGGCAGATAGGGAACCGCCACCGCCAGGAGGGGAGTCATGGCGGCGGCGACAGCGAGAACGAACCGCTCCCTGGCCGGAAGGCGAACCGAAAGCCTGCGAAGTAAGTGCCACAGCCCGATGGCGACCACGGGGCACCACCAGGCCAGCACCACCTGCGGATAGCCCAGCCAGCTCGTGCTCACTCGTCCGTCTCCGGCACCCGCCCGGCTTCCTCCCCATCGGATTCGGCCGGCGAATCGGCGATGCCCGCCAGCAGCGCACGCACCTGTGCGAGCTGGTCGGCATCGCCGCTCACCGTCCGCACGAAGTTGGCAACGGCCAGGTCACCGAACCCGTCCATCACCCGCCGCACCTGCTCGGCCGCCACGCTCTGCTCGACCTCGCGACGGGTCTGCTCAGGCCAGTAGACGTAATGCCGGCCCTCTTTCTCCCGCGCCAGCAGTCCCTTCACCACCAGACGCTCCATCACCGTCTTCACCGTGGTGTACGCCTGCCCGCCGTCGAGCCGCTGGACGCAGGCGGCTACGTCCATCCTGCCCCTGGCCCACATGGCGTCCAGAATGGCAAGCTCCAGCGGCCCGAAGTGACCTTCCAGGCCTTGGCGTTGAGTCTTTCGCCAAGATGACATGCTACAGAGGATAGCAGTTGTGTTCCGCGGTCGGCCAGGTCAATATTCACCGAGTGAGCCTGCCCGGCGCGCCCGAAACTGCCCAGCGTGAGGACCAACAGCGCCAGCACTGCCCAGGGTAGCCAGCAGATTCACCGAGATCGGGCGCCCCGGTCTCACCAAGGGCCTCATGGCCAAGACCGGATTGAACCTCCAACCGACGTAACCCCAGCCATTACAGATCTCCAGCTCGACCCATTCAACGAACTTGCCCTGCGACGTAGTTGGATCGATATTTCGGAGGGCCAAGTTGAGGATTCAGGACAATCAGGAACTCGATGTGACGGTCGTCGCTGTTGCTCATGTGGGCGCGAAGGTCGAAGTAGATGGAATGAATGGCATGTTCGGATTCATCGACCAGATGAAACATCCGTCTTGGTGGGACGAGAGCGTGGCGCCGCCCCGCGCAGGCGACAAACTCCACGTTTGCGTCCTGGACCCCAGCCGCGAGCCTCCCCGGCTCAGCGCCCTGCAGAACGACATCGACATCGCCCGGCGGCTTCGGGGCGTCGGCGGCTGAGTTGTCCAGGGAGCGACCCATCTGCGCGGCGAGGGCCGCGGGTTTGGTGGGCCGGTGGCTGCGGTTGGCCGGCGGAGCCCGGATTCGGGCCCTGCCGGTTCATGTTGATTGACTCACCTTCGCTGCCGCCAGCGGGCAACACCGCCGATGGCGGCCGCGGTGGCGATGGCCAGTACCCATCCGAGCCAGCCGCCTACCTGATTCACCAGCACCCCCGCCGCGCAGGCTGCTGCCACGATCGCGAGGGCCCTGATTCGGTTTGTACTCATGCGAGCCTCGGTCATTCGTATCGCTCCTGGTTCAACGCCGTGCCGACACGGAGAGGGCCTCGAGTTCGAGCTCGTCGTCCGCGTCGACGTTCTGGACGAACGGCGCCGTAGTGCGGCCCAAGGCCACATTGCGGGTGACCGCGGGACCCTCGGTGGTGCCGTGCGACGCGATGGCGACCCTCGGGTCGGCGGCGGCCCCGCACCCGGTCAGCGCGTCCAGCACGTCGGCGGGCGGCCCGTCGATCTGGACCAGCCACCGCCAGGCGGTGTGGCTCTGGTCAAGCAATGACTGCCAGGCGAGGGGAAGGAAGGCGGAGTACGGAGCGTGCACCGCCGTCACCACGTCCACCTGCATGATCGAATCACATGACCCCGCGACACGTCTCGCCGTGATAAGCACGGACGGGGCTGCCAACTCTTGGGGGAAGCAATGGAATCCGCGTCGTACACCACCCGGCTCGGAGAGGTCTCGGGCTCGGATTCACGTGAGCTGGACCGAGTCTGCGAGGAGATCGCCGCGGCCCTGTACGCCGACGACACAGAGCCGCCGTTTCAGGTGACTTCCATTTCCGTCTCGCATCCGGACAGCACATGGTCCGCGACCACGATGCCGCGCTGGAGAGCATCAACACCGCCCTGCGCCTGCTCCCCGCCGTCGGAAGCCGCGGGAGCCACAAGCTTCTGCAGGAGCAGTACCTCGCGAAGCGCGATGCCATCCTGGAGGGCAGGCTGCGTGCCGAGTTGGACGCCGATCACGAGCAGCGCCTCCTCGCCCAGGAAGAACGCCATCGTCAGCAGTGGCAGCAGCTCGAAGGCGAGCTCCACCGCCGGGGCGAGGAACAGGCCAAGGCTCATCGCGAAGGACAGGAGACGGCCCGCGCCAACCACGTCCGGTCCGTCGAACTCGTCGCCGTCTTCACCGCCGCCATCGCCTTCGCCGTGGGCTCTCTCCAGGTCACCCTGACCGGCTCGTTCTCACTCCACGACCGGCTCCTGCTCATCAGCGCCTGGGGCGCCGCCCACGTGATCTTCGCGCTCCTAGTCGTCGGCGGAACCTGGCTGATCACCCGTCCACGCCCGTAAACGACCGGCCCCACTTCACTGAGCACGACCAGCTGTACGGGTCGTACCGCACCGGCGCCTCGGCACTCGCGGGGCGACGGGGTGGCCCTCGCTCCTACTTGGTCGTGTGCGTGGGGTAGACCTCGACGTCGGTGTAGGCACCCTTGATCTTCCCCGCGCCCGCAGGCCAGTTCAGGGTCACGGTGTGGGTCTCGTTCGGGGGTGTCACCTGGAGGTTGGTCGGGTTCGAGAGGCTGTGGCCGCTGTTGTCGATGGTGTAGGCGAGGTCGAAGACGGCGGCGTCGCCGGGCTTCAGGGTGGTGATGCGCGGCTGGGCGGGGCCGCGCCCGATGGGGTTCGAGGTGTTGTCGGCGTCCTTGATGTCGACGCCCGCGAAGCCCGTCGCCGAGCAGGTGGTCGAACCCCGGTTGACCATGGTGACGTTGATCCTGCCGGAGGTCTTGTCGGGGGCGGCGTCAGTGGCGTCGATGGCCAGGTCCTCCGTCTTGCAGAACGTGGCCTTGCCGCCGGACTTCGCCGTGCCGCCGGCGGCGCCGGCCTCGGTGCCCTTGCCGGAGCCCGACTTCGCGTTGCCGGCCTGAGGCTTCGAGGTGCCGTCCGACGTCGAGGCGCCGTCCGAGGACGAAGAAGGCGCGGACGCGGACGAGGAGCTCTTGGAGGACGACGAGTCGTTCCCGGAGCCGTCGTCGTTGCCACAGGCGGTGAGCGAGAGGGTGGCGGCGACCCCTATGGCGGCGAGAGCTGCGACGCGGGTGTACTTCATGGTGTTCCCCCAGACGTGGCGCGGTGCGTGCGGTCGGAAGTATTTGTATCTCGCACCGAGTTACAGGCGGTCTTCCGCGACGTCTTCGTTCTGTCACAGGCCCTTATTGGCTTCACGGTCCGCCGAGGCGCCACCGTGCAGTCGCCATGACGCCGCCCGATCATGGAGAACTCCGCGCTGGCCTGGCCGGCCCCCGGGTTGGAGTGCCGAGGGCCGAACTCCCTTGTACCGGGCGGGAGATGGTGTACCTGGTGCAGCGGAGATCGGCTACAGCCGCAGCGCTCGGGGGCGCGGCTGTGAGGTGGGCGCCGCCGGGGCCGGCCGGGGTTCCTGGCCCGGACTCAGTGGTTGAGGGTGGTGTCGAGCCAGTCGAGGATGCGGCCCATGGCCAGGCGCTGGGCGCCGGTGTGGCAGTGGGCTCCGGCGCCTTCGGCGACGGTGAAGAGCTGGAGGGTCTTGGGACAGCTGAGGTGGTCGTAGAGCTGCTGGGCCTGACCGGCGAAGAACAGGTCGTCCTCGGCCTCGCACACCAGGGTGGGGCAGGTGATCTTCTCGGCGATTCCGTCGGCCAGGGTGTAGTCCAGGTAGGACGCCAGGAACTGACGCGGGGTCGCCACGTCCATGGCGTACGAGCCGTGCGTGATCGCCCAGCGCGCCGTCGAATCCGTCTTCATCAGGGCTTCGATCGCCGCGTCGATCTCGGGCGCGTGCTCGGCCCGCAGCAGCGCCTCGGCCTCGGGGCGGGGCATGGGGAGGTTCTTGGTGCTGACCTGGCCGAGGTCGTAGACGCCGTCGACGGCGATCACGGCGGCCAGCCGGTGTTCGAAGGCGGCCGCGCGGGGGGCGAGGAGGCCTCCCATGCTCAGTCCGAGCAGGCTGATGCGTTCGGGGTCGACTTCGGGGCGGGTGTCGGTCAGCCAGTCCACGACCGGGGTGATCACGCTCTCCCAGTCCGGGCGGAAGGGCAGCCCGTCGTGGAAGCGGGCGGCGGGCTGGCCGGGGCCGTCGAACGTCAGGACGTGGTAGCCGCGCTCCAGGCCCGCCGCGCCGCCGAAGAAGTGCATCTCCTCGGCCGAGCCGTCGAAGCCGTTGTGCATGACGATCGTCGGCGCGGGGGCGTCGCCGGGGGCCCGGTAGAAGTAGCCCCGCAGCACCGTGCCCTCGAACGGGATCTCCACCGGCTCGATCTTCGGCTCGAAGAGGCGGGCGGCGGCGTGGAAGCAGTCGACCGAGCGCTCGTAGGAGGCGGCGATGCGCGGGTCGTCGGGGTTGCCGTGGAGGAAGAACTCCGCCGAGCGGAAGTAGTTGCTCGCCCGCAGGAAGGCGTCCCGCGCCGTGACCCGGTGCCCGCCCGCGAGCGCCGTCCGGGCTTCGGTGGCGGTGCGCTCCGCGGTGGCCGACCACTGCTCGTACCAGCTGTCGTAGTCCCCCGCGGTGATCTTCTCGGCGGTCGCGACGACCTCGCCGAAGTCGGAGCCGCCGTACGCGGCGTGGCCCAGCGCCCGCAGGGTCTCGTACCAGAACTGCGGGTCGTCCTCGAACAGCATCGGCTTCATGACCGCTCCCCTAACGCGAGAATGATTGCGTTAGCAAGGTAGCCCGGCCGAACCAACAAACGCAAGAAGCAGTGCGTTAGTGTTTTGGCCATGAACGAGGACGACAGCGCCGGCGAGCACGAGCCCGACAGCCGGCCCGGGCCGGAGAACCAGCCGCGTCGCCGCACCGGCGGACGCAGTGCCCGCGTGCGGGAGGCTGTCCTCAAGGCGACGGCGGAACTCATCGCCGAACAGGGCCACGAACGCATCCCGATCGCCGAGATCGCGGAACGCTCCGGGGTCCACCAGACATCCATCTACCGCCGCTGGCGCACCACCAACGCCATCGTGCTCGACCTCTCCCAGGAGCGCCTCTCGTCCGTGTCGGCCATCCCCGACACCGGGAGCCTGCGCGGAGACCTGCTCGCGTACGCCCACCGGGCGGCCGCCTCGCTGGAGGGGCCGGACGCGGCCGTCCTCCTGCGCGCCCTCATCGCCGCGCGCGCCGAAGCCCCGGACGCGGACAGTGCCCCGAACGCCCTGGCATCACGCGGGCAGGACCTCCAGGCCATGCTCGACCGGGCGGTGTCACGCGGAGAACCCCGCCTGCGGATGACCGACGTCCTGGACGGGATCCTCGCGCCGCTCTACCTCCGCACCCTCTTCCGCGTCCCCGGCATCGACGACGCCTACCTCGACTCCCTCGTCACCAAAACCCTGACGGCGGCGGCCACTTGACCCGATAGCCGGATCGGGGGCCGACCGCCGCGCCGCGTGCGGAAAACGGGTGCGGGCGGTGCGCATGGACAGGGCCCGGCGCCGGGCTTGTCGCCCGGGCGCCGGGCCCTTTATCGGTAAGCGGCGTTACACGATTGCCAGTTGCTCAGTGATGACCGTGTCAGCAGCTGGAGCCGACACCGTCGAACTGTGCGCCTGGATTGCCCTCACCGTTGAGTGCGTTGCCCAGAAGGCCGTTGAGCAATCCGACCTGACCGAGGATGTCGATGTTCAGGTCATGGGTCTTGCACCAACGGCCGCCGTGGCCGTGGCCACCGTCTGCACCTTGGGCGGTTGCGGTGCCGCTGGCTATGAGGCTCAGGCCCCCGAGCATGGCGGCCGCGACAGCGGCCTTGTGAAGCTTGCGCATTGCTCCTCCTTGGTTCGAGTGGAGCGCACCATCAAAAGATCCACTTTGCGCTCATTCCGGAGGCTAATCCGATATCTCCCGCGGCGCTCATCGAAGCTGCCATATGGGTTCCTGAGGCTCAATCAGGGGCGGCGCGAGGGCGGTCCCGCGGGGCCCGGCCGCACCCCCGACGCGGCGGGTGGCGGCAGGGGCGGCACCGACAGCAATGGCAGCCAACCGATGCGCCCATAGAATGGCTCTATGCCCCTCCCGCCCCGCGTCCCGGACCTCACCGCCCTTGACCTGCTGCTCAGCGTCATCGAACTGGGCAGCCTCGGGCGGGCCGCCGAGGCGCACGGGATCACCCAGCCCTCGGCCAGCTCCCGCATCCGCTACCTGGAGAAGCTGGTCGGACTGCCCGTCCTCGAACGCACCACGCTCGGCTCCCGGCCCACCCCGGCCGGGTCCCTGGTCGCCGAATGGGCCCGTACCGTGATCGACGCGGCGCAGCAGCTCGGCGCGGGGATCGACACGCTGCGCGCGGAGCGCGACTCGCACCTGCACGTGGCGGCCAGTCAGACCATCGCCGAATACCTCTTCCCGCGCTGGCTGATGTCCCTGCGCGCCCGCACTCCGGGGACCTCCATCGCGCTGCGGTCGGGCAATTCGGTGGAGGTGGCCCAGGCGGTTCTGGAGGGGCGGGCCGAGATCGGGTTCATCGAGAGCCCGCGCGCGCCCAAGGGCCTGGAGAGCCGCCTCGTGGCCCGCGACCGGCTCGTCGTCGTGGTCGCCCCGGGCCACGCGTGGGCGCGGCGCACCGCGATCACTCTCGACGAGCTGGCCGCGACCCCGCTGATCCACCGGGAGGCCGGATCCGGCACCCGGACCTCCTTCGAACGGGCCGTCACCGCGCAGCTCCCCGACTGGCGGACCGCTCCCCTCCTGGAGCTGTCCTCCACCACCGCCATCAAGACCGCGGCGGCCTCCGGAGCGGGCCCGGCCGTGCTCAGCTCCCTCGCGGTCCAGGCGGAGCTCGCCTCCGCCACCCTCAGGGCGGTCCCGATCACCGGCCTCGACCTGAGCCGCTCGCTCCGCGCCATCTGGCCCACCGGCCGACGCCCCACGGGCCCCGCCCGCGACCTGTACGCCATCGCGCACCGCCCGGAGGCCGCCCCGGCCAGGGCATAGAACGGTTCTATGGATGCATCGGTCCGTTGCGGCTACCCGCCCCGCGCGGGCGGGCGGAGGGTGGAGGAAGAAAAGAACAACGGACCCCCCGATGAAGCTGGGACCTCATGTACACCCTCCTCTTCCTCCTCATCTTCCTGTGTGTGATGGCAGTGCTCCGCGACTGGCCGGCCCGCTCCCGCAGCCTGCTCTGGGCCGGGACCCTGGTCGCCACGGCGATCGCGTTCCTCCCCCACGTCATCACCCACACCTTCCACATCGCCCTCTGAGGGGGAGAGTTCTCATGGCAACCACCACCGTGACCACCGACGCGTCCACCACCAGCCCCGTCCGGCTCTCCAACCGGCTGGGCCTCTGGTTCGCCCACGCCTACGTCATCGGGCTGTGCGGCACCCTCGCGGGCGCCTACTTCTTCCAGTTCGGGCTGTGGGAGTACCCCTGCCCCATGTGTCTGCTGCAGCGGATGTTCTTCCTGCTCAGCGCGGTGGGCCCCGCCTGGATCATCGCCCGCTCCCGCAAGGGCGAGGTGACCACCCGCGAGTGGGCCTCCGGATGGGGCTGGGCCATCGTGGCCGCCCTCATCGGCAGCACCGTCTCCGCCGCCCAGGTCCTGATGCACATCGTGCCCCCCGACCCCGGCTACGCCGGCGCCCTGTTCGGCCTGCACCTGTACACCTGGGCCCTGATCGCCTTCCTCGGCGCAGCCGTGGCCGCCGCGGCCGCCCTCTTCCTCACTCCCCAGTCCGAGCCCCTGAACGCCACCGCCGCCTCGCCCGCGTTGCGCAGGGCCGCCACCGTCACCCTGGCCGTGATCACCGTCTTCGCCGCCAGCAACCTGATCGCCTGCTTCCTGCTCCAGGGCATCGACTGGCAGATGTCCGGCGACCCCACCAGCTACCAGCTCTTCACCGACCTGGGCCTCTGACGGCCCGGGGCCCCGGTGCCACCGCCCCGCCCCTCTCCGCCCAGGCGGGGTGGGGCGGATCCGACCGCCGAGACAGGGTCCAAAGCCCCCCTACCGCCGGGCCGCACGGTCCAAGAAACTCGGGTCGTTCGGGACCGTCGAATCTGCCACCCTCGCCGCCGAATGAGGCTCGCGGATGCGACACCCTTCGAAACGCGGCCCCCGGGCGCCGATAGCGTGAACCATGTTGCAGGCCAAAGCCTGACAAATCGGCACCATCTACGTGAGGCGTTTCTTCATGAGCCTGAGCATCCGCAACCAGATCGCCGGCACCGTCACCGCCGTCACCCCCGGCGAGGTCATGGCCACCGTCAAGGTCCGTCTCGACGGCGGCCAGGACATCACCGCGGCGATCACCCTGGAGGCCGTCAAGGAGCTCGGCCTCGCCGAGGGGTCCGCGGTCAAGACCCTGATCAAGTCCACCGAGGTCTCGCTGGCCACCGGCCCGGTCGAGGGCCTGTCCATCCGCAACCAGATCCCGGGCACCATCGCCGACGTCACCACCGGCGGCGCCATGGCCTCCGTCAAGGTCGACGTCCAGGGCGGCGAGCTCACCGCCGCGATCACCAAGGACGCCGTCACCGACCTGAACCTGACCGCCGGCACCTCCGTAGTCGCACTGATCAAGTCGACCGAGATCTCCCTCGCCGCCGCCTGATCACCCCACCGCACGTACGCCGATGGGCCTCGTACCCGACCGGGTACCGGGCCCATCGACATGTGCGGGCAGGGGGGGACGCCTTGCCCGCAGGTGCCGGACTCACCCGGCCGGGGCCCCTGAAACCCGGCTGAAACCGCGTTGAACCCGGTCCGCCGCAAGCTCTGCGGCATGACCTCAACGACGAACGAAATCGCGATCGCGGCCACCGGGCTGCGGAAGGCCTACGGGGACAAGACCGTCCTCGACGGCATCGACCTCCACGTCCCGGCCGGCACCGTCTTCTCGCTGCTCGGCCCGAACGGCGCGGGCAAGACCACCGCCGTGCAGATCCTCTCCACGCTGATCAGCGCCGACGCCGGCGAGCTGTGGGTCGCCGGACACAACCTGGCCTCCCACGCCCAGTCGGTGCGTGCCGCGATCGGAGTGACCGGGCAGTTCTCGGCGGTGGACAACCTGATCACCGGCGAGGAGAACATGCTGCTCATGGCGGACCTGAACCACCTGTCCCGCCGTGAGGGGCGCCGGGTGACCGCCGAGCTCCTCGAACGCTTCGATCTGGTCGAGGCGGCGAAGAAGCCCGCCTCCACCTACTCCGGTGGCATGCGCAGGCGTCTCGACATCGCCATGACGCTGGTCGGCAGCCCGCGGATCATCTTCCTCGACGAGCCGACCACCGGCCTCGACCCGCGCAGCCGGCACAACATGTGGAACATCATCCGCGGCCTCGTCGCGGGCGGCGTGACCGTCTTCCTCACCACCCAGTACCTGGACGAGGCCGACGAACTCGCCGACCGGATCGCGGTGTTGAACGGCGGCAAGCTCGTCGCCCAGGGCACCGCGAGCGAGCTCAAGCGGCTCGTCCCCGGCGGCCACGTCCGGCTCCGCTTCACCGACCCGGCCGCGTACCAGAGCGCCGCCGTCGCCCTGCGCGAGGCGACCCGCGACGACGAGTCGCTCTCGCTCCAGATCCCGAGCGGCGGCAGCCAGCGCGAGCTGCGGGCCATCCTCGACTGGCTCGACTCCGCCGCGATCGAGGCGGACGAGCTGACCGTCCACACCCCCGACCTCGACGACGTGTTCTTCGCCCTGACCAGCCACCCCACCGCCCCCGCCGCCACCGTCCCGGCCGCCGCCGGTGCCGCCCAGAAGGAGACCGTCCGATGAGCTCCCTGTCCCTCGCCGTACGCGACTGCTCGACGATGCTGCGCCGCAACCTGCTGCACGCCCGGCGCTACCCGTCGCTCACCCTGAACCTGCTGCTCACGCCGATCATGCTGCTGCTGCTCTTCGTCTACATCTTCGGCGACACCATGAGCGTGGGCATCGGCGGCGGCAGCCCCGACCGCGCCAAGTACATCGCCTACATCGTTCCCGGCCTGCTCCTGATGACCATCGGCAGCACCGTGGTCGGCACCGCGATCTCCGTCTCCAACGACATGACCGAGGGCATCCTGGCCCGCTTCCGCACCATGGCGATCCACCGCGGCTCGGTCATCGTCGGACACGTCATCGGCAGCGTCCTGCAATCGATCCTCAGCGTGGTCGCCGTCGGCGCGGTCGGCGTGGCCATCGGCTTCCGCTCCACCGACGCCACCGTCCTGGAGTGGTTCGCGGCCCTGGGGCTGCTCGTGCTCTTCTCCCTGTCACTGACCTGGATCGCCGTCGGCATGGGCCTGATCAGCCCGAACGCCGAGGCCGCCAGCAACAACGCGATGCCGCTGATCCTGCTGCCGCTGCTGTCCAGCGCGTTCGTGCCGCTCCACTCGATGCCGGGCTGGTTCCAGCCGATCGCCCAGTACCAGCCGTTCACCCCGGCCATCGAGACCCTGCGCGGCCTGCTCCTCGGCACGGAGATCGGCAACAACGGATGGCTCGCCATCGCCTGGGCCGTGGGCCTCACCGTGCTCGGCTACTTCTGGTCGAAGGCGAAGTTCAATCAGGATCCGCAGCGCTGATGCCGCGCAGCAACCGCACGGCGGCCGCCTCCAGGTCGCTCCGCCCCAGGGGGGCGTACTCCGACACCGCGTCGGCGTACGCCGCCCCGTCGGCGTTCTCGGCGGACTCGCGGGACCGGACGGTGGACATCGTCGGGAACTCCCGGTGCACGCGCAGCCGTTCGGAGAGCGCGAGCAGGCGTACGCCCACGGTGGTGTCGCCCTTCGCGATCTCGACGAGGCCGACGGCCAGCAGCACCGTTCCGGCGACCGGCAGCTCGGTGGAGCTGCCCTCGGTTCTCGGGCCGGCCAGCAACTCCAGTACGCGCACGTGCAGTTGGGCGGCCAGCTCGGCGGCCGGTTCAAGGCGGCCGTGCCGGGCGTGCGCGGCCACGGCCGCCGACTGGACCTGAAGGGACCACGCCTGCACGAACGGGTCGTTGGCGTGCAGCGCGTCGACACCGCGGAGCTGCGCCACCGCCTGCCGCCACAGGCCGAGGCCCAGTTCGGTCAGGCCCCGCAGCAGCGCGATCTCCGCGCGGTTCGCGAGATCCGGGCTGAAGGCCCGCACCGACTCCGGCTCCGCCTCAAGCGTCGCCAGGTTCAGCCAGCGCTCCGCCTCGTCGACGTCTCCGAGCTGAAGACACGCGAGTACGAGCCCCCAGCGCACGCCGATCGCGTCGTGCCAGCCGGCCGAGTCGGACCAGTCCCCGGTCCGCTCCAGGACGTTCAGCGCGGCCATCAGATGTTGGTGCGCCTCCTCGCCGCGCTCGCTCTGCAGGCACAGCTCGCTGATGCGGCTGTGGCCGAGCATCTCGGTTGCCGGGTTGCGCACCTGCGTCAGGGCGTCGAGACCCCGGCGGGCCGAGTCCAGCGCGCGGTCCATCTCGTGGTCGTGCTCCCACACGTAGCTCGCGATGCACTCGGCGACGCCCGCGAGCAGCGGGTGCTCGGACTCGCACAGTTCGAGCAGCTGCGTGTAGTGCGGCGGGCGCACCTCGGGCAGCACGCGCAGGACCCGGTCCAGGGCCCTGATCAGGGTGTCCGGCTCGGCGGCCGGCAGCCTGCGCAGGGTCACCAACTGGCGTACGGCGTGCGGCCCGTAGCCCATGAACAGGCTCAGCGCGCACACCACCGCGGCGCTGCGGGCCGACTCGACGTCCTCGGGGCCCGGCCGGAAGTGGGAGAGCGGCCCGGCGCTGTCGGCGGCGAGATCGGTCAGGCGCATGTAGTTGGAGTCGGTGGCCCACAGGGAGGCGAGCACGGCGGTGAGGGCCGCGATGGCGGGACGGTCGTCACGGGCCAGCGCGTGCCGCAGGGCGAGGACGAGGTTGTCCTGCTCGGTCCTGATGAGCTCCCAGCCGTTCAGGCCGTCGGAGCTGAACAGGGCGTCGTTGTGCTCCCGGCCGAAGTCCCGTGCCCAGCCGAGGAACCGGTCGGTGACCAGCTCCTCCTCGCCCGCCTCCGCGCGGCGGCCGGCACTGAACTCCCGTACGGTCTCCAGCATGTGGAAGCGCACCCCGGACGCGGTGTCGGCCGCCTTGATCAGCGACTGGTCGGCGAGCTGCTCAAGGAGGAACAGCGCGTCCGCGTCGGCCAGTACGTGCTCGGCCGCGTCCTCGGTGAAGCCGCCGGGGAACACCGACAGGGCGCGCAGCGCGGCCTGGGCCTCGGGTTCCAGGAGGTTCCAGCTCCACTCGACGACGGCGCGCAGGGTGCGGTGGCGTTCCGGTACGTCCCTTCCGCCGCCGCGCAGCAGCGCGAACCGGTCCCGCAGCCGGCGGGCGATCTCGGGCACGGACAGCACCCGGACCCGGGCCGCGGCCAGCTCGACCGCGAGCGGCAGGCCGTCCAGCTGGCGGCACAGCTCCTGGACCGCCGCATCGGGCAGCTCCGCGTCGGGCCGCGCGGCTCGGGCCCGCTGGCGGAACAGTTCCACGGTGGAGACGAGGCCGAGCTCCGGCAGCGCGTACACCGACTCCGACGTCAGGCCGAGCGGCGCCCGGCTGGTGGCGAGCACCCGCAGCTCCTTCGAGCGCGACACCAGGGCCCGCACCAGCTCGGCGGCGCCCCGGATGACGTGCTCGCAGTTGTCGAGCACGAGCAGCGCGGGACCCTGGCCGAGCGCGCCGACGATGCCGGTGACGATCCCGGCGGGGCCCGGTGTGCGCAGGGCGACGCCGAGCACCGAGGCGACCTCGGCAGCCACGTCGTCGTCGAGGGTGACACCGGCGAGCGGCACGAAGTGCACCACCCGCTGCTCGGCCGCGCGGGCCACCGCATGGGCGAGCCGGGTCTTGCCGAGCCCGCCGGGGCCGACGACGGTGGCGACCCGGGCACTGCGCAGCAGCCCGGTGACCGCGGCGACGTCGGCGTCCCGGCCGAGCAGCGGGTTCGGCTCGTGCAGCACGCCGTGCCGCACGACGGGGGCCTCGCCGCGCAGCAACTCCTGGTGAATCTCCTTGAGTTCACCGCCCGGGTCGGCCCCGAGCTCGTCCCGCAGGGCACGGCGGTAGGAGTCGTACCGGGTGAGCGCGGCGGCGGGCCCCGCGGTAGCGGCCTCGCAGCGTATGAGCTCGGCCAACACCTCCTCGTCCCGGGGCAGTTCGCGGGCGAGCTGGACCAGCGGCTTGACGGCGTCCGCCCTCCTGCCGACCCGGGCGAGGGCGAGCGCCCGGGCCCGGGCGAGGGAGCGGTACGTCGCGGCCCGCGCGAGACAGAGCGCGGCAACGGGATCGATCAGCTCCTCCCCGTCGGCGCTCACGACGACCCCGTCCCACAGGGCGAGCCCGGCCTCGGCTTCGGCCAGCGCCTCGCCGTGCTCGCCGGCCCGGGCCCGCGCCTCGCTCGCCGCGGCGTGCAGCAGCAGGGCGGAACTGTCGACCTGGTCCTCGGCGAGCGCGAGCCGGTACCCGGCCGGGGTGCTGGCGATGACATCCGGCCCGAGCTGCGCCCGCACCCGCGAGACGAGGACCTGTACGGCCTTGCCCGGCCGCTCGGGCTGCTCCTCGGGCCACAGCCCCTCGACGAGGCGCCCGGTGCTGCAGCCCGCCCGAAGGTCTTCGGCGAGCAGCGCGAGGAGGCCGCGCAGCCGGGGGGCGGTCACTTCCTGGCCCCGGTAGGCGACGCGCGTAAGCAAGGTCAACTCGGTGGTCACCCGTGCAGAGTAGCCAGCGCCGGCGGTCCGGGCCCCCTCGCGGGCCGTCCCGGCTCGCCTCGGCAGTGGTTGACCGGCCCGCCGGGCTCGTTCAACGACCCGATCGGGGCGGGCACAGAATGTCGGGTCGGGCGCGATGGCCCGCTCCTAGCGTGGGGCGCGTAAGCAAGGAAGGGGGGCCGGGATGCTGAAGCGGCTCAACCAGGCCATGGACCACATCGAGGACCGGCTCGACGGAGAGATCGACGTGGGCGAACTCGCCCGCATCGCGATGACGTCGCAGTACCACTTCCGGCGGCTGTTCTCCGCGCTGGCCGGGATGCCGCTGTCGGAGTACGTGCGGCGCAGGCGGCTGACCGTCGCGGGTGCCGAGGTGCTCGCCGGGCAGCGCACGCTGCTCGATGTCGCGGTGCGGTACGGCTACACGTCGGGCGAGGCGTTCGCGCGGGCCTTTCGTGCCGTGCACGGCGTCGGCCCCGGCGAGGCCCGCCGCACCGGCGCGGCCCTGCGGTCCCAGCCCCGGATGTCCTTCCGCCTCGTCGTCGAAGGGAGCACCAGCATGCGGTACCGGGTCGTGGAGAAGGAAGCGTTCCATCTGGTGGGGAGGAAGGCGCGGGTTCCGCTCGTGCACGAGGGGGTCAACCCGGCCATCGCCGAGTTCATCCGGAGCGTCGGGCCTCAGACGGCGCTGCGCATCCACCACCTGTCCGACCAGGAGCCCGACGGCATCGTCTCGGCCTGCGACAACCTGGACCCCAGCCGGGCCGAGGGCACCGAACTCGACTACTGGCACGCCGCGTTGACCCGCGCGGACCCGCCCGAGGACCTCGACTCGCTCCTCGTGCCCGCCGGCACGTGGGCCGTCTTCGAGAACACCGGCCCGTTCCCTCAGGCGCTCCAGCTCATGTGGCGGGACGTGTTCACCCAGTGGTTCCCGTCGAACCCGTACCAGAGCCGCCCTGGCCCGGAAATCCTGCGCACCCGCCCGTCGGCGGACACCTCGGACAGCACGGACGCCGTCCTGTGGATCCCGGTCGAGCGGACCGGGCCCGGCAACTCGTAAACGGTACGGACTCAGCGGCCCGCGCCGAGGCGGCGCTTCGGCTTGGGGTCCGCGGCCTCGCTCCGCGCCCACAGGGAGCGGACGTGGCCGAGGTGGCGGGTCATGCACTTCTCGGCGGCACGGGCGTCGCCGGCCAGCATGAGGTCGAGGAGCTCGACGTGTTCCTCGGCGGAGGGGATGAGCTCGTCGCGCTGGTCGAGGGCGGTCAGACCGTACAGGCGGGAGCGCTTGCGCAGGTCGCCGACGGTCTCGACCAGGCGCTCGTTGCCGCCCAGGGCGAGCAGCGAGAGGTGGAATTGCCGGTCCGCCTCCAGGTAGCCGATGAGGTCGTGGTCGCGGGCGGCCCGCACGATCTCCTCGGCGACCGGCCGCAGCGCTTCGAGGTCGGCGCGGTCGGCGCTGCGGGTGATGCGGCCGACCATGGGGACCTCGATCAGCGCGCGGATCTCCGTGTACTGGTCGAGGTCGCGCTCGTTGACCTCGGTGACCCGGAACCCCTTGTTGCGGACGGGCTCCACCAGCCCCTCGCGCGCGAGGTCGAGCATGGCCTCGCGCACGGGGGTCGCGGAGATCCCGAAGTCCTCGGCGAGGCCGGGCGCCGAGTAGACCTGGCCGGGGCGGAGCTCGCCGGAGATCAGCGCGGCGCGCAGCGCGTGAGCGACCTGGTCGCGCAGCCGCTCGGTGGTGGTGATGACCTTGCTCTGCTTCAGGTGACCCATGCTGCTGTTCCTCCGTACCGAGCGGAGACCCAGAGTACAATGTCACGTTGCTTTTAGGGGTCGGTCCCGTCGGGAGGAGGCTCCGGAGACAGGCCCGCCAGCACCCCCAGCGGCACCGGCGTCGCGAACGGGCGCCGCTCCGAAGGGGGTTCGGCGCCGCCCGCCAGGCAGGACACCGCCGTCCCGCACGTGCGGCCCTGGCACCAGCCCATGCCGGCCCGGGTCAGGAGTTTGACCGTACGGGCGTCGCGGGCGCCGTAGTCCTGGACCGCCTCGCGGATGCGGCCCGCGGTCACCTCTTCGCAGCGGCACACCTCGGCGTCGTCGGGGAGCCAGTCGGCCCAGCCGGGGCCCGGCGCGTGGGTGGCTGCCATTGCTTCGGCGAAGGCACGCAGTCTGGTGCGGCGGGACTTCAACTGCCGCACGCGCCCGCCCGGTCCGGGGTTCCTGCCCAGCCGGGCCGCGATCGCGCGTGCCGCCAACTCCCCTTCCGTACGGGCGAGTTGGGCACCGCCGATGCCGCCGGGCTCGCCCGCCGCCCAGAGTCCGCGTACGGAGGATTCCTGGCGGGCGTCCAGGGCGAGAGCGAGGGCGCCGTCGGGGGTGCGGCGGGTGGCGCAGCCGAGGGTGGTGGCCAGTTCGATCCCGGGGACGAGGCCGTGGCCCACGGCCAGCGCGTCGCAGGCGATCCTGCGCCCCGTGCCCGGCACCGGCCGCCACTGCCCGTCGAGGCGCGCGACGGTGACGGCCTCGACCCGCTCGGCACCGTGCACCTCGGTCACCGCACTGCGGGTGCGCAGCGCGACCCGGTGGCGCAGCAGTACCGCGCCGTGCGTCACGGCCTCGGCGAGCTTGTGCGGGTTGGCGGCGAGCGCACGGGGGTGGCGGGCGTACCCCAGATATCCGGACGCCTCGATCACGGCCGGGACCTCGGCACCGGCCTCGGCGAGCGAGGAGGCGGCGGCGAGGAGCAGCGGCCCGCTCCCCGCGACGACCACCCGCTTCCCGGGCAGCACGAGCCCGCCCTTGAGCATGGCCTGGGCCCCACCGGCCCCGACGACCCCGGGCAACGTCCAGCCGGGAAAGGGGAGTTGCCGCTCGTAGGCCCCGGTGGCGAGCAGCACGGCCCGCGCCCGGACCCGTACCGGCCGCTCTTCGCCGCCGTCGGCCCCGGTCACGGCGTGCACCGTCCACTCGGCGTCGCCGCCGCCGCGCTCGACGGTCCAGACGTGGTGCCCGGACAGGTGCGAGACGTCGCTCGCCTCAAGCCGCCCCCGCATGTCCGCGAACGCGTTCCAGTCGTGGTGCAGCCGCTCGGGGTGTGCGGCTCGCAGGGCGGGAGCGGGCTGCCGGTAGAACTGCCCGCCGATCCGGTCGGAGAGGTCCAACAGGGCGACGCGCAGGCCGAGTTCGCCTGCGGTAACAGCCCCGGCCAGCCCGGCGGGCCCGGCCCCGATGACGGCGAGGTCGTACGGGTCGCCCCGTCCCGCGGGGCCCCCGTCGAGCCCGGGTGATTCAGACGGCGAGTCCGGCACGGCCGTCCCCTTCCTGCGTGGTGATCTCGTCGCCGGGCCCCGCAGTCGCCAGGCAGGCCCTCCGATTGGGCACCCCGTTGATCACCGCGAGGCACTCGTAACACTGACCGATGCCGCAGAACGCACCCCGCGGCCGGCCGCCTTCCCGGGTCGTGCGCCAGGCCAGGATGCCCGCCGCCCACAGCGCCGCGGCGACGGTCTGGCCCGGCAGCGCCGACACCGGGCGACCGTCGACCCGGACCTCGAACGCCGGGCCCGGCAGCGCCCGAGCGAGTTCCCTGGGGGTTCGGGCCACCGTGGCCCTCCTTTCCTGGCGATGCGTTGAATTTCCTGGCGATGCGTTGAAACGGATGACGGTGACGGTGACGGTGACGGATCAGGCGTCGGCGTCGAAGCGCGCTGGGTCGAACTGGTCTATTTTCAGCTGGAGTTGGGCCCCCGTGAGGCACCCCGCGATGATCCGCCCGGTCGCCGGGGCGAGCCCGATCCCCGCACCCTCGTGCCCACACGCGTGCAGCAGTCCGGGCACCCGCGGGTCGGGCCCGATCGCCGGGAGGTGGTCCGGCAGATACGGGCGGAAGCCCGCGTACGTACGCATCGTCCGGACGCCGGCGAGGACGGGGAAGAGCGCCGTCGCCCCGGCCGCCAGGCGGCGCAGGACCTCGACGGACAGCGTCCGGTCGAAGCCGACGCGTTCGCGGCTCGCGCCGATCAGGACCGGGCCCGCCGGAGTGCCCTCGACCACGGCCGAGGTCTGGAGCGCGGCCGAACCGCTGGCCACGTCGGCGACGTAGTCCGCCGCGTACACCTTGTGCCGCACCACGCGCGGCAGCGGCTCGGTGACCAGGACGAAGCCGCGCCGGGGCAGCACGGGCAGCAACACCCCGGCAAGGCGGGCGAGTTCGCCGCCCCAGGTGCCGGCCGCGTTCACCACGTGCGGGGCGTACCGCGCACCGGAGGCGGTCCGCACCCCCCGCACCGCGCCGCCCGGCCCGGCGAGCAGGCCGGTGACCTCCTCGCCGGGCCCGAGCCGGACCTCGGCGCCCGAGGCGCGCAGCAGGTGGGCGGCGGCGAGGGCGGGCATGACCTGGGCGTCCTGGGGATAGTGGAAGCCCCCCGCGAGACCCGGCGCCAGGTGTGGCTCCAGGTCGGGCAGCCGGTCGGCCGCCACCTCGCGTACGGTCACGCCCGCCTTCTCCTGGCCCGCCGCGAAGGTGCGCAGCGCGGCCAGCCCCGCCTCGTCGGAGGCGACGACGAGGCCCCCCTTGGGCTCGTACTCGACCCCGCGCGGCAGCAGCTCGGCGAGCTCCTGCCACAACTGGGACGAGAACAGGGCGAGTTCGAGCTCCGGGCCCGGCTCCTTGTCGGAGACGAGGAGGTTGCCCTCGCCCGATCCCGTGGTGCCGCCCGCCACCGGGCCCCGGTCGAGCACGGTGACGCGCAGGCCGGCCCGGGCCGCGTAGTAGGCGCAGGCGGCCCCCACGACCCCCGCCCCGACGACGATGACGTCCGGGGCGCTTCTCGTGGAGCTGGCGGAGCTTGCAGATCTCCTGGAACTCATGGATCCCGTGGGCACGTCAGTAATATTTCACATGGCACCCTGCATGCCAAGGACTCGCCCGGATCGGATAAAAGAACTCCCGACACCTTGTCAGTGCAATTTCACATTACTATGTTACGGGTCACATTCCAGCCGTCTCAGGCTGTCCGAACCGCCCACGGAGTGAGTGACCACTGATGAACAAGCGCACCTGCACCGCCCTCGCCGTCGCCCTCGCGGCGACGCTCACCCTCGGCACGGCCGGCTGTTCCGGGGGGAAGCACACGGGCGCGGGCGAGGAGGGCGGCAAGAACCCGGCCGTCGCGAACGTGGGCAAGGTCGTCGGTGGCACCCCGGTCAAGGGCGGCACCCTCACCGTCCTGTCCAACCAGGACTTCAGCCACCTCGACCCGGCCCGCAACTGGGTCATGAGCGACATGGACTTCGGCACCCGGCTGCTCTACCGCACCCTGGTGACCTACAAGGCGGTCCCCGGCACCGGCGGCAACCAGCTGACGCCCGACCTCGCCACCGACCTCGGCACCTCCTCCAACGGGGCCCGCACCTGGACGTTCCACCTCAAACAGGGCCTCACCTACGAGGACGGCTCACCCATCACCGCGCAGGACGTCAAGTACAACGTCGAGCGGTCCTTCTCCCCCGACCTGCCCGGCGGCGCCGACTACGCGGCCCGCTACCTCACCGGCGCCGAGGGCTACCAGGGCCCCGCCCAGGGCAAGCACCTCGACTCCATCAAGACACCCGACGACCACACGATCGTCTTCGAACTCCGCAAGCCCTTCGCCGAGTTCCCCAACGCCACCGCCATGCCGACCTTCGCGCCCGTGCCCAAGGCCCAGGACAACGGGCCCAAGTACGACAACAGACCCTTCTCGTCGGGCCCGTACAAGGTCGAGTCGTACCAGCGGAACAAGCAGCTCACCCTGGTCCGCAACACCCACTGGGACCCCGCCACCGACCAGGTCCGCAAGGCGTACCCGGACCGCATCGTCGTGACCATGGGACTCAAGGCCACCCAGATCGACGACCGCCTCATCGCCAGCCAGGGCGCGGACGCCTCCGCCGTCTCCTGGGGTGCGCTGCGCCCCGAGAGCGCACCCAAGGTCCTGACGAACGCATCCGTGCGCTCGCGCCTCCTCGCGGAGTCCACCAACTGCACCGACATGGTCCAAATGCACACCGGGCGCGCCCCGTTCACCGATGTGAAGGTGCGTCAGGCGGTGATGTACGCGCTCGACAAGGACGCGGTGCTCACCTCGTCCGGCGGCCCCGCGTTCAACGACCTGTCCACCGCGTACATGCCGGCCACCCTCTTCGACGGCAAGCAGCCCGACACCCTCAAGATCCCCACCACCGGTGACGTCGCCAAGGCCAAGGAGCTCCTCAAGGAGGCGGGCAAGCCGGGCGGGTTCGAGACGAAGATGACCGTCTCCACCGGCGACAAGGGCCGTGCCGAGGCCATCCAGGAGTCGCTCGCGAAGGCCGGGATCAAGGTCACCATCGAGACCGTCGACCCGTCCGCGTTCTACGCCACCATCGGCGACGTCAAGAACCGCACCGACATCGTCTACACGGGCTGGTGCCCGGACTACCCGTCCGGCTCCACGTTCCTGCCGTTCGTCTTCGACGGCCGCTACATCAAGGACAAGGGCAACCAGGGCAATCAGTCGATCTTCCGCGACGACGCCACGATGAAGCGGGTCGACGAGATCTCGGCGATGACCGACACCAAGGCCGCGGCCCAGGCCTGGCAGCAGCTCGACGGCGAGATCCTCACCAAGGCCCCCGCCGTCCCGGTCCTGGTGCGGCGCTGGCCGCTGGTGCTCGGCACCAACATCGCGGGCGGCTACGGCCAGACGTCCTTCGGCGGGCAGCTCGACTACGCCACGGTCGGGCTCAAGAACCCCGCCAAGAGCGGGAACTGAGGCTCGTCCGACCATGACCAGCACTCTGCTGAAACCGCCGGCCCCCGCGGCCGGCCGGGGGCCGTGGCAGCTCGCCCGCGCGGAACTGCGCCGCCGTACCTCCGTGAAGATCTCCCTCGCCGTCGTCGTCCTCTTCCTCCTCATGGCGGCCGGCGCCCCGCTGCTCGGCGCGCTCGGCGGCTGGTCGCCCGACGAGTTCGACAAGACCGCCATCGACCCCTACCTCGGCGGCCAGCCGCTCGGCCCGCTCGGCGGGATCTCCGCCGACCACTGGCTCGGCGTCGAACCCGTCACCGGCCGCGACCTGTTCGCCCGCGTCGTCTACGGCGCCCAGGTCTCCCTGCTCATCGCCCTGACCGCCACCGCGATCGTCGTCGTCGCGGGCACCGCCGCCGGGATCGCGGCCGGCTACTTCGGCGGCCGCACCGACACGGTCCTGTCCCGCCTGATGGACCTCACCATGTCCTTCCCGTCCCTCATCTTCATGATCGCGATGATGTCGGTGGCCAAGGACGTCAACCGCATCCTGCTGATGACCGCCGTGATCGGCCTGTTCGGCTGGCCCGGCATCGCCCGCGTCGTACGCGGCCAGACCCTCTCGCTCAAACACCGCGAGTACGTGGACGCCGCCCGCGTCGGCGGCTCAGGACCCTGGCGCATCCTGACCCGCGACATCCTGCCCGGGGTAGCCGGACCCGTCATCGCGTACACCACGCTCATCGTCCCCGGCATGATCGCCACCGAGGCCGCGCTCAGCTACCTCGGCGTCGGCGTGCGCCCGCCCACCCCGTCCTGGGGCCAGATGATCGCCGAGAGCGTGTCGTTCTACGACACCGATCCGATGTACTTCGTCATCCCGAGCGCCTGCCTGTTCCTGACCGTCCTTGCCTTCACCCTGCTCGGCGACGCGCTGCGCGACGTCCTCGACCCGAGGGGCAGCCGCACATGACCCGCTACCTCGCCCGCCGGATCCTCGGCGTCATCGGCGTGCTCATCGCGATCGCCGCCGTCACCTTCACCATCTTCTACGTCCTGCCCTCCGACCCGGCGGCCGCCGCCTGCGGCAAGTCGTGCAGCGCCGAGCGCCTGGAGGCGATCCGCGCCCACATGGGCCTGGACCAGCCGCTGTGGCGCCAGTTCTGGGACTTCGCCTCCGGGATCTTCACCGGCCGCACCATGGGCACCGGCCAGTACGCGCTGCACTGCGACTTCCCGTGCCTGGGCTACTCGTACGAGAACAGCGAGTCGGTGTGGAGCCTGCTCATGGACCGGCTGCCCGTCTCCGCCTCACTCGCGCTCGGCGCGGCGGTGCTGTGGCTGCTGCTCGGCCTGTCCGCGGGGGTCGCTGCGGCCCTGCGCAAAGACACCTTCACCGACCGCGCCCTGATGGTCGGCGCGGTGGCCGCGGCCTCGATGCCGGTCTACTTCACCTCGGTCATGCTGATCTACGGCCTGATCCGGGTGGCGGGCCTGCTCCCCTACCCCCAGTACGTGTCCCTCGCCTCCGACCCCGTGCACTGGGCGTCCAACCTGCTGCTCCCCTGGATCGCGCTCGCCATCCTGTACGCCGCCATGTACGCCCGGCAGAGCCGCAGTTCGATGATCGAGACGATGGCGGAGCCGTACATCCGCACCGCCCGCGCCAAGGGCCTGCCGCGCCGCACGGTCGTCGTCAAACACGGCCTGCGCTCCGCGATGACCCCGATCCTGACCCTGTTCGGCATGGACCTGGGCGGCCTGCTTGCGGGCGCGGTCATCACCGAGTCCATCTTCGGCCTGCCCGGCATCGGCCGGCTCTTCTACGGCGCCCTGTCCACCGGCGACCAGCCCGTCATCCTCGGCGTGACGCTGCTCGCCGCGACCTTCATCGTCGTCGCCAACCTGGCCGTCGACCTTCTGTACGCGGTAGTCGACCCGCGAGTGAGGCTGCGATGACAGCACCTGAACCGACTCCTGAACCACTCCTGTCCGTACGGGAGTTGGGCGTAACCTTCCCCACCCCCCGGGGTCCGGTACGGGCCGTGGACTCGCTCTCCTTCGACGTGCACCGGGGCCGCACCCTGGGCATCGTCGGCGAGTCCGGATCCGGCAAGTCCGTCACCTCGATGGCCGTGCTCGGCCTGCACACCGGCGCCGAGGTCACCGGCTCCATCACCCTGGACGGGCAGGAGCTGGTGGGCCTGC
Source organism: Streptomyces sp. WM6378 (assembly GCF_001279695.1). Taxonomy (GTDB): domain Bacteria; phylum Actinomycetota; class Actinomycetes; order Streptomycetales; family Streptomycetaceae; genus Streptomyces. Next base: position 70,492 of record NZ_LGDD01000199.1, read on the forward strand.
CCGAACGCGCCCTGAACCGGGTGCGCGGCCGCCGCATCGCGATGATCTTCCAGGACCCGCTGTCCAGCCTGCACCCGTACTACACGGTCGGCGAGCAGATCGCGGAACACCACCGGGTGCACTTCAACTCCGGCCGTGCGCAGGCCCGTAAGCGGGCGGTGGAGATGCTGGCTGAGGTCGGCATCCCGGAGCCGGCGCGACGGGCGGGCGAGTACCCGCACCAGTTCAGCGGAGGCATGCGCCAGCGCGCGATGATCGCGATGGCCCTTGCGTGCGAGCCGGAACTGCTCATAGCGGACGAGCCGACCACGGCCCTCGACGTGACCGTCCAGGCCCAGATCCTGGAACTGCTCGCCCGCCTTCAGGAGGAACGGGGCCTGGCGGTCGTGATGATCACCCACGACCTGGGGGTGGTGGCCCGGGTGGCTCACGAGGTCCTGGTGATGTACGGGGGCCGAGCGGCCGAACAGGCCCCGGTGGACGACCTGTTCGCCATGCCGGCCCACCCTTACACCCGAGGCCTGCTGGACTCGCTCCCCCGCCTGGACGACAGCGACGACGCCCCCCTGCGGGCCATCCCGGGCAGCCCGCCCTCCCTGCTCGACCCGACCCCGGGCTGCGCGTTCGCACCCCGCTGCCCGCGCGCGGCGGGCGCCGGTCCGGATGTGCGGGAGCGCTGCGAGACCGAGCGCCCCCTGCTGGGCGGCCCCGTCGGCCACCCGGTGGCCTGCCACCTCCCCGCGTACGAAGGCGTAGCGTCATGAGCGATGTCCCCACTGCTACTACTGCTGCTGCTAAGGCTAATGACACCGACACTTCTCAACCCCTGCTGTCTGTACGGGAGTTGAGGATGCACTTCCCGGGCCGGGGCAGCCGCTCGGCGCCCGTCCGGGCGGTGGACGGCGTGAGTTTCGACGTGGCGGCGGGCGAGACGCTGGGTCTGGTCGGGGAGTCGGGCTGCGGCAAGTCGACGACGGGCCGCATGATCGTGCGCCTCCTTGAGCCGACGTCGGGGACGATCGCGTACGAGGGCCGCGACATCAGCCGCCTGAACCGGCGCGGGCTGCGACCGGTGCGCAAGGACCTCCAGATGGTCTTCCAGGACCCGCACTCCTCCCTGAACCCGCGCCAGACGGTGGCCCGGATCATCTCCGATCCCCTTCTGGCCCACGGGCGTTCGGCCACCGCTGCCCGCGCCCGGGCGGTCGAGCTGATGGACCTCGTAGGGCTCATCCCCGAGCACATCGACCGCTACCCGCACGAGTTCTCGGGCGGCCAGGCCCAGCGGATCGGCATAGCCCGGGCGCTGGCCCTCGACCCGAAGCTGGTGGTGGCGGACGAGCCGGTCTCCGCCCTTGACGTCTCCGTCCAGGCCCAGATCGTGAACCTGATGGAGCGGTTGCAGAAGGAGCTGGGCCTTGCGTACTTGTTCATCGCGCATGACCTGTCGGTGGTGAAGCGGGTGTGTGACCGGGTGGCGGTGATGTATCTGGGGCGGGTGGTGGAGATCGGCGCGAAGGAGCGGGTGTACGGGGCGCCGGCCCACCCGTACACCCAGGCGCTGCTGTCCGCGGTGCCGTTGCCGGACCCTGCGGCTGAGCGGGCCCGCGAGCGGATCACGCTGCTGGGAGATCCACCGAGCCCGGCTTCGCCGCCGTCGGGGTGCTCGTTCCATCCGCGCTGCGCGCGGGCGGCCGCGGTTTGCCGTACGGAGGCGCCGGTGCTGCGGGTGGTGGGGCCGGGGGAGGGCCGGGAAGTGGCATGCCACTTCCCGGGCGCGGGCTGACCCTGGGCCGGGGTGCGCTGGGGCTCCGCCCCAGACCCCGTTGAGGCCCCACCCGGCCCCTTCCCGAAACCCGCCGGGGGTGAAAGTGCTTCTGGGGCTCCGCCCCAGACCCCGTTCGCGCCTGAAGGGCGCTCGTCCTCAATCGCCGGACGGGCTGAAGATGCCTGTACCCGGCGCTGTTAGGGGCGCGGGGCTGTGACATCGTGCGGCTCCGCCGCGATGGGGGTCCCCCCTGTTCGAGCGAAGCCGAGAACTTGGGGGAGCGACCAGCCCCCACCGGCCCGCACCCGAAAGGCGCAGCCGAATCCCCCGCACCCCAGCGGAGCGTCAGAGCACCCCGGCGCCGAGCGGGCGATTGGGCAGCACCGCCCCCGGCAGCACGTAAAACAGCGCCGAACCGTAGTGTTCGGCAAAGGAGTTGAGGGCGTCGCCCGCGACGAGCCGCTGCTGGACCCGCACGAAGAGCGCGGGGTCCTTCATGTAGGCCAGGAAGAGCAGCCCCCGGTCAGCGGGGCTGTTCTCGTAGGAGTAGCCGCGCCGCAGCATGCGGGCACCGTCGTCGAGCCGGGGGTTCGCAAGGCGCACATGCGCGTCGGAGGGCAGGACGTAACCGCCCTCCGGGGTCCGCGCGTCCAGGTCGGCCTGGACGCGCTCCGCCCCGCCCCCCAACGGCTCACCCCCACGCCTGCGGCGCCCGATGATCTGCTCCTGCCGGGCGACGGGCAGCCGCCCGAACTGATCGGCGCGCAGCCGTACCCGGCGTACGACGAGGAAGGTGCCGTCCACGTACGGACCCTGCCCCGACAGCCACACCCAGCGCTCGCTCTCCGCGGCGGTGGGATTCGTCGACCCGTCCTTGAAGCCGAGCAGATCGCGCGGGGTCTCGCCGTCGCGCAGGGACGTGAAGGGACTGGACTGCCGCCCGGGCAGCTCGGCCGGCAGGAACCCGGCCTGCCGCCAGCGCGGCTGCAGCACCCCCGTGCCGGCGCCCGCGAGCAGCCCGGCGGCCCGTTCGCACGCCCACGGGTCCCCCGCGCAGATCTGGACCCCGATCTCGCCGCCGCCGGCCCCCGCGTCGAGGTGCTCCCCGTCGAACGCGGGCAGCTCCCGCAGCCCCTCGGGCGCCCCGACGCCGAGCCGTGTCGGCAGCGCGGGCCCGACGCCGACGGTCGCGGTGGCCCCCGCTTCGAGCCCGGAGAGCGCTTCGCTCCACCGCGCGAGCAGCCGCCGCACGGCGTCCCGCCCGGGGGCTCCGCGAGTGCCCGGCGTGAGGTCGTAGGAGAGGAAGAGCGCGTGCTGGGTCCGCGGCTCGGTCACCCCGGCCTGCCGGACGGGCCCGCGGGGCGCCCCCTGAGCGGGCCGTCGCGGGCGCTCGCGCGGGGGTGCGGAGTCGCACCCGCTCAGCACGGAGGCCACGGGGAGGCTGGCTAGGAGGGTGCGGCGACGGATCCTGGTGGGCCCGGGGGCACTCAAGTCATCGTACAAAACGGCACATTCCATGAGAAAGGTGCTGCGCACGATACACCTGCGGCGCCGGGCCGCCTTGCTTTCTCAGCTCTGCGTGCCGCAGCGGGCCGCCCGGGGGGGAGCGGCACACGTACGCCCAGGTCCGAGCCGAACGGCGACCTAAGGGGCGCGGGGAACTGCGCGACCAGCCATCCACGGTCCGCAGCCGGACCATCCACACCCCCGGAGGCCACGCGGCGGAGCCGCAGAGTGTCACAGCGGGAAGGGGTGGGGCGGGGCATCCCGGGGTCTGGGGCGAAGCCCCAGCGCACTCCGCCCGCCTCCAACTCCGGCTATGCGCCCGGCCGTTACTGCTCCCCCAAGGGATTGACGGGCGGCGGCGGGGCATCCGGGTCGTCATCGGCGACGGGGAGGGGCCGATGCCCCTCGGACCAGTGGTTGGACCAGCCGCACACCCCGCACGAATACCGCCCGTCAAGGCCGGCCAGCTCGGTACCGCATCGCTTGCACTGCGTGTACGTGATGTCCGGCGTCGGCGCGCTGCCGGCCGCCCGGGGCCGTCCGGTCCCGGATCCGGAGATGTGGCTCATGCGCCGGAGCGTACCCAGCACCGCGCCCCGGTCCTGGCGGTTCTCACCAGTCAGGACGTAATCCTGTTGGCGGGGTCGTCCAGCCACACGAACTCACCCTCGGGCGTGGCGGTCAGCCCGAACCGCTCCCGGGCCGGACGTCCGCACTGATCGAACTCCCTTACCACAGAGGCGACTTCGTCCCAGAGTCGGCGAGGCCCGTACTGCTCGGTCTCGAACTCGTCACGTCCGTCCACGTACTCGACGGTCGCCCACGACTTCTCGTCATCGGCGAGCAGCCAATACGTGGCCTCGGCCGGGGCCTCCTCGCCGCCATGGACGAGCTGGGGCCAGGCGCCGGGGACCTTCCGGGAGAGGTAGAACTCGGCATCCGCGTCACGGGCGAGGTCGTACGGGTTGATGCGGGTGGTGCCGGTGTCGCCCTGTTCCCGGTGGTACACGTCCGCGATCGCCGCCATGCGTCCGCGCTGCTGCCGGGCCCACATGAACGCCGGGTTCCCCGTGAAGCGGCCCAGCCCCTCGCCGTCGGCGACGTCCAGGACCAGGAAGCTGTACGAGTGGAACGACTCGCCGTACGGAGTGACGATCCGGCCTCCGTCCGCCGTCTGCGCGAGGAGGTGGCGCCCGAGCGTGCGCAGCGTGCAGGTCCCGATCACCTTGTCGAACGGGGCCCGCTGGGGCCGGCCGAGGAGGCCGTCGCCGTGGAAGGCGTACGGCCGGTACCCGGCGAGGCGGAGGTTCCGGCGGGCCCGCAGGTGCAGCCCCTCATCCAGTTCTGCCGTGGTCACCTGCTCGTCGCCGCACTGCTCGGACAGCAGGGCCGCGTTGTAGCCGGTGCCGGTGCCCAGCTCGTACACCCTGTCGCCGGGGCGGACGTCGGCGAGGGCCAGGGTCTCCAGCATGACGGACGGCTTCGACGACGAGGAGGTGGGGAAGCCGTGGCCGCCCGGCCTGCCGTCGTCCCACTGGATGACGACCGGGGTGTCCGAGTACACCGCGTCCAGCCAGGCCTGCGGGGCGGAGTGGCGGTCGAGCTCGCGGGTCCTGCCGGGGATGAACAGGCCCCGGTCGACGGCCCGTACGGTCTTCGCCCACTGCGGCGGAAGAACGCCCTCGCCTTCGAGGGCGTCCGCGAGGTGCTGGGGGTTCGTCATGGCCGGGCTCATTTCTTCGGGGCCGGCGGGCTGGGCGGAGAGGGCAGGTTCGGCGGCCTGTCCCGATGCCCGTCCTGCGGCGCGGTGTCCGGCTTCCCGCTGTGCTTTCCTCCTGGCATTTTTCCTCCAACTGCGTTGCAATGTCCGGCTGTTGAATGCTGCGAGCTTGGCCAGGGGAAGGCCGCACCCGGAATGCGGACCGGAAGCGCCAGCCGCTCCTGCTCCGCGCCGGTCACCGGACTCCGCCCTTCGCGGCGTCGGCGTCGGCCAGGACTTCCAGGAAACCCCGCACCGTCCGGGCCAGAGCCCGCAGATAGGTCCACGCGCCGAGCGGGACGGGCCGGGGGCCCTGCGCAATCAGGTCGCCCCAGTCGCGCAGCGCCGCGTCTGACCGCCGGGTCCGGTTCTTCGGCGGCAGGGCCAGCATCGATGCGTGCAGGCGCTCGCCGTGGCTCCGGATCGTCACGGTCAGCCGACCGATCTCCAGCGGGCTGGGCTTGAACTGGAACCCGACAAGGACGCGGTCGCAGTCCAGCGCGGCAAGCTCCCGCTCGGCGGGCGTCAAAGGCTTCGGGTCGATCATGCTCACGTTCCTCACTGACCGTGCCCCCTTCCGGATTCACCTCTTCCAGCGGGGCTGCTCTGAAGAGGTAACCCCCGACGGCAGGGCCACGGGTACCGTTGAAGCTCCCCGGGAATGTGAAACCTGGGAAACCCCCGCAGTTGGTTGGGAGTTGAGATGGCAAGGATCAGCCCCAAGACACCGAATACCGGCTTGTCGAGCCTGCTTGAACAGGCGAAATACACGCAGTCCCAGTTCGCGAATGCGGTGAATCACGCGGGCGTCGCAGCCGGGCTCGACCTGCGGTACGACCATTCGGCGGTGAAGCACTGGCTTGCCGGTACGCAGCCGAAGCCGCAGGTCAGGGCGGTTGTCGTCGAGGTCCTGGCACGTAAGTTGAAGCGGCCGGTCACGCATGCCGAGGCCGGGCTCACGCCCGTTCCGGACGTGCGCGGCGGGGCAGCAGGTGACACGGTCGAGGACCTGGTGGAGCTGGGAACGGCCGATGTGAACCCGTCCCGGCGGGGCGTTCTCGCCGGTGGCCTGTACTCGGCGGCGTTGGCCGTCCCCGCATTCGCCCTGGCTACGCCCGCGAAAGCCGCCGCGAAATCCCCGGCTCGGCCCACAACTCGCATCGGGACAGGGCAAGTTGACACCGTACGCAGGATGACGGACAAGATCGCCGACATTCTCGACGAGCTCGGCGCCGGTCACGCCCGGCCGATGGCGGCGGCGTTCCTCGTGAACACCGTAGGGCCCTACCTGAAGGCCACGGCCACCGGGAAGGTGCACGCAGACATGCTCTCGGCCGCCTCCGACCTCACCTACCTGACCGGGTGGATGGCGATGTACGAGCGCGAACACGGCACAGGTCAGACCTACTACCTGCGCGCCCTCGACCTCGCCCGTGAGGCCGATGACCACGTCACGTACTGCCGCACCCTGCGCGGCATGAGCCTCCAGGCCTCCAACCTGCGCTACGGATCCAAGGCCCTCGAATACGCCGACAGCGCGGCCGAGGTGGCCCCTTCGGCCGGGCCCCGCCTGACCGCGTTCCTGCGCGGCCAGCAGGCCCACGCGGCCTCGATGGTCGGCGACAAGCGGCAAGCCATGAACCGGCTGCGCGAGACCGAGGCCGCGCTGGCCAAGGCCGACAACCACCGGGACGCGATCGGCGGGTACGACCAGGCCGCCTACCAGTTCCATGTCGCCCATGTCCTTTACGAGTTCAAGGATTTGGACGGTTCGATCAAGGCGATGCAGCACTCGCTGCGTGTCCAACCTCCCCAGGAACGACAGGGCCGGGTGCACGCCAACGGTGTTCTCGCGCAACGGCAGTTCGAGCTCGGGCACGTGGAGCAGGCATGCTCGACGTGGGGCCGGTTCCTCGACGACTACCAGGACCTGTCGACCGCGCGCGGCGACGAGCACTTCGCCACCATGCGCAAACGGCTCGCCCCGTACACGAAGGCGCGTGCGGTGCGCGACCTGATGACGCGGGCGCAGGACGTCGCCGCGCACAAGGCATAGGGATGGCAGGGATGACCGTATGACGTCTGAGCCCGGTCCCGTACTCTCCCCGGAAGTCATGGCCTTCTACACGGAGACGATCGACGAGTCGGTCCGCCTGACGTCCAGCGCCGACGGCGCGCTCGAACTGATCCGCACCCAGGAGATCCTGCGGCGCCACCTTCCGCCCGCGCCGGCCGGCGTCCTCGATGTCGGCGGCGGGCCCGGCATCCATGCCCAGTGGCTGGCCGAGGCCGGGTACACGGTGCACATCGTGGACCCCGTGCCCCGCCATGTCGCGCAGGCGCCCCTCGGTGTCACGGCCGAGGTCGGTGACGCCCGCAAGTTGTCCGCCGACGACGACTCTCAGGACGTCGTCCTTCTGCTCGGCCCGCTCTACCACCTCCTGGAGCGGGAGGAGCGGGACCGGGCCATCGGCGAGGCGCTGCGCGTCGTGAAGCCGGGCGGGCTCGTCGCGGCTGCCGCGATCGGGCGCTATGCCTCGCTCTTCGAGCACGTCGCCACCACGCTGCTCGATGTCGAGCGAGTCCACGACGCCGTCTTCGACATCCTCAGGACGGGGCGGCACGACCCCGGTCGCAAGGGGTTCACGGCCGCCTACTTCCACACCGCCGAATCCCTGGCCGAGGAGCTGACGGAGGCTGGTGTCGTCGGCGTGCGGGTGGTCGGGATCGAGGGGCCGTCCTGGGGCGCGCTGAAGGCGGCCGAGGTGCACGGCAAGGAGTCGCTGCGGGACTCGGCGATGTTCCGTGCCGCGCTCGCCGCGGCCCGGCTCGCCGAGCCGTACCCCGAGCTCCTGTCGGCCAGCTCCCACATGCTGGCGGTGGGGCATGCGCCTGGGTGACCCGGGTGGTGAGGCCCCCGCCCCGCCCCTTCCCGAAACCCGCCGGGGGATGTCGTTCGGCTGCGGCCCAGTGGTCGTCCCCTGGGGCTCCGCCCCAGACCCCGTTCGCGCCTGAAGGGCGCTCGTCCTCAAACGCCGGACAGGCTGAAATGCTCCGGTGCGGGTCAGGGTCGATCCCGCCAGGGGCGCGGGGAACTGCGCGACCAGCCACCCACGATCCGCAGCCGAAGGACAGGCACATGCGCGCAGCGCATGGCATTCGGGGGCGCGGGGAACTGTGCAACCCGCCGCCCACGACCCTCACCCGACCAGCCCAACAAGCGTGACGAGCCCCACACCCCTCACCACCCCCCGCCCCGGGCACGGCCCCCACCAGCCAGAACCCCTCAGAACCTGTCACTCATCAGCCGACATCCATCACCAGGTTTCTGTTATCCGGTCACGGCCGGACTGTTCTCCTCTCCGTCGGGCCAGTTAGGTTCGGTCGATGCCGGGGAGAGTGGACGAGCGTGATCAGTGAACAGGTAGCCGCGGTGGTCGTCGCGGCCCGGGCCGGGGATCAGCGGGCGCGGGACGAGCTCGTCGCCGGGTATCTGCCGCTCGTGTACAACATCGTCGGCCGCGCCCTGAACGGGCACGCCGACGTCGACGACGTCGTGCAGGAGAGCCTGCTGCGCATGCTCGACGGGCTCGGCTCGCTGCGCGACCCGGAGGCCTTCCGGTCCTGGCTGGTCGCCGTCACCATGAACGAGATCCGGCGGTACTGGCAGGGACATCGTCGTACGCCCGTCGACGGCGGGCTCCAGGACGCTTACGACGTCGCCGACCCCGGCGCCGACTTCGTCGACCTCACCATCGTCCAGCTCGGACTTTCCGGGCAGCGCAAGGAGGTCACCGAGGCCACCCGCTGGCTGGAGACCGACGACCGCGCGCTCCTCTCGCTGTGGTGGCTGGAGGCGGCCGGCGTACTCACCCGGGGCGAGGTCGCCGCCGCGCTCGACCTGTCCCCCGAGCACGCCGCCGTACGCATCCAGCGCATGAAGGGCCAGCTGGAGACCGCCCGCGTCGTCGTCCGCGCGCTCGCCGGGATCGAGCGCTGCGGCGAGCTCTCCGGGCTCGCCCTCTCCTGGGACGGCCTGCCCTCCGCCCTCTGGCGCAAGCGAATAGCCCGGCACGCCCGCACCTGCGCCGTCTGCTCCGGGCACTGGAGCGGGCTCATACCCGCCGAGGGGCTTCTCGTCGGCCTCGCTCTCGTACCGGCCATAGCAACGGCAGGTCTGCTGGCCGCGCTGCACGGGCAGACGCCCGATCTGCAGACCGTCGCCCACGCCACCACCCAGCCCACCCCTCAAGCCCCGCAAGCCCCGCAAGCCCCCCGGGCCACCCACGCCGCCCACAAGCGCCGCGGTCCCACCTCCCGGCGTGACCGGCGCGACCAGCGGGCGCGGCGTCGGCGCCGGGCCGCCGCCGTCATCGCCGGGGTCGCCGCGGTCGCCGCCCTCGGCGGAGCCTTCCGCTTCTTCACCGACTCCGGGACCGACGCGTCGCACGCCGTCGCCGACGCCCCCGCCACCACCACCGAGGCCGCCGCCGACGGGGTCGCCACCAAGCCTGTTCCGCCGTCTCCCTCCGCCTCCAACTCCCTTACCAAGCCGGGCAGTTCACCCTCCCCCAGCGCCAAGCACTCCGCTCCGCCCGCCAAGCCCTCCTCGCGCCCCGCGCCGCCCAAGCCCAGCCCCAGCACCAAGCGCGCGGCCCCCAGCACCGACTCCGGCCAGCCGGCCGCCGTCCAGGACGTGCTCGCGCTCGTCAACACCGAGCGCTCCAAGGCCGGTTGCTCCGCGCTCACCAGCAACCCCAAGCTGTACGACGCCGCGCTCAAGCACTCCGAGAACATGGCCGCGCAGAACTTCTTCGACCACACCGACCCCAGCGGCGCCGGGCCCGGCGAGCGCATCACCGCCGCCGGGTACAAGTGGAGTACGTACGGCGAGAACATCGCCCGGGGGCAGGCCGACGCGGCCGCCGTCATGGACTCCTGGATGCACAGCCCCGGGCACCGCGCCAACATCCTGAACTGCGCGTTCAAGGAGATCGGCATCGGAGTGCACTACGGGTCCGGCGGGCCCTGGTGGACCCAGGACTTCGGCACCCAGGGATAGGCCCACGAACAACGGCGGGCCCGGGTTCTCCAACCCGGGCCCGCCGTCCTGCGGGGAACTCAGCCCTTGTCCTCCAGGTCGCCCTCGGTCTCCAGGTACACCTGGCGAAGGGCTTCGAGGACCGCCGGGTCCGGCTTCGCCCACATGCCGCGGGACTCGGCCTCCAACAGGCGCTCCGCGATGCCGTGCAGGGCCCACGGGTTGGCGGCCTGGAGGAACTCGCGGTTGGCCGGGTCCAGGACGTACGTCTCGGTCAACTTGTCGTACATCCAGTCGGCGACCACGCCCGTCGTGGCGTCGTAGCCGAACAAGTAGTCCACCGTCGCCGCGAGTTCGAAGGCGCCCTTGTAGCCGTGGCGGCGCATCGCCTCGATCCACTTGGGGTTGACGACCCGGGCCCGGAAGACCCTGCTGGTCTCCTCGACCAGGGTGCGGGTCTTGACCGTTTCCGGGCGCGTCGAGTCGCCGATGTACGCCTCGGGGGCGGTGCCGCGCAGCGCGCGGACGGTCGCCACCATGCCGCCGTGGTACTGGAAGTAGTCGTCCGAGTCGGCGATGTCGTGCTCGCGGGTGTCGGTGTTCTTCGCCGCGACCGCGATCCGCTTGTACGCCGTCTCCATCTCGTCCCGAGCCGGACGGCCGTCCAGCTCGCGGCCGTACGCGTAGCCGCCCCACACCGTGTAGACCTCGGCGAGGTCGGCGTCGGTGCGCCAGTCGCGGGAGTCGATGAGCTGGAGCAGACCCGCGCCGTAGGTGCCGGGGCGGGAGCCGAAGATGCGCGTGGTGGCGCGGCGTTCGTCGCCGTGCTCGGCGAGGTCGGCCTGCGTGTGGGCGCGTACGTAGTTCTGGTCGGCGGGCTCGTCGAGCGAGGCCGCCAGGCGCACGGCGTCGTCCAACAGGCCGATGGTGTGCGGGAAGGCGTCGCGGAAGAAGCCCGAGATGCGCAGGGTCACGTCGATGCGGGGGCGGCCGAGCTCGTCGAGCGGGACCGGCTCCAGGCCGGTGACCCGGCGCGAGGCGTCGTCCCAGACGGGGCGCACGCCGAGCAGCGCCATCGCCTCGGCCACGTCGTCGCCCGCCGTGCGCATCGCGCTCGTACCCCACAGGGAGAGCCCGACCGAGGTCGGCCAGTCGCCGTTGTCGGTGCGATAGCGGTTGGCGAGGGACTCGGCGAGGGCCTGGCCCGTCTCCCAGGCGAGCCGGGAGGGGACGGCCTTGGGGTCGACCGAGTAGAAGTTGCGGCCGGTCGGGAGGACGTTGACAAGGCCGCGGAGGGGGGAGCCCGACGGGCCTGCCGGGACGAAGCCGCCGTTCAGGGCGTGCACGGTGTGGTCGAGTTCGGCGGTGGTCGCGGCCAGGCGCGGAACGACCTCGCGGGCCGCGAACTCCAGGATGGCGGCGACCTGTTGGGACTGGTCGGCGGGGATCGCGGCCAGGTCCCAGTCGGCGTCGTCCATCAACTGGACCAGGGCGCGGGCCTGCTCCTCGGCCGCGTCGGCGGATGTGCGGGTGGCAGCGGACTCGTCCAGGCCGAGCGCCTCGCGCAGGCCGGGCAGGGCGGTGGTGCCGCCCCAGATCTGACGGGCCCTCAGAATCGCGAGGACCAGGTTGACGCGGTCGGCGCCGGCCGGGGCGTTGCCGAGGACGTGCAGGCCGTCGCGGATCTGGACGTCCTTGATCTCGCAGAGCCAGCCGTCGAGATGCATGATGAACTCGTCGAAGCCCTCGTCCTCGGGGCGGTCTTCGAGTCCCAGGTCGTGGTCGAGCTTCGCGGCCTGGATCAGCGTCCAGATCTGGGCGCGGATCGCGGGGAGCTTGGCCGGGTCCATGGACGCGATCTGGGCGTGCTCGTCGAGGAGTTGCTCCAGGCGCGCGATGTCGCCGTACGAGTCGGCGCGGGCCATCGGCGGCACCAGGTGGTCGATCAGCGTGGCGTGCACGCGGCGCTTGGCCTGGGTGCCCTCGCCGGGGTCGTTGACCAGGAACGGGTACACCAGCGGGAGGTCGCCGAGGGCGGCGTCCGGGCCGCAGGCGGCGGACAGGCCCGCGTTCTTGCCGGGCAGCCACTCCAGGTTGCCGTGCTTGCCGAGGTGGATCATCGCGTCGGCGCCGAATCCGCCGTCGGCGGCGGACGCCGCGATCCAGCGGTAGGCGGCCAAGTAGTGGTGCGAGGGCGGCAGATCGGGATCGTGGTAGATCGCGATCGGGTTCTCGCCGAAGCCGCGCGGCGGCTGGATGAGGATCAGCAGGTTGCCGCGGCGCAGGGCCGCGAGCACGATGTCGCCCTCGGGATTGCGGGACCGGTCGAGGAACATCTCGCCGGGCGGCGGCCCCCAGTGCTCCTCGACGCCGCTGCGCAGCTCCTCGGGCAGCGTCGCGTACCAGCGCTTGTAGTCGGCGGCCGGGATGCGGACCGGGTTGGCGGCCAGCTGCTCCTCGGTGAGCCAGTCCTGGTCGTGGCCGCCCGCGTCGATCAGGGCGCGGATCAGCTCGTCGCCGTCGCCGGAGACCAGGCTGGGGATCTCGTCCTCGGGCCCGAAGTCGTAGCCCTCGGCGCGCAGTCGGCGAAGCAGCGCGACGGCGCTCGCGGGGGTGTCGAGGCCGACCGCGTTGCCGATCCGGGAGTGCTTGGTCGGGTACGCGGACAGCACGAGCGCGATGCGCTTGTCGGCGGCCGGGATGTGCTTGAGGCGGGCGTGGCGTACGGCGATCCCGGCGACGCGCGCCGAGCGCTCGGCGTCGGCGACGTACGCGGGCAGACCGTCCTCGTCGATCTCCTTGAAGGAGAACGGGACGGTGATCAGACGGCCGTCGAACTCGGGGACGGCGATCTGGCTGGCCGCGTCCAGGGGCGATACGCCCTCGTCGTTCTCCTCCCAGGCGCTGCGCGAGCCGGTGAGGCAGAGCGCCTGGAGGATCGGCACGTCGAGGCCGCTGAGGGCGCCCGCGTCCCAGGATTCGTCGTCGCCGCCCGCCGACGCGGTGGCCGGCTTGGTGCCGCCGGCCGCGAGGACGGTGGTCACGATGGCGTCGGCGGCGCCCAGTTCGTCGATGAGCTCGGGCTCGGGGGAGCGCAGCGAGGACACGTACAGCGGGAGCGCGCGGGCCCCGGCGTCCTCGATCGCGCCGCACAGGGCGTCCACGAAGGCGGTGTTGCCGCTCATGTGGTGGGCGCGGTAGTAGAGCACCGCGACGGTGGGGCCTTCGACCGTACGGGCCGTGCGCTCCAGCGGGCCCCAGGAGGGGGCGGGCGCGGGCGGCTCGAAGCCGTGGCCGGTGAGCAGCACGGTGTCGGACAGGAAGCGAGCGAGCTGGTCGAGGTTGGCCGGGCCGCCGTGCGCGAGGTAGGCGTGCGCCTCGGCGGCGATGCCGACGGGCACGGTGGAGGTGGCCATCAGCTGGGCGTCCGGGGCCTGTTCGCCGGTCAGCACGACGACGGGCAGGCCGCTCGCGGTGAGCTGGTCGAGCCCGTCCTGCCAGGCGCGCACGCCGCCGAGCAGACGTACGACGACGAGCCCGACGCCGTCGATGAGACCGGGCAGGGCGTCCATCGCGAGCCGGGACGGGTTGGCGAACCGGTAGGGCACCGGGCCGTTCGCGGCGCGGGCGCTGAGGAGGTCGGTGTCGGACGTCGACAGGAGCAGGATGGGGCGGGGGTCCTCTGCGGGCTCCCCGGACGTGTGCAGCATGCGGCGTCAGGCCTTCCTCGGGGTGTCCGCGCCCCGGGTGGTGTCGGAATGGGTCTCCCCGAGGGGAGGGGGGGAGTTCCTGACTCACCCGGCGCCGAAGCTCCGCGAGGGGCTTGGATCCGGGCTCACAGTGGCGGGACCGCGCCGGAATCACACCGGGCTTCCTCCCCTGACGCCGTCACCGGCGTGCCGGGCCAGGCGGCCCGGTGCCTGCATAGTAGCGACCCCGCCGGGGGCGACCCTGGGCGCGCCGGGTTGTGCGGGGCGCTTCCGCGGGTAGTGAGGTTCAGTGCGGGGCGCTTCCGCGGGGTGAGGAGGTTCAGTGCGGGCCGTCTGTGGCTGGTCGCGCAGTTCCCCGCGCCCCTGTAGGGCACCCAGTACTGCTGGTCGTGCCCGCGCGGCGGAGCCGCACGATGTCACAGCCCCGCGCCCCTGGCAGGGTCGGTGCTGGCCCGCACCGGGGCATTTCAGCCCGTCGTGGGGGTCCCCCCTGGCCCTTGAGGCCTTGGGGGAGATTGAGGACGAGTGCCCTTGAGGCGCGAACGGGGTCTGGGGCGGAGCCCCAGGGGACGACCACTGGGCCGCAGCCGAACGCCCCCCCCCCCCGGAGGGTCTAGGGAAGGGGCGGGGTGGAGAAGACCTCGCAGGGTGGCCACCGGCTCGCTCGTGGGTATGCTCGCCGCCATGCCGCCCCCCTCCTCAACACCCCCCAACCAGGGCGAACCCCGCATAGAGGACCCCTTGGGAGCTGTCGTGCACGACGTCCGAGCGACGGACCGGGACGCGACCCGCGCACCCGCCCGCCCGGCCCCCGTCGTACGGGACCGCGGCGACGCCTGCCCCGGCGCCCTCCGCCTGCACAGCGCCGACGACGGCAAGCTGGCCCGACTCCGGCTCCCCGGCGGCATCTTGACGAACCGTCAGATCGAAGCGCTGGCCGTCGCGGCCGAGCGGTACGGGGACGGCCACCTCGGCATCACCTCGCGCGGCAACGCCGAGTTGCGCGGCATCGGCGACAGCTGCGGCACCGGCCTCGCCGAACTCCTGCGCCACACCGCCCTGTTGCCCTACGAGCGGCACGAGCGGATCCGTAACATCGTGGCTTCGCCACTGGCCGGGCTCGACGGCCTCGGCCACGGCACACTGCACCCCTGGCTGCGCGAACTGGACACCCTGCTGTGCGGCCGGGACTGGACGACCGCGCTCTCGGGCCGCTTCCTGTTCGCCCTGGACGACGGCCGCGGCGACGTCGCGGGCCTCGGCGCCGATGTGACCTTGCTCGCACAGGCGCAGGGCACCGCCGTCGTACGGGTCGGGGCGAGCGCGCTGCGTGTGGCGGCGGCCGACGCCCCCCGCGCGGCACTGGAAGCCGCCCGCGCCTTCCTCGCCACCGCGGCCGCCGCCGACACCGGCGCCTGGCGCGTACGCGAACTCCCCCCGGGCCACGAGGTCGCTCTGGCGGACGCCCTGGCCCACGCGGGCATCCCGGCCGAGCCCGCCCCCGTACCGGACGCGCACGCGACCGCCCCGGAACCCGGCACCGCTGCCGCCCCCGACGGGACGTACGCCGTGATCGTGGCCCCCGTCCTGGGCCGCGTGACCAGCACGCAACTGCGGGCGCTCGCCGGCCCCGGCGGCGAGGTCAGGATCACCCCGTGGCGCGGCTTCGTCCTCCCCGGGTTCGACGAGCGCGCGGCCCACGAGAAGCTGCGCCGGCTCGACGACGCCGGGTTCATCACCGCCCCCGACGCCCCGTGGACCGGGGTCGGGGCGTGCACCGGCCGCCCCGGCTGCGCCAAGGCGCTGGCCGACGTGCGCCGGGACGCCCTGCCGGACCCGGGCGCGCTCCCCATCCACTGGTCGGGGTGCGAACGCCGCTGCGGGCACCCGCACGGCGACTGGGTGGACGTGACCGCGACCCCCGACGGCCACTACACGGTGGCGGTACGAGGCGCACGGGAGCATCAAGTGCCGGTGGTGGAGGGCGAGTTGGCGGCGGCCGTGGCCGCGGCACGGAGCGGCCGGGCATGACGGCGACGGGAGCGGTACGCGGGACAACCGGACCGGCCACCGGCGACGGCACCGGACTCGGAACGGAATCGGGGACAACGACGAGATGAGCGAGAGCACAGTGTTCGACTACGAGAAGGACGGCGCGGAGATCTACCGCCAGTCCTTTGCCACGATCCGCGCCGAGGCGGACCTCACCGGCCTGCCCGCCGACGTGAGCCAGGTCGCGGTCCGCATGATCCACGCCTGCGGCATGACAGACCTGACCCGCGACCTCGGCTGGACGCCCGGCGTCGTCGCCCGGGCCCGCGAGGCGCTGCGCGCGGGCGCGCCGATCCTGTGCGACGCGCGGATGGTGGCCAGCGGGGTGACCCGCAAGCGGCTGCCCGCCGACAACGAGGTCCTGTGCATGCTGGCCGACCCGTCGGTGCCCGAGCTCGCCGCGAAGATGGGCACGACGCGCAGCGCCGCCGCCCTGGAGCTGTGGCGCGACCGCCTCGACGGCGCGGTCGTGGCCGTCGGCAACGCGCCCACCGCGCTGTTCCGGCTGCTCGAAATGATCGAGGAGGGCGCGCCGCGCCCGGCCGCCGTCATCGGCGTGCCGGTCGGCTTCATAGGCGCCGCCGAGTCCAAGGACGCGCTCGCCGGGCACCCTTCGGGCCTGGAACACCTGGTGGTGCGGGGGCGGCGCGGCGGCAGCGCGATCGCCGCGGCAGCGCTCAACGCGATCGCGAGCGAGGCGGAATGAACGAGAACAGCAGCACGCCCGGCCGTCTTTTCGGGGTCGGGCTCGGGCCCGGCGACCCGTCCCTCATGACCGTACGCGCGGTGGAGGCCATTGCCGAGGCGGACGTGGTGGCGTACCACTCGGCGCGTCACGGCCGGTCCATAGCGCGCTCGATCGCGGCGAAGCACATCCGTGCCGACCACATCGAGGAGAAGCTGGTCTACCCGCTCACGGTGGAGACCACCGACCACCCCGGCGGCTACCGGGGTGCCCTGAACGACTTCTACGAGGAGGCCTCGGCCCGGCTCGCCGAGCACCTCGACGCGGGCCGCACGGTCGCCGTGCTCGCCGAGGGCGACCCGCTGTTCTACGGCTCGTACCAGCACATGCACAAGCGGCTCGCGCACCGCTACCCGACCGAGGTGATCCCCGGCGTGACCTCGGTGAGCGCGGCGGCCGCCCGGCTCGGGGAGCCGCTGGTGGAGGCCGAGGAGGTGCTCACGATCCTGCCCGGCACGCTGCCGGAGGAGGAGCTCACCGCGCGCCTGGCGGCGACCGACTCGGCGGTGGTGATGAAGCTGGGCCGCACCTTCACCAAGGTCCGCCGCGCCCTTGAGCGTTCGGGCCGCCTCGACGAGGCGCGGTACGTGGAGCGCGCCACCATGGAGGGCGAGCGCACCGGCCGGCTCGCCGACATCGACGCCGAGTCGGTGCCGTACTTCTCCGTCGCGGTGCTCCCCAGCCGCATCGACGCCGTCCCGCCGGAGCGCGAGCGCGGCGAGGTCGTGGTCGTCGGCACGGGTCCGGCGGGCCCGCTGTGGCTGACCCCCCAGACGCGGGGCGCCCTCGCCGCCGCCGACGACGTGGTCGGCTACACCACGTACGTCGACCGGGTGCCGGAGCGCCCCGGGCAGCGGCGGCACGGCTCGGACAACAAGGTGGAGTCCGAGCGCGCCGAGTTCGCCCTCCAACTGGCCATGCGGGGCAGGCGTGTTGCTGTCGTGTCGGGCGGCGACCCGGGCATCTTCGCGATGGCCACCGCCGTCCTTGAGGTGGCCTCGCAGCCGGAGTACGCGGACGTCCCCGTGCGGGTCCTGCCGGGGGTGACCGCCGCGAACGCGGCCGCCGCCCGCGCGGGCGCCCCGCTCGGCCACGACTACGCGACGATCTCGCTGTCCGACCGGCTCAAGCCCTGGGAGGTCATCGCGGAGCGCCTGCACGCGGCGGCCTCGGCCGATCTCGTACTCGCGCTCTACAACCCCGGCTCCCCGAGCCGCACTTGGCAGGTCGCCAAGGCCCGCGAGCTGCTCCTGGAGCACCGCTTGCCGGACACCCCGGTCGTGGTCGCCCGGGACGTGGGCGGGCCGACCGAACGGGTCCGCATCGTGCGCCTGACCGACCTGGACCCGGCCGAGGTCGACATGCGCACGATCCTGCTGATCGGCTCGTCGCAGACCCGGACCGTACGGCGCGGGGACGGCGAGGAGATCGTCTGGACCCCGCGCCGCTACCCGGAGAACTGACCCACCCAGGCGGCCGCCTCCTCGGGGGTGGCCGCCACGGTCACCCCTTCCGGCACGGGCGGCCGCCGCACGACGACGACGGGAATGCCGGCCTCGCGGGCGGCGGTGAGCTTGGGCGAGGTGGCGGCGCCTCCGCTGTCTTTGGTGACGAGTACGTCGATCCCGTGCACCCGCAGCACTTCCCGCTCCCCGTCGAGGGTGAAGGGCCCGCGATCGAGCAGCACCTCCATGTGAGCCGGGCAAGGAGGCTCAGGCGCGTCCACGGATCGCATCAGAAACCACAACGCGTCGAGGTGGGCGAAGGCGGCGAGCCCCATGCGTCCGGTGGTGAGGAAGACTCGGCGGCCAAGGGCGGGGAGCAGGGCCGCGGCTTCGTCGAGGGAGTCCACCGGGTGCCAGCGGTCGCCTTCGCCGGGGACCCAGCCGGGCCGGCGCAGCGCGAGCAGGGGAACATGGGCTGCGGCTGCGGCCGCCGCAGCGTTGAAACTGATCGTCCGGGCGAAAGGGTGGGTGGCGTCGATGAGCGCGTCCACCTCGTGCGTACGCAGCCACTGCGCGAGGCCCTCGACGCCGCCGAACCCGCCGATGCGGACCTCCCCGTCCGGCATCCGGGGCGCGGCGACCCGCCCCGCGAGCGAACTGGTCACGCGCAGCCCGGCGACCTCGGCGCCGTGCAGCAGCCCCGCCAGCCGACGGGCCTCGCCCGTACCCCCCAGAATCAAGACGTGCACAGGATCGGGTTCCGTTCGTGAGTGAGGCCAAGGGCGTGAGCAGGGCGGGCAGGGCCGTGGGCGATGAGTGAGGCGAAGGGCGGGCGCGGCGCCCAACTCAAGCACACCGGCCTTCGCCCCGGCTGGACGACCGGTGCCTGTGCGACGGCGGCCACGACCGCCGCGTACACCGCGCTGCTGACCGGAGAGTTCCCCGACCCGGTGACGATCACGCTGCCGCGCGGCCAGACCCCGGCGTTCGCGCTGGCGGCGGAGGAGCTGGCGGCCGGGCGGGCGATGGCGGCGGTGGTGAAGGACGCGGGCGACGACCCGGACGTGACGCACGGCGCGCTGATCCGCTCGACGGTGCGGCTGCTTCCGCCGGGCTCGGGCGTGGTGTTCCGGGCGGGCGAGGGGGTGGGCACGATCACCCTGCCGGGCCTGCCGCTGCCGGTGGGCGAACCGGCGATCAACCCGGTTCCGCGCCAGATGATGCGGGACCACGTGGCGCTGGTGGCGGGCCGGCACGGCGTGCCGGGAGACGTGGAGATCACGATCTCGGTGGACCACGGAGAGGAGATCGCCCGCTCCACGTGGAACCCGCGCCTGGGGATCCTGGGCGGCCTGTCGATCCTGGGCACCACGGGCATCGTCGTCCCTTACTCCTGCTCGGCGTGGATCGACTCGATCCGGCGTGGGGTGGACGTGGCGAGGGCGGCGGGCCGTACGCATGTGGCGGGGTGCACGGGCTCGACGTCGGAGAAGACGGTGGTGACGGAGTACGGCCTGCCGGAGGACGCCCTCCTGGACATGGGCGACTTCGCGGGAGCGGTCCTGAAGTACGTACGCCGCCACCCGGTGGACCGCCTGACGATCTGCGGCGGCTTCGCGAAACTGTCGAAACTGGCGGCGGGCCACCTGGACCTGCACTCGGCCCGCTCCCAGGTGAACAAGCAGTTCCTGGCGGAACTGGCCCGCGAGGGCGGCGCGGCGGAGTCGCTGGCGGCGGAGGTGGCGGAGGCCAACACAGGCCTGGCGGCACTCCAGTCGTGCACGGCGGCGGGGGTCCCCCTGGGCGACCTGGTGGCGGCACGGGCCCGGGACGAAGCGCTGGGGGTGCTGCGGGGGGCGCCGGTGGTGGTGGACGTGATCTGCATCGACCGGGCGGGGAACGTGGTGGGCCGAAGCGAGCCGGCTGGGCCGTGACGTCACGCTGGACCGGCAGGTGCTGGGGCTCCGCCCCAGACCCCGTTCGCGCCTCAAGGGCGCTCGTCCTCAATCGCCGGACAGGCTGAAGATGCCAGTACTGGGCCGACACCAGTCCTGCGCCGGACAGGCTGAAGATGCCAGTACTGGGCCGACACCAGTCCTGTTAGGGGCGCGGGGCTGTGACATCGTGCGGCTCCGCCGCGTGGGCGCGGCCAGCCCGCGACGGCCCGCAGCCAACCGAACCAGCCCCTCCGGCGTTTGAGGAGCGGGGGGCGGGGGGCAGCGCCCCCAGCAACCCCGGGTCAGGGGCAGCCCCCTAGCAGCGGTGCCGGTCGGCCGAGTACAGGTGGCTGTCCCTGAACTCGGACGCCCCCAGCACCCGCCCCACCAGAATCACAGCCGTACGCACGACACCCGCCTCCTTGACCTGCCCCGCGATGTCGGCGAGCGTCCCGCGCAGGACGAGCTCATCGGGCCGGGAGGCGAAGGCGACCACCGCCGCAGGGCAGTCCGCGCCATAGTGCGGCAGCAACTCCTCGACGACACGGTCGACGTACCCCGTAGCCAGGTGCAGAACAAGAAGCGCCCCGCTGCGCCCCAGCGTCGCGAGGTCCTCGCCCTCCGGCATGGCCGTGGCGCGCTGGGCGATGCGGGTCAGGATGACGGTCTGGCCGACCGTGGGCACGGTGAGCTCCCGCTTGAGGGCGGCCGCGGCCGCGGCGAACGCGGGCACCCCCGGCACGACCTCGTAGGGCACCCCGGCCGCATCGAGCCGCCGCATCTGCTCGGCAACGGCGCTGAACACCGAAGGGTCGCCGGAGTGCAGCCGGGCCACGTCCTGCCCCGCCTCGTGGGCGCGTACCAACTCCCCGATGATCTCGTCCAGGTTGAGCTGCGCGGTGTCCACGAGGCGGGCGCCCTCGGGGCATTCCGCGAGGAGCTCGCGCGGGACGAGGCTCCCCGCGTACAGGCAGACCTGGCAGGAGGCGAGCGTACGGGCGCCGCGCACCGTGATCAGGTCGGCGGCACCGGGGCCCGCGCCGATGAAGTACACGGTCATGTGACTGCTCCAGATGAGGGGTGGTTGATCGGCGAAGGATCGGACTTGGTTACGCACCACTGCGTGACGGGCATGGCCTGTCGCCACCCCGTGAACCCGCCGACCGGCACGGCGTGCGCGACCGCGAGCCGTACGAGTTCGCCGCCGTGCCGCCGGTACCACTCGGCGAGCAGCGCCTCGGACTCCAGGGTGACGGTGTTGGCGACGAGCCGTCCGCCGGCGGGAAGCGCGTCCCAGCAGGCCGCGAGCAGCCCGGGCGCGGTGAGGCCGCCGCCGATGAACACGGCGTCGGGGGTGGGGAGTTGAGCCAGTGCGGCCGGGGCGGGGCCGGTGACGACGCGCAGCGCGGGCACGCCGAGCCGGTCGGCGTTGCGGGCGATGCGGTCGGCCCGTACCGGGTCGCGCTCGACGGTGAGGGCCCGGCAGGAGGGGTGCGTGCGCATCCACTCGACCGCGATGGAGCCGGAGCCGCCGCCGATGTCCCAGAGCAGTTCGCCGGGCGCGGGCGCGAGCGCGCCGAGGGTGGCGGCGCGGACGTGCCGCTTGGTGAGCTGCCCGTCGTGCTCGTACGCGTCGTCGGGGAGTCCCGGCACGCCGCCGAGGCGGAGGGTGTCGGGGGCGCGGCGGCAGTCGACGGCGATGACGTTGAGGGCGTCGCCGGGCGGCAGGTCCCACCCGTCGGCGCTCCCTTCGACGCAGCCTTCGCCCTCGGACCCCAACTGTTCGAGGACTCGCATCCGGCTGGGCCCGAACCCCCGGTCGCGCAGGAGGGCTGCGACGTCGGCGGGGGTGTCGGCACCGGCGCTGAGCACGAGCAGCCGGCGCCCGTCGTGGAGGGCGGCGGCGATCCGTGCGAGCGGCCGTCCGACGACGGTGACGGCCTCGGTCTCCTCGACGGCCCAGCCGAGGCGGGCGCAGGCGTAGGAGAGGGAGGAGGGGTGCGGCAGGACGAGTGGCGGGGTTTCGAGGAGCTCGGTGAGGGTCCGCCCGATCCCGTAGAACATGGGGTCACCGCTGGCCAGCACGGCGATGCGACGCCCGCGGTGGGCTTCGAGGAGTGCGGGGACGGCGGGGCGGAGCGGGCTGGGCCAGGGAACTCGTTCCGCGCCGCACGCGTCGGGCAGCAGCGAGAGCTGGCGCGCCCCGCCGATGACGACATCGGCACGGGTGAGCGCGTCCCGCGACCGGGGGGCGAGCCCGGCCCACCCGTCGGCCCCGATCCCGATGACGGTGACGGTGACGTCGGGGAGGGGGTTCGGAGAGTGGGGGGTCACGGTGTGGGTACCTCGGTGTGAGCGCGCGGGGGACGGAGCCGCACTCTACTGTCCGGGCCGGCGGGGGGGGGACCGGGGCCCGGGCGCCCCCCCCCCCCCCCTCCTGCCCCTGCGCCCGCCTCGGCTGGGCCGTCGAGGAGACCGAGGCCGTCACCGTCGTCGGACGGCCGCTCGCACGGATCGCCGCCGCCCTCCACGACCCCGGCGCCGACCACCAGCCTCCCGGCACCAACCGCTCCCGACAGGTGCCCGCACACCTCTTGCGACTTGGTCCAGACCAATGCCAGTCTCTCAAGTACCGCTACCAGAGGGCGACTTGGCGCGCCCGCGAACCGCCGCAGCCGCCCCGCCTCCCCACGATCAAGGAGCACTCGCATGTCCGCACGGCGTACCGCAGCGTCCCTGGGTGTCCTCGGGGCGACCTCCCTGACGCTCCTCAGCCTCGCCCCGACGCCCGCCTCCGCGCACGGAGCCATGTTCAACCCGGTCAGCCGGATCGCCGCCTGTTACGCCGAGGGCCCGGAGCACCCGGTGTCGCAGGTGTGCAAGGACCTCGTCGCGGACTCGGGCACCCAGCCGCTGTACGACTGGAACGAGGTGAACATCGCCAACGCCAACGGCCAGTCCCGTCAGCTCATCCCGGACGGCAAGCTGTGCTCGGCGAACCGGGACAAGTACCGGGCCCTTGACTGGGCCCGTACCGACTGGCCGTCCACCAGCGTCGCGGCGGGGCAGTTCGACTTCAAGTTCCGTGTCACGGCGGCCCATTCGGGCACGATGACGGTGTACATCACCAAGCAGGGCTTCGACCCGACCAAGCCGTTGAAGTGGTCCGACCTGGACGACACCCCCGTAGCCACCTACCAGACCTCCAGAACGGCGACGGACGGCTACTACGACTTCACCGGTACGCTGCCCGCCCGCACCGGCCGCCACATCATCTACAAGGTCTGGCAGCGCGACGACAGCCCGGAGGCCTTCTACAGCTGCTCGGACGTGGTGTACGGCAGCACCGCGAAGGCCGCCGCGGCGCCGTCGGAGCAGAAGATCGCCGCGGACGCACCCCGCTCCACGGTGAGCCACCACGGCCACGGCGGCGACCCGGCAACCCCGACCCCCGCCCCGTCAACGCCGTCCGGCAACTCCGTCGCCCCGCAAGCCCTGGCCGCGGTCTCCACCGCAGGCGTCGCGGCCGGCGGCTTCCTCCTCCTGCGCCGCCGCCGCGGCTGACCGGAGCGCCCGTCCGGCGTGTTCGGTGCGTCCGGCATGTGCGGCAGGGCACTCGGCGCCACCGGACGCGCCTCGACGCACGCCCTGCAACCTCGGCAGGTGCAGGTCCCGGAAGACCGCCGTCAACCGCAGTGACAGGACGACCCCGGCGGCGACGACCGTCGTCGGGGTCGGGCCCGCCTCCAGCCAGTGCAGGAGCTGGTAGCAGAGCGCGCCGGCCAACGCGGCGGTCGCGTACACCTCCTCGCGGAGCAGCAGCGGCGGGAACTGGCCGCACAGTACGTCGCGTACGACCTCGCCCGTGACGCCGGTCAGCACGGCGAGGATCACCACCGCGGCCGGGGTGACCCCGGCGTCCACCGCGGCGTGGGCGCCCATCACCGTGACCACGGCGAGGCCGACCGCGTCCACCACCATCAGGGAACGCTGCGGCAGCTCCCAGCGCCGCAGGTACAGCATCGTGGAGACGGCCGTGCAGGCGATGACGGTCAGCAGGACCCAGTCGTGCGTCCAGTACAGCGGGTGACGGTCGAGGATCAGGTCGCGCAGGGTGCCGCCGGACACCGACGCGGCGAAGGCCAGGACCAGACCGCCGAAGGGGTCCATGTTCGCCCGGTTCGCGGCCAGGACACCGCTGGCCGCGAACGCGGCGACACCGATCAGGTACAGCACGTGCAGCATGAGGACACCCCCGGGGTGGAGCAGAGGAAGCGGAAGAAGAAGCAGAAGAAGCGCCGAAGACGGCGGAAGGTCAGCGCGGGCGGCGGCGGGCGTACAGCAGGCCGCCGGCCGAGGCGACGGCCGCGATCGAGACGGCGACGACGTCGAGCGCCGGGTCGGCCTGCTCGGCCGCGCGGGACACGGGATGGGGCTGCTCGACGGGCGCGGCCGCGAGCGCCGGTCCGGTACACAGGGCCGGAACGGCGAGGGCTCCCGCCACCGCGACTCCCACCGCGGCCCCCACCGCGGTACGACGGGAGAATTGCATTCCACGATCGTGCCGGGCCGCGCGGGCGCCTCGGATCGCCCATAGAGCCGGACCCCGGTCCGCCGAAAGTACGAGCCCCGCACCCGGAACCAGTACTTTCGCGTCCGCGCAAGTATGTTACTTTCATATCGACGCAAATACCCGCACGGCCGTCATGACGGTAGCCGTCATCACCGTGCCCACACCGCACGGTCGCCGTCTTCTCGGCGCCGCCGTGCCCGCAGCGAGGAGGTGTTCGGGAATGAGTCCCGACCGAAGTCCTCGCCGCGCCCTGCCCGTCGGCTGACCCGACCGGCCCCTCTCCCTCTCGCGGCGTGCGCCCTTCGCGCACGCCTTTCCCATGTCCGCGTGCCCGCATGTCGCGGGGGCGCCACCTCTGACGACCCCAGGGAGGTCTCGTCATGACCACGCTCACCCCTACCCCCACCCCCGAGAAGCTCGCACCGCCGGGCCGGCGCGGGCGTCGCGAGCGGCGGGCCGCCGAGCTGGAGGCCCGCACCCGCACCGTGGGCGAGCGGCTCGGCGCCATCGCCGCGCAGCCCACCGCGCAGGTCCTCAAGGAGTACGGCGTCGACCGCGACGGGCTCTGCCAGGCCGAGGCGCTCGACCGCCAGGAGCGGCACGGGCTCAACGCCGTCGCCCAGGAGCGCGCCCCGCGCTGGTACGCGCAGCTCGCCAGGGCGTACGCGAACCCGTTCATCGCCGTACTCGTCTTCCTCGCCGCAGTCATGTACTGGCAGGACCCGGCCGACCCCGGCGTGATCATCCTGTCCGTGATGGTGGCCATCAGCGGGCTGCTGCGGTTCTGGCAGGAGTTCCGCTCCGGGCGGGCCGCCGACGCGCTGAAGAAGCTCGTCACCACGACCACCGCCGTTCAGCGCCGGGCCGGTCGCGGCGCGCTGACGACCACCGTCGAGATCCCGATGGACCAGGTCGTCCCGGGTGACATGGTCAAGCTCGGGGCCGGCGACCTGATCCCGGCGGACCTGCGACTCGTCACCGCCAAGGACCTGATGGTCAGTCAGGCCGCCCTGTCGGGCGAGTCGCTGCCGGTGGCCAAGACGGACGTACGCCCCGGGGAGGACAACCGGAACGCCCCGGGGGCCGACCCCGTCGAGGCGGGGAACCTCTGCCTCATGGGCACGTCCGTAACGTCCGGTACGGCGACGGGAGTTGTGGTCGCCACCGGCGCGGACACCTACTTCGGGTCGATGGCGGGCTCGCTCGTCGGGGAGCGGCCGCAGACCAACTTCGACCACGGGGTCCGCAACGTCAGCTTCCTGCTCATCCGCTTCATGCTGGTGATGGTCCCCGTCGTGTTCGCGATCAACGGGTTCACGAAGGGCGACTGGGACGAGGCGTTCCTGTTCGCCATCGCCGTCGCGGTCGGGCTCACGCCCGAGATGCTGCCGATGGTCGTCTCGGCGAACCTCGCGCGCGGCGCCGTCGCGATGGCGAAGAAGAAGGTCGTCGTCAAGCGGCTCAACGCGATCCAGAACCTGGGCGCGATGGACGTCCTGTGCACCGACAAGACGGGCACCCTCACCGAGGACCGCATCGTCCTCGACCGCTACCTCGACGTGCACGGCGCGGCGGACAACGAGGTTCTGGAGTACGGGTACTTGAACGCCCACTTCCAGACCGGCCTGCGCAACCTCATGGACCAGGCGGTCATCGACCGCGTCGGCGAGGCCGAGGAGGTTGTCGTCGACGCACGGTTCTCGATGGTCGACGAGATCCCCTTCGACTTCGCCCGACGCCGGATGTCCGTCGTTCTCAATCGCAACGGCCTGCTGGGCGGCGCGGGCCGAGCGGATCACGTACTCATCACCAAGGGCGCGGTAGAGGAAGTCGTCGCCCTGTGCACGCACATGATGGACCGCGGCGAGCGCGTGGAGCTCACCGACCAGCTCCGGTGGCACGTCACCCGCACCGCCGAGGACAACAACCGCCAGGGGCTCAGGGTCCTGGCCGTCGCCACCCGCACGATGCCGACCGCGCGCGACACGTACACCGTCGCGGACGAGTCCGGCCTCACCCTCGTCGGCTTCCTCGCCTTCCTCGACCCGCCGAAGGCGGACGCGGCCGCGGCGCTGCGCGGCCTCGCGGACAAGGGCATCGCGGTGAAGGTCGTCACCGGTGACAACGAGCTGGTCGCGGCCCGGGTCTGCGCGGACGTCGGCATCGAGGTCGGCACGGTCGTGACGGGCCCGGAGGTGGACGCCCTGAACGACGCGGCCCTGCGCCAACTGGCCGCGCACACCGCGGTGTTCGCGAAGATCAACCCGGTGCAGAAGGCCCGCATCGTACGGGCTCTGCAGGCCGACGGGCACACGGTCGGCTTCCTCGGGGACGGCATCAACGACGCGGCGGCGCTGCGGGACGCGGACGTCGGCATCTCCGTCGACACGGCCGTCGACATCGCCAAGGAGTCGGCGG
Source organism: Streptomyces sp. WM6378 (assembly GCF_001279695.1). GTDB lineage: Bacteria > Actinomycetota > Actinomycetes > Streptomycetales > Streptomycetaceae > Streptomyces. Next base: position 97,446 of record NZ_LGDD01000199.1, read on the forward strand.
ACATCATCCTGCTTGAGAAGGACCTCACGGTCCTTGAGCAGGGCGTGGTCCAGGGCCGCACCACCTTCGGCAACACGATCAAGTACGTCAAGATGACGGCGTCGTCGAACTTCGGCAACGTCTTCTCGGTCCTGGTCGCCTCCGCCTTCATCCCCTTCCAGCCGATGCTCGCGATCATGCTCCTGGTCCAGAACCTGGTGTACGACATCGCCCAGCTGGCCACGCCGTGGGACCGCATGGACGAGGAGTACCTGCGCAAGCCGCGCAACTGGGACGCGAAGGGGATCGGGCGCTACATGGTGACGATCGGGCCCATCAGCTCGATCTTCGACATAGCGATGTTCGTGATCATGTGGAACGTCTTCGGAGCGAATTCCGAATCCAACCAGGCGCTGTTCCAGTCGGGTTGGTTCATCGAGGGCCTGCTGTCGCAGACCCTGATAGTCCACATGATCCGCACTCGTAAGATCCCGTTCATCCAGTCCCGGGCGACGTGGCCGGTGATGGTGATGACGATCCTGGCAGTGGCGACGGGCCTGTACCTCCCCTTCTCCCCACTGGCCCCGACGCTCGGCTTCGTACCGGTACCGATGAGCTACTTCCCGTGGCTGGTGGGAGTGCTGCTGGCGTACTGCACGCTTACGCAGGTGGTGAAGGGGTGGTACGCGCGGCGGTTCGGGTGGCTGTAGCCCCGCCCCTTCTTCCCCACCCTCCCCCAAGCTCTTGAGGAGCAGGGAGGGGAGGGTGGGAAAGCTCCCAGGGGGTTGGTCAGCCCGGGGTTACCAGGCGGGACTCGTACGCGTACACCGCCGCCTGCGTACGGTCCCGCAACCCCAGCTTCACCAGCACCCGGCTGACATGCGTCTTCACCGTCTGCTCGGCCAGCACCAGCCCCGCCGCGATCTCCGCGTTGGACAGGCCCTGCGCGATCAGGGACAGCACCTCCGTCTCGCGCTCCGTCAAGACACCCACCCGCTCCTTCAGCGGAGCCCGAGGCGACTCCGTCAGCCGCGAGAACTCCGCGATCAGGCGCTTGGTGATGTTCGGGGCGAGCAGGGCATCCCCGGACGCCACCACCCGTACCGCATGGGCGAGTTCATCGGCGGAGGCATCCTTCAGCAAGAACCCCGACGCCCCCGCGCGCAGCGCCTCGTACACGTACTCGTCGAGGTCGAAGGTGGTGAGAACAAGCACCCTCACCTCCGACCCGGCCTCCCCCGTAACGCGACGGGTCGCCTCGATGCCGCCCAGTTCCGGCATGCGGATGTCCATCAGGACGACGTCGGGGGCGAGTTCGGCCGCGAGCGCCACCGCTTCGAGGCCGTTGACCGCCTGCCCCACCACCTCGATGTCCGGCTCCGCGTTGAGCAGCACCGTGAATCCCTGACGGACCATCATCTGGTCGTCCGCTATCAGCACCCGGATCGTCACGGCCTGCCCTCCAGCGGAAGCGTCGCGCTCACTTCGTACCCCCCGTCCGGCGTTGCCCCCGCGGCAAGCTCGCCCCCCAGCATCGCAGTCCGCTCCCGCATCCCCAGCAACCCGTGCCCCGCTCCGGGCGACGGGGCGACCGGGCGGTCCGGCGCGGTGTTGGTGACCCGTACGACCAAGCCCGACCGGTGGTACGCGATCAGCACCCGCACCGCCGCCCCCGGCGCATGCCGCATCGCATTGCTCAGCGCCTCCTGCACGATGCGGAAGGCGGACAGTTCCGCCCCGGGCGAGAGCGCGCGCGGCGTACCCACCACATCGGCGGTCACCGACACCCCCGCCCCCCGCACGTTCGCCACCAGCTCATCAAGACGATCGAGCGACGGCTGAGGGGCATGGCGAGCGCCCTCCGCCGCCGGATCCTCGGAGCGCAGTACGCCCAGCACCCGCCGCAGCTCGGTGAGCGCCTCGACCGCGTTCTGCCGTATCCCCGCCAAATTCTCCTTCAGCTCGTCCGACGGGTTCTCCACAAGGTGCGGGGCAACCTGCGCCTGGATGGAGATGACCGACATGTGGTGGGCCACCACATCGTGCAGCTCGCGCGCGATCCGGCTGCGCTCCTCAAGCAGCGTGCGCCGGGCCCGCTCCTCGGCGGTGATCTCCTCCTGTACGACGAGCTGCGTACGGGCCACCCGGCGGCCGCGCAGCGCCGCCCCGACCACGACGGCGATCGAGAAGAACACGAACGCGAGCCCGGCGCTCGGCGAGCTGTGCGGCCGGGTGTGGAGGACCGAGCAGAGCACGCCCGTACCCAGGCTGATCGCCAGCGTCTCGACCGCGACCCGGGGCCGGTGTCGCAGCGCGACGAAGAGGAGCACCGCGGTCTGGACCGCGATCCCGGGCCCGCTCCACGGATACACGGCGTCCAGGTCGACCCGGGACTCCGCCCACAACGCGGCCACGAGCATGACGGTGGTCGCCGCCCACCAGGCCGCCAGCGGCCGGTAGAGCGCGAGGATCAGTGCCCCGGCCTGGATCCCGGCCAGCACCACACCCGTCTCCACCCCCAGGTGGAAGCGGTGGGCATACTGGTCGGTGCCGGCGGCGACCGCGAACACCGCGCCGAACAGCAGCGGAACCATGAGCGCGGGCCGCCACATCATCCACTCCGGCTGCGACCGGGGCGGCGACGACTCCGAGACCGGAATCAGGTCCTCGCGCAGGGCGCGCGGCACCGCCCGCAGTCGCGCCGCGCCCCGCCGCCCCACCTGCCGCGCCCGTTCCCCGTCCCCCTGTTTCACGAAGCTCACCCTAGGCACGCCCCATCTCCCCCGTCCGAGCGGGCCGCCCCGCGCGCACCACCCTCGACCCCCCGCGCCCGCGCCTCGGTTGTTCGTACGCGCGGAACGTCACCCAGCACACCACCAGCATCACCGCGAACACCGGCAGCCAGGCCAGCCGGGCCAGCACCCAGGCACTGCCGTCAGGCACGGTGTGCAGTCCGGCCAGGTCGCCGCCCGCGAGCAGACCCAGGCAAGTGACCGCGATCATCGACGTCTGGTGCCACAGGAAAATCGTCATCGCGGACAGGTTCACCAGCGCCACCGCCGCCCACAGCGTCGGCCGCCGCAGCGCCCGGCGCAACGGGCCGAGCAGCAGCAGCGCGGCGCCGCACTGCGCGAGCCCGAACGTGACGGCGGCCAGCGTCGGCGGGTTCAGGTTGGATATCGCGGCCCCCGGCACCCCGACCATCGAGGCGGGATACCCCGCGAACAGCACGAGCAGCGCGGTGACCACGGAACCCCCGACCAGCAGCACCCACCCCGTCGTCCGCAGCGACGTGCCCGCGCCCCGCCGGGCCCACAGCGCCCCCAGGCAGTACGGCACCAGCCACCCCGCCGGCAGGTTGAGCCACCCCGTCCACTGTGCCCCGCCGTTCCCGAAGCGGTACACGTCCACGTACATGACGACCGCGAGCGGCCACAGCGGATGCACCCGGGACACCAGCGGCGTCGCCGCCGTCAGGGCCGCGAAGACGAGCAGGAACCACAGCGGCGACAGGACCAGCTTGAACAGGGTGTGCAGCGTGTCGAGCCCCACGCCCGACGCGAGCATCCCGCCCGCCGCGACCAGCCACACCACGAGCACCGCCGCCACCGGCCGGAAGAGCCTGCCGAGCCGTGCTCTCAGCCACTGCCCGTACGTCACACCCCGGGCGCGGGCGGACGCGTAACTCTTCGTCGCGACCTGCCCGCCCACCAGGAAGAAGACGGCCAGTGTCTGGAACACCCAGGATATGGGCGCCAGTTGGGGCATGTGCTGGAGCGGACTCGCGCCGTGCACCGTCCCGCTGTCGAAGACGAGCGCGGTGACCAGCCAGTGGCCGAGCACCACCCCGAGGATGGCGAAGGCGCGCAGCGCGTCCACGGCACGGTCGCGGCCGGCCGGGGTCGCCTCCTCGATGCGCTGGATGAGTTCACGCATGGCGATCCTCCTGCGATGACGGTCCGATCGGGGTCTGGCCGATCCGGGGCGGGCCGACCGGCGGCCGGCCGTTCACGATCCGGGCGATGTTCTTCAGCGGTACGGAGCCGGGTTTCAAGTAGTCGCTGTGGCCACCGGGCCCCGCGTCGAAGAGACGGGCCCCGAAGTGACGGGAGACGGGATCGGTTCCGAACCCGAGCGTCATGAAGGGGAGTTGGAGGCTGACGTGCGGCACGTCGCCGATCCAGTCGGCCCCGCCCCGGCCCGCCCACACCGTGGCCCGGGTGTGCAGGGCAGCCGCCGTGTCGAAGCCCGTACCGGGGCTGCCGTACAGGACGATGTCGGCGACATCCACGCCGGACGCGGCCTTCGCGCAGACCACCGAGCCGTAGGAGTGGCAGAGGAGAGCGGTACGGGCTGAGGGCTTGGCCGATCGCAACCCTCTTACAAATAAGGCAAGTTGAGATGCAGCGTCATCCGCCCGCCCCGGCGTGAGGATCTCGGGGCTCACCGTCGCCGGGGTCTCGTACCCCATCCAGGCGATGACCGCCGCGCCCGGGCCGAGCTGCTTCGACAGGGCCAGCGCGCCGTCCCTGAGCCGCGCGTACAGGTCGAGGTTGGTGTCCGAGCCCGGGACCAGGACCGCGATCCGCTCGGCGTGGGCCAGGTCGCCGAAGACCTCTGCCGTGCGCCCGCCGTCGCGCCCGTCGAAGGAGAGGAAGGTACGGCCGGGGCCGGCCATGTCGTCCAGCGCCCGCGCCCTGCGCCGGTTTCCGGAGTCCTCGGCCATCTTCTCGGCTGCCAGGATGTTGCCGCGGTTGGCCGCGTACCGGGCGTCGAGACCGGCCACCGACAGCGGGGCGAGCGCGGCCGGAGCGGGGGCGGGCACCGCGGCCGGCCGAGCCGCACCCGACAGCGGCACCGCCACCGACGCGGCGACGAGCAGCGCGATCAGGGTCCGGCGCATCCGGCCGGTACGGGGATGCATGCCGTGCGGTTGCCGGCCGTGCGGAGAGCGGGGCGGCGCCATGAGGGACCCTTCCTTACCGGTGAAGTGCAGCGATGAATCACCGCTGTCGGTAAGGAAGTTATGAATCGGACGATGTCATCGGCGTCGCGCTGGAGAGCCCACTTCGCGGGTAGCTCCCGAGTGCTACGGGGTGGCTCCCCAGTACTACGGGAGCACTACGGATTCACTGCTTGACCGGCTCGTCCTTCCGCGCGGAGTGCAACCGGTACGGCACGTCGATCACGGTCACCCCCGGCATGAACAGCAGCCGGGCCTTCAGCCGCAGCGCGTTCTGGTTGTGCAGCGGCTGCTCCCACCAGTGGCCCACGATGTACTCGGGGATGACCACGGACACCATCGCGCCCGGATCCGAGTCCGCCGTCTCCTTCACATGGGCGAGGACCGGCCCGACGACTTCCCGGTACGGCGAGTTGATGATCTTCAGCGGTACGCCCAGGTCGTGCGTGGCCCACTGTTCGCGCAGCTTGACCGCGTCGTCGTCGGCGGCGGCCGTGAGCGCGGTCAGGGTGTCGGGCCGCAGCGCCTGGGCGAAGCCGATCGCCTTCAGGGTGGGTGCGTGCACGCTGGAGACGAGGACGAACGCGTGGTGACGGGACGGCCTGCGCGGCTTGGCGTCCGGCTCGACGGCGACCTCCCTGGCCACCTGGTCGTAGTGCCGCCGTACGCCCTTCATCCCGACGAACAGGAGCGGCATCGCGATGATCACCAGCCATGCCCCGTGCGTGAACTTGGTGATCAGCACGATGACGAGGACGATCGCGGTCATGGTCGCGCCGACCGAGTTGATGGCGAGCGAGCGGTGGATGTGCCGCCGGTTCTCCTGGCCCGCCGGGGTCGCGAGCTCCTTGCGCCAGTGCTTGACCATGCCGGCCTGCGACAGCGTGAACGAGACGAAGACGCCGATGATGTACAGCTGGATCAGCCGGGACAGCTCCGCGTCGAACATCACGATCAGCGCGATCGCGGCGAGCGCGAGCAGCACGACACCGTTGGAGTAGACGAGCCGGTCGCCCCGGTTGTAGAGCTGGCGCGGCGCGTACCGGTCGCGGGCCAGGATCGAGGCGAGCATCGGGAACCCGTTGAACGCGGTGTTCGCGGCAAGGATCAGCACGCCCGCGGTGAAGGCCTGCACCAGGTAGAACATGATGTCCACGTGCCCGAACGTGGCCCGCGCGATCTGCGCGAGCGCGGTGGACATGGCAGTCCCGGCCGGCAGCCCCAACTCCGTTGGATCGGCGGCCACATGGACCTTGTAGACCATGGCGAGCGCGGTGATCCCGGCGAACATGGTGACCGACAACAGGCCCATCGCGGCGAGGGTGTTGGCGGCGTTGCGGCTCTTCGGCTTCTGAAACGCGGGTACGCCGTTGCTGATCGCCTCCACCCCCGTCAGGGCCGTACACCCGGAGGCGAAGGCTCGCATGGCGAGCAGCACGACGGCGATCCCGGCGTACGTCCCGGCCGCGTGGATGGGCAGCGCGGCGGACTCGGCACGGATGGTGGTGCCGGTGGCGAGCCGTACGGCGGCGAACGCGAACATCACGTAGATCACGAACACGAAGCCGTACGTGGGAATCGCGAACACCCGCCCCGACTCCCTCACCCCGCGCAGGTTCATGACGGTGAGGATCACCACGAACGTGACGGACAGGGCGACTTGGTGATCGGCGAGCGAGGGGATGGCCGACGTAATGGCAGCAACACCGGACACCACGGACACGGCGACGGTGAGCACGTAGTCGACGAGCAGCGCGCTGGCCGCGGTGAGCGCGGCGGTGGGCCCGAGGTTCTCGGCGCTGACGATGTAGGCGCCGCCACCACCCGGATAGGCGTAACAGGTCTGCCGGTACGAGGCCACCACGACCACCAACAGAAAAATGATCGCCGCCGCCGCATACCAGGTGAGGTGCAGCAGGGTGGCTCCGCCGAGCGCGAGGATCAGCAGGATCTCCTCGGTGGCGTACGCGACCGAGGAGAGCGGGTCGCTACAGAAGATCGGCAGCGCGAGCCGCTTGGGCAGCAGCGTCTCACCGAGCCGACTGGTGTCCAGCGGCCGTCCGACCAGCATCCGCTTGGCAGAACTCGAAACTCCCATAACTGAGGAAAGTAGCCGCAATGCCGCATATCTAATGGTTTGCCGCACCGGCTGGGGCCGTACGGGTGATTTCACGTTCCGTGCGCGAATGGTCACCGTACGGAGCCACCCTCGATGGGCGGTACGCCCGACCCATTCAACACTGGTGTGGCACAAGGGAGTTGCCCATGCGACCCAAGGACCTCAACCCGTGGGACTCGCCCCGCGCCTTCTACGGCACCGAGCTGCGCCGCAAACGCGAGGAGGCGGGGCTGTCCCAGGAGGAGCTGGGGGCGCTGGTCTTCTGCTCGGGCACGTACATCGGCCAGATGGAGTCGGCGACCCGGCGCCCGACGAGGGAAATGGCCAAGCTGCTCGACGCGGCGCTGAATACGGACGGGATCCTGACCCGGATGTGCGTCGCGATGGAGCAGGCTTCGCAGCATGCGGAGTATTTCCAGCTTGCGGCCGAGCTGGAGTCGATGGCCTCCGCGATCTGCGAGTACGCGCCGATGATCGTGCCGGGGTTGCTTCAGATCCCGGAGTACACGCGGGCGTACACCCGAGCTGCGAGGCCGCTGGCCACCGAAGAGGACATCGACAAGAACGTCACCACACGGCAGGAACGAGCCCGGCTCCTGGACGATCCAACGTGCCCGGAGCTGTGGTTCATCCTGCACGAGATCGTGCTGCGCACTCCGGTTGGCGGAAGCAGGGTCATGCGCGAACAACTAACCCACATCGCCGAGTTGGCGGAGCGGAACCGCATCCTGGTCCAGGTTCTTCCGTTGGCCGTCGGCGCGCATCCCTTGATGAACGGCATGTTCGCCCTCATGTCCTTCACCGATGCACCCCCGGCCGTATACACCGAAAACTCCCACTCGGGCCAGCTGTTGGACGCTCCTACCCTGGTAGCCCGCTATGCAAAGACCTACGATCTGGGCAGGGCCGTGGCATTGTCGCCGGACGCGTCCCTGTCCTTGATCCGGGCGGCAATGGAGGACTTCGCAGCATGAACATAACGCGCCCCCTGGCCACTGCCCGCTGGAGGAAATCCTCGTACAGCAACGCGGAGGGCGGGAGCTGCGTCGAAGTGGCGGAGGGCGCGTGGCGCAGGTCGTCCTACAGCAATGCGGAGGGCGGGGACTGCGTCGAGGTGGCCGACGGATCCTGGCGCAAGTCCTCGTACAGCAATGACGAGGGCGGCGACTGCCTCGAAGTGGCGGACGGCTTCGGGACGGTAGTCCCAGTCCGGGACAGCAAGAACCCGGGCGGGCCAGTACTCGTGGTGGGCGTCGCCGCGTGGACGCAGTTCGTGAGCACGGTCAAGACGTCCTGAGCGGGGTCGTACGTAAGATCCCGCCATGGCGATACCGCAGCTTCCCCCCGTGCCCCCGGAGTCATGTCCTTTGTGCGGCGGGGGGCTTGAGACCGTCGAGCTGTACGCGTCCAACGCGGCCCCCGTCTCGGCGAAGTTCTATCGGCCGGACAAGATGTTCGCCAGCAAGACCTACCTGACGTCGCTGGCCTGTCGTGAATGCGGGCACGTGCTGATGTTCCTGGAGAACCGCGGAATCGTGGCACCGGGGAAGTAGCCCCGGGCCGGGTTCAGGGACGTATCCGTGACATACAACCTCCTTACCCTCGACTCCCTCAACCCCGGCGCCGTGACCGTCGCCCTTGCCGAATGTCTCGACGTCGCGGTGGACGAGGTGGATGTCGGAGCCCCCGGCACAGATCCCGATCTCCGATACTGGGACGCGGCCGTGTCGTGCGAACTCCAGCCGCTTCTCGGCGACTTGACGTGGTCACTGGACATCTACGTCCAGGAGACGGTCGTCGACCAACCGCTCGAATCAGAACTCGCCGCGAGGTTCGCGAAGGCCGTGAACACGACCGTCCTGTTCCCCGCAGAGGAAGCACCACCCAGCGCGTACTGGGTGGCGACACCGCAAGGGCTGATCACCCGCGCGAGGCTCGAACCCTCCGAGGACGAGCCGCCCGTCTACACGGTCACGGCCGTCGAGGCACCGGTGCCCCAGCTCCCGCAGGCCACGGTGGAACACTTCGAGGAGATCGTGCGGGAGCAGCGGCCCGACAGTCCCGTCACCGACCGCTTCAAGGCATCCTTGGGGAGAGTGCGGGAGTCGGCTTCATATCTGGCGCAGCTTTCCCTCGATGAGGAAACCGGCAGCCCCATCTGGACCGCGCAGAACAACTTGGCGGTGTGGGAGAGGGTCATTACGCAGATGGAATCGAGGTGGGCGCCATCGGGCTGGTATCCCGCCGGTCTCTACCGGGAACGGCTGGAGGCCCGCGACGCTCTCGTGGACCTCGTCGGCCGACTGCCTCATGACGTGGCCGTTTTGTTGAACGAGGCTCTGGACCAGCTGGACAGGCGATTCGTCGCTGCTACCGCCGAGGACAGCGCGGGAGGCCTTCAGAGGCAGTTGTTGGGTCCGGCCTCCGAACAACGGCCCACCGGATGGTGGTGGCACCGCCGACCTGACCCCGCCCCCTGGGAAGAAGCCTGAAGCCCGAGCAGCACTGAGACATGCCAGTGCCCCCGTCCTCCTGGGGGCTGGAGGAGCGGGGGCACTGGCGCGGGGGAAGTGATTAGGCGGCCTGGGCGGCCTGGGCGTGCTTGAGGGTGCGCAGGATCAGCCACTGGTCGCCCCAGGCCATCGCCGTACCGATGACCGCCATCACGATGCCCAGCGTGAGCTGACCAGCCGCCGCGCCCAGCGCGAGACCGGCGACACCGAGCCCGTACCGGATGACGAAGCGAACGGCCAGCAGACCGAGCGCCAGGAACCGGGTCCGCTTGTTCTTCCACAGCGAC
>NZ_LGDD01000200.1 GCF_001279695.1 Streptomyces sp. WM6378
CCCACCGACCGCCGGCCCCTTGCCGACACCACTGATACTCCCGTCGGGGAGGGGCCCCACGGCAGAGCGAAGAATCCCGACTCCCGCAGGACAAATGTCCTGAGCGCCGAGACAGGGGGTGACGACTGACCCCGGCGTCCCCCGAATGGCCGGTGGTACAGGAAAGGGGTCCTCACCCATATGCCGCAAAGCGGGAGTTATTGGCGCTATGGAATGCCAATCAGTGTGTACGTTCAGTCCGGTAAGCGGATCGGAGAGATCCGCCCTCTCCGGGCCCAAGCGCCGCGTACGAAGGGCACTCCTGAGGCAGCCCCGGCCGCGCCACAGCGGCCCGGACTGAGTCCGCGTACCTGGTGGGTGAGGGGAGTTGTGTGTCCATGGCGGATGTCGAGTCGACCGGTGGTGGGTGTCTGGGGGGACGTGCGGCCGATTTCTGGTTCGTACTGGGGACGGGCCTGAAGGGGCGGGAACTGACGGGCCGTCTCGCGGAGGCGTTTTCCTCGGAGTTCGGCGACCGCTGTGCCGTGGTGTGCAGCAAGGATCTCCTGATGGCTGTGCGGGGCGGTCGGCTGACGCTGTTCGACCTGGACGGGTGCGAACTGGCCCCGCCGAAACTCGCGTATGCGCGGGTGTGGACTCCCGCGGTGCGCACGGACCGCGAGATCACACTGCTGCGGCACCTGGAGGCGATGGGAACCGTTCTGCTGAACCCGGTCGATGCGGTGCTGGCGTGTCTGAACAAGTTCTGGCACCTGCAACAGCTCGCGCTGGCGGGCCTTCCGGTGCCCGACACCTGGACGTACGCCGATGCGCCGCTGGCGGAGGCGATCCCCGCGGGGGCGCCGCAGCCGTGCGTCGTGAAGGCGGTGCAGGGCCACCGCGGCGAGCAGGTGTTCCTGGCTCCCCACAGGGCGATGCTCCAAGGCATTCAGGGCAGCCTCAGCCAGGACGGCCCGTACCTGTTCCAGGAGTACCTGGAGTATTCGTACGGGCGCGACCTGCGCGTGATCGTGGTCGACGGGCGCGCGGTGGCGGCTCAGGTCCGTACCGCGCCGGAGGGGGACTTCCGGTCCAACCTGGCGCTGGGCGGGACCGCGCGCATCTGCACGGGCCGCTACCCGCAGGGCGAGGCGCTTGCCGTGCGGGCCGCGGAGGTGCTGGGCCTGCGGGTGGCCGGGGTCGATCTGCTCTTCGCGCCGGGCGGCGGCTTCACCCTGTGCGAGGTCAACGCCAATGTCGGCTGGCGCGCCGTGATGCCGGGCGTCACCCCTGCCGTCGTGGCGGCCTGCCGGGCCCGTCTGGGCGCGGCAGCCCAGAAGGTGCCTGCCGCCTGGTGAACACCGACGCCTCGCCTGCCAGGAGATGGACGCTGCCCCTGCCGCCCCGCCCGTCGCGGCGCTGGCCCCTGCTGAAGAGCCCCAACTTCCGGCTCTTCGCCCTGGGCCAGACGGCCTCCAACACCGGAACGTGGATGCAGAAGGTGGCCCAGGACTGGCTGGCTCTGGAGTTGTCGCACGGTGACGGGACCGTGCTCGGCATCACCACGGCCCTGCAGTTCCTGCCGCTGCTGGTGCTCGGCCCCTACGGCGGCGTCCTCGTGGACCGGTATTCGAGGCGGCGGACCTTGATGGCCACCCAGGCGGTGATGGGCGCGGTCGCGCTGGCTCCCGCAGCCCTGGTGGTGACGGGCACGGTCAGTCTGGGCGCCCTCTACGTCCTGGCCCTGACGTTCGGGCTGACCATGGTCGTCGAGAAACCGGCCCTTCAGGCCTTCATCGCGGAATCCGTCGCCCCTGGTCAGCTGGTCAGCGCCCTGGCCTTCAACAGCGCCGTCCTCAACCTCGCTCGCATGGCGGGTCCCGCGCTGGCCGGCCCCCTCATCGTGGTGTGCGGCCCGGCACCCGCGTTCGTGGCCAACGCCCTGTCGTACCTGGCAGTGATCGTCTGCCTGCTCCGCATGAACCCCCGGTCCCTGAACCCGGGCCCGCCCACGACACGCGCGGCCGGTCAGGTGCGGGCAGGGCTGCGTTACGTCAGCGACCGCCCCGATCTCGCGCGGACGCTGGTCCTCGTCGCGGTCGTCGCCGCGTTCGGCATGAACTTCCAGATCACCACCGCCCTCATGGCCACGCACGTCTACCGGGCGCCGGCCGCCGCCTTCGGACTCGGCAACGCGGCACTCGCCGCGGGATCCGTGCTCGGCTCCCTGCTCGCCGTCCGCTACCAGCGGCCCAGCGGCGGCCACATGGCGGCTGCGGCGACCGTCTTCGGCGTCCTCGAAGTGGCAAGCAGCCTGATGCCCGGTCACCTCGCCTTCCTGCTGATGCTCATCCCGACGGGTACGGCGCTGCTCGTGTTCCTGACCGCCGCCAAGGCCCGGCTCCAGCTCGGCGTCAGCGACGACATACGGGGGCGGGTGATGAGTCTCTACATGCTGGCCTCACTCGGCACCACACCTCTGGTCGCCCCGTGCATCGGATGGCTCGCCCACGCCGCCGGTCCCCGTGCCGCACTGGTTCTGGGCGGAGCCGTCTCCGCGGCCGCGGCCGTCACCATCAGCGTGCTCCACCGCAGACCACCGGCCCACACGGGCAGCCGGCCCGCCGTCACCACGCCCGCTCCCGCACCCGCTCCCGCGCGGTGACGGTGCCTCTGCCGATTCGGGCACTGGAACATGCCAGTGCCCCCGTCCTCCTGGGGGCTGGAGGAGCGGGGGCTGCGGGCCGCCGGGGAAGTAGCGCTGGGCGGCGGGGGTCAGGCGGTCTTGAGCTGGGTGAGCTGGGCGGCTTGGGCGTGCTTGAGGGTACGGAGGATCAGCCACTGGTCGCCCCAGGCCATCGCCGTACCGATGACCGCCATCACGATGCCGAGGGTGAGCTGGCCGGTGGCCGCCCCGAGCGCGAGACCGGCGACACCGAGCCCGTACCGGATGACGAAGCGAACGGCCAGCAGACCGAGCGCCAGGAACCGGGTCCGCTTGTTCTTCCACAGCGAC
>NZ_LGDD01000201.1 GCF_001279695.1 Streptomyces sp. WM6378
CCCACCGACCGCCGGCCCCTTGCCGACACCACTGATACTCCCGTCGGGGAGGGGCCCCACGGCAGAGCGAAGAATCCCGACTCCCGCAGGACAAATGTCATCGGCAGCACATGTGGGCCACCCACATGTGAGCCACCCACACCCCCACCGCTCACATATGCACCGGCCCCTCCGTCGGCCCCACCGCCGGCCGTGGCGGGCCCTTTCGGTACAGGGCGACCGACACCACCAAGCCCAGTGCGAAGAACGCCGCCGACCACCAGTACGCCGTCGAGTAGCTGTGCAGCTGGGCCTGGACCCTCGCCGCGGGGGTGGGCTCGCGGCCCACCAAGTAGTTCGTGGCCGCGCTCGTCGCCAACGTATTGAGCAGCGCCGTGCCGATCGAACCGCCCACCTGCTGGCTGGTGTTGACCATCGCCGAGGCGACGCCCGCGTCGTGTGCGGCCACCCCCGCCGTGGCCATGCTCATCGCGGGGGCGAAGATCAGGCCCATGCCGACGCCCATCACGAGCAGCGGGGGCAGCACGTGCCCGGCGTATCCGCTCGTCGCGTCGAGGGCCGTCATCCACGCGAGTCCGGCCGCGCCGAGCCCCATGCCCAGCGGCACGATCGGCTTCGCGCCCAGCCTCGGGACCAGCTTGTTCTGCGCGATGACCGAGCTCACGATCATCGCGAACACCATCGGCAGGAAGGCGAGCCCGGTCTTGACCGGGGAGTACCGCAGGATCTGCTGGAGGTAGTACGTCAGGAACAGGAACACGCCGAACATGCCCGCGCCCGAGATGAACATCGCCAGGTAGGAGGCTCCCCGGTCCCGGTCCAGCACGACGCGGAGGGGGAGGAGCGGGTGCTTCGCTCTCGTCTGCCATGCGGCGAACGTCGCGAGCAGTACGCCGCCTACCGCGAGGAATCCCCAGGTCTGCACCGAGCTCCACGCGTGCGTCTCCGCGTTGGAGAAGCCGTACACGATGCAGAACAGGCCGGCCGAGACAAGGATCGTGCCCGGGATGTCCAGCTTCGGGCGGTCCTGCGGGGCGCCCGGGTGCAGCAGGCGCAGCGCGCCGAGGAAGGCGAGGGCCGCGAAGAGGAGGTTGACGTACAGGCACCAGCGCCAGTCGAGGTACTCGGTGAGCACTCCGCCGAGCAGCAGTCCCACCGCGCCGCCCGTACCCGCGACCGCGCCGTAGATGCCGAACGCCTTGGCGCGTTCCTTCGGATCGGTGAACGTCGTCGTGAGCAGCGAGAGGGCGGCCGGGGCGAGCAGCGCGCCGAACACGCCCTGCAGTGCGCGGGCGGTGACCAGGACTTCGAAGTTGGGTGCGGCGCCGCCGATCGCGGAGGCGAGCGCGAAGCCGACGAGGCCGGTCAGGAAGACGACCTTGCGTCCGACGAGGTCGGCGATCCGTCCGCCCAGCAGCAGGAGCGAGCCGAAGGCGAGGGCGTACGCCGTGACGATCCACTGGCGGTTTCCGTCGGTGAAGCCGAGATCGCGCTGCGCGGAGGGCAGCGCGATGTTCACGATGGTCGCGTCGAGGACGACCATGAGCTGGGCGAGCGCGATCACGCCGAGGACGAGCCAGCGGTGCTCGTGCTTGGCCCCGGTGTGCGGGGCCCGGGGCGGCGGCACACCTTCACCGGCGTACGCGACGCCCGGGGGCGGGGTGGGCAGCGGGGGCGACTGCCCGGACTGTCCGACCGTTGACAACCGGTCGGACGCGGCCGCTATGCGCTCGGCGCGTCCTACCTCGACAGAGTCCTTGGTGTGACGGCCCATGTGCCGGTCTCCTCGGTAATCTCCTGTGGCCGCGATCTCCTGTGGCCGCCTCCTCCGCGGAGAGCCGCAACCGGCTTCGCGGCGAAAAGCAGCCGGCCGGCGATCGCCCTTCCTCACGCTAAGTGAGGCCCAGGCGTTCCGCCACGCGAGTGAACGCGGGCACGGCGAGCGCCGGTACTCGCCCGTCGTGCCGGGCCGGGCCCCAGCAGCCCCGTCCCTATTCGTCCCAGGCACGGCTGGGACGAATTCCGGCGTCGCTCCCCGGACACATTTGCTGACACAGGGTCACTTACTCGGGGACCCCGCACCTTGGAGAGACACACATGAACCGAAGCACCGTGCGTAGCGGCGTCGTCGCCGTCGCCGCCCTGCTCGCCCTGTTCCCGGCCACCGCGATGGCCGCGACCCCCACGGCCGCGTCGGCCGCCCCGGCGAAGGCGAGCGTCGCCACCGCCTACCACCACCACAGGATCCACGCCCGTGGTGTGGTGGTCACCGGATACGGCCGCCCGCTCCACGTCCGCTCCGGCGCCGGCACCTCCTACCGGACCACCGGCACCCTGCGCTCGGGCCACAAGGTGTACCTGACCTGCAAGAAGAATGGCACCTCGGTGCACGGCAACCATGTCTGGTACCGCCTGGCCGGCCACCACGGCCGCTACGTCTCCGCCCACTACGTACGGGTCCCGGCCCGGGCCTCCCTGCCGTGGTGCTGAGCACCGGGATCTGACGGCCGGGCCCTGACCATCGGGGACTGGCGGTCAGGGCCCGATCCACTCCATCGCCCGTTCGCCCGAGGGGCCGGAGCTTGACTCCGGCCCCTCGGGGGTACAGATGCCCCCGGAACAGGATGTTGTGGACTTTTGGGAGGGACCGCGTGGCCCAGTGGCGACAGTTGCCCGAGTCGACCCGACCCGAACTCCGGCTCCTCATCGAGGAGTTGAGGCATCTCAAACAGACCTCGGGCCTGAGCCTGGCCGGCCTGGCCACCCGCACCGCGTACAGCAAATCCGCCTGGCACCGCTATCTCAACGGGGACAACTTCCCGCCGCGTGACGCGGTCGACGCCTTCGGCGCCCTCGGCGGCGCCGAGCACCACGCGCGACTCCTCGAACTCTGGGACCGCTCGGTACGACCCCCCGAGCCCACGGCCCCGTCACAGCCGGAGCCGGCACTGCCCGAAGACCCGCCCGCCCGCCGCCCCCACCGCCGTACGAT
>NZ_LGDD01000202.1 GCF_001279695.1 Streptomyces sp. WM6378
GCGCGGTCTCCCGGACCCCGATGCCCTGCGCTTTCAGGATCGCGATCTCTTCACGCTCGTGAAAGGACAGGTACCGGCCGGACTGCGGAGCAAGATCCATTGGTGGCATGCCGCCACCGTGGCGGAACCATCTTCCCCCCGCCGCTTGGGATACGCCGACCGAAGCTGCCGCCTCCTCCGGGAGCAGTCCCTTCGCGATCTCCCGCCAGAACTGACGCTCCACTTCCCGCCGTAGCGCCGGCGCACCTGGTGACTTCATCGGCGAACGCCCGGTCAACGCCGCCATCCACCCTGCTGGCCTGCCCATCAACACCTCCGAGGACGAGGTGTTGCAACGACCGGTTGAATCCGCC
>NZ_LGDD01000203.1 GCF_001279695.1 Streptomyces sp. WM6378
TTCGCGGGTGCCCAAGGGGCGTTCTCCAACGTCCAGTTCGCCGCCCGCCGGTTCGCAATCCGCGCCGCAAGACGCGGCCTCACCAACACGGAACCGGTCATACCGCCCTCGGGACGTGGCGGCTCCACCGGCTTCTTCGGCGGAGGCGGAGTCTTCGGGGGGTAGTCAGGACGATGGCCATCCTCGCCATCCAGCGGCACAGCCACAACTACCTCCCCACAACCGGGCGTTCAGGGCCCCCGGTGGGGCCGGGGCCCGTGCCGTTCATCGTAGCGGCGCGGCTTGGGCCTGCGGTGCAGAACGGGCGAAGGGGAGCGTGCAGGCAGGCCTTGTCCGATCGGGTGATCGCT
>NZ_LGDD01000204.1 GCF_001279695.1 Streptomyces sp. WM6378
TTCGCGGGTGCCCAAGGGGCGTTCTCCAACGTCCAGTTCGCCGCCCGCCGGTTCGCAATCCGCGCCGCAAGACGCGGCCTCACCAACACGGAACCGGTCGTACCGCCCTCGGGACGTGGCAGCTCCACCGGCTTCTTCGGCGGAGGCGGAGACTTCGGCGGGTAGTCAGGACGATGACCGTCTTCAGCATCCAGCGGTGCTGCCACAACTACCTCCCCACAACCGGGCATTCAGGGCCCCCGGTGGGGCCTGGGCCCGTGCCGTTCATCGTAGCGGCGCGGCTTGGGCCTGCGGTGCAGAACGGGCGAAGGGGAGCGTGCAGGCAGGCCTTGTCCGATCGGGTGATCGCT
>NZ_LGDD01000205.1 GCF_001279695.1 Streptomyces sp. WM6378
AGACGGTGGCCACGTGCTTGGTGACGTTCACGGACCTTCCGAAGCTGAACTTCAGACGGCCCAGCGCCTCACGGCCGGGAAGCAGCTCGCCGCACTCGGAGTTCAGCTCGTCCATGTTCATGCTCATTGGTCTCTCCCTATGTCTGGGTGATGGGTCTTCTGTCTGGGTGATGCGTTGACGGATCTGCCCGCCTGGCACGGGGTGCTGTGCCCGGCGACGCTCTTGGTGCTATTGCGTGATGCTGATCGACTGGACGGCCTGGGACTCGGCACTCGACCACAGGGAGTGGTCGTTGAGGGCGGCCGACTCGTTGTGCGCCGAGACGGTGGCCACGTGCTT
>NZ_LGDD01000206.1 GCF_001279695.1 Streptomyces sp. WM6378
CCGGATGATCTCCCGCACCTCGGCCGCCGCCTTGTTCCAGCGCAGCTCCTTGCCGTGGTACTCGTCCGAGACACCATCGGCGGTGAACTCCGCCATCGCTGCCTTCACGGCCCGGTCGCGGTCGGTCAGCACACGCTCCAGGTGCCCGACGATCCCGGCGAGACCGCCCTGCACCTCGGTGGAGGCGCCGGTGTCGTAGCTGAGCCGGTCCAGATTCTGACCCATGATCCTGATCCCCCGGGTGTCAGTGACGTCCGCCGAAGCGGGCCGCGTCGAAATTGGCCGCCGACATGTTCTGGTGGGCGTTGGACTCCTGCTCGTGATCACCCGTACCGAACG
>NZ_LGDD01000207.1 GCF_001279695.1 Streptomyces sp. WM6378
CCATCGTGGCTCCTCTGCATGGCTTATGCCAGGTGGAATACCTGGACGGTTCGGGCTGGCATCAGACCACACTCGTCTCCGGAGACACCTCTCGCCTCGTCGGCAAGAGCGCGGTACGGCTTCGGCGGCCACCGTCAGTGAAGCAGCGCGTCGAGGTTGCCTTTATCGCACTGCCTACACAGCACTTTCGGTACTACGCGGACGAACATCCGGAGGTCGCCGTACGTGACCTTTCCGCCCTGGAGACTCCGCGGGTTTTCGACCCCGTAGCCGCGGCCATGGCCCCCGGTTTACTGCGTGCCCACGACGCGGGGGTGGGCGAGCACTACGCGTTCAGAG
>NZ_LGDD01000208.1 GCF_001279695.1 Streptomyces sp. WM6378
CCATCGTGGCTCCTCTGCATGGCTTATGCCAGGTGGAATACCTGGACGGTTCGGGCTGGCATCAGACCACACTCGTCTCCGGAGACACCTCTCGCCTCGCCGGCAAGAGCGCGGTACGGCTCATGCGACCACCGGCAGGGAAGCAGCGCGCAGAGGTTGCCTTTATCGCACTGCCTACACAGCACTTTCGGTACTACGCGGACGAACATCCGGAGGTCGCCGTACGTGACCTTTCCGCCTTGGAGACTCCGCGGGTTTTCGACCCCGTAGCCGCGGCCATGGCCCCCGGTTTACTGCGTGCCCACGACGCGGGGGTGGGCGAGCACTACGCGTTCAGAG
>NZ_LGDD01000209.1 GCF_001279695.1 Streptomyces sp. WM6378
ACCCATCACCCCACCAACATCATGGTGAGTGCACTGGGGCCGGCAACCGAAGACCAACAGGCTTTCGCCCGTGCCTTCAGACACCCAACAGCGTGCCCGACCCGATCCTCCCTGGTTCACGTTCCACGCCGAAGCAGTACTGGTGACCCTGAAGCATCGTGCCGAATAGTCAACGTTCCACCCATGAGCTGACCACCGTCGGACGTCTGCCGACGAAATGGCCTCTGACCAAGCCAGGCCTGGTGAGAAGTGCTCCTTAGAAAGGAGGTGATCCAGCCGCACCTTCCGGTACGGCTACCTTGTTACGACTTCGTCCCAATCGCCAGTCCCACCTTCG
>NZ_LGDD01000210.1 GCF_001279695.1 Streptomyces sp. WM6378
GGGCCCCTCGACCCCCCGCGGGGACTCCGTCCCCCGCCCCCCTCCCGGGGGCCCCGCCCCCGGACCCCGGTCGCGCCTGAACGGCGCTCGTCCTCAATCGCCGGACGGGCTGAAGTTGCCAGTACTGGCCAGCGTCAACCCTGCTAGGGGCGCGGGGAACTGCGCGACCAGCCACACACGCCCCGCAGCCGAACCCACCCACCCCCGGAGGGTCTAGGGAAGGGGCGGGGGGGGGGAAAGCCCCCCTCACCCCCCCCCCCCCGCCCCCCCCGACGGCCCCCCCTCGAAAAACCCCGGGCGGGGCCGGCCGGCCCCCCCCCAAGGGTTCCCCCGGGC
>NZ_LGDD01000211.1 GCF_001279695.1 Streptomyces sp. WM6378
GGCAGCGGGCGCTCCCCCTCGCCCAACCCAGCGTGACGGGGGCCGGGCCCCCCGGGTACAAGGTTCAACTCGCCACTGGCGAACACCCCGGACGTCCCTCACTCAGATCGGATTCCGCTTCACTCCTCTCCATCACGGCCCACGGCCAGCATTTCTTTGTCTTCTTCGGGCAGGAACAGGACTGGCCGGTGCATGTGCCCCCGCCCCAGGAACCCCCCCCCGCCAAGCGCTCCCCCTGGGTAAAGGTTCCCCCGCCCGACTACCCGGTTCCCGCCCGGCCCCCCACCCCCCTCAACGGGGGGATCCCACCCCGCCAGTCCGTCTGGGCAGACACC
>NZ_LGDD01000212.1 GCF_001279695.1 Streptomyces sp. WM6378
GCGTCACGGCGGGCTCCGTACAGGGGGCAGCGCAGAAAGGGGTGTGCGGGCATGGCGAGATGGCCCCCGGGTGGTCCGGCCGCGGCTGCGGCCGGACCACCGGGGGATGTCGAGCGGGTGGAACCGGGGGTGTTTGGTGTCAGGCGGGCTCAGGAGCTCCCGCGCGGCCTGGGCGGTCCGTTGCGGGTCCCGCTGGCCGGCAGTGCACCGCCGCCGGGCGTACGCGGCGGCCGCGGGGTTGAGGCCGGCGGGTAGGTGCGAAACCGTGCTCCGGCCGGGTTGGCCGGCCGGTTGATGACGGTGCCCTGGATGACACGTCCGCTGCCGCCGGAAGGGCTGGCCGGCGGGGGCCCGGAGGGCCGGGGCGCGCCTGGCCGCACGGTGTATCCGCCCGCGGTCGTTCCGGACGAGCCGGTGCGTCCGGGGGTTGTGGGCCGGCGCGGCCCGGGGCGGGGGCCGGTGCCGGGGCGGGTACGCCGGCCGCCGGGGGCGCCGGGTCCGGCACCGGCGGGACCGGTGGGGCGCGTCGGTCCGCCGCCTCCCCCACTGGGAAGGCCTGCGGGGGGCGGATAGTTGGGGGGCGCCGGGATCGTGCGGCTGGGCCGGCTGCGGACGTCGCCCGTGCTCGGCGATCCGCTCACGCTGCCGTCACCGCTGCCCGGGCGGCCCCCGCGGGGGTCGGGAGCGGGACGCCGGTCCATGTCGCCGAAGCGCCCAGCGCCCCGGCCGCCGGCGACGGCGTTGCGCAGGCGGCGGGCGGAGGCCATCCGGCCGATGGTGTTGAGCATGCCGCGGCCGGCCATCTGCGCGCCGCCGGCGCTCACGATGCCGTCGAGGCGGCCCTTGACCTTCCAGGCCATCACCGCCGCGCAGATGTTCAGGGCGCTGACCATCAGCCAGCCGTAGGTCGGCAGCAGCGACATCATCGCGACACTGACCACGAGGACCGAACCGAGCAGCATGGTCGACGTGAACGAGACCATCACCAAGCCCAGGAGCATCTCGAACCACTGCACGCCCCACTGCCGCGGCTTGCCGGGAATACACCACAGGGTCGCGAACGCGACGCCGCAGACCAGCAGCATGAGCGCGCCGATCAAGGAGGCCAGGGTCGTGAACGCCATGGCCATCACGAGGGCACAGAAGATGATGCAACTGACGATGCCCGCGATGAGGACACCGATCCGTCCGCCCGGGGTGTGTCCCTGGCGCCAGTCCACGGCCTCGCTGCCGACGACTTCTTTGGTGAGGGTGCTGGAGAGGTAGTCCTCGCGCTTCTTCATGTCGGTGCCGCGCTTGACGACCTCATTTCCCCACTTCTGGCAGGCCTTGACCGATCCAAGATCCGCGATGCACCAGGGAGTTGCCACATAGGTGCGCCACACCGCGTCGGCGGCCCTGCGGACGGTGTTGTCCTTCTCGCTGGCCGACCAGGCAGGTTCTGGGGTCTTGAACGGCATCGCGGCGTCGCTGCTGCCCGACAGGCCGGAGCCGATCGTCGTCATCGCGACGGAGGCTCCCAACTGGCGCCCGTTGTCGACTCCCTTGACCCAGGTCGACGGGGCGACGAGGAAGGTCGTGGCGATCGCGGCGGAGGCTGCGACCCAGGCCAGCTGTCCGAACGGTGAGGACTCGGATTTTTTGGCCCAGGCCATGAATCCGCCGACGGCGACCGCGGTCGGCAGGAACGTGGTCAGCATCGGGCCGGCCGCGGCGCCGATCGCCTTCGAGATCGAGGTTTCGATCTCGGGCAGGGACACCACGTTGAAGCACCAGCCCACCACGACCACGGCGGCACGGCCGATCAGAGTCAGGACCTGCATCAGCATGTTCCCGAGCCCGTGCAGCCAGCCGTCGATCAGGTCGCCGCCGGTCAGCTTGGACGAGAGTTGCTTGTCGAGCTGGTAGACCTCGGGGCTGTAGGACTCGAACAGCGTGCCCTGGCCCGGCGGTTTGAACGGGCTCGGCATCATGTCGCCGATCCCGCCCGGCTTGTAGTCGTCCGGGCCGTCGGCGGCCGCGGCCGGCGCGAGCACGCCCAGGGTGGCCAGGATCCCGGCCGTGGGGATCATCAGGGTGCGCAGTCGCGGCCGGGCCTGCCAGAGCCGTATCACCGCGCAGCAGAATCGTTTCAGCAGATGCTTCATTCCGTCCGCTCCAGTACATCGGCCACCGGGCGCCCGGCGAGAGCGTGGCGGGCGCCGGTGGGATGGCTGCCGCGGCGGCCGGGGGAGCCGGGGGCCGCGCAGACGGCGACCGTGCTCGGAGTGCGCGTGCACTGTCGTGGGGTCACGGCGGGCTGCCTCCTTGGCTCGCAGGCGGCCTGTGCCGGCCCGCTCCGGGTGGGGGTCATGCGGCCTCCGACTCTTCCTCGGGCGGGTTGTGGACAGAGTCCGCCGGATCACCGGCGGTGAACTCTCCTTCGGGTACGGCGTCCTGGAGGCCGGCCGCACGGTCTTCGGCCTGGTCCTTGGGGTTGGTGGACAGCGCCCGCAGCAGCTCGTAGGAGGGGGCGTCCCACTGCATGGTGGCTACGCGGTCGCGGCGGTCCCGCACGATGCAGTGGCCGTGCCGGATGTCGCCGTGTGCGTCCTTGCCGACGCCGTGGATCAGGGCGCGGGTGTTGTCGGAGACGGGCAGGCGCAGCAGTTCGGCCATGGCGTCCTGCTGGGGCCGGGTGCTCTGCTCGAACGCACACACGGTGGTGATGGCTTCCAGGACGCCGTCCATGCCGAGGAGCGATTTCGGGTCCTGGGTGTCGATCGCGAGGGAGGTGTCCAACGCCCGTCCGGTGCGGGCGATGTAGTCGACGAACCGCCGGCCGTCGTCGGTGCCGGTCAGGACATGCACTTCCGGGATGGCCACCACTTTGGGGAGGTTGCGCAGGTCGGCGCGGGCCGAGGTGTTCAGGGCGTACGCGATCAGGCCCCGCATCAGGGCGAGGGAGACGCGTTCGGTCATGGTCATCTCGGCTGGCCGGGTGCCGGCCTGCGGCATCGTCAGGCCGGGCACCTGGACCAGCCACAGGCCCGGTTCGGGGCGCAGCGGCGAGGCGCCCGGGCGGGGCCGGCCGAGCAGTGGCGCGCCGAGCTGGGTACGCGATAGCTCCGAGAGTGCCTCGCCGGCCTCGGCGGCGAGCGGGTCGCTGCTGTTCTGTAGCAGTTCGATCACCCGCCAGGTCGCCGCGTCCTCGTGCTGGGCGATGGCGTTGCACGCGCGCAGCAGGTGGGTTTCCACGCCGGCGTCGCGCATCCGCTCCGGCAGGATGATCAGCAGCTGGCTGACGACCTGCAGGGCGGCGTCGCCCTTGGGCAGCAGGGCGAACACGTCGGCCACGGCAGGGGTGTCGACACCGCAGGTGACGTGATGGGAGGGGAGGCCGAGGTACTCCCCCGCCTTGATCAGTCCCCCTTCGTCGCCCTTGAAGCCCAGCATCAGGGAAAAGGCGCCCTTGAGGCCGGCGATGAGCGTGGCGAGCATCATGCTCGTCGTCTTGCCTCGGCCGCTTCGGCCGACGAAGGCGGTCGTCGTCGCGTCGCCGCGGGCCGAGCCGGCGGTGATGTCGATACGGCACACGCCGGGCGTGGTGCCGGTGAGCAGCCCGGCGATGGGGCCTTCGTCGTCGCCGGCCTCGCTGCCGCCCCAGAACATCGAGGCCGCCAGCGCGTCGGTCGTGCGGATGTGGCCGAGGTCCAGGACCCGGAGCATGTCGCCGATCTGCGCCTCCAACCACAGTTCGCGCTGCTCCTCGGAGGCGACCGTGACGTCGATGGACAGGCCCGCGTAGTGGGAGGTGACCGCGTCGCACCGGGCACGGAGGTCCTCGAGGGACTCGGTGGAGGAGACGAGGATCCGCGGGTGGTCCTCCAGCAGGGTCATGCCGTCGCGCGACATCTTCCGGCGCAGGTCCTCCATGACCGCCTCGGTCTCCTCGGTCTCCGCGAACGTCTCGCCGGCCGAGCCCTCAGCGGCCGAGCGGCGCTGCTCCTTGGCGGCCTGGCGCTGCTTGTCGACCGCCTTGATCGCGGCGCCCTTCTGCCACACCGAGAACCGCACCGAGGCCTCCGGGCACACCAACGCCTCATCGCCGGTGACCGGATGGGTGTAGCTGATCTCGGAGAGGCAGCGCAGCCACTCCTGTTCGCCGGGGGTGATGAGTTCCTCGGGGAAGGCAGGCATCGCCAGCACGCTGACCCAGGCGGCCGTCTCGCCGCGGGCGTCCATCATGCGTACGTGGTCGGCGTGCGGGATGGCCTTGGACTGGGTCAGACGGACCAGGGATGCGCCGCTGATGGTGGGCAGATGGGGCGGGGCGGGCTGCGGGCGGAAGCTCTCGCGGGAGACGGCCCAGGCCAGCAGCTCGGCCGGCGCGATCCGCGCACGCCAGGGGGTGGCTTCCAGGCGCCGCTCCATGCGGCGGGCCAGGCCGTCGAGGTGGGCGAGTTCGCTCTCCTCCAGCCCGGTGTGGCCCACGCCGAGCGCGCCCGCGATGCCGTTCTTGACGGTGGCGTTCGCCGCGGAGTCACGCTCGACGAGCCGTATGCCCAGCAGGATGTGGCGCTGCGGCAGGTCGAGGGTGTCCAGGCGCTGCGCCCACATCGCGGCGACCGCCTCGACGTCGCCGGCGGTGAAGATCTGCCGGGCTTCTTCCCGG
Organism: Streptomyces sp. WM6378; assembly: GCF_001279695.1. Taxonomy (GTDB): domain Bacteria; phylum Actinomycetota; class Actinomycetes; order Streptomycetales; family Streptomycetaceae; genus Streptomyces. Next base: position 4,655 of record NZ_LGDD01000212.1, read on the forward strand.
TAGACCTCGCCGTCCAGGCGCGCCCAGATGACTTTGAGGTGGCAGTCGTAGCCCGGCAGGACCTTGGCGAGCGCGAGGGCGGCCGCGTCCTGCTCCAGGTCCTGGCGGTCCTCGGGCATCAAGTCGGTGTTCGAGGCCGACAGCGTGAACCAGGCCTCCGCGCCGACGTCGGTGACGACCAGCCCGTCGGCGATGGCCACCAACTGCGGTTCCCGCATGAGGCGTTCAGCGCCCAGGCCCAGCAGCCGGCCGAACTTCGAGGCGGACTTCTTTGCCGCCTTGGTGGTGGTGCTCACAGGTGGGACTCCTTAGTGGGGCCGGCAGCCCGGGACGGGGCTGGGGCAGGACGGGAGAGGGCGGCGGCGTCGGTGTCGCTGATGTGGGCGGCCTGCACCAGCCGCAGGCCGGCCGGGCTCAGGTGGTGCCACAGGCCCGGGCGGGAGCTGTGGCAGGCGGGCGCGGCAGCGCCTGGCGGGCCCGTCCACTGCCAGGTACAGGCGGCGGGTTCGGCCAGCAGTCGGGTCGTGAACAAGTCACGCCCGATGTGGCGCAGGGGCGGCGGCAACTCCCGGCAGGCGAAGACGACTTGTATGCCGGCGAGCCGGCCGTGGGCGAGGACGGCGGTGAGCGCGTCGAGGGCCGTGCCGTTGGGGCGGGGGTCGGCCGAAGAACGCAGCAGCGCCTGGGTGGTGCCGTCGTTCTCCACCAGGACCAGGCGCCGGGCGCCCGGAACGCCGGCGCCGGCTCGGCTGCGGGCTTGATGTGCGAGACCGAGCAGGTGGCGGTGCAGCCGCTCCGGGTCCTCGACCAGCCGCACGCCGTCCAGGCCGCGCGCCCAGGAGTGTGCCCGGTGGTGGACGTCGAGGATGTCGACGCGCTGCCCGCCGGCCAGGGCCTGCGCGCCGAGGGTGCGCAGCAGGTCGGTGGCGCCGTGCCCGCCGGGGGCGACCAGGAGGAGGTGCCCGTCGGCCGGGGTGAGAGGCACGGGTGCGCGGTCGGCGTCCAGGCCGATCAGAGGGTGCTCGCGGGAGGCCGCGCGCCAGCCCCAGCCCGTGCGCAGATGCACGGTCTTGGGCGGAAGCCGCGTCGCGCCGTCGGACCAGGAGGGGCTGGTGGTGTTCATCGCCCCTCTCCCCTCGGGATGACGCCGCGGGCGAACGCGCGGGCCTCGGCGTCGCTGAGGTAGAGCGCCTGGAACGCGGTGGCCGACCGGTCGGCGACCACGTGCATGCGGCCGGGAACAAGGGAGTACGGCGGGACCGACCAGACCTCGGGGGCGACGCGCTGCCACAGCGCGGCGCCGGCGTAGGCCAGCACGCGGGTGGGGAACACGTCGGCGACCGGCACCGCGCCCAGTCCTGGCAGGCCGACGCGCGGGTTACCGGCGAAGACCTGGATGCCGAACGCGGGGCCGGCTGCGAGGAGGACGCCGAGCGCCTCGACGCCGGGCGCCTCTTCCAGCTGGCTCTCGGGCCGGGTCTGACTCCAGTACTCGCGCAGCCCGTACGCGACGGTTCCCAGGTGCTCGACGACCAGGACACGGCGTCCGCTCCAGCTGCCGTCCCAGCGTCCGGTGCCGTCCTGCAGGGCGGCGACGTTGATCTGCAGGTGGTCGTGGATCTCCGCGATCCTCGACAGGTAGCGCACCCCGGGCAGGTCACGGGCCCAGCGGTGGCCGGCGCCGCCCGGGTCGATCAGGTCGACGCTGGCGCCCAGGGCCAGGGCCTGCGCGGTGAGCGTGCGCAGCAGGGTGGTGGTGCCTCCGCCGGCTCCGGCGGCGACCAGCGTGTGCTCGACGCCCGCGGGCAGTGTGAGTGGCCGGTCGCCGTCGGCGAGGCCGAGCAGCGGCGCGGTTGCGGTGTCCAGGGCGGCCAGGGTGTGCCGGTCGCTCAGGCGCACGGCGTTGCGCAGTGCCTGGACCGGGATGGAGGTCTGTGTCGTCATCAGTGGGAGTCCTTCGGTGCGTGCCGGGCGGTGCGGCGCCGCTTGGCGGTCTTGGCGCGGGCCCTGGCCACGGCATCGGGCCCGTACATCCGCAGGCGGGGCCGCAGTTGGGCCGGCTTGCCGCAGGACTCCGCCGCGTCCGGGGTGTCGTCGCTGGTGGTGAACAAGGAGGAGAAGGCCGGCATCTCGGCCAGTTGCGGGGCGCGTTCGGCCAGGCGCTGGGTGCGCAGCCGCAGGCCGGCCTTGGGGGCGGGGATGCGGCCGCGGCCGATGACCGGGCGCACTCCGTGGTTGAGGTAGTTCAGCCGCACCCCCCAGACCAGGAGGTTGGTGCGCCGCCAGTAGGCGGTGGAACGTTTCGCCCCGTAGTAGGTGAGGAACAGCGGCGGCAGCAGGAACAAAGGCACCAGCGGCCGCAGGGGAAACCCGAAGAGCATCAGCCAGGTGCCCCACCACAGGGGGAACAGCACCGCGCCGTATTTCAGCGTGGTCCGCGGCAGGCCCTCGCCCAGGTCCCACCCGAGCAGTTCGTGCTGGCGGGTCTCCAGGTCCCAGTGCCGGCTGTAGGTGTTACTGGTTCGCATCGCCGCCGCCTCAGCCCGTGAAGACCGAGGCGATCTTGGCGCCCACGCTCTTGAGGATGGTCACGGCCAGGGTCGGCGTGAAGATCATGACGGCGACGACGGCGCCGCCGACGATGTGGCTGATCAGCGCGCCCCACTCCTTTTTGAACCAGTGCCCGAAGGCGCGAACGGCGAGCACAGCGGCGAACAGGGAGCCGACGACGGCCAAGATCCAGGTAACGAGCGCGTTGTCTCCGCCCATGGGGGATCCACTCCTTGGGTTGGTGGGGATGGTGAAGAGCCGCCCGGGCGGCGGGCCCATGGCAGCGGCCCGGAAAAGATGGGGCGGGGCCGGCTAGGCGGTCTTCGCGGTGACCGCCGCGACCTGCCAGCGGCTCGCGCTGCTGGCCGAGACCTTGATGAGGGTGATCTGGTACGTCTGCTGCAGTTGGGCGCCGCCGAGCTGCCAGCGCACGGACGCCGTGCCGACGCGCTTGTCGCCGCCGCCGGCGTCCACGGCCCAGGAGTCCAGCGAGTCGAGCGCCAGGCCCGCGCCGAGCGGCTGGATGTCGGCGCCGGGCGCGGCGGCTTGGTCCGCGCTGCCCGCGGCCCAGGCCTTGAGGAAGTCCCGGACGGTGTCCCGGGTCTGGCCCGAGAGCTGGAGGTCGGCTTCGGGGGCGGCGGGCGCCGTGTAGCCGGCGGCGGTCGGCATGCCGACGATCGCGGGCTGCCCGGTGACCACGACGCGGCCCTCGCCCTGGGCGACCGGCACCTCCAGGCCACGCCAACTCGTTGCGGTCTGCTGGCCTTTGCCGTTGTTGGTGACAGTGCTCACCCGGACGTCGACACGCACGCGTGCCCGCTTGCCGCCGACCTGGGTGACCGTGCCGGGGATGGTCTGCGCGACCAGCTGGACGCCGGCGCCGTTCCATCCGAGTTTCGGGTCGGTGCCCTTGGCGAGGTCCGCCCCGAGCTCCTTGGCCCGGGTGTCGGGGTCCTGCGCGTTCCAGGTCATGTACGCCCGGGCGAACCGGGCCGCGACCTCCTGAGCCTCGGCCTCGGGAACGTCGTTCTTCTTCGCCTCGGCCTGCGGGTCCGCCTTCTCCACGGGGGCAGGCGGCTTGGCGGGGAAGATCCACGTCCTGACCCCGGTGAACGCGGCCAGTCCGATCACCAGCCAGATCGCCACCCGGCCAGCCCGCCGGGCCGCCGACCGCCCCGAGGACTCCTCCTCTTCCGCCCAGCCGATCGCTGCCGGCGTCCGCGCCGGCTTCTCCTCCCCTTCCTTCGTCAAGGGCACATCCACCGAGGAGTCCGTTTCAGCGGTGTTTCCGTCATCACCGCCCTTGGGCTCTTTCGGTGGAAGATTCAGCATCTTCCGCAGCGCGCTCATCCCGTACTCCTCGGCCAATTCTCAATAACCGGCCTCCGCACAAAAGGGCATGACGGATCGTCATACGGCCTTACGCCTTTCGCGGAAAGCTCACACGGAAAACGTAGGAGCCCCTGCCTGTGGATAAGTTCCGGCGAATGCGGCCCGCCGCACCAGCCGCGCCTGGCGGGCATGACAAACAGAGGGCCACGGGAATGTCCCGTGGCCCCCTGAGGTGCCTATGCGGCAGTCCAGTCAGCCGTGACCGGGGCCGTGCTGCGTGGCTCTACTCGTCGTCAGCCTCCTGCTCACTCTCGTCCGGGCCGTCCTGCTCTGCCGGGACCGGCTCGTCGGGCTGGTAGTACTCGGCGAGGTCCGCCAGGGCGAACAACTCCTTGTCGTTCACGACGTGGCCGGCTGGGAAGTTCTTCCGCCGCCGCTTGTGCTGGCGCATCAACTCGGCACTGACCTCGATCCCCTCGACGGCCAGCCGACGGGAGATCTCCGCCAGCGGCAACAACTCCACCTCGGCCACCGCCTCGTCAACCGCGCCTGAGCCATCGCTGCTCCCCGGCTCCACTGGCGCGTCCTTGACCATGTTCACCAGCGGGGACTGCTCCGTATCGCCGTCCTGACCTGCGGGTACAGCCTGCCTTTCCGAGGTGGTGTCCCTCTGGAACAGGGGCGTTGACTTCTGCAGCAGGGACGGCAGCCGCTGCGGACTGCGCCCGGGCGGAGCCCCGTACAAGTCCTCGGTGCTGTACCCGAACTCGGTACGCAACCCCATGCTGTGCTCGCGGAATGCGTCCGGGTCTGCGTACGGAACCTGGATCCAGACCCGCCGGTTCCCCTCGATGATCATCATGCGGCCGGCCCGGTCGACGGACTCCGGAACCGGAGTGGTGTTGACAATCATTTTCCACTGGTTCGCGTTGTAGTTGCCCATCAAGATCATCCGGAACATGTTGCGCAGGCCCCGGCTGCCGACCGCGGCCTCCCGCAGGTCCTGGAACACGCCGATGATCGTGACGTTGACGTGCCGCCCCATGCGCATGATCGAGGCAATGTCACCCCAGATGGGATCGCTGGCCGGCTCGCCCTTCTCCTTGTTCTCGTTCCACCACTCCTTCGAGGCGTCCCCGAATTCATTGCCCTCTTCAAGAATGAGGGTCAGCCGGTCGAAGTCCTTGCGCGGATTCCCCTTCTTCACATAGTTCCGGGCCTCCACCTCCCGGGCCACCCAGGAGATCGCCGACCGCATGTCCCCGATATTTCCCGGGTCGGTGTAGAGGTGGACACCCTCAACGCCTTCGAAGCAGTTGATGGACGCCATCTTCACGTCGATGCCGATAACGGTGGCCCGCTGCCGCACCAGCTGCGTGATGATCATCTGGAGGAACGAGGACTTACCACCACCGGAGCCCACCGACAGGGCCCACATCGCTGTCTCTCCGGTCATTGCCTTGACGACCGGCCGCTGCCGTTCGTCCAGCCCGAGGACCAACTGCCCAGGCTCGCACGCAGCGATCGCCTTCTGTACCTCGTCACTGAAGAAGTCGACCGTCTCCGGCGGCTCCAGCTTCGGCTTCGGCTTCTGCGGAGTGAACACAACATTGAAGGGGTGGTTCTTGAGGTTCCACTCCCCCGACCACAGTCCGCCCATCCGGTCTTGAACCAACTCACGCATCTGGTCCTTGAACCCGCCCGGGTCGTGCCACCCATCAGGCAACCGGACCGCGACGAACGACCGGTCAATCGGGACGGTAAGGGCGCGCAACCTCTGCTGGTCATCCCACCCGGAGAGCAGCTCCTTGAGCGCCAGGGACATCGGAATCACCAAAGCCCGCATGTGCTGCCGCCGGCCACGGCCACGGATCACCGCCACGACCACAACCGGGACAGCTACCACCGCAGCGATGACCGACACCCAGATCACGCGGTCGTGGTCCTTCACCCACCACCACATCCACGCAGCCCAGCCAGCCCAAGCCAGGAACACCAGCCTCAGCAGCGCAATCCCCCACCGCGGCAGACTGCCCGGGCCCCGCGGCTCACCGTCCAGCGGAGCTCCGCTGACGAACCGCCCGAAGACCATGACACCCTGCTCCAGGCCTTCCTCAAGCTGCTTGTCGAACTTGGTCTGCGCCACGGCCCACTACCCCTTCCACCCTCAACTCCCTCCCGACTCCCGCGCGCATGCGGAAGAACGATCAGGAGCGAACGTAGGAAGATCGGCCTGTGGACAGAGTCCGCCAGACCTTGGCTGCGCATTTCGCTGAACTGCACAACACAACAGCCGTGTTGACAACGCGGAGCGAGCGGCCACGGGCCGACCCCAGGCTGGTCAGCAGCTACGCCAACCCTCCGACTGCCCCCAGGACGGCGGAGTTGAGCCCGCCTCAACCTCATCCAGTAATGCCTGCTCGTGCCCTCGGGCCGCTCGCGCTCCCGCTGCTTCTCCTGGGCGGCCTCCGCGGCACGCGGTCGTGCATGCTCGGTCGCGACCATGGCGTAGTCCAGGGCCTTCGCCACCGTGGCCAGAACCGCACTGGCGGGCCGGGGAACACTCCGGTCAGCTGTCGCCGCGTTCACCGCGGCAGGGAAGATCGCTTCGGGGCGACGGTCGTGCACCTCCCACTCGACGTGGCCCCATGTTTCGACGTCTTGGACGTCGGTGGCAAGAGAGTCGCGAATGCTCGGACCTGCTGGGATAGCGAACAGTCCGCCGCGTCTTCACGGTTGAGGTGCTCTTCCTGCCCAACGGTGACGTGCACCTCGTAGCTGCTCCATGCGTAGCGGGCAGTCACGTGGGCATCGAGTGTCACCGTGGCGAGCGGATAGGCTCCCGACGGAGTGCAGATGCGCCCAACGCAGCCCGGGATACGCGGCGGCGGCCTGGTCAGCAGGAATCACGGATGAGCTCTCGGCACCAGGGCAGGGTGGTTCTTCCCCCGTTGAGGGTGTCGTTCCTGCACAGTGCAGAATGCCAAGGAAGAGACACAGAGCCGGAGAAACCTGCGCTCGCAGGGAAAGAGGGCGCACAGCCCGGCAACTCGCCAGCTGGCACGAAGCCCCGACTAATGGCCGGCGACGATCTGCGGAGAGGGTACCCGGGGTACCCGCAATCGACTGGTCTCTTCCCACCGCACGTGGCCTGCCCGGCGAACATCCCGGAAGGGCCGTGCTGTTGAGCTCTCTCTGCGACACTGGACTACCCGCCGAAGTAGCTCGGACGCTACCGAAATCCCTTGGCGTGGCCGGACACCATGCGTCCACCGCCAAACCCAGTCCCAAGCCACCTCCGCTTAGGATCCGTCCTGACGAAGAATCGAAACTACTCGAACAAATGGCTCCGTCCGGATCCGCGGCGCGCTCGATGAGGGCCGGAGGCCATGTCCCCTCGGATGACCCGTACTCAGTGTGCGGCTCCGAACCGGTACGTCAGCCCGCCGCAGGCCGGCACCAGCATCGCAGCGACCAGGAGTAGCAGCAGCCGGTCAGAATACGATGAGCGCCAGACCAAGCTCCTGCCCACGAGACGTCTACTGCGATACCGGCCGAGACAGCCAGCCGGTATCGCAACGTGCCGGACCTGGACATGGCGAAGGCCCAGTACTGCCCTACAACAGCCAGAACATCGGCGTCCCGCAGATCGCCACAGCGGGAGCTACCTCCAGAGCAGCAAGCCACCGCTCGCCCGCGCAGGCTTATTACGGACCTCATCCGCCTGTCCATTCGGTCGCTGGCGCGCTGTTGCCCGTCATGCCTCCCCTCGTCTCTTGGGTCGCCACCCTCCAAGAGATGAGTCCGGAGTCGCCACCGTATCCCTCCGGGCTACGGTCCTGTCCCAAGATCCTCGAAATGAACACCGTGCCTACGACGCGCCCTTCACTACCGTGGAGTGGTGAGCTCGTTGCTGTCGCTCCTCCTCGTCCCTCGTGATCCGATGCACCTGCCCGCGATTCACCTCACGACCGTGAGCAGCGAGCCATTTCACCACGGTCGGAGTGTGCGTGGAGCCCAGGGTGCTCATCGCGTACCGCACCGCAGCCGCATTCGACTGCAGCCCCCTGACAGCAGACTCGTGCTCGGCACGCTCAGCGCTTCCAGCCGCCCCCTTATCTTTGATGTCAGGTACGCGATTCCCAGTCGTGCGTGGAGCCTCCTCGACTGAGTTGGGGACGATGGGATCCGAGTCCGCTCCCCCTGTAGTCGCGCCGTCGCCTGAATCTCCACCCAGCACCTCATCACCCGGCAAGTTTCCAGGAGTTGGCGGGCTCCCACCTGGACCCGGCTCGGTGCTTGCACCCCGCCGAGAAGAAGCAGCAGAAGATGTCAACGCGTCCCGCTCTGACATGCTTTCGGCTTCGAGGACTTCGACTCGGAGCGGACCTTCCTCGTGCTGGTCGGCGCCGGACTCGTCTACCTCGTCTCGCGACCGATCATCGTGAAGTACCTCGCCCAGGACAACGAGCGACTCATCCACAGACGGGTCTTCCTGTTCGGCGCCACCTGCATGCTCGGTCCCTGTTGCGAGATGGAGGCGGTCAGTTCCGTCGGGCACGGAGTGCTTCTCCACTTCGGTCGAGCGTTTCGCGCCCTCTTCCGGTTCGCGGTGCTCCCTATGACTTGATGCCTCAAGCGGCACGCCGTAGCGTGCGATCCGCAGGGGCAGCAGTTCTTCAATCGGGGCCTTCCAACGCCAGCGACGCCCATGGCGACCTCGCAGTCGAGCCTGGTAGACGAGTCGCTGTTGCTCGGCCTGGATCACGTCGTCGTACGTCCGGATCTCCCAGAGCCTCATCCGGCGCCAGAGCCTGAAGGTAGGCACGGGGGCTAGCAGCCACCGCCAGAGCCGGACGCCTTCCATGTGCCGGTCCGCAGTGATTGCCGCCAGCCGACCGACGGCATGCCGGGCCGCCTCCACCGTCACCACGAAGAGAACAGGGATCACGCCGTGCATGCCGACACCTACGGGGTCCGGCCAAGCAGCCGCGGCGTTGAAGCCAATCGTCGCCGCGGTAAGGAGCCAGGCCGCTTGGCGCAGCATCGGGAACGGGATGCGGAGCCACGTCAGCAGGAGATCCAATGCCAGGAGCACGCCGATGCCGGCGTCCACGCCGATCGGGAAGACCGCGGCGAAGGAGCCAAAACCCTTCCGGATCGCAAGTTCCCGAACTGCCGTGTACGAGCCTGCGAATCCGACGGCAGCGATGACCACGGCTCCTGAGACAACCACGGCTATCAGGCCGCGCTGGGTTCGGTTCAGGCTGATGAGCCCTGCGCTGCGCTCCACTTCCCACTCCTTTGCTCCGAATCTGGGAAGCGTGTCATGAACCACTTGTGGACAGAGTCCACAAGTGCCGTACCGCCCACGTGAGTGAATCGCCCAGATGGTCGATGTGATCGATCCCTGGAGAGGAAATCGATGAGCGTGGCGGCATGTCTCTTCGAGACACTTGAGTTCCGGTCGCTCAAAGTTCGACATCGAGGAGGCTCCTGCAATGAGCCCCTGAGTGCTCCCCCACCCGCGCTGCGGCGAACCGGGTACCCGGTGTACCCACCTCCGCCCGCCACCACCATCACCAGGGGACCCTCCGTCCAGTTCAGGCGGCCTGCCCATCTACTCGGCTCCACGCCCCACTCTCTTGCTCCTGGGGTGCGACAGTGTGACGCGCCTACGTTGTGGCGAGATTCCGCCTGCTTGAGTGCGCGTTCTTCGCGACTTCTCGGGGGCATGCTGCAAGGTGCCTCTGCGGCGCCCACTTGCCCATCCACCTGCATACATAGGTACCCCAGTAGGTACCGACCTAGGTATGACAGTAGCCGGGAAGGTAGCTATCGATGTAGGCATGAAGATAGCTAGCTTTATAGGTAGCCAAGTATGTACGTAGGTAGCTACGTAGCTTGGCTAATAGCTAGCTGAGTAGGTTTCTACCTAGCTACCTATTTACCCAGCTACGCAGGTACGCGACTAGGCAGCTAGGCTGGTACGCGCGAATGTGAAGGGCTTTCTGCCTGTCGATGTGTGCATGTACGTGCTGCACTGTTGATTGGCGCGCCTGCCCGCTAGCGAACCCGTGTAGCGCGCATGCTGCTGCTTCCACATGTCACGCCTGCCGTCACGCTGTTCTGTGCTCGCGTCATCTGTGTTGTTGGTTGTGCCGCGTCTCACGAGGACATGTTTCGTGTCTGCTATCGGTCTTCTCGGTCGATGCTTGGTGATGTGCTCACGTTGTCACTCATGTGCTTCTCTCCGCCTTGTGGTGCTCTCTTTGGCGCCTTGTCGGTTGCCTGACGCGTCTAGTTCTCCTCTACCTCTCTGATGGTGGATGCATGAGTTTGTCTGATCGATGCCGTCAACACTCCTGTGCCGTAAGATGCGTTCCCGCATAACGCGACGTAGTCGACGCTGTGCGACTTGGTGTTCACGCGTATCTGTTCATCACATGCACGAATAACTCCTCCCTCATGGCTACTGTTGTGCTGCCCATCCACTCACGGCGTAGGTTCATCCTTGACTGTCCTTTTAGTTGCTGCTGTTCACGCTCCGCTTGTGCATGTCGGTCGGAGCGTGCGCCATCGCGCGCTTTCGTCTGCTACTAAGTCAAGAAGGCGCTCAGCTATCACACACTGGTTCCACACGCTCCCCACTCGCACGGGAAGCTACTGGTCCCAGGTGGGTCGCCAACGCTGATGTAACTCCACGACGCTGCAAGCTCTCTGACCCACCACTCTCCACAGCCGCGATCACGCGGCTGCCACCTCGCAGGAGTCTCCTGGCTCACCGGGTCGCCGTGAACTCCCCCCAAGTGGTGATGAAGAGACACGGACACGTACCAAGCCTTCTCCTGGAAGCTGTTACCACGTGACAACCCTGAGAGGGACAACTCGGACGTTACGCGCCACTCCGAGCGCCTCAACCCAACGAACGTCGTTACGTCGTAGGATGTGCGCGATCGTAAGGACAATAGGGAGATCCATATGTGGGTTTTGGCCGTCGCTACGCAAAAAGGCGGCGTGGGCAAGACGACAACGACCGTAAACCTGGGAGCCCGGCTCGCCATGGCGGGGAAGCGCGTCCTGGTGGTGGACCTGGAGCCTCAGGCTCAGGCGGGCACTGCTCTTGGCGTCACCCTCGCCCCCCGAGGGCCTGACGTCGCGCATTCGCTCGGCTGGATCATGCAGTCCGTGCTTCAGGGAGTAGATGACCCCGACATCCTCCCTCACGTCCACGACGTTTCCGACATGATTGAGCCCTTCGACGGAGCCGGCAAGCTCGCGGTTCTTGCGTCACTCGAGCACACGATGACTCGCGCGCAGGACACCTTCGTTCAGTCGAAGGACGTCGACACCTACATCCTCCGGAAGCTTCTGGAGAGCGCGGCCGCTGAGTACGACATCGCCGTCATTGACACGCCCCCCGCCGTATCCAGTCTGAACCTGGTCGGCCTGCAAGCAGCTGATGCCGTAATCACCCTCTGCAACCCGGAGTACGCGACGGTCAAGGGCGCTCGTGTCCTCCGCTCCGCAGTCGAGGCCCTCGGGAAGCGAGAGGGGCGTCCCGTATTCCTTGGCGCACTTCTTAACCGGGCGAACCCGCCCACAGCCGAGACCCGCGAGGACGCGGACGTCCGCAACATGATGCTCCAGGGAAACCTACTGCCGTTCGAGGCAGAGGTCCGACGCAACCGCCTCATCTCGAAGGCCTATGGCACTGGTGTTCCAGCGGTCATCACCGCCGGAGGCGTTGTGGCTCGTTCGTACACGGCTCTCGCAGAGGAGATCCTCAGGCGCCTCTCCACGCCCGGAGATCAATGGAAGCTCCCAGCGCCGCGAGCCGAGTTCCTCGACGTTGACGATGCCGAGGGAGCCGTAACGAATGCCTGACGACAAGCCGTCCAGGCCCTCCCGGGCAAAGAAGAGGGCAGCGCCACTCAGCGGCAATCTATTGAACAACCCTGCGTTCGCTGGGGCCGACGATGTAGTCGGCTACTCCATCTTCGGCCAGCAGAGCGAGCCGGCGCCGGTGCCTGCTCAACTGGACGCATCCCCCCAGCCGCAGGCAGAGTCCACCGTTGGTTCACCTGCTCAGCCCGTCCCTACGGAAGAGGTGAGCGACCCGGCGCCGGCAGCGCCGCAGGTCGTCGAAGTCGCACCGCCAGACGTGGCGGGCAGTAAGGATGCCTCGAAGCCACCCACCAACGACGCAGACACAAAGGACGATCCGCCCGCCGAGGCCCAACCGCTGGAAGCTGAGAAGAAGGCGAGCCCGCGAAAGCGGAAGCAAGGAGGTGCGCCTGAGCCGAGCGACGCGCACCGAGCTGTGGCTCACTCCTGGACCGAGAGCACGCTCGACTTGATGCTCGGGACGCGGGCTTGGTCGTCAGTGCCCATTCGCCTCACCAAGGGCATGGCGCAGGTCCTGACGAAGCGCATGGTCGCCGATTCGGCCACAACAGGTAAACGGATGACTCAGGCTGTCTACGTCGACGCCGCGCTCAGAAGGCACTTGCCGGGAACCATCGAGGAGCAGGTGGCGCTGGCGGCCGCGTACGTCCGATCGGGACGAGTCGGAACGACCGGCAAGCAGTCCACCTATCGCGTCGGGCCGGATATGGCGGCGCTCGTCCTGTCCATGCCGATGGACATGAAATCGGCAGGTCGCGGGCGCACCGCTGTCCACGTGTTCTCAGCCGCGGTCCAGCGTCTCCTGGACGAGCTCGAGGAGGACGGCCCCCTCATCTGGCCGGAGAACGACGAGGAGTAGGCCCAAAGCCCCACCGCCCTATCCGCCTGGTGCCCCCCTGAGCTGTTCAGGGGGGCACCACTGTTTCTTCGCATGCCGCTGATCAGCACACATAGGGATCCCGGTAGGTAGCCAAGTAGCTACATCAGTAGGTACGTAGGCATGTAGATAGGCAGCTACGTAGGTAGCTCACCATCTAGCTGCCCATCTACATAGGCATGCACATCTTCACGTCCCGTGCGGCTCGCTGTGTGCTGCTCTACCCGTTGCACCGTACTGCCTGAGTCTGGTCTGGCTCTGCTCCGAAAGGCATCCTCTCTTCCACTCCACACAGATTTTTTGATACGACGTGAAGAGATCAGCGACCGATTGAGGGAGCGAAACGCGCGAAACGCCCAACTGACGCCCTTGGCGCGCACCGAGGTTGATACGGCGTAACATTCCTCGCGACGGTGTGATTCTCGGACCGGCCTCGTACGGATCGAGAGCACGCCGCGGCGAACTCAGGAAGGAGCCCCTCGATGTCGAGTCCTACAGACGCACGGTTTGGCCACACCCCACATCGCGTGGCCACAGCTGCCGACGTCAACACCCGCTGGGTGTCCGGAGCTATCAACGAGGGTCTCGTAGACGGGTCGGCGCTTGAGGGCGAAGACGTAATCGTGATCCGGAGCTACGCGTTCCTGGACCGAGTCGTCTGGCCCGGTGAACGTCGCGACCCCAAGGACTCGCGGCAGACAGCACTTTGGCAGAAGCTCGCGCTCAACACCGTTCGTGACGCGCTCACCTCGCCTGAGACAAACCCGGACACCGTGGTATGGGCCAGTAAAGAGGGAGCCGTCTCCACGCACACGCCGCAGGACGCTGCTGCGTACGCCGCACGTACTTCCGACCGCACGGTGGTCAAACTCCCGGTCGGGTCATGGGCGGCTGCGCTCCCTCACCCGTTCGAAATCCGCTACGCCACGCGGGACTTCGACGAGGACACCCGCATCGTCTCCCGCGCAGCTGGCACACCTCTGTCACTCCTGCACCGCCTCGCCGCTGCCGATCTGACCGACCTCCATCGCCTGAGCACTCACGACGTCATCGTGCTCAAAGCCGCTGCATCCCTCGATGGTGTCGCCTGGTCGCAGACCACCTTCACAACTACTGGGCTGCATCAGGGGTTCGCCACATGGGTTTCGGCCGCTCTGCAGGCCGTACGTCAGGCCCTCACACACCCGGAGCTGAGCATCCACACCAGCGTGTGGGCCACTCCAAATGTCGCAGTGGTGACGCATACAACGGGCGACGCGGCGAAGTGGCTGATCGACGACCTCAACGATCAACCCGTCATCCGCCTCCCGGTCGGCGCCTGGGCACACAACACCTCAGATCCCTTCCTCGACGCCTCACCAGCAGTGGGGTGACCTGCCCCATCCAACAGACAACGGCGGCCCCTGGAGTATCTGGGACCGCCGTTGACAGCCGAGTCGGATATGCCGACGCGGGATCGTAAGGACACCCCCAGTATGCACGCACCCCCGGGAAATCCCAGATTCACACGGCTACCACCTGCGGACGAACTGCGCCCCAAGCCTGCTTCGTCCGTTCTCTGCGCCCGTGTGTCCTGGTGGGAAGCCGTGACACGACGGCTTCCCACCAGGGCACACGGGCGCATGCCGTGTCGCAGTGAAGGACTCCCTGTCTCCGCGACGACCGGATCTTTTCCACAGGACTCCTGCTGCAGAGTGACTCGAAGCGCGACGAGCCCGGGACTAGTGATCCCGGGCCGTGCGCACTGCATGGAGGGGGTGTCGGTCAGCCAGATAGCCAGCTGAGTTCCGGTGTCGCCGGGTCCGTTTATCGTGCTTGCCCTAGCCAATCGGACCGCGGTGACGGAGTTCCCTTCCCTCCTCGATTATGGAGCAGATCATCGCTATCCGTACGAGGGCTGGCTCAGTCATGCCAAAATCGGCTGGCCGAGTGGCTCGTTCCAAGGTTGCCGGCATGTCTCTGAGGCGTCTTGCCCGTCAGGGGCGGGTGATTGACCAGGCCGGTCCGGTCCCGCCTAAGGGACCTGATGACCCGTTGGTGCTGAGCGACACGATGCGCGCGCGATTCCAGTCCGCGCTGGATGCGCTCCTCGGTGACCCTGGTGTCCGCGGCCGTCCCGATGCCGAGCGGCTGGCTGTGGTGGTGCTGCTCGTGAAGGCTTCTGTGGGTTCCTCGAAGTTGGCGCTCCGGGCGGGAGAGATGGCCCGGTGGCTGGGCTTTAACAAGTCCTACGTCCTGCGGAGTGTGCTGCCGGGGCTGCGTGGGGCGGGTGCAGTGAGCACCGAGGTGACACAGGACTCGCAGGGATACGTCGATGGGCTGGAGTGGGAACTGCTGCCGCTGACGGCGGCGCTCGGTGTCCGGGGCGGTCCGCTGGTCCTGGACAAGGCGGAGGCGGCGACGCTGCTGCGTTTCTGCGAGCGGCTGTTCGCCCCTGGGTGGGCTCCGGTGGACAAGGCGCCGACGCCACCCGGTCTGCTGGGCGGCCGGCGGGGGAGGGGCGCGGCGACGGCCCGGTTGGCGCTGCTGCAGTTGGCGTTGAAGGCCCGCCCGAACGGGCGGGTGAGGTTGGACGGCGGTGCCGTCAAGAGCGGGCACCGACGAGCTGCCGCGACGATCGGTCACCTCCTGGGCTGCGGGGTCGAGGACGCCGAGCTGGTGCTGGATGACCTGATCGCCGAGGGCCTGGTCGAGTTCAAAGCGTCTTCTCCTGGGGGATGTTCCGGCGAGCGGTTGTCGATTCCCGCAGTCGCCGATGCTCACGGACGTGGCGCGGAGGCCGAGTCGCCTGCCGTGCCCGGGGATGCAGGCGAGGTACCTGGTAGCGAGCCGGGTTGTGCCAGGTGCGGGATGTCCGGGGCTGAGACGGAGGTCGGCTCTGAGCTCGTCCTCGAAGGCGACGGGTGGGTCCAGGAGGCTTTCGACGTCGTTGATGTGGGCGTTTCCGTCGACGAGGTTGGTGCACTCAGGGATCAGTCACTGCCCGCGCTCGACTCGAAGGGCCTCGAAACATTCCCTGACCTGGGGGAATGCTCCCCGTCAGGTGAGGGTTCCGAAGTGTCTTCCGGTGTCGTGCACCACGCCTCCCACGCTCCGTTGGCTGATGTAGATGGGTCTCTCTCGCTCTCTGTTGGGTTTTCCGGCGAAGCCGCTCCTGGGTCCTGTGGTCTGCCGGAGCGCGCGGGTGCCCGCGAGGACCGGACGGACCGCAGCGAGGAAGCTTCGGCTGCGGGGGAGCGGGTGCTGGGCGGCCCGCTACGCGGGGAAAAGCGCAAGGAAACGGCTCCGGGGTCAGCTGAGGTGACGGGGCGTCATTTCTCAAAGCGCTCCGCGCCGCAGGCCGGGCAGGTGATGTTCGTCAAGCCGGCCTCGGTGCCGGAGGATCTGGCGTTGGTGCTCGCACCGGTGCGGTCGGTGTGGGAGCGGATCACCCGCTCGGCCGCCCGGCGGCATGTCGCGGCGGCCGTGCGGGTCCAACTCGGCGTGGTGCGTGGGGTCCTGGGCCCGCAGGAGGCCGAACGCGTGCTCGCTGACCGCCTGGGGCGGCGGCTCGGGGAGCAGATGGGGCGACCGGTGACCGATCCGGTGGGGTGGATCCTCGGCCGGGGGCTGGTCCAGCGGGCGTGGTGCTGGTCCGAGCTGTGCGACGAGGGCTGGCGGATGGACACCGGCGCCGGCTGCCCCAGTTGCCAGAGCTTGATCGGGGACCGGCGGGGACAGCGCGCGAGCATGTGGGCCCAAGCGGCCCGCGACATGGCCGGCGCCACACCGCAGGTCCTGCAGGCCGAGGTCGAGCAGCGGTTGAACACCGCCGTGAGGCGCGAAGCCGAGCTCCGGGTCGTGCGGCATGAGGAGGCCCTGGCCGAGCAGCAGGCCCGTGCCCGGGCCCTCGAGCAGCGGCGGGCTGAGCAGGCCGTTGCCGAGGAGGAGCGCCGTCGGCAGCCGTGTGCGGACTGCGGGACTCCCGACGCGGGCGGCCGGTGCCTGCCGTGTACCCAACGCCGCACGGTGGAGCGGCTGCTGGCCGAGACGGTCGATCTCGCGGTGATGGCCCGCTCCGATCTCACCGACCCGGCCGAGGTCGCCGAGGTCACCGCCCGGTGCACGGCCAACACCCAGGTGCTGCTGGAACAGCACCTGGCACCGCTGCGCAGTGAATCCCCGGAGGAAGTGGTGCTGCTGTTCGCGGCGCGTTGGAGGCTGGACGAGCTCCGGAACCAGCGCCTCCAGGGCCTGCGCGACCGGCTGATGCGGTCGGGCCAGGCCACGGCCGAGGCCGACCAGGCCTACGCGGCCACGATGCGCTCGCAGCACCGCTATCCGACCCCGCCGGCGGCCGTCGCGGCCGCCGAACGCGCGGCCGAGGAGGCGCGGTTGCGCACCGCGGAGTTCCTGCTCGCCGACCGGACCCGGCAGCTGCGGGCCGCCCGCGGCCTCCAGCCCGAGCGGCCGGTGCCCACCGACTGGGCAAGGCGCTGTGCCGAACTCGCTGCCCAGCCCCTGACCGAGGAACGCACCGCTGACGTACCCCGGGCGGCGGTGAGTGCAGCGTGAACCCGACCGCCACCCTGCAACCCCAGGTTTTCGTACGGTTCGCCTCACCTGGACCGCGGCTCGGGGCGCGACGTCGGCCGGTGGTGTCCCCACCGCGACCGGGGGAGCTGTCATGAGCGCCCGGACTGTGTGGCGGGCGCGGCGGGCCACGGTGCCGGTGTGGGAGCGGCGTCCGCTCACCGACCGCTCCAAGCGCCTGCTTCTCGAAGGTGACGTGCATGGCCGCTACGCCGGACACAACGAATCCGAGGCCGGCTACCGGCTCACGGCCGCCCTGGCGCTGGCCTGCTCCCAACCTGGCCGGCAGTGGACGCCCGCCGACTTCCACGAGGCCCTCCTCTACTCCCCGACTCCGGGCGGATGGTGGGCGCGCAAGCTCCGCGAACGCAAAGGCGGCGAGTACGCCGAGACCAAGCTCACCGCGATGCTGGACAAGGCCCGCCGGTTCGCCGACACCCACGGCACGATCACCGGCCGCGAGGACGCCACCGAACACGTTGTCGAGATCCGGCACGTCATCGAGTCGCTCGCCTGGAGGTCCCGCGGCGGGGGAGCAGTCGACCTCAAGAACCTCGCCGCCCGCCTCACGTTGTGCGAGCGCTCCGGCGGACTGGACCACACGATCGCCGTGCGGCCACTCGCCGAGGCCATGGGCTGTGCACGGTCGACTGCTGAGCAGAGCAACGGTCGACTGGAGAAGGCCGGCTGGATCGTCAAGGAAGCAGTCGGCCGGGGAAAGAACCATGGCACCCGATGGCGTCTGCAGGTCCCCCCGGCTGTCCGCGAATACCTGGCGGGGGCAGATTCGGGACAGTCACTGACCCCCCACCCACCACCGCAGCTGGAAAGTGTCCCGGACCTGCACACGTTCACCGACACCGCCGCCCTCGCCGACGTGATGGCCCACGATGCTTGCCACCACCGTGCCCACGGAACCAGCGGCGCCCGCCTGCTGGCCTGCCTGGACCCCACCGAGGGACTCAGCCCGGCTGCCCTGCGCCAGGCGACCACCCTGCACCGCACCACCATCAGCCGACATCTGAAGAACCTCGTGGCCAGCGGTCTGGCCCGTGAACGCGAGGGCCTGTACTACCTGGCCCCTGAACTCGCCGGCCCCGTACGCCTCCACCCCGACGACCGGGCCCTCGACCAGGCTGCCGAGCAGCACGGAACCACCGGGATGGGAGAGCGCCGGCGCGCCCGCCACGCCCGTGAACGTACGAACTTCCAGCGCTGGCTCACCGAACGCACCCTGCGCTACCGGAGACCGCGACCAAGGCCTCGCCTCGTACCCGAAGGCATCGTCGACCCCGCGACCGGCGAACTCCTCGACGAACGATGGCGCGGCTGGGACACCTCCGACCCCGCCCGCCCCGTCTGGCTCGCCCCCGGCGCAATCCCGCTGCCCAACCAGCCCACGCCGACGCAGGCGGCATGAGTCAACCCGCCGTCGTGGTGAAGATGAAACGTGAAACAGACCCAACTAGCTTCAACAGAACTCTAGTTGACCCGAGACTGGTCCCATGACCAGCGACCTCAAGGGTTCCCAGTCCCCGCATGCCCTCATCCAGAGCGTGATCATCAGCTATGGCGACGGACACTGCGACGCTCCCCGAGGCGACGCACTGCGCGTGGATACCCGCCCGCTCCGCAACCCGCCCGAGGACCCGGCCGTCCGTGCCCGGATGCTCCACGCCAACGGCCTGGACCCCGAAGTACGTGCCTACGTCCGCAACTCACCGGGCGCCGAGCGCCTGATCGAGCGCAGCGCCCGCCGCGCCCTCGCGCTCCTCGCCCAAGCGAGCGACGGCCGGCGCGTCGACCTGCACGTGGTGTGCGGGGGCGGCCGCCACCGGTCGGTCGCCGTCGCAGAGGATCTCGCCGACCTCCTACGAGCCGCCGGCTACGGCGTGGAGACCGAACACCTCCACATCGACCGGCCGATCCTGCCATGACATGGCAACCGATTCTCACCGAACACGAACTGACCGCGCTTCGACTCCTCGCGCGCGGCCTGCACCACACGGAGATCGCCAAGGTGCTCAAGGTGCGCCCGGAGACCGCAGGCCGGCTGCTGCACGGCGCCCAGAGCGGGCTACGCGCACGCACGCTCCCCCACACAGTCGCGCGCGGCTACGAGACCGGCATCATCCAGCCCGGGCCTCTGGCATACCCGAACGGGCACGGCACACCCCCGGCGCCATGACGACCCTCCAGCGGATACCCGAGTCCGCCAAATCCCTGCTCTTCAGCTACGCCGCGCCGTGCGGAGACCTGGCCTGTGCCACCCCGGGCTGGCCCAGGAGGCCGCCACCGACCCATCGCCCGTCCCGTCGTGGAACCGGAGAACTGTACGGTGCCCGGCGCCGCGGAGGTCCGTGCCCACGCCGCCGGACTAGGCCACCATCCGGGCAAGCCCCTGCACCACGCGCAAGGACGCAGGACTCAGCCCCTCAGCCTCCGCCTCCCCGAACACCCGCAGGGCGAAAGACCGGGCCGAACGGCGGGGAAGCACACGGGTGTTGAAGGCCGTGGACGCCATCAACAAGGTGGTGCCGAAGCTGCGCGCGGCGACGCGCAGCTTCAGCGGATCACCGGCGTGGGCGGCACTTATCAGGTCGACGGCGCACTCGGCGAGTTCACGCTGCTCCTTGCGCACGGTGCGTACCGCGTCGAAGCAGAAGTACAAGATCACCGGCACGAGGGGGAGGAGGCTGGACGTGGCGAAGTCGGCGGTCAGCGCCTCGTCCCAGCCGATGTCCAGCCACCACAGGAGTACCGGTGCTCCTGTGGCGGCGAGCAGTGGCCAGGCGATGGCCGAACCCCACGCCGCGGCGGTGAACCGCCGGCGCACTGCCACCGATGTCAGCGTCGGCGCTTCTCCATCGTCCATGAGGAGCATCATGCCTGCTCGCACCATCAGGCAGCCGATCGGGCGGGTGCCCAGACCGAGCTGAGCGCGTGGCCGGCGCGCTCAGCTCGGTCCGACCCGGACGTGGTGTCCCCGGCGCTCAGGGGATCCAGCTCCCGATGGCGGGTGCCGCGGCCGCGCTTGTCGCTCCGCAGCCGGGCGGCCGTCTCCGCAGCGAAGCAGAAGCATCGGCTCCGTGGGTGATCACGGCGGTCTCGAATGATCGTCGGCGCCACAGTCATATCCGGAGAAGGGATCCGCCTGGGCAGCTTCGCCCCGATGCTGGAACTGCTCTAGTCTCCAGGGCCGGCGGCAGAGGTGCTCGGTGAAATGCTCGGCCTCGACAGCACCAACAACTGTCAGAGCACCCCGGGCATCACAGAGCTGTCTCGCCTTACGCCCAGGAGCCCTTGGAACTGTTCAGGAAACACAGATGGGGGCCCGAGCAGCCGGGCCCCCATCTTCCAGTAGCGGGGACAGGATTTGAACCTGCGACCTCTGGGTTATGAGCCCAGCGAGCTACCGAGCTGCTCCACCCCGCGTCGGTAGCGCCACTCTACACTGGCACGGTGCCACTCGGCCCTGGCCTCTCCGCAACGTGACCAGCGACTTCGCCAGGCTGCTCGCGGACCACCGATACGAACCCATGCGCCGGCACACCCGTCCCCAGCGCGACGGTCCAGGCGACGGTCGACGCTCGTCTCGGGTACCTGGACATCCGGTCGCGGTTCCACACCGGATGGGGCGGCCGGCGGCTGCGGCCAGGTTCCTGAAGCCCGTTCGGGGCCTTTGCTGTTCCCTCTTTCCGAGGCCTGCCGGATTGCTAGAGTGGGAGCGTGCTCTCCGCGCGAGCGGAGGTGGACCCGTGATCGATATCGTTCCGTCGCGCAGGTCGAACGCACCCTTTTTCCCCGCCGACGCGGGGGGGGGGTCCGGACGTGCAAAGCTCTCCCCTTTTTGGGAAGTGCTCCCCGCCGCTGCGGGGGTGAAGCGGTGTCTGCTCTCTGCCGGGCAGGGATGCATGTGCCGCCTCAAAGGCAGTGACGATCTTGCGTGTTCCCCGTGCCCGCGGGCGATCCGAAAGGCGGTCCGAGGTGTCCCGAACCATCACCCAGCCCCACCCCCTGGCCCCGTACGCCGACCAGATCGACCCGGCCGAGGTCTACACGGTGCGTAAGGTCGCTGCGCTGCTCGGTATGGCGCTCACGAGCGTCAGCGGCCTGGTGAACCACGGCTTCCTGCCGGGCAGCAGGCTGCGCCCCCACGCGCGTGGGGGCCGTCAGCATGTCTGGACCGGCAAGCAGTTGCTCCGGATCGCCCAGCGGCCTGTACGTGTCATCTACGACCATGAGAAGTTCGCCGCGGCGACCCTGTACCGGGTCGGCTGCCGCTGCCCTGCATGCGTGCAGGCACACAGCGTCGAGAGCCTGGAGCGCCGACGGGCTCTGGCCGAGGAGGCGTTCACCGCGGAGCAGCGCAAGCGAGTCCTGGAGCTGGTGGCAGCCCAGAAGCCGGTCCCGGAGGCAGCGCAGGAGGTTGGGGTGACGCTCCACCAGGTCTACGGCCGGGCGAACTGGGACCTGGACTTCGCCGAGGCCTTCGACGAGGCCGGGTGGTCGCTGTGCGTGCTCGGGCAGGAACACCCGCAGTGCAGCACGCCGAGCGGGTACCGGGGCAACGAAGGCGGAACAGCGGGGCGTCCGCCATGCCGGGGGACCGGCTGCCGGGAATGGCGACGAGGGACATCTCAGCAGGAGCGAGCAGCCGCATAGCGACAACAGTGGTCCGGCTGTACCCAAGACCAGGTCCGGCCCCGCGCAGCGATTCCACGGGCGGCGCCACTGCCGGGCGGCACAGCGTGGTTCAGCCCTCACCGATCAGCACGGTCTATACCCGTTACAGGGCCACGCCACCGACCGTACGCGGGGTGGGGAGCGGCTCGCCGGCGATGATGTGGGCCGACTTGTCGAGGGCCCGCGCCTGGCCCGTGACAACGCCGTGGCGGCGCAGATGGTCGAGTAGTTCCAGGGCGAGCGTGGGAGCGGCCCGCGAATCGGAGCGTGTCGGCGGCACGAAACCGTGGGTCAGGGGGAGGGAATTCAGGGTACGGAGCGGCGCCGGTTCGGGACCGCCTAGGATCCGGTCATGACGATTCGCGCTGTGGTTTTCGACGTCGGCGAGTGCCTGGTGGACGAGACCCGCGAGTACGGCACCTGGGCCGACTGGCTGGGCGTGCCCCGCCACACGTTCGCCGCCATGTTCGGCGCCGTCATCGCCCAGGGGCGCGACTACCGCGAGACGTTCCAGGAGTTCTGTCCTGGATTCGACCTGTATGGGCAGCGCCAGGCCCGAGCGGACGCAGGCCAGCCCGAGCACTTCGACGAGTCTGATCTGTACGACGACGTCCGCCCCGCGTTGGCGCAGCTCCGGGCTGAGGGTCTGTGGCTGGGCATCGCGGGGAACCAGACCGTGCGGGCCGGCGGGATCCTGCGGTCGCTGTTCACCGACGACGTGGACCTGATCGGCACCTCGGACGACTGGGGGGCGAGCAAGCCCGATGTCGCGTTCTTCGAGCGGGTCGCCGCAGCGGTGCCGTTCGAGAACAGCGAGATTCTTTACGTCGGTGACCGTGTCGACAACGACCTGCGCCCCGCGGTCGATGCCGGCATGCGGACCGCGCTCGTGCACCGTGGGCCGTGGGCCACGATCCAGTGGAACACCGACGAGGCCCGGAACCTGCCGACGATGCGGGTCGAAAGGCTCACCGAACTCCCTGAACTGATCGCGAAGTTCAACGCGTCAGAGCGCTGACCGTCGTCGTCCATCCGTACAGCTGGTCATCGAGGTCACGCACGCACTGTTCGTGCTGGTGCGGTGTCAGGGTGCGCCGCACCTCGCGGATCCGGTCCATGCCGGTGGCGTACCACGTGACGGTGAGCTGATCGAGCGCGAGCGACGCGTACCGGCATGCCTCCTCCGGGTTCCCGGCGGCTGCCTCCACCGCTGCGAGGTCGCCGAGGACCACGGTGCGTTGCTTGTCCGACTCCGGCGGTAGTTCCTCCAGGACCTGAGTCAGGGTCTCGCGGGCCTGCGGCAGGTGCCCGGCCTTCAACTGCGTGTTGCCTTTGAACGCCGCGAGCCGGGCCGCGCTGAACCAGTCGAGCCATCCCGGCGACGCGTGATCCGCCCCGGCCGCGAGGACGTCTTCTCCGTGCCCGATCAGATGCAGTGCTGTGCGCGTGTTGCCGCATCGCGTCTCGCACTCGGCCTCGACCGCATCCAGCCACGCCAGCAGTTCGGCGCTGGCCGGGCCGCGCCGGGCATACGTGCGCGCGGCGACCATCCGCTCCACCGCTTTCTCCCGTTCCCCCGCCCACCCCGGGATGAACGCCATGTGCGCCAGCACGGCCGCGCCGAGCAGCGGGTCGTCGGCCTCGCCCGCCGCCTGGAGCGCACGCAACAGGGTGGCGTCGGCGTCATCGGGCTCGCGCAGGTCGAAGAACTCGATCCGGCCGGCCAACAGGTAGCTCTCGGCGAGGGCTCCGGCGAGGGCCTTGCGGGCGGCTCCGGCGGTCTCGTTGAGGAGGCCGCAGCCGAGCCGGGCATGGGCGAGGACTGACGGGTGCAGGTCGGCGGGGGCGACAGACCAGTACATGCGGCGGTGCGAGCGGGTCACGGCCTCGAAGTCGATGGCCACGGTGGCGGGCTGCATGACGGTCCGTGCTTGGGCGGGGACCGTGGCCAGGCCCATCGCGGCAGGGCTCCCGGCGACGAGTGTGCGGCGGACAGGGTCGGGGCGGGCCTCGTCCCGCCCGTCGGGCGGAGTGAAGCCGAGGGCCTGCATGTCCTGGCCGAGCAGCCGCACCAGGGCTCGCTGGCAATCGGGGTGCGGCCAGGGCGGGTTGGGGGACTCCCAGCGCCGCACTTGCCGTTCGCCGACCGACAGGCCGAGCGCGGTGAGCGCGTCGGCGAGGGCCTGCTGCGAGCTGTATCCGGCCGCCACTCGGGCGGCTCTCAGTCGGGTGTTGCCTGCGGGGCGCGGCACGGGTCACCTCCGATGCGTGGGTGCTCCATCAGTCTCGTCGCAGAGTCCGGTTTATGGCTAGGCCTCACCCGGATGAGGCCAGGAAAGTCCGTATTCCTTGCAGCGAAAGCCCGTTGAAAGTCCTCGTGTTGGCCCGGTCTGCGGCCCACTCTGGATACCCCCAGCCAGATCCCTGACGGCAGCGAGGAGCCCAGTGCCATGCACCCAACACAGTCAGGACTGCAGGCCGCGGGGGGCTGCGAACTGCAAGAGGCGGGCGTCGACTGGGACGCGATCCGCGTGCCCCGCATTCTCGGCCTCACCGCCCTCGACATCCTCGGCCCCCGCTCCGGCGCCGTCATCGACGACGGCCACGCCCTGTACTGGTTCCTCCCTCTCGGCTCGGTCGACGGCTGGGAGCTGGAGAGCACGCGGCCGCTGACGGCGGGCAGTTCACTCACCGTGCCGCCCGCCCGCCGGACGCAGGGGCCCGGCCCGTACTGGCGGATCTGCCCGGGGGATACGAACTGGCACACCGAGCCCGCCGCACTGCGCGCGGCCGTCGAGGACGCCCTCGATGCCCGCGTACGGAACACCCCTTAATCCCACCTTCGCCGACGCACCCAGCCCTCCCGGGTCAGGAGTCCTCGTGAGCACCGCAACCGACGCCGCACAGAACGAAGCCGTCGCGGCCTGGCTGGCCGACAGCCTCAACCGGCCCAGCAGCGCACGCCTGCAATGGAAAGACGGCCGCCTCGCCGTCCTCGCACTCGGCCGACGGTTCTCCGCCGTCCGCCTGGCCGACGAGCTGGTGTACGCCGTCGCGGCCGACACGGAGCCGGCGACCACAAGCACAGCCCTCCGCAGCTTGAGTGGGCCCGTAATCCACGACCCGCGCAACCACCGCTTCTACGCCCTGGTTCCGTCCTCCCCGCCCGGCCCAAGCCTCGGCCGGCATGCGACATACCTCGGCCTCGGCAACTACATCGGCGTGCCCCGTGTCGGGGACAACGAACCGGACGAGTCCCGCGCAAGCTACTGGGCCATGCCCATGCCTGCGCCCGGCGCGCTGTGCGATCCGGTCCGCGTCACCGAAATGATCAACGCAGGCACCGCACTCCTCGAAAGCCGCTCCGAACCTTGACCGCCGAGCCTGCCCGGGCACCTACGTGACACCCGAGTGCGGGGGCCCCGCGCTCGGCAGCGCCTTGGCGGTTGCGATCAAAGACCATCAGTTGGTGGGCACGGTACGTCATATGCCCAGGGGGCGGCGCGTACATCCGGTCAGCTCTTGCCGGCGCGGACTGACAAGGCCGTTCCGGCGAACATCATGATCACCAGCGCGGCGACCAGGGACCACTCGGCCACCGGGCCCGCCTCCCAGTCAGTAGCGAGCACCGTCACGGCGAACGTCAGGGCCCCGGCGTAGCCAGCCAGGGCAAGAGGGTGCCGTCGGTGCTGGTCGGCGTGGTTCATGAAACAAGCCTATGGACAGGACATCTGAAGCGGAACCACCTGCTGTTTCGGGGCTCGCGAACACCATCAGTTCGCAGTCGACATCATGTCGCCGCCCCCACGCACTGCACGTCATGCTCACCCTGCGATGGCGAATGGAGCGTGCTGGATCCCCTCCCATCTCAGACCACGAGCTCGGAAGCAGAGGTCAGGGTCAAGGCCGTGGTTCGTGGATCGGGCTCCGGAACTGCTCGACACCACGCGGCAGAGACACGCAGGAGGGCGGTACCGACAATAGGTGCCGTGTGCGACCGGGCACCTCGAGGCCTCAACTGTTCCATGCCCACTGAGAGTTGTGCGATGGTGCTGCGCCAGAGGATGCTGACGTGTCATGTTCTGATCAACGTGTTGGCCAATGGGGGAGCCGTGGTCTCTGAGCAGGTGGGCGACATCGTGAAGGCGTCGCAGGTGCGGGTCCGCTCGACCACGGGTGAAGTAGTTGGCGCCGGGTTCCTCATCACTGACTATGTGGTGTGCACCAGCGCTCAAGTCGTCGCCCGGGCACTCGGGGTGTCAGCTACCGGCGAAGCGCCGGACGGCCCGGTAGACGTCGAATTTCCGCTGCTGGACGGCCAGCCTCGGGTACGGACAGACGTGGTGTCCTGGCGGTTCGGCAGACTGGATGTCGCCCTGCTGAACCTGCACTCGGGAGTCGAAGGCACGACATCCGTGCCAATCTTCCGCAGGACCGCTAGACCGGACTACGGGTTCAGCGTCTTCGGCTACCCGGAAGGAGCCGACCACGGCATCTGGGCCACGGGCGCGCTGCGGGACAGGCACGCCTCGCGTTGGAAGGAGATGGACATGCTGGCGCGGGGGCCACATACCCGCCTCCCGCAGATCTTCACCGGGTCACCGGTCTGGAACGAGGCGGAGAACCGCGTCTTCGGGATGATGGTCGACACAAGCCAGGGCGAGAACCTCCCATATCTGCTGCCAATGGACACGCTGCTCAACGACCCGATTCTGAACTTGCGCTGCTGCCCCTTCAAGGGATTTTCGGCGTATACGGAGAACGACGCGGAGTCGTTCTACGGCCGAGACAGTGACGTCCTGCGCACGCTCTCGGCCGTGCGCGCCCAGCCGATGACAATCGTGATGGGCCCCTCGGGCTGTGGAAAGTCGTCCCTTGTAAGGGCAGGGGTCCTGCCCCGGCTACGGGCCCGGGGCATGAGTATTTCCGAGCTACGGCCCATGCCTGGAAAACCGGCGACCTCTGTGCTCGCCCCGGCGCTGGCGGAAGTCTTGGATCCGAGGCTCGACGAGGCCGCACGCCTCATTCAGGCCGAGGAGCTGGCTGAGCTACTCAAGATCCACACTATGCACGCGGTCGGCAAACTGCGGGCCGGGATCCTCGCCCGCGGAGGCATCGGACGCGTGCTGTTTGTCGACCAGTTTGAGGACTACGCGGACGCCGCACCGGCGGCCGCACGTGATCTGGCCGGGCTGCTCGACGCCCTGGCTGACGGCTGCCACGTTGCCGGGCTACGGGTTGTCACTACCGCACGGCCCGGAACTCTGCGTGAGCTCGGCACCGACGGCGCCGCAATCCGCGTCAGCTCGAAGGTGTGTGAGCTCGCTCCGCTGACCCGCGATGACCTGAGGAGGGCGATGTCCGGGCCGGTCGACGCTATGCCGCGGCTGTCGTTCGAGCCGGGGCTGCCAGAACGGATCCTCGCGGATGCGGGCGACGAGCCCGGGCGGATGTCCTTGGTCCAGGCCGTCCTGAGTGAACTGTGGACGAAACGCGGCCGCTCGATGCTGACCCACTCCGCCTACGACGCTATGGGCGGTGTCGCGGGCATAGCCGTCCAGCAGGCGACCACCTACGTGTCCCAGGACCAATGGTCGCTTGCCCAGCGGCTGTTCGTCCAACTGGCCCGGCCCGGCGACGGAAACGCCTTCTCCCGGAGATCCGCTCGCGTCGCCGACCTCGCCCCCGAACTCATCAACCTGGCACGGGAACTGGCCCCCCGCAGGCTCGTTGTCCTTTCCCATGCCCCGGGCGGTGCCGAAGGGGAGGAGATTGTCGAACTGCCGCACGAGGCTCTGATCCAACAGTGGCCCCTCCTGAGGCAATGGCTTGTTGACTGCCGGGACTTCCGCAGCTGGCAGGAGCAGCTGCGGGCCGATCTGCGCCGCTGGCAGGCCCAGCCCCAGGATTCCGCTCGCTTGCTCAGCGGATCTGACCTGCTGGAGGCCCTGCACAGATTCGATGAGCATCTCGAGGACCTGTCAGCCGACGAGCGCGACTACATCCTGCTCAGCAGCCGACGCCATGGGGGGCGAGCCGGCAGGGCATTGCAGGCAGCATCCGATGCAATGGGAAGGGCAGAGGCGCCGTTGGGACAGGGCAGGGGATCGGAAGGCCGGCCGCACTGGCAGGTTCTGACCGTTGTCGGTTTGTGGGTTGCCGTCCTGCTGGCTGCCGCGTCTTTCAGTGTGCGTGAAGTACTCGACAGCGTCCAGCAGCACGCACAGCTGGGGCCCTCCGATACACCCGCGGTGGTAACAGCGATCGTCGCCCTGGCCACTGCCACCGGCACTTTGATCGGCGTCGTGCTGACCTCCTACGCCAAGTACGTTCAAGCCCGGGGACAGGCCGACGCGGACCTCATCCGAGCAAGGGCCGAGCTGATGCGTGCGAGAGCCGATGTCACCCGAGCCCGCGCAGGGCTCCCACCGCACACCTCCTCCGCCAACGGCACATCACCAGCCCTCACACCACCTGCCGAACCTGACACCAATCAGCCGCCGCCATCAGTGGGGTTCCCCGATGCATCCTGAACGCGTCCGAGGTGCTGTCCGTGCCGCGGAAGCAAGGTCATGAGACGGCACCTTAAGGACACTTCAAAGACGATGACGTGGGATTCCGTCCGACCACGGGACGTCCGCCCGCTCATCCTGTCGGCATCGGCCATCGTGTCCGACTCGCGAGGCCTTCAGCCCAGGACGACGGGGCGTCGAGGGGGGCCCGAGGAGAGGATGCTGGTGATCAGGTCCCCGAGGCCGACCGGGTAGATCGTGGCGTGAGTGGTCTGCAGTTCGTGCAGCGTCCACCAGCGGTAGCAACGGATGTTGTCGGACTGGGACGCGTGGGAAGTATCGATGTCCTCGGGCGCGAAGCGCGCCAGGTAATACCGCTCGACCTGGCAGACTTCGTGACCGCCGACGGCGTGCTTCGAGCTCCGCTCCGCGAGCTGGGCGCCCAGTTCAACGTCCCTCTCTTCGATACCGAGTTCTTCGCCGAGCTCTCGCAGCAAGGCTGCGAGGTGGTCCTCGCCTGGTTCCAGACTGCCGCCGGGGGTAGCCCAGAAGCCGTCGCTCTCCTCGTAACACAGCAGCAGGACGCGCTGGTGAGCATCGAGAACCACGGCTCGGGCCGCCTCCCGCAGGGGCAGAGCGTTCATGGATCCCCTCCGGCAGTCAGGGGCGTGTAGCGATGATGGCTTCAGTGCGTACGGCTTCGTCGAAGACACCGGCGGGGTTGAACTCGCTGAGTGCCTGGCGCAGGTCGCGTTCGAAGGCGTCCTTGTGGTCGCCGAGTTGGACAGTGCTGGAGTAGCTGTAGGAGAACTGCAGGCCGATGACCTCGTCCACGCTGCGGGTCAGAGTGTGGTCCCAGTGCGCGGTGTCGATGTGGGAGAACGGGGAGCGGGCGAGGACGTCCTGGTGGCGCTCTGTGGGGTGGGAGTAGGTGCCGGAGCCGGCCCGGCGCTCGGGTCCGAGGTAGCGGGTGCGGACCTCGTCGACGACGTGACGCCAGTCGGCGGGCTCGAGGTCGCCGGGGGCGCCGCCGGAGGCGAGGACGATCGCTCCGCCCGGCTCGATGATCCGGTCGAGGTCCCGGGCGACCTGGTCACGGTCCATCCAGTGGTAGGCCGCGCCCATGACGGTGAGCAGCACGGGCCCGGTGTTCATCGCCGGCAGGGTGGTGGAGTCGCCCTCGCGCCAGGTGATGTTGGTGATGTGGTGCTCGGCTGCCAGGCGGCGGCCCTCGTCCAGCATGCCCTTCTCAGGATCGACAGCGATGACCTCACCGACCAGCGGGGCGAGTTCGAGGGCGATGATGCCGGGGCCGGCGCCGAGGTCGAGGGCGCGCTGGGTGCCGTCGAGGCCGAAGCGGTCGGCGAGCAGCGCATAGAACTCGGGCGCGTAGCGGGGCCGGAAGGCGGCGTAGTACGGGGCCGTCGACGCGAACAGCTCTTCCGGCGTGTACGAGGGGGTGGAGGTCACGGGTCCAGTCTCTCGTGGGGATGCGGTCAAGGGGCGGGTGATCGGTCAACGAGCGGGGGCTGCCGTCAGGTGTGCCCACCAGTCCGTGAGGGGGCGGGCGCCGGAGCCCTCCCGGGCGACGGAGCTGTCGGGGTGGCGGTCGCGGGCGCCGAGGAGCTGCCGCTCGACGTCATCCAGGCCCGGCCGGTGAAGGAGCGCGGGTGCGGGGTCGTCGACCGTGTTGAGCCAGCGGAAGCCGTACTGCATCATCACGGCCAGCCTCTGGTGGCCGGAGCGGTTGAGGCCGCCGGCGTGCCAGGTGCGGTTCTCGAAGAGAATGACGTCGTCGGGGCCGGTGCCGGGAGTGATCGCGCCGGGCGGGTCGATGTCGCCCTGGGGGACGGTGACGGGCCCGGTGCGGGTGTGGCTGCCCGGCACGAACATCGTGAACCCGGCGTCCGGTCCAGGGCCGGTGAGGAAGTACGCCACCTTGATCGCGAGGCGGGGCGTGTGCCGGGCGCCGAGGTCGGCCACGGTGGAGGACATGTCGCGGTGCCAGCCGTGCCGGGACGGCACGCGGATGGTGCGCTGCTCGTCCGGCAGGGACGGCATGGAGATCAAGTTGCTCGACAGCAGATGAATGTTGGGGCTGAGCAGCGCGACGAGCGTGGGCAGCACGGCCGGGTTGGCGACGAGCGGCAGGAAGGCATCATCCAGGGCGACGACGCCGCGGAAGCCGTCCTTGCCGTCGGCCGAGCGGTCCCGGCCCGCGGCCCGGTCGCTGGCCAGCAGCCGTACGGCGGCCTCGGCCGCGCGGGCCCGGACCGCGGGGGTGAGGGCGCCGCGCAGGATGAGGAGGCCGTCGCGGTCGAAGGCGGCCACCTGCTCCGGGTCGGGTACGAGCGGGGCGGTCATCGCGGCTCCTTGAGCATCGAGAGCGCCTGGGCGGTGAGCGCGGCCGCGGACATGCCGCACTGCTCCAGCAGGTCGGCGGACGGCAGAGGACGGCCGGGGTCGCGGTAGCCGACCACATGGACGCGGGCGGCATCCCCGCGGCCGGCGAGCAGCGCCCGCACGGCCGGGGCCTGGGTGACGGTGGCCAGCAGCACCGGGACGCCGGCCGGGAACAGGCCGGCGAAGGTGCCGTCGGACAGCGCGGCGGGCCAGGTGCCCGGGGCGCCAAGGACGGTGAGGTCGTTGACGTGCACGTAGCGGATGCGGGCGTCCGGACGGGCGGCGGCGAGCCGGCCGGCCGCGGCGGACACCTCGCGCGCCGCGACGTCCCCGGCGGAGGCCAGGACGATGTCCGGGCTTTCGGAGCCGGGGGCACTCAGGTGGGGCCAGATCGCGGCGCCGTTGGTCAGTTCCTCGCGGAAGGTGTCCGGCGGGAACGTGAGTGGGTGGTGCTTGTCGGCGATCAGGAAGTTCGCTTGGTCCCGCCCGGCGAGCATGACCGCGAGCACGGCGGCCGCGCGGGTGGCGTCGGCCGGGGTGTAGACGTGCACGGTGGGGTTCTCCGTCTCCAGCATCGCCGAGACGAGCCCGGGGTTCTGGTGGGTGTAGGTATTGCGCCAACCCAGCGAGGTGATCAGGTAGTTGATGTTCGCCAGCCCGCCCGTTCCGGTCGCGGTCCGCGCGCTGCGGTGCTTGAGGTGCTGCACGAGCAGGCTGGTATTGACCGCGGCGAACGCCTCGTACGTGGCCAGCAGTGCGTCGCGGCCGGTCTCGGTGTAGCCCTGCAGCCAGGCGTGGCAGATCTCCTCATTGAGGATCTCGATCGCCCACTCCGGCAGCTGGTCGTCCGCGCCGTCGGCGGCCAGGCGCAGCCGGTTGGAGGCGGCCTCGTCCGGGCTGAACAGCCGGAAGGATCCGGCGGCGGCGCGCTCGCGGATCACCGTGCTGACCAGCGGCCACGCCTCGGCGCCGCGGACGGCGAGCGGCGCGACCGGCGGGGCCGGGCGGGGCCGGGGCGCCGGGTGCGGCAGCGCCTGCCGCACGAGGTCGCACGGCTGCCCGCGCTCGGTGAACAACTCGCCCGGCCTATACGAGGACAGCCAGGCGGCGAGAGCGTCGAACTCCTCACGGTTGCGGGCGGGGTCCTTCAGCGGGGTCTTGTGCACCGCCGGGGTCCCGGCGATCCGGCGGCCGCCGACCTGCTCGGGCCCGGTCGCCCCCTTGGGCATGGTCAGGACCAGGACCGGTTGCGGGCGGGCGGCCCCGAGCGGGCGCAGCCGGGCGAACACCTCGGCCAGCACCGTCCGGAAGCCCGCCACGTCGGAGCCGTCGTGGCGGAACGGCTCGTACCCCAAGCCGGTGAAATATGCGCGCAGCTCGTCCTCGTCGAGCCCGGCCAGGAGGGAAGGGCCGCCCATCCGCAGGCCGTTGGCCAGCACGACGGGCAGCACCACGCCGTGCAGCCCGGACCCGAACAGCGCCCGCCGGGCCGTCCACGCCGCCGCGGCCGTACCGGTCTCCAACTCCCCGTCACCGAGCAGCGCGACGACCAGGCGGTGCGGGGAGTCCAGGACCATGCCCTGCGCCACGGCGAGCGCCGGCCCGAGCTGCCCGCCGGTGTAGCGCACGCCGGGGATGAGCGGGGTGATCTCCTCGCCATAGACACGAGTGTGGGGGAAGCCCGCGGCGAGCGCGCGCAGGCCGGCTGCGGACCAGCCCGGTTGGTTGCCGGCCAGGGTGAGGACCTTCGTCAGGTAGGCGTGGGCCAGGGCGGACGGCCCGGCGTGCCCGGCGCCGTGCACGATGAGGACCTCGCTGCCCGGGGGACGCCCGGCGGTGAGCGGCCCCAGCTGGGCGAGCATGAAGTTCACCGGCGGGCACACCCCCCAGTGGCCGCTCGGCGCCTCCTTCACGTCCTGCACCCGCAGCGGCCGGACGGGCAGCACGTTGTCGTTCACGTACAACTGCGCGGCGCACAGGTAGTTCAGCGCCCGCCACGCGGCCATCACGGCCGCGTCCGGCACACGGGCCGCGGCGTGGGCGGCGGCCCGGCTCCAGTCGGGGAAGTCCTCCGGCCCCGCGGCCGCGGGGCCGGGGAGCACAGGGGCGTCGGTCACTTGGCCGTCCCCTTCCGCGCGGCGACTGCATCCACGGCGGCGGTGATCCGGCTGGCCCGGATCTCCGGGGCACCGGCCTCGGTGACCAGGTGGAGGATCTGCGCCTGCTCGTGCTCGGGCACCGTCGTCCAGTCCAGCCCGGCCCGCTCCAGCGCATCGGCCAGGTCCCGCGGCAAACTGCGTGGAGCGCGGTCCCGCACCCCCTGGACGCTCAACGCGATGCCCGTCACCTCGTCGGTGACCGTCGCGTGCGGCACCGCTGCCTGACCGCGCAGCGCGTAGGCGACGACGGTCTTGGACGTGCCGGTGGGGAAGGTGACGCGCAGCCGGGCACCGCGCTGGCCTGTCGGCCCATGGCAGGGCAGCAGCAGGAAGCCCCGGTCGCCGATCCGCTCCGGCCGTGCCACCACGTGCACGAGGTCACAGGCGGCCGGCAGCGGGAGCAGAGCCAGCGGATCCGGCGCCTCGGGGCGGGACTTGGCTGCCTGGAGGGGGCGGGTGACGGCGATGATGCCGCCCTGACCGCGGCCGGCGCGGCGCGCCGCTTTGTGCAGGAACAACGTGCGGTCGACCTCTCCGAGCAGGGAATCGGTGAACCTGTGCTTCCAGCCCTGTGGCCGTTCGGCGGGCCGGTCGGCGGCGGTGACGAACATCAGGGCGACAGAGACCGTCACGGGCAGCACGGCGCCGAGCCGGTCCCGCAGGACCCCGACGGCCTGGTGGAACTGGGCTGCGTCGTCCACGGCCGCGGCGAGGATCACCTCGTCGCCGCCGAAGGTCGCCGCGCAGCCGGAGTCGAAGGGCTGTTCGCGGAACCACGCGCGGGTCGTGGCCCCCACCGTCGCCATGACCTCGTTGCCGGCCAGGTGCCCGTAGGAGGCCGGGTTGGTCGAGTTCGTCCGCTCCACGTGGTCTTTCAGCCCGTCGACGTCCCCGATCGCGAGTGCCACCAGCCGTCCCTCGTCGAGGGCGGCGTCCAGGCAGCGCGGGATGTGGCTGTGGAAGTCGGGGAACGCGACCAGGCCGGTGACCGCGTCTTCGCGGCTGCCGGCGCACCAGGTGCGCAGCGGCATCTGGCTGGGATCGAACAGCGGCACCGACGAGGCCAGCGGATCGAGGGCGCGGGACGTTGCCGGGTGTGACGTACGGGACGGCTCCATCAGCCGGCCACCTCCGATGTGATCGTGCCGGGCGCCACCCGGGCGGGCAGAAGAGGCGGGAGGGTACTGAGGGAGTGCAGGCGCACCGTGGGCACGTCGGGCCTCTGCGGGCCGGCCGCGTGGTGCCGGTCCACCCAGGCCGTGTGCCAGCCGGCCGCCGCAGCCCCGCGTACGTCGGCCTTCAGGGAGTCCCCGACGTGCAGCAACTCCGTGGGCCGCAGCCCGCAGGCGTCCTCGACGGCGGCGAACGCCTCCCGCTCGGGTTTGATCGCGCCGGTGCGCGCCGAGTAGAAGACGCTGTCCAGCAGGTCGCGGAAGACATCCGGAGTCTGTTCGGGCACCGAGGAGCCGAGCATGTTGGTCATGGCGTACAGGGCGAAGCCCCGCGCCCGCAGCGCGGCCAGCGTGTCGGGCACGTCCGGGTACAGCGGCGGGGTCTCGGCCCGGCACCGGGCCCGAATGAGCACCGCGGCGAGCGGGTCGGCCAGCGCGGGGCGGCCGAAGCCGGCCGCGAGTTCGTGCGCCAGGTCCTGCGGGGTGACCGGGCGCCGCTTGGCATCCTGGCCCAGCAGTGCGCGAGCCTCCTGGAGGCCGATGCCGAGCACCTCGGCCACCTGGCCGGTGGTCGCCACCGCCTCCGGGCGCACCAGCGTGCCGCCCAGGTCGAAGCAGACCGCCCGCACGGCAGACCAGTTCACCGGGCCGGTCACGATGCGACCGTCCATGCCGGGAGCGGCGTGGTGGTGACCGGCAGTGGGGCGAGCCCGCTGGCCGGGCCCGACGCCAGCATCCCCGCCTGGACGACGGCCGGCTCGGTGAACACCTGCTGGCGCAGCGGCTCCAGGGTCAGGTGCCACTCCACCGCCGGAATCTTGTCCCGGCAGCACGCGCCGGCCAGCGCGAGCGCCGCCCACAGCCGGTCGCCGTGCGGGAACGTCGCCATCCCCAGATCGGCGGCGACCTCGGTGGTGTGCAGGGAGCGGGCCAGCCCGCCCGACCAGCCCGGGTCGACCTGCCAGACATCGACACTCTCGGTCAGCAGGCGGATCTGCTCGGTCGCGTCGACCGCGTGCTCGCCCGCCGCCAGCGCCACCCCCGCCCCCACCGCCCGCAGCCGGTGCCAGCCCCACGATCCCGGTGGCAGCAGTTCCTCGGCGAACGCGACCTCCAAGTCAGCCAGGACGGGCAGCAGCCGCATCGCGTCGTCCAGGCGGCAGCAGCCCAGAGCGTCGACCATGAACCGGCCCTCGCCCGCGGCCTCCCGTAACGGACCGAGCGTCCTTGCGACCGCCTTCGGTCCGGCGAGGATGAGCTGTTGGGGCAGCGGCCACTTCTGCCCCCAGAACCCCGCCCCGGTGATCCAGGCCGCCGCCTCGCGGGCGGCCGGATGGGCCGGGTCGAGACCGAGGGCCGAGGCGTAGGCGGGAACGGAGGGCCGGATGGTGCCGCCGAGCAGGCTGGTCACGCTCACGCCGGCGGCGCGGGAGGCCAGGTCCCAGCAGGCCAGTTCGACCGCCGAGGCGGCCTGCCGGGCGTGTGCCCCGCTGCGGTGCCGTCCGGTCTGGCGACGGTAGGCCAGGCGGCGCGGTTCGGCGGCGTCGTGCCCAATCAGCCCTGCGGCCAGGTCGTCGGCGACGATCTGCGCGACCGTCTCGCCCACCGGGGCCTGCCAGCCGGAGACGCCGTCACCGACCAGTTCGATGGCGAACCGGGTGCGGTGCTCGGCCCGGGCGGGTCCGGCCGGCCGCACGCCCGCCGCGGCGGCGAGCGGCTCGGGCAGGCCGTGCGGAAGCCCGGCGGGCTGCGGGGGCAGTTGCCAGGCGCGGACCGTCCGGATCACGGTCCCCGCCGCAGCGGCGGCCCGTGTGGCGGAGAGGGGGGATGCCGTCATCAGATCTTCGCCCCCGTCAGTTCCTCACCGGCGAAGGTGAAGCACCACGGGCTGCGGTAGTTCTGCCACCACTGCGGCCGCAGGCCCGTGGGGCCGAAGAGTTCTTCCAGGCTGCGGCGCATGGCCAGGTGCCACTCGATCGTCGCCGAACCGGGCGTGCGGTAGACGTCCATGAACGGGTTGTGGGCCTGGTAGGTCTGGAACCGGGGAAACGTCGTGGTGACCGGCACGAACGTCTTGAGGTGCTCGACGGCATCGTCGAGCGGGTCCAGGCCGACGATGTAGGTGAAGTCGGTGGTCAGGCCCCGCTGCTTCGCCCTGCCGAGGGCAGTGACCATCTCGGCGGGGGTGAGTTTGGCCTTGGACTCCTTGAGGATCTGACGGCGTTCGGTGAAGCACTCGGCGGTCAGCGTGAGATGGAACGGCCCGAGGTCGGCGGCGGCGTCCAGGCCGGCTTCGCTGGTCAGCACCGAGGACAGGAAGTGCAAGGTGCCGGTACAGCCGTTCGCGCCCATCGCCGCGCGGACCTCGGTGAGGTGGGCCAGCGCGAGGTGCTCATAGAGGAAGCAGCCGGTGCAGACCGTCACCGTCTCCACCGAGGCCAGGCTCGTCATGCCGGAGTTCGCCGCGAGCGCCCCGAGGTAGCCGGACAGGTCCAGGGCCTTGATGCTCGGATCGGAGGCGTCTTCGAGGGTGTTGGGGCAGAATACGCAACCGGTGCACTGGGAGCGGGCGTTGGAGTTGAGGGTCAGCATCCGGGTGCCGTTGCGCCAGTAGCCCAGCACCGCGTCGTCGTCCTCGATGCCGTCGACCTCGCCGACCTTCTCACCGTTCAGCCGCAGCTCGTGTTCGTCCAGCTCGAAGGGGGAGTCCTGCCAGCCGAGCGAGAGGATCAGGAACAGCGGGGTGTCCGGGCGGGAGTCCAGCCGCAGTTTGAAGCGCATACGGGGCTTGGCCAGCGGGGACCGGGCGCCGGACGCGTTCAGCGCGATCAGCAGCACGTCCTCGCGGTTGATGTTCCACTCGCGGGCCACCTGCTCCAGGTGGCGGACCGATTCGAGCATCAGCATGTCCCTTTCTCATGACGGGAGTTGCGGACCAGACACGGCTGGCGGAGGTGCGGGCGTGGTGCGGTGGATCAGGCGGGGACGGGGACCAGGGGCAGGCGGATGACGATCCGTTTGCCGCCGGTCGGGGTGTCCGGGACGACCTCGGCGCTGCCGCGGAACTCCCGGACCAGGGCGTCGACCAGGAACAGGCCGCGGCCCCCGAGGCCGTGAGCGGCCGGCAGGGGCTTCGGCTTGAGCGGGTGAGCATCCGCGACGGCCAGCACCAAGCGGGCCGGCTCCTCGACGGCGAGGGTGACCACGGCTGTGGGCGAGAGCACGGCCGCGTGCTGCACCACGTTCGTCACCAGCTCGCTGATGATCAGGCAGGCGGTGTCCACGACCTGCTCGGCCATGCCCCAGCCGGCAAGGACCTGGACGGTCTCGCGGCGGGCCAGCGGGACGTGCTCGGCCGTGGAGATCACCTGGAAGTCGTGGTGCATCGCAGTGCTGGTCATCGCCCAACCCGCCCTCCCTCCGGGCGGCAGCCGCCCGGACCGCTACCGAAGGTAAGAGCCGTAGCGGGCCGGGGTGTTCACGACGGTGAACCCATGAACACCGGACCAAGGCTGCACCGGTCGGTCCCGGCGACGTGAGCGCAGAGGTCAGTACGGTCGGATGCGCCCAGCGGCGTACGACGCGCTGACGGCGTGGTCAGACCCGTCTCCTCGGCGGGGCGAGGAGGAACCGATGCTCAGAGCGGCAGGCCGATGCGGTGGGCCAGGCCCCTCAGGTCCCGCGCGGTGTGGGCCGGCAGTTGCCGGTCGGTGAGGTAGGCGACGGTGTTCCGCACCGGCGCGTTGGCGTGGATGCGCTGGGGGGCGATCTGCTCGGCGGTCAGCAGAGCGGTGACCGCGTCAGCCTCCCGACCGCGCAGATGGGCCAGCGCTCGGCCCAGGTCGGCGTGGAAGGCGGCTTGCCGCCCCGGAGCTTCATCCAGGGCCTCGGGATGAACCCCGTCCCCGGCCGTGACGGCCGTGCCGTGCAGGCCGAGGTCGGTGTTCAGGCTCACCTGGTGGATGCCGACGTTGGTGGGGCCGAAGTTCAGGTGCCAGGCCCGCGTCTCGCCGGTACGGCCGGCGAGGTCGGCGGCCTCGGCGAGGTGGGCCCGGACCTCCTCAGCGCGGGTGTCGCCGGACCGCTGCCGGTCCTGGGTCAGCGAGGTGGCCGAGATCAGGTGGAGTTCGCCGAGCAGCGCGTGGGCGTCCGGGCTCGTCAGATGCCCCTGAAGGGCGTTGGCGGCGGCGGTGGCCTGGGCCAGAGCCTGAGTGGGACTGCCGGCCGCCATCAGCACATGGGTGTGGAAGAAGCCGGACAGGGCCCAGTAGACGGGGTCGTCGAGTTCCGTAATCGCCTCGGCGGCACGGGTGACGGCAATGAACGCCAGGTCGGTGTAGCCGAGGTTCTTCAGCAGCAGGGTGCAGGCGGGGTGGTAGGTGTCCGCCAGCAGCTTCAGTACCTCATGCCGCGCGGCGCCGTCAGCGGCCTCAGCAGCGGCGTGCAAGTCAGCCAGCAGCGCGGGCAGACCGGCCGCGAGGGTGCCGTATGCGGCCGCGTGGTAGAGCCGGTTGGCCCTCGCAACTCGCTCGGCCAGCACCCCCGCCGGAACCTCCGGCGGACGACGGTCCGACGGGATGACCAGGGTGATCCCCATCAGGGCCAGCCGCAGAGCCGGGATCGCCTCATGGGCCGCACTCGCGTGCGGGTCCACCGGAGCGAAGGGCTGGCCCGTCAACTCGGACGGGGCGATCTGCAACGCCTCGGCGAGGGCGGTGATATGGCTGGAGCGGTCCAGCAGCCGCCGCCCGTTCTCCACCATCGACAACTGGCCGACCGACACCCCGGCCAGGCCCGCAAGGCTGCGCAGGCTCATCCCGCGCTGGCGGCGGGCCGACCGCAGCCGCTCGCCGATCCTTCGGGCCTGCTCTTCGTCCATGACTCCCGTCTCAACTCCCGTGCCGCAGCCGTAGCGTAGGACGCGCCGACCACCCTCATGAGGAATTCCCGCCAAGCGGGCCGACATCACCGCAGCCCGGCCCGCTCGGCCAGATTCCGCACCGCCGAGACCTGGACGGTGTCGAGGGTGCGGGCGGCGAGCGCGGCGACCAGGTCCCGGGCGAAGGGGTCCAGCCGCAGCCGCAGAGGCGCCACCGCGTCGGCCTCGACGAGGAGTGCGGCGGCCCGATCGACGTGGCACTGGCGCGCCTCGGCCGCAGCGGCGACCGTCAGCAGACGGGACCGCTGGGCGCCGCCGAGTGCGGCCTGATCCGCCGCGCGGGCATGCTCGATGGCTTCCCCGGCATCGCCGTGCTCGGCGGCGACGGCGGCCCGGGCTGCGACCACCACGGCCAACTCCCGTGCACCGGCGGCCCGCTGGGCAGCCGTGGCAAGGAGCCGATCCGCCTGCTGGCGGTGCCCGACCATGGCCCGGGCGAACCCGGCCAGCACCGGCAGCTCCCACCCGGCTCCCACGTCCGCGGCGCGCTCGGCCCGGACCAGCGCGTATTCCGGCAAGCCGAGGTCGATCAGCAGACGCACCTCCTCGACCAGCACCGGCAGCGGCTGACGGGCGCCGGAGCGGGCCCGGTGCAGCAGCATCCAGGCCAGATCCTTGTAGCCCAAGCGCCGTAGCAGCCCAGCGCCCAGCACATGACCCTGTACCCGCAGGCGCACCGCCTCCTCACGTCCGGACGCCGGCACGGTGGCGACCGCGCGGTCCGCCATCTCGATCAGCTCCGGCAACGCGAGCGCGAGGCTGTGTTCATCGCCTGCGGCGGCGTCCTGTGCGACGGCCAGGGTCCGTTCGGCCAACGTTTCCAGCAGCAGGCCGGGTGCGGTATCCGACGGGTACGGGCCGAGCAGGCGCCGTCGCAGGTGGAAGGCGACCGCCCGCACCGCCGCGTGCTCCTCACCACAGGGCGGGTAGGGCTGCCCGGTCAGGTCCGCGACGTCAATCCGCAAGGCGGTGGCCAGCGCGGCCAGTCGGCCGCGACGGTCCATCCACTCCCGGCCCGTCTCCAGCCCGACGACGTAATCGAACTCCAAGCCCGCGCGGGAGGCAAGGTCATCCCGGGCCAGGCCCCGGCGAAGGCGCCAGGCCGCCAGACGCGCCCCGACCGGGCCACCGTCGGCCGTCTCGTCCCGCTCGCGCATCACCAGAATGCTCGCCTACCCACTCGCCCGAACCGCGCGCTCCGCCAGGACAAACACCCGCGAATCCACCTCCACCGAACCCCGAGAGGAGCGCGTATGCCTTTCGCGCGACACATTAGTCACACCGCTGAAGACGGTGCGAGCAAGCGGGTGTGGCGTCCGGCCGGAGCGAGGGACGGCTCCGGACCGGCAGTGCGGTGACGTTCTCCCCGGAATACGGAAACTCCTCGAGGAGCCGCGTCTTTCCCCCTCCGGCTCGACGTTGTGCACAGTCAGAACCTTGATCTGGCTGGCATACGCGGCCACGCAGTCCTTCAGCTCGCGGATCGCGCCAGCATGGCGCTGGGAAGCCCAGAACGACCCGCGGATCCGTCCAACCCGCCGCAGTGCCCGACTTCCGGTCCTCTCCACCAGGCGTGCGGGCGAAGTTGACGCCGCACAGGCGAGTCGGACACCGTAGGCACGCGGTACCGCACACGCGGGGATGAGGCGAAGGACTGGATCTCGGTGTGAGCCATCCGCTCAGCTGCGCAATGGAGCGGATCGAGGTCCGCACGGAGAACCACACACCGTCCGGCACGGACTCGATCTTGTGGCATCTACGCCGCGACGGCCGGCTCCTGGTACAGATCACCGCCCAGATCCAGCCACGCCCGCGACCCGCTACCCCGACGCCAGCCGGCCGCCGGGCATCGACACCGACTGTCCGCCCGTCCCGTGGACCTCGCCCCGAACGGAGAGCAGCCTTATGGCCATTGAGAACCCGATAGCCGTGGTGCAAGAACATCTTGATGGTCTGCAGCAGGAGCACGGGCCGGCCCACCCGGAGGTCATCGAGGCGTGGACGAAGCTCGCAGAGCTGACCGGCCAGCGCGGTGACCCCCGCAGCGCTGCCATTCTGTACCAGCAGCTCGGTGACACCCTGCGCGAACGCGTCGGCCCGTTCGACGGGAAGGTGCTGGACGCCTATGAGGGAATGGCGCGCTGGCTGGCCGGGGGCTGACCGCTCCGAGGCATGGTCTCGGGTCCTGTCAGAGGTGTCTGCCATCATGCTTGATGCCGCGCAGACAAACCGGACAGCATAGGCGAGGAATACCGCACACGCGGGGATAGACCGAAAGGCAGGACCTGGGGACATGAGCCATCCGCTCAGCCGCGTAGTGGACCGGATCGACCCGGACGCCCGCTACACGGCATCAGACCTGGCCGCGATGCTCGGCATCGCGAAAACCAACGTCAACTCGCTGGCCCTGGGCGGGCTCTTGCCCGGCGGCGTGTGGGAGACGATCTCCGAGCGGGGCGGCCGCCGAAGGGCGTGGCAAGGGATTCACGGCGGGGCGAGCAATGTGCCGTAGCCGCCCCGCACGATCCGGGGGGTCCTCCACTCTGTCCGACGAGATGGCGTGATGGGCCGTGGCGCGGCTACGCGTCTATCCGGGCCAGCTCCCGGACAACCCGCAGGGACGCCGGGCTGAGCTCGGTGGCCTCCGCCTCCCGCACGAAGTGCCGGGCGAAGCGAAGAGTGGCCTGGCGCGGCAGGACACGGGTGTTGAACGCGCTTCGCGCCTGCAGCAGGCAATTGCCGAAGTGGCGCGCCGCGTGCGGCAGATCCGACGGGTCGCCGGACCGGACAGCGGCCACCAGCTCGACGGCGCTCTGAGTGACCTCCTGCTGCTCCTTGCGGACGGTACGTACCGCGTCGAAGCAGAAGTACAAGGTCACCGGCACGAGGGGGAGGAGCCCGGCCGCGGCGAAGTCGGC
Organism: Streptomyces sp. WM6378; assembly: GCF_001279695.1. Classification (GTDB taxonomy): domain Bacteria; phylum Actinomycetota; class Actinomycetes; order Streptomycetales; family Streptomycetaceae; genus Streptomyces. Next base: position 46,683 of record NZ_LGDD01000212.1, read on the forward strand.
GGTCAGCGCCTCGTCCCAGCCGATGTCCATCCACCACATCAGCAGCGGTGCGACCGCGGCCATGAGCAGCGGCCAGGCGATGGCTGACCCCCACGCGGCGGCGGTGAACCGTCGGCGCACCGCCGTCGCGGTCAGCTCCGGTGCAGGTGCTTCCTCGTCCTTCATGCAGAGCATCATGCCTGCTCACCCGGTCAGGCTGACGTCGAGGTGGGCGTCCAGACCGCGCGCAGGATGTGGTGGCCGCGCTCGGCGATGACCGTGCCGGGAGTGGTGTCCCCGGAGCGTCCCGCGTGGACTTGAAGGTGGTGGGCGCCGCGGCTGCGCCAGAACGTGTTCCAGTCGGCCAGCCGGGCGGTGACGTCCCCGGCGATAGCGGTGGCGTCGGGCCCGTCGGCGACCACGGCGATCTCGAACCGCGCGGCGGGCCGTCCAACAGCACCATGGGATTCATGGGACCGGCCGCCGAGCCCAGCAGCCGCAGAACCTCACCGACAGGATCGGGCGGAAAGCCGGGCCGGTGCTGGTGGGTCATGCCGACTCTCCCGCCGGAACCGAAGACGTGCCGTGCTCTGCGTCGAGCTCAACGAGCAGGGACGGGTTGACGATCCGCACGATCGTCTCGATGTCCCGTCGGCTGGCCGCTGGCCACAACGCGGCGCGCGCGTCCCGGTACTTCTGGGCGAACCGCTCGCGCATCTCCGCCGGGAGCTGCGCGCCGCGGTCCGGGTGGGAGTTGTGCGCGTTGTCGGCGACCTTCACGAGCGTGGCCTGCGGGTCAGCGGTGATCCGCCGGATCATCTCCTCGTACGCGACGCCCGGCTGCTTGGTCACCGCCATGACGATCTCCACGACCCGGGCGGGCACACCGGTGCCCAGCAGCTTCTCGGCGGTCCAGTCGGTGTCCTCCACGATGTCGTGGAGCAGGCCCGCCATGACGAGCTCGTCGCCGAACGGTGCGAGGCCCGCCGCCACCGCACGGACATGCTCAATGTAGGGGCGGCCGATCTTGTCGACCTGCCCGGCATGCGCACGGTCGGCCAGGAAGTCGGCCTCGCTGACGGACAACATGGTTCCTCCTTCACCGGGCGGCACCCGGCTTCGACAACGACCGTCACACGGCCGGGTTGGTTGGAAAACACCCTGCCCTACCCAGTGAGGCGGCGGGCACGGTGTGCGGCGGCGGTGCGGATCAGGCGGCGGCCGCGAGGGCCGCCAGGACGAGCGCGGTGACGTGGCCGGCCTGGTCCACGAAGGCGGCACCGCCCTCGGCCGCGTACTTCGGCGCCCGGCCGACGTGCTCCATCCACCACAGGACCGGCCACCGGCGGTCCAGAAAAGCGTGCGAGGCACCGACCCACGCCAGGGAGGCGGCCGTGACCGGAGTGCTCAACGGCAGGTCCAGCACCACCGTCCCCAGGGACAGCAGCATCGCCGAGACCAGTACGTGCGTCGCGGCGTGGGACAGGTTGGCACTCCATCCGGTGACGCCGCGCTCGGCTTTGTGCTCGGCCTGGTGATCGCTCTGCAGGGCATAGTCGGAGAGCAGATGTGCGGCGTACAGCAGAACGAACACGGCAGCGAACATGAGCAAGTTCCTCCACGGCTGGGCGAGTTAAGCGCGTCGCAATGCGCAGACCCACTGTGCGAGCGCCGGGCCCGCCGCTCCGCTCCCGAAGACCAGACCAGGAGTGAGGCCCCTCACAGCGCAGCAGCGCGCGGATGACGCATACCGACGGCTGAGTTCGAAGCGGGCCCGCGGACGGGGGGAGCCGGGTGCGCGGAGCATCCGGCTCGGGCCGCGCCATCACCCTGCCGCCTGGCCCTTGGCAGCGTCGGCACCCTTGCCGATCGCGCGGGCCACTCCCTCGAAGGCGTCGAGCGCGCGGGCGTCGAAACGTCCGTGATGGGTCTGGATGTCCTTGCCGAGATCCTGATAGAGGCGGGCTGCGGCACGAAAGCGTTCCTCCTGCTCTGCCTGCGCGGCGTCGGCCATCCGGCGCTCGACCTCCGCTTCGGTGAGGTCCTCGTAACTCATCGGTTGATCTCCTGACTTCCTGGGGCGGGATGACGACGTGACGACGTACGGGTCTGGTCGAGGGGCGGGGCGTAGCGGCCGGCACCATCACGTCGATCCGCACTCCGGCGGAGCCGGGGAGGCCCGTGAGGGCGATCCACGTGTCGAGCACCGCTTCAGGCGTGTCCGTCATGGCGCCCAAGATGGTCCTGACGTGGCGAAACGGCATGAGCGGCTCTACTCGGCAGTACCCGGGGCACGCGATGCCCCGCTCGAGAAGGAGCCCGGACGCCGCCGCAGCCGTTGACCGCTCGCCAGGCCGGGCTCACTGGGAATCGATCTCCCGCAGACATCGGCTGCAGGGTACTCAACGTGCCTGCTGCGGCTCGCCGTCGGAGGTCGGGGCGGCGGCGTGACGGTGTCCCTTGTCGAGGACGGTGATGACCAGGTCGTCCTCGTGACCGGGCTCTGCCTCCCTGCGGACCACACCGCGCGAGCGGATCAGCTTGTGGCTGGCGAGTGTGGCCAGGGCAGGGGCGATTGAGGAGTCGGCCGGCTGAGAGTGCAGGCGCACCTGGAAGTTGCGGGGCATCTCTTCGATGCAGGCTGCGACGGCCTGGTGCTCGGCAGTGGACTTCGGTACGGGCGTGCCGGTTGCGGTGGCGGCCAGGGCCTCCAGCAGAGCCCGCTCGACGGGAGTGAGGGGAAGGGGGCTCAGGCGCACTCCGCGGGTGCGGTTGTGCTCGGTGGCGGCGTAGCCGCGCAGCCCGGCGGCGAGGAAAATCGGGCCGGAGGCGAGGCTCTGGACGTGGTAGGTGTCGAGATCGCCTTCGGCGAGCAGCTGGCCCACCCGGGTGCGGGATACCTGGATGATTTCGGCAGCCTCGGCGACGCCGGCCAGCTCGGGCACCGGCGGTTCGGCCAGCCGGCGGTCGAACTCGGCCTCGGTGAGTACCTCGAAGCCGCTCATCAAGGTGATGTCGAGCCCCTGCTTGAGCAGCGCGCCCTGGACGTACTCGATGCCCCGGGTGCCGGCGTCGACGGGGCTGTCGGCATCGAGGAACAGACGCACGGTCAGTCCGCCGGCGGGGGAGGAGCCGATCGATCCGCCGTAGGGGGCCAGGTCCTCGTAGAGGGCGGTGATGATCTCGTCGGGCGGGGTCTCGGGCACGTCGTACTCGACGCGCACGTTGTAGCTGGTCTGGGTCATGGCTTCCTCGTCTCGGGGGGGGCAGGGCGGTGACGGCGCGGTCGGCCGGGCGCCGGGGGTGTTCCCCGGCGCCCCCGGCCGGTCAGTTGGAGCGCTGGGGCTTGGGCTTGCCCTTGCGCTCGGTCTCGAAGACGAAGCCGAATCGCTTGAGGTCCGCCTTCGCGTTCTTGAGACCCCGGTACTCACTCGGGGTGCTGGGCATCGTGCAGACGAACGTCAACACCTCCTCCTGGGTCGCGGTGGCTTCGGTCACTACAAGGAACACCTTGTAGTGGCTGCTCTTGGACTCTATGAACCGAAATCCCTGCTGCTCCGCCTTCTTCTTCAGCTGGTTGAGGTCCTTCTTGGTCGCCATGTTCTCCCCTAATGCTAAACACCGTCAAGAATTATGATCTCACGCATAACTAGACAACGTCAAGAATTACGAAGAATTAGCCCGACGGGGTGGACGGGGCCGCCCCGGAGCGGCGCCACACGGCTTCGCGCCCTGCCCGGGAACCGGTAGGGTGCGGCACGGCCGAGCGCATGGGCCCACGCGAGCACCGCGGCCCATGACCGCGGTGCGCCATAGCGAAGGTGCCCGGACTGCAACCGGTCCGGCCGAGCCGCATCAACTGCGCGATCCACCCGCCAGCCTCCCGGCCGGCCTTTCTGTCCGCATGCCGCTGTTCGCCGCGCGCATCGCAGTCATGGGTCCGATGCGTCCGAAAGCGAGAGCCGTCATGTCCAAAGACCACGCCCGCAAGAACAAGGCCCGCCGCCTGCACAACCGCACCGGCGCCGCCTACACCTCGGCCGCCGCCGGAACCCTCCACGACCACCCGCGCATCAACCTGGCGCCCGCATCCGCCTCGCCCGGCGCTGACCGCAGCCGCAACTGCCTACGCCTCGGCCGCAGCCGGACCCCTCCACGACCACCCGATCATCAGCTTCGCTGCCGCCGACCCCGCCACCGACATGTCCTGCGCAAGTGCCTTCATCGCCGCGGTACGCGCCGGGTGTACCACCTGCCCGCCGCCTCTGAACCGCCGTCTACTCACACAGCCCAAGGTGCTGGACGCCCTGGAGGACGTGATGATCCTCGCTGCGGGCATGGGCTGGGAAGCAATCAAACGCTGGCCGAGCGGACCGCAGGGCCGCGTGGACCAAGTCGTCTACGTATTCGGGCCCGGCCTTCCCGAAAACCGCGTACGGGAGGCACTGCGGGCTATGCCGGTTCTGCGTGCCGTGCCGACCGACAGTGTGAACCTGGTGCGCGAAGGTCACTTGCGTGTTCTGCTGCCCATCCACCGTGACTACGGCGAGCAGGCGGTGCGCGCCATCTGGGATTCCGTCGCGCGCCATCCTTCGGAGCAGGCCGTGGCCGAAGCCGCAGCTGCCTACTGTGCACGGATTGGCTCTCCCCGCACCGCGTGACCACAGGCGCCCGCCTTGACCCGGGCGGGCGCCACCTTGCGGAAGCCCCACGCCGGCGGTGGCGCCGGTCGCGGTGGTGATGGCGTCCATGCCCGGCTTAACGCCCGGAACTGGCGGTGCGGAACGCCGCAGGCCGGGGAGCTCGCGATCCGCGTCGCGGATTATCGGCCGAGTTCGTCCAGGCCCAGCCAGATGAACAGCACGGCCAGCAGCGTGAAGCAGCCGGTGATCGTGATGCCGAAGAGGTGCCCGAACAGCGGGGACCACGCTCCGCCCTGGCCCATGACGGTGGCGGTCCTCTCTGGGTTCCTCCCGGGCCGGTAGCGGACCGTCACCGCCTGGCCCTGCGCCATGAACGCGGCATCTTCCTCGAACTCTAGGTACCGACCGTCCGCCGTGGTGAACCCGTAGACGTGGTGCCAATGGGTGTTGCCTTCGCTGGAGTACCGGCGCACGCACACGCCGTCGGCGACCAGTCCGCCGAACACCGAGCGCAGCCGGTCCGCCAGCTGCCGCACCAGGACGGCACACAGCAAACCGAACGTGGCCAGACCGATCAGACCTATTACCAGGAGCTCCATCGGCGCAGGCTAGACGCCTGGTGCCCGACACCTCCAGCACGGATGTCGATCCCAACGGCGGCGCCCCGCCGCCCTGGGCGGCCAACGACCGCAGGGGCGACGGGGCGCGGGCCGGCGTCAGCTGCTTCCCGTGGCCGTTGGCGTCGTGGCGGTGCGCTTCAGGGCGCTGTGCACCATCGTGCCGAGTTCCTCCTGGACCGGCCTGACCCGCTCGTCGTTCCAGGTGGACGGCGCGAAGAGGAGCTCCTCGAAGGCCTCGCGCTGGGCCACCGTGCACAGCCCGACGACCCCGTGGCCGCGCAGAGCGGCAGCTGTCTCGGCGACGGCTTCGGGCTCGCCCACGGACCGGTACATGTTGATGATCACGGCCACGGGCGTCTGCGGCTCCAGACCCAGAGCTCGGACTTCGCGCAGCAGGGACTTGGCCGTTTCCTCGCCGGTGGCGGGCCGCTGCCGGCGCTCGATCATGTCGTCGAAGTCGTGGACCCGCGCGGCGTCACTCCGCGCCCCTGCCAGCCACAGCCCGGTGACTGCTTCCCAGTCCACCCCTGCGGCCGTGACCGGGGCGAGGGAGGCGATGAACTGGCGGCGCAGCTCAGGAAGTTCGGCCTCGTCGGGCGCGAACGGCTCCTGCTCGTCCTGCTCCAGGCGGCGGTGATGCTCCGCCCAGTGGTTGCGGACCTCGGACCACACCTCGCCGTGCCGGCGGGCACCCTCGGCCTCGACCGCAGTGAGGAAGGATGCCCGTTCCACGTCCCGGGCAGACGGATCGCGGTCAGGGGCGGGCGGGAGCGAGCCGGTGCCCTCCAGGGACCGGGCGGCCGCCGGCGCATCCCACCACTCGTCGCCCGTCACCGCATCGGCCAGGGACGCGAACCCCTCGGTGTTGTGCGGTCCGTGCGTGTGGAAGCGGGCGTCGAGAACCGCCATCACGGTCTGTGCCGCGGGCCGGGGCAGGTACGCGGCATCGAGACGCAGACGAGCGGCGAACCGGGCATCGAGCCACCGCGTCAGCATCGCGGTGCGCCAGGTCTGACGCTCCTCGGCACTGGCCGCACGCGGCTGCAGGTCCTGCCCGGCCGCCACGAGGAACTCGGAAGTCCGCTTGGCCAGTTCGTCGAGCGTGGAGCCGTCTGCGCTGAGGCGCTGCAGGTTCCGCATCCGGTTGTGCGCGATCCAGGAGTCGCGTACCGCGTCCCAGTGCTCCGGGTGCCGGCGCTGCCCCTCGGGGGTGATGAAGTCCAGGAAGTGGCGCCGCCACGAGTCGAGCGGGGCTGCGTCTTCCGGCGGCAGAAGGTCGTCGGGGTGTCCGGGTCCCCAGTGGGATCCGAAGTCCCACCACTCCTCGACGTCCTCGGCATCGTCGGTGTCCCAGACGTCTACCTCGTCGGGGGCTTCGAGCCGGACCATGGCGTAGAAGAAGAACTCGCGGTCCAGCGCCGCAAGCAGCCGGTCGGCGTCGGCCGGCTCCACCGAGGGGCCCCGCCACTGCCCGAAGGCCTCGCCCAGCGCGGCGAACACCCGAACCTGCTCGGGCCGTGTGTCGACGACGTCGACCCGTACCCAGTCCCGGCCGCGGTAGTGGTCGGTGAACACGGTCAGGTCGGCGGCCGGGAGCCCGGCGAGCTCGGCCGGCGTGCGATTGCCCACGTCCAGGACGACGACCTCGCCGCGGCTGGTCGCCTCCGCGGCGCGCGCATCCAGGTTCTCTCCGAAGTAGCCGTGCGCGGCGGCCATCAGCCGGCCGCCGGAGGCCGGCGCGAACGGCTCGTGCCACACCGCCGTCTCATCGGCCGCGTCCTTCGCTACGTGCCGCAGCATCGCCTCGTCGGTCACCAGGGCCACGGTGCGCCCGGCGCGGGTCAGCCCGTAGGCGATCTGGACGCTCATGGTGCTGCAGCCGGTCCCGCCTTTCGTCGAGCGGACGTGCACGATCTGCGGGCGCCGGGCGAGCGGTCCGTGTGGGCGCGGCATCAGGGCGGACTCATCACCGGCCAGCTCGGCGAGTGTGGGCTCCCGGGTCGACCACGCGGCCGCGACTTCTTGGGCGAGTAGAGGACGGCGCAACGCGCGGCTCCAGGCGGGCGCCGTTTCAGCGAGGGAGACGTCGATGACACGGCGGGGGGTGTCCTCGAACACGGTGCCGTCCTGGTCCCACAGCGGCAGCAGGCCGGCCTGCGTGCACAGGCGGGCGGCCTCCCGTACGTCGCGGGGCTGAGCGGCGAGCTGGACCTGAGCCGCGGCGCGCACCCGGGCCAGCGTCAGGTACTTGCCGTTGCGGACCCAGCGCAGCCCGGCCACGCCGGCGACGGTCGAGATGGCCTCGTCCGTACGGCTGGGCAACAGGCGGGCCAGGACCTCGGCCTCGTACCCGGGCGCCGGCCACAGCCTGAGCTCGTCGTTGGGTCCCGGGCTGGCCTTGGCGATGCCGAACAGGGTGCCGGCCGCGGTGATCGGGCCGAAGGGGACGCTGCGGCGGGTGAGGGCGAACAGGAGGGAGGCTTCGAGGAGTTGCTGCTCGGTGGAGGCGGCGTCGGGGGCCAGGCCGTGCAGGAGGCCGTGGGCCTTGATCCAGGAGGTCGCCTGGGCGTGGTTCTCGCCGGTTACGGCGGCGCGGGCGACGGCGTTGCGGTCGGCTTTCGCCATGATGTCCCGAATTCTCGGCGTGGCTCCCGGACCGGCACGCCGTGAGTGGGCGCAGCAAAGTCAGCTCACTGTGAGGATCTCCCCCTTAGCGCCCTCAAGCGCATACGCGGGTCCGGGCCGCGATGCGAGGCGGGTGGCAGCAGGTCTGCCCGCCCGTCATCGTAGCGGCCTGCGGGCCGGACGTACCGGCGGCCGCGATGGATCGAGGGCTCAGAATCCGAATTCGCCGCCCCGGGCGGAGATCCGGGCGGCGGTCGGTGCCAGGGCGGCCTTGACGAGGACCTCGTCGCGGGCATCGCCCCATGTCTCGGCATCGGGCACCTGGCGGACGCCGGCCGCGACGAGAGCGTTGCGGATGCCGTGCAGGAGGCCGGGCGCGGCGGGCGTGCTGCTCATGGGAGGTCCGTCCTTCGGGCCGACGGGCGCCGGCGGGCCCGCTCCACGAGCCCCGCCCGCACGTGGGCTCCACCGTCGTGTTGTTCCCTAAGTTCTCGTGTCAGGGACCGCCGAAGGGGCGGGCTCACCCTGCGCCGCCAAGCAGTTCGCCATCCAGCGTCGCCAGGCGGAGCCGAGCCCGTTGTGGAACCAACTGGCGCCCTGGCACCGGCCAGTCGTCGGCTCGCATTCCGTAGACGGGCGGCTGCCACTGGTCCCCGAGGACGTGCCGGTACACGACCTCCCACTCGGAATCGAAGTAGCACGGCATGAGACCGCCCTGGTTCGGGATCGGCTCGGGGGCGCGCTTGTTCGGCTCCACAAGCTGGCGCCGCACACGTTCGAGTTCGGCGCGGTGCCGGTTGCAGTACCAGCGGACCTTGTGCCAGCCGGTCTCTGGCAGCTTCTCGATCGCGTAGGCGCTGGCCTCACTGCCACACACCCCGAGCCGGTTTCGAAAGTCCTCATCGGAACCCCCACCCGGTCGGCCCGCCGCGGCGGTCGGCCTCTCTTCCTCATTCCCGAAGGGGCTTTCGCCGGTGGCGCCGAGGTCGATCGGCGGGCTGAGCGGCGACTGGTGTGCAGAGGCGTACTTGTCCCGGTAGGGGCGCAGCCTGGGGGCGGAGCACAGTTTGTAGAGGTCGCCGTCGTGGCGGTGGCTGTAGAGGGCGGGGGACACGTAGCGGGGGGCGTCCTTGGCGACGAGTTCGGCGATGCGCCAGCGGCCGGTCCTGCTCTTGCCGAGGGCATCCCGGGCGATGGCCCAGACGCCGCGTTCGCCGTCGCGCGGGGTGGTGAGGGCGTACGCAAGGGCCAGAAGGAGCTCCTTCGACTCGTGGTCGGCGCGTACGTCTTGGAAGATGCGGCGGGCGAGCATGCCGAGTTCGGCATCCCCGCTGCCGCCGTCTCCGTCCTTCCGCTTGCGCTGGGGGCCGGGCGGGAGTTGGTGGGCGTGGGCGAGGTGGAGAGCGGCAGCCATCGGTCAGGCCTCCGGGAGTGCCGTGCCGTACGGGCCGGTGAGCAGGACGTTGATCGTCTCGTAGAGGTCGGTGTGCTCGGTGATGGTCGGGTCGGTCACAGCGGCCGCCCGTCGCAGTCGACGTAGCCGTCGGCGGAGTGGTGCGGCTCGATGCACCCGGCGTGCGCCTCCTCGTGATCGTCCAGGGGGGCCGCCGGTCGGAGGTCGTAGAGGCGGCAGGCCGCGTCCCACAGGTTGTCCGCCGTCACCGTGCCCAGGTGCGCGACGAGTTCGTCGTACAGGTCGGTAGTGCCGTTGGCGGCTTCCCAGGCGTCCATGGCGTCGGCGACCTCCTCCGGCGTACGGGGCACGCTCACGGCCTCCTGGTCGTCGGCGGGGGCGGGGGTCCAGCGCCGCGAGGCGTCGATCTGACCGTCCGGGCCGAGGACGAAGGTGGCCCGGGTCCTTCCCAGGCCACCGGGGGGCAGTCCCAGGTCCCCGGCCTGCTGGGCATGAGGGAGGAGCCGGTCCAGGGCGGCCCGGAAGATGAGGACGTTCTCGCCGGTCATCTGGTAGGCGATGGCCTTCTGCCGGCTCGGGTTGTCGGGGTCGTAGACCGGAGTGATGGGCTCAGGCGTGCCCTGGGGCCACCAGCCCTCGCGTAAGCCGCGGGTGACGGCCCGCGACAGCGCGATGCGCGGCTCGCACAGCGAGCCGAAGATGGGGCGCAGGTCGTCGGCGTCAGCCATGCCGTCGGCATAGATGACGTGCTGGGCGAAGTGGCGGGCCGCGCCGGCCAGCGAGGTCAGGTAGGTCTCGGCGCGGTCGACGCTCCAGCCGGTGTCGACGGTGGTGACGGTCAGCTCCGCGCGGTGCTCGGCGGCGAGGACGACCAGCTTCTCGGCGAACTCCTGGTCCGCCCCCTCGATGGCGATCTTCATTGGGATCCGTCCTTCGGGCCGGCGGGTTCAGAGGTTGATCAGGTCGCGGATCGCGTCGGGCAGCTGGGCGACGAGCTGGGGCCGGTCGAAGTAGTAGTCACGGATCCGGCCGGCGAGTTCGCGATCCACGGTGACCTCCTGCGGCGCCGCCGGCAGGCCGAGCGCGGTGCGTGCGGCGTCGTCTAGCTGGGCTGCGAGCGGCTGGTAGTCCCGTCCGTCCTCCTGGCCCATGAGCTGGTCGAAGGTGGGCCGGGGGCCGACCTTGGGGAGCGGGCCGACAGGCCGCATTGCGGGCTGGTCTGCCAGCCGCGAGTCGTGGGGAGCGGGCTGCCGCTGGTCTGTCATGTCGTCCTCCATGTCCGGTGGTGAGTCTGGATGTTCCTCACCCTTCACATAAGTCTATTCATAAAACTAAACAATGTCAAGTATTACGAAAAAAGAGCAATGGCTAGTGGCGGCGGACCTCGTTCATGTCGACGAGCTGCACTACCACGCACTTGCGCCCCTTGATCGTCACGTTCTCCTGGACACCTACGGACACCCAGTTCGAGCCGCTCTCGTGGAGCCGCTCCCGCTCCAGATTCCCGTACTGCGACACGTGCGCGACCGCGGCCCCGCGGCGAGAGACCATCTCGAACACCACGGCGTGGTCAGCCTCGCCGTACTGGCCGTTGTCCTCCCAGTCGGTCCGCGCGAAGTACTCACCGCCCGCCACCTCCGGGCAGTGCGAGGAGGAGAGGAACGAGGGGCTGTTGTAGCGGCTGCCGGCCGGGAAGGTCTCCCGCGCCCACTGCGCGACCCGGTTCCCCTTGCGGACCTCCAGCGGGGGAGTGAACCCGCGGAAGGTGCGGTGCGGCACCTCGGCCGTGCCGGCTGAGCGGATCGCCGAGTTGATGTTCTCGGTGACCACTCGCATCGGCACGTCCATCTGCTCCGCCGGCTGGTCCAGGTCGTGCCCGTTATAGAGGTGGGCGTTGATCTGCCGGTACTTCGAGCCGGTGTACGTGCTGACCCAGTGATGCTGCTCGGAGTTGAGACCGGAGGCCCACGCCGACGACTCCGGGACCAGCGCACCGGCCCGATGCTCGTGCAGCTGATCGCGCTGAGGATCGCGGCCCAGGCCGTGCCGCTCCCACGGCCGGGCCGCCTGCCGGGCGCGCGCCGCGGCGATGATCTGCTCGGCGTGATCGGCGGGGACCCGGTCGTAGATGACCTGGCCGTTCTCGATCCGATACGGCCAGGGCGAGTCGGCCAGCGCCTGGTAGCGGCCCTGGTCGAGCCGGTTGAACACGACGCGTGCGTGCGGCGGTTCATCCCCGTTGGCCGGATACACCGTCGCGGACCCCGCGAAGTTGTCCCCGCGCCAGGCCACCGTCTGACCGCCGTCGGCGCGCGGTACGAACGTGGCGGCCCCGCCCGCCCCGCTGGCCCGCGCGAACGCGTCGGCGGCCCGGACGTGTTCGGGGTACTCCGGCAGCTGCGCCGCGCCCCACCCGTCATCGTCCGGCGCCGGGGCGGGCATGGCCCACGCGACACGGGGATCGGCGGCGTTGGGGTAACGCGGCGTCTGTTTGCGGTCCTTGAGCATGGTGCGCGTCGCGGCTGCGGACAGTTTCGCGTTGCCCGCATACAGCTTGGCCTGCTTGTCCTCACCGCTTTCGACGGCCTGACGGGTCTTTGCCTCCCACATCTGGGCCGTGGCGTACGCGCCGAGCGCGGGGTGCCCGGCGCCGGCCACCGCGACGTCCTTGCGCAGCGCGGTCGAGGCAGCGCGGCGCGCGGCCCGGACAGCCGGGTGAGACGAGCCGCACCTGCGCCCGCCCTTGGATTGCGACCTGCACACCGGAAGCCCTCCCTTCCTCGCCCGCGACCCGCGGGGCTGCCCCGGACGGGCAGCAACGCGATCTTGGAAGGGGTGGCCTGTGGACAGAGACCCAGGACCGGCGCAGGTCAGAGCAGCGCGAACAACCTGAAGGCCGGCACGGGACCGGCCTTCCACCGCATCCGCATCCATAGCGTCCGGATTCAGTACCGCTTGGATTCGTTCACGTCGGCCAGCTGAACGACCACGCACGGCGTACCGGCCACGCGCACGTTCTCGTGGACGCCGACCACCACGAACTCTGAGCCCCGCGGCATCAGCCGCTCCCGCTCGGCGTTGAAGTACTCCGAGATATGCGCGACCGCGGCGCCGCGACGGGAGACCGTCTCGAAGACCACGCCGTGGTCGGCGGTGCCCCACTCCCCGCCGGACGACCAGGAACGCTGGGTGAACCCGGCGGCCACCTGTGGGCAGTGGGAGACCGACATGTACGAGTCGTCTCGGTAGCGGGTGCCGACGACGAAGTTCTCCCGGGCCCAGGAAGCGACCCGGTTCTCCTGGCGGACTTCGACGGGCGGGGTGTAACCGCGGAAGCACCGATGCGGCTCCTGGGACTGGCCGGCGGCCGTGATCGCGGAGTCGATGTGGCCCGTCACGACCCGCATCGACGTATGCATGCCGTCGGCCGGCTGGTCGAGGTCCCGGCCCTTGTAGAGGTGCTCGTTGATCTCGCTGTACGCGTGGCCGGTGTACGTCGTGACCCACTGGCGCTGGTCATGGTCGAGATCGGAGGCCCACTGCTCGGACTCGGGGACCAGGCGATCGGCCGTCACCTCGTCGAGGCGGTCCCGGTGGCCTGCATCGCTCAGGCCGTGCCGCTCCCACGGCTTGGCTGCGCGGCGGGAGGCGGCCGCGTGGATGATCTGCTCGGCGTGATCGACGGGGACCCGGTCGTAGATGACCTGCCCGTCCTCGACCCGGTAGGGCCACGGCGAGTCGGCCAGCGCCTCGTAGCGGTCCCGGTCGAGGCGGCTGAACACCACCCGCGCGTGCGGGGGTTCGTCGCCCTCGCCCGGGTAGACGGTCGCAGCACCGCCGAAGCCCTGGTCGTTCCACGCGGTCGTCTGCCCGCCGTCGGCCCGCGGCGGCAACACCCGCGCCCGTCCGCCGATGCCGGCCGCTCCGGCCAGCGCGCGGGCCGCACGGGTCTGCTCGGGCGGCCGCGGAGGCGGCGCCGCGCTCAGCGCGGCCGGATCCGCGGCGTCCGGGTAGGGCTCCTTGGGCTGCTTGCCGCGGGCGTACGCGCGGGCCGCGGCCGCGCACTTCTTCGCGTTGTCCGCGTACATCCGTGCCCGGTCGTCGTCACCTGCCTCCAGGGCCTCCTTGGTGTGCGCCGCCCAGGCCTGCGCGTTCGCGTAAGCGGCCTGCGCGTCCGGATCGCCGGCATCGGCGACCGTCTTGCCCAGCTGGGCCGACGCTGCGCGCCGTGCCGAGCGCATGGCTGGCTGCGACGACGTACACCGCCGGCCCCCTTTTGCTATGGACCTGCACACGCCCGCTCCCCTCTGCCGTTTGCCGCGCGACCACCCCGGTCGGGCGGTTCGGCGATCTTGCGGAGAAGGGCCTGTGGACAGAGGTCAGTCACGGCGCGTGGGAGGTGTAAAGGGGGAAGGGATGCGGAACGTGAAGGAGGCGGAGCGGCCGGTGAGGGCCGCTCCGCCTCCAGCAGGGGAGCGAGGGTCAGGAGAGGTGATCGGCGACCAGGTCGGCGAACTGCTGCTCACTGAGAACCTTCGTGCCGAGCTGCTCGGCCTTGGCGAGCTTGGACCCGGCCCCCTCGCCCGCGACCAGAAGCGTCGTCTTCTTCGAGATGCTGCCGGAGGTCGTCCCGCCCGCCTTCTCGATCAGTTCGTTCATCTGGTTGCGGTTGCGTCCGGCCAGCGGCCCGTGCATTCCGCCCGTGACCACGACCACCTCGCCCGCGAGGGGCTTGCTGCTCGCAGTGCTGCCGCTGTCGGTGGTGGGCTCGTCCATGTTCAGCCCAGCCGCGACGAGCTTGTCGATGACCGGGCCCATCGCGGCGATGTGTGCGGCGATCTTCGGCGCGTTCGCCCCCGGCAGCTTGTTGACCTCGGCGAGCGCCTCGGGAGAGGCGGCGCGGATCTTGTCCATCGTGCCGAAGTGCCGGGCGATTTCGCGGGACAGGGTGCGACCGGTCCGTACGATGCCCAGCGCGCAGAAGACCCGGTTCAGGGGCTGCTGCCGGGCCTTGTCGAACTCGGCCAGCAGCGAGTCGGCGCGCTTCTCGCTGCCGGTCGCCTCGGCCAGCTGCGCGCGGGAGAGCCCGAACAGGTCACCCAGATCGTTGACCTGGCCCGTCTCGACGAGGGTCTCCAGGTAGGTCACGCCGAGGCCGTCGATGTCGAGCTGGTCGCGGCCGACGGCGTACTTCAGGGACGGCAGCAGGCCGCAGGAGCCGTTCACGCCGCCCGCGCACTCCCACCGCTCGCCCGACTTGTCGATCTCGCCGTCACACTTAGGGCAGCACTCGGGGAAGACGATGTCGGTTTCGGCCCCGGTGCGCAGCCCGGTCACGGGCGACTCGATCCGGGGGATGATGTCGCCGGCCTTCCACACCTTCACGGTGTCATTGATCTTCAGGCCGCTGTCCCGGATGAACGCCGGGTTATGCAGCGTCGCGTACGTAACGACGCTGCCGTCGACCTCCACCGGCTTGAGCACGGCACGCGGCGCGATGATGCCGGTGCGCCCGACGTTCCACTCCACGGCAAGGAGCTGGGTCTGCGCTTCGACGGCCGCCAGCTTGTACGCGATCGCCCAGTGCGGGTGGCGGGTGGCGAACCCGGCGGCCTTCTGCTCGGCGAAGCCGTTCGTCTTGATGACCACGCCGTCGATTCCGTACGGCAGCTCGGGCCGCAGCGTCTGGATCTCCTCGACGCGGGCCTGGACCTCAGCGAGCGTGGTGCACACCTTGAGACCGACCTCGGTGCTGCCGGTGGTCTGCACACCCAGGGCGGCGACCTGCGCCATGACGGCTTCGTGCGTCTCCCCGGCGAGGAAGTCGACGTCGTCCAGGCCCACCGCGCCGTAGGCGAAGAACGTCGTCTCGATGACGTACGGGCGGTCCTTTGCGCGCAGGGTACCTGCGGTGCCGTTGCGCGGGTTAGAGAACATCTTCGCCTTGTGCGCGACGCGGATCTCGTTCGCCTTCACGAACTGGGCCGCCGTGAGCAGCGCTTCGCCGCGGATCTCCACGGTCACGGGCTCCGGCAGCTGGACGGGGAGACCCACGATCGTGCCGATGGCGTGCGAGACGTCCTCGCCGTGCACGCCGTCACCGCGGCCGACGAGCTGCACCAGGCGGCCGTCACGGTAGCGGGCCGCGATGGCCGCCCCGTCCAGCTTCGGCTCGACCGCGTAGCCGCCGGTGACCGGCCCGTCGATCCGGCGGGCCAGGGACGCGCCCCACTTCTGGAGGCCCTCGGCGTCGAAGACGTTGTCCAAAGAGAGCATCGGCACGGTGTGCGCGACGTCGCCGACGGGGGCCGCGCCGCCGCCGACCTTGCCGGTGGGGGAGTCGGCCCGGGTGTGCTCGGGGTGCTCGCGCTCGTAGGCGGCAATCGCGCGGGCAAGTGCGTCGTACGCGGCGTCGTCGAGGGTGGTGTCCCCATCCCCGTAATACGCCGCGCTCGCGGCGATGGCCTGGTCGATTGCCGTCTCGTAAGCGGCGCGGTCGGTCATGGAAATGGCGGGTGCAGCAGTCGTCATGCAGTGATCCTTACGTAGGGGTCTGACAATGGGCGGGGTACGGCAGCGGAGCTACGACCGTTGGTGATGGGAGTCGCACACCCACCGCTGCACCCAGCCGTGCTCGACGCGGTCGACGAGGACCTCGTGGCTGTTGGTGCCGGGCTTGCACAGTGCGCACTCCACGTGTTCGGGGCGCAGCAACTGGACGGCGGTGAAGCGGGCCGCTTCGGGCAAGGTCCACCCCTCGGTGCGGACGGTGTCGCTGTCGTAGGGGCGGAAGCTGACCGAAACGCGGCGCATCCCGGTCAGGACGTGGCCATCGGCGGGGCTGGTCACGGTGACCTGGGTGCCGCTCACGCGCAGGAGGTCACCCTCGCGCAGTTCGCGGGCCTCGACGGCGGTGACGACGGAGCCGGTCAGCATCAAGATGCCCGTCGGCAGGTCGGAAAGAAGCATGGGAAGCGGCGGCCTTTCAAGACGGTGACGTGGGCGGGACCGGGAGCCGTGCGGGGGAGGCCGGCGACCGGCCCGCCCCGCGCAGCCCCCGGGCTACGCGACCGCCGAGAACGCCTTGCGGATGGACGCGAGCTGCGTCTCGGCCGCCTTGGCACGGGGCTTCCACTCCTCGACCTCGCGGGTGGCCTTGTCGAGCTTCTTCTGGGTGGCGTCGAGCTGGACGCTGTACCAGGTCGCCTTCCGGGCCCGGTCGATGACCTCGGCGAGCGGCAGGCCGTCCACGTCGATGTCGGACAGGTCCGCGGTGGCCTTCGGCGTCCTGGTGGTCTGGTTCTTGTGGGCCTTGACGTGCGGCCACACGCCGCTCGCCTTGGGCCGGGTGAACTCGCAATTCGTCCAGGCGCAGTTGTAGACGACGGTGCCGTCCGCCAGCAGGACCCTCAGCACTTCCTTGAAGTACCGGGGGTTGTCGGGGGTGCTCTTCGGGGTCTCGGCGAACTCGAACTCGATGACCTCAAGGCCGTTGAGAATTCCATTGAGGGTTGCCATAGGTGCGGTTCCTAACGTGGGGGGGGAGAAGTTGACAGAAGGGGACAGGGCGGCGGGGAAGAGACCGGCGTCCCGTGGCTGCTCAGTGGGGCGGTCGACTCTGCGCTGCGCTGGGAGGGAGAGACAGGGCCGGGCTGGCTGTGAGGCCGGTTCAGGGGCGCTGCCCGGCGGGCAGCGGGGCGGCCACCCGGTGGGCTTCGACAACGTCGCGCACCCAGGAGGGCGCGCCGCGAAGGCTGGTCGGGCAGTAGCTGCGGCGCCCACGAACCTGGTCCGGGCTCGGCGTCCTGCCCGTGGCGACGAGCGGGCCGTCGAACCGGGCCTCGTCCCAGTCCCACGCGGTGTCCCCGCTGTTGAGGTAGGTGATGCGGACCACGTCCGGCCGGAGCGGAACAGGCATCGGCCAGTCCGAGATCTCGCCGCCGCCGTGGACAGTGAAGAACCGCGCACGCCGGGCCAGGTCCCTGGTCACGGTGGCGCGCATCGCACCGTCGGTGACGTTGCGAGCAGGGACTGCCACAGCGCGGGCCAGATCGGTGGTCCACGGCGGCCTCGGAGGGGCGGGCCAGTAGGAGTTGGGGGGATACAGATGCAACCCATCGGCCATACGGTCCGCCCACTGGGAGGCTGGCTCGGCCGGGACGTACGGGCCCCGGATGCGGAGCGCGTCCAGCTCCCAGGGCGACCCGCCACGGCTGTAATATGTCACATGCAGTTGGGTCGGCCGCATCGGGGGGACACCCGCAGACGGGTCACAGAGGTACTCCGGCGGGATGTCCGGAGCGCCGGTGACATCGAAGGCGATGACGCGCTGGGCGTGTTCGCGGGTCAGAAGCAGGACAGACACGGGACTCCTTGCGGGGGCCGCCGGGACTACTGGCGGAGGGACGGGGCACGCCAGCGGCGGGGACACGGTGCTGCTCGGCGAACTGTGCAGCCACAGCGGGAAGTTGGTGAAAGGGGGCCACGGGACGACGGGGACGGGTCCGGCGCCCCGTGGCCGCTCAGTGGGCCGGTGGGGCGGGGCTCTGGTGGGCGGGCGTCTCCACGACGCAGTGGCGGGAAGCGCCGCCCGCTCAGCATTACTGCGGCAGGTTGTCGTGCTCGATCTCGTGAGCCTCGAACCGGCCGATGTACCGGCCGCCCCAGGTGACGATGCACCGCCACGCGGTGGGGTCGTACTCCAGGGTCGCCCACTCCTGCACGATGCCGTCCGGCGGCAGGGTGACCGGCTGGCCGCCCGCGCGCCTGACGCGGTCGCCGGAACTGAATCCTTCGCGGCTGGCGGCGGTCTCGACGGGAGGTATCTGGAGCGGCTGGAGCATCGTGGTCCTCTGGGATGTTCGTGGTCAGGCGGGCGGGGGCGGCTCGGCGGGCCGGAGCTGGGTGAGGCGGGCCCGGAGTTCGGCGCCGCTGAGACGGCAGAACGGGCACGGGCGGGCGGTGGTGTCGGACGGCGGGCCGGACTTCCAGGTCAGGCCGCGCCCGCAGCGCGCACGCGCCGAGGAGATCCAGTAACTGGCGTGGTCCTCGGACCACAGGCTGTTGGGGTGGCCCGGCCAGAAGCGGGTCGACCAGGGGCCGCCCGCGACGTGGACGTAGCGGCCGTCCTCGTGATCGCTGACGCCGTGCCCGTACAGGGCGGCGTCCAGCTCGGCGTCGGGGGACAAGGAAATCTCCGTCGCTTCAGTCGCTCAGTCGCTTCGATGGCGGGCGAGGGGCCGCCGGGAGCGGGTGGGGGGACTCCCGGCGGCCGGTCCAAGGGCCGGTCAGGCGGCCAGGGTGAGGAGCTGGCGGTGGGCGGCGGTCTTCTTCTTGGTGACCTCGCCGATGTCGGACAGCGACCGCGCCGCGCGTGCCGCGAGGGTCTTGGCCTTGGCGTAGTGGTCGAGGTACTCGCCGATCGCGTTCCAGCCCGCCCATGCGGTGCCCCGGATGCTCTCCTGGGTGGCCGCGTTCTCGAACAGGCCGCGCAGGGTGTGCATGCGCGTCTCGTAGTTCTTGCGGGTGCGGGTGGTGGGGCTGGTCGGGACGGGCCACAGGTCGCGGCTGGTGACGAGCTTCTCGAACTGGCCCATGGTGAGCGGGGTGTTGATCATGCGCTCGGCCTCGTGCTCGAAGTGGTCCTGCCAGTCGAAGAGGACAGCGAGTTCGTTCTCCAGGGTGACGAGCTTCTTGAGGGCCGAGGCGGTGTGCGGGACCGACACCTTGTGCTTGGCGCCCGCGATGATGATGCGCTGCATGTTGCCGCAGTCCAGGCGGGTCGGGCCGATGTGCAGGGAGTTGGACGAGGAGCCGTCGTGGCTGCCGAAGAGGGTCAGGTGCATGTGGTGCTCGTCGATCCCGCCGATGCGCGTGATGCCGGGCAGGCTCATCGAGATGAAGAACCTCCTTCCGCCCGCGTAGGCACCCGCCTTGTGGAAGACGGCACCGGACTCGGTCCGGGCCAGGTCCAGGACCTTCTCGTACGCCTCGATCTGGACCGGGGTGTACTTGCGGCCGACGGTGCCGAGATACTCGGTCTCGCCGGTGCGCGGGTTGGTGCGGACCGTGGCGCGGGTGTCGGGCATCTGCACCGTGGTGGTCGTGACGCCGTCCT
Organism: Streptomyces sp. WM6378; assembly: GCF_001279695.1. Lineage (GTDB taxonomy): Bacteria > Actinomycetota > Actinomycetes > Streptomycetales > Streptomycetaceae > Streptomyces. The sequence goes on from NZ_LGDD01000212.1 coordinate 66,081, forward strand.
CGCTGATCTCGGAGGTCTTCGCGGTCACGTCGCCCATCAGGCGAACGTCCCAGTCACGCAGGTCGGCCATTTCCAGGGCCTCGCGGGCGGTGGTCGCCTCGCTCACGTCGGCACCCAGGATGCTCCAGGCGTCCTTGCGGCCCGGGGCACGAAGGGCGGTTCCGGCGGTGGGGATCTCAAGAACAGTCACAGGCAATAGCTCCTCAATCGACTGGGAGCCCGTCCGACTCCCTGACCCTTTAAATATTACGCATGAGGTACGCTCACGTCAAGTTAAAAGGGTCATCGGGATTGAGGCAGTCCCACGCCGCCCACGGCACACGACAAATGCCCGACAGCAGACAAGTCGTCGACTGGCAGGCAGCAGGACCAGGCGTGCGCCACACTCAGCCGTGGCGCAGGAGAGTCTTCGGAGGAAATGAACATGGCGGGGAGTACGGGCAGGCCGGCTCGGATCCGGGTGAACGCGGTCGCAGTCGTGATCATTGGAGTCGTGGCCTTCGCGGCCGCCCTGGTCGCCAACTCGGCACACCAGGCCGCGGGTACCTGGGCGGGCATCGTGGTGGTCGCCGCATGCACCGGGTGGCTCGCCAGGGACGCATGGCGCCGCCGGCAGATGGAGCGGACCAACCGCCCCGGAGGCGCCGCCTAGCAGCGAGAAGGTCCGCGACGCGGACAGCAGAGTCGGGGCCGGACAGCAGACCGAAGTCTCCCCCTCCGGTGAAGAAGGGGGTTTGCAAGACCGTCCGGCCCCTCACCACGGACACATCCGACCCGCAGCACCGAAGCGCTGGGAGAGGTGACCGTGCCCCTACTGTAGCGGCCGCACCCCGCGCGAAAGGCCCCGTCCCGACACCGGGAAGGGGCCTCGGCGTAGGCGGGTGCTCGCCGCGGCGTGGAACGTGGTGTCCCCACCGCGACCAGCGGTGATGGAGGCCCGGCGCACTCATGGCGCCGGGACACCAGCGCGAGCCCCAGGCCGGGTGACGGTGCCCGCCGGGGCCGTGAGGGACGTCTAGACGTCGAGCACCGCGGACAGGGCAGCGGAGATTGCATTGGGCGGGGCGCTCGCCCGCAGACTTCCGTGCACCTGGCCAGCTTCGACCGCCCACCCGGCAGCGGTGAGGGAGGCGTGGCAGGCGGCCTTCAGGTCGGCGCGCTCGGCACCGAGCCGCCGGGCCCGTTCGGCCAGGACACGCTCCCGTGCCGCCGGGCTGACCGCGGCACGGGAGATCTCTTCCGGGGTGAGGAGCGACGGCTTCACGATCTGCACGGAGAGCTGGGGATTGCTCGGCGTGACCTCCGGGTCGAGGCCCACCTCGAAGCCCAGCGACACGATCGCGTGCGTGGAGTCGAAGCGAGCAGGGGTGCATCCGGCGGAAACCATGACCAGCGCGGCCTCGTGACTCAGCGCCTTGTTGAAGGCGTAGCGGTCGGGCTCCACGGCCAAACTCCTTCCGGTCGCGTCGGCTTGCCCATTTTCCTCCCCGCACACGCCCCGAGGGGTCTTGTCAGAGGCGGCGGGGAGGTCGGAAGGGTCAGGCGGTCTGGCGGATGATCTGCTCGGTCTGCTCGTGGCCGTTCAGGGCGACCAGGTAGGGCACCTGCCTTTGCAGGCCGCCGCTGTTGATATCGGCGGCCTGGCGGCCGGCCTCGTCGACGTCCGCGTCCGGCGATGCGGCGCTGACGTACCTGACGGCCGCGTCGTGCACGGCCTTGTCCAGGTCGCTCGGTTCGACGCGGAGCGTGGCGGCGAGGTCCAGGAGTTGCACGGCGTGCGCGGCCTCGGCGGGGCTGAGGGGGGCATCGGCCACGATGTCGAGCACAGAAGCCACCTGGGCCGCCTGGTAGAGATCGCGGATCTCCTGGGGGATAGGGCCGCGCGGCTTGACTTCGTGTCCGTTCTCGACGGCCCACGCGCGGATCGCGGTCGCGTCGCTGCGACGGACGGAGGGACGGGGGGCGCGGACCTCGTCCGTGTCCGCCTCGGTGAGGTCGCCCTCGGAGGGCTGCATCTTCCGATTGCGGATCAGCCAGGCGCGGACCTCGGCGATGTCGCGGGCGCTGGAGGAGTCCTTGGCCGGATAGGGGTCCTCGGACATCTCCGGTGTGTACGTGCGCGCGAAGTGCTTCAACGAGTCCACGCTCACGCCCAGCTCGCGGGCCAGCGCGGTCTGCTTCAGCCGGGGCTGCTCCTGCGCGAGGCGGGCGCTTTCCTCCATGCTCGGCGCGACCGGTGCGGCGTCCGCCTCACGGAGACGCGCCTCCAGCCACTCCGCCTGCCCCGGCTCCTCCAGGTGGAGCACTTCCGCCAGCCACTCGACTGACGTCCTGACCTGCCGGGCACGGGCGAGGCGGGCCCGCTCGAAGACGTCGCGCTGACCGACGGTGAGCCCCAACTCATCCAGATAGACATGGCCGTTGACGGGCTCGGCGCCGTCGTCGATGTGCCGCAGCAGCCACACCCGCAGATCCGCCCAGGCGGGCTGGCCGTTCTTGCCCGCCGTAGGCATCGGATCGCTCTTGCGTAGGAACCAGGCCCTTACCTGGCTCCAGGACCGCTGGCCGTCCGGATTGGCGAGCGGGAAGGGGTCGGTGCTCCCGGACGGATAGCGCTCGGCGTACTTGTTCACCGCGCGCCGCGTCAGGTCGAGCAGGTCCCCCAGGGCGATGGAATCCATCAGCACCTGCGTGGGGTGGACGGCGAGAACCCTCGCGTTCACGTTGCTCGGACCGGACCGCTTGGCCGTCTGCGAAAAGGGCTGGGCGACGTACCAGTCGAGGACCGCGTCGCGGTCGCGCAGGACGGTGCGTCCCTTGCGGTCGACCTCGCCGGGGAAGGCGGGGTCCTTCACCCAGTTGTGTACGTGGGTGCGGCCGGTCGCCTCGGCGATCTGCGTGGTGGTGACGTGCTTCGGCATCTTCTTGAATGCCTTGCTAACTTCGGCGATGTTCCTCATGAGGGGGCTCCGGATGGGCGTATCGGCAGGTGATTGTGGGACTTGGTGAAAGGCTCCACCCTCCCTCTATTCGATAATGTTCTCACGATAGGGTTACTGTGTCAATTTTTAGGGTCACTCACGAGTGACGGCAGAGGACGCCCGCCGCGCCGTGCCCGGAGGGGGCCGCCGGCCGCCCGCGCGGCCTGTATCCCTGCGGCGGTCAGTCGCAGAAGGTGCGGGTGACCGCGGTGCACGCCGTCGGGGTCTGGCTCGCCCAGGCGGTGGCCGCAGGCGTCGAGGAAGCCCACGAGGCCGAGCAGCTCCAGGGCGTGGACGTCAGCCTCGCCCACGAGCATGGGGTGCACGGTGCCCGAGGAACGCACGGCGGCGTCGCGCAGCGCGGTGAGCCGAGCGGGCGTCAGTCGTGGCGGCATGTGCTCAGCCCCAGACCACGTCGCGGCCGTGCGCGGCGCACCACAGGGCGAGGGCGTGCAGCTCGAGCAGGCGCTGCTGGAGATACCCGGCCCTGCGTCCGCCCGTGTGCCAGCGGCCGCGAAAGTAGCCGTCGACGCCTGCGTCCTCGGGGGTCAGGGCGAGGGCGGCCAGCACCCGGCCGAGGAACTGCTCGGCGGGCATCTGGCCCGCGTCACCCGTTGCCGGCTCCCGGTCGGCGGCGGAAGTGGTGTCCCCCGCGCCCGGGGCGGAGGCGACTGCGGTTCCGGCCGGGTCCAGGGCTCCGAATCCGAGCAGGTGCGCCAGGCGATCCGCGTTCTGCTCGCTGACGTTCACCTCGGGCGCGTATGCCTCCGGGTCGGCGTCGTGCACATACAGCGGGTAATGCGGGCAGATGTCCGGCATCTCGCAGCCGGGCAGTGCGTCCCGCTCCGCGGGTGCGTCGAGGACTTCGGCCAGGGCCTTTTCGTACGTACGGTGGCGCACGGCGAGCTCGGTGGCCGGCCGGCAGCCGCAGCTGGCGGCGAACGCGCTGGCCGGCCGGTAGTCGGCGGTGAAGGTCACGGACACGGTCTCACCCTTGTTGTCGCAGTTCAACGGCTGAATCCGCAGGCGACGGGCGGGTGTTGCGTGTCCCGCAACACCCGCCCGGCTGGTCACAGGCGAGCTGCAGCCGGGCCGACGGTGTGGACGTTCGGGGTGAACGGGGACTCCATGCCGGGGTTGGTGTGGAACAGCAGCTTGTGGATCGCGCGGGCGGTGAGCCAGTGCTCGTCCCAGTCGCCGTCGCTGTCGATGGCGAAGCAGTTGGGAGCGAGGGTGTGGGCCCGCAGCATGACGGCGGTGACCGCCATGTCGTACGGCTTGGGCCGCACGTCGCCGGTCTTGCAGAACGAGTAGGTGAAGCCCCGCTCGTCCCGGAACTGCGGCTCCAGCTCGATGGCGAAGGTCTCGTAGTCCTCGTCCGCGGCCATCAGGCCGTTGAAGACGATCGCATCGTCGTCGATCCGCGGCACCCCGGTGCCCGCGCCGCCCGCGAGCGCGATGTTCTGGGTCTGCTCGACCAGGTCCAGGATCGCGGCCGCGTCCAGGCGCAGCTGCAGCCAGTTGGAGAGGAAGTTCTCCGCCTGGGGCGTGTACGCGAAGTAGTTGGCGTGTCCCATGAGGCAGAGCTCCTTGCGTCGGTACGGGGTCGTGGCGGCTGCCCCGGCGCTTGCGTCGCCCGAACAGCTATCCACTAATGTACTCCGCAAGGGTTATTGTGTCAAATTATGAGGGTCGCTCGTGTTGTGTGTGCCGACGGTGCGGTGGCGCCCGGGGCCCTATGCGGCCGCCGCGCCCTCTGCGGCCATGCCGCCGAGGATGCGGAGGTGGCTCTCGCAGCCCTGGGCGAGCTCCCGCATGTGCGTGTCGAGCGTCTTGTAGTCGACACCGTCCCCGAGGCGCAGGCTGCGGGCGGCCTCAACGGTCTGCTGCTCCACGGCGGTGAGCGGGTAGCCCTTCGCGACGGCGACCTCGATGTGGGCGAGAAGTTCCGGCACGCTCATGCCGGCGAACGGGAAGCCGGGCCGGTTGTGGGCACCGAGGCGAGGATTCGGCGGGATCCCGAACGTGTAGTCGCGGCGGTAGGTCTCGCACGCACGCTCGGAGCGGTCCGCGATACCGGAGAGTTCCGACACGTGCTCCGCTGCCGGGACGCCGCAGCCCTCGCACGGACCGGCGTGCTGCTGGTACTCGCGGCACACGTCGAGGTGTTGGGCGCGCGCGGCGTCCTCCGCCTGGCGAAGAGTGCTGAAGGTGTCGGGCTCGTCCCAGTCGTAGTACTGGGCGTTGACGTAGTAGTCCTGCTCGAACTGCCCGTTGTAGGACCACTGCCCCTTGGGGACGTAGGAGGCCGATGTGAGGCCGTGCGGGTCGAGGATGAGCCCGTTGTCGGCCCATACCTGGGCCGTGCAGCCGCATTCGGGGAAGCGGCGCACCCAGGAGACCGTGACGGTGTCGCCGCCCAGGGCGGCCGCTTCGAAGGCGAACGGCTCCGGGTGCCAGATCCGCTTCAACTGGTCCCAGGCGTCGGCGGGGGTGAGGGACGCGGCGACGCCGGAGGCGGTCAGAACGAGCGGCAGGGCAGGCGCAGCCACGATGCTCCTTGAAGGTTGGATGTGCGGGACGGCGGCGGGAAGTGTCGGCCTCGGCGGCGCGTGCGCGGCCGAGCGCGGTGATAGGGCGTCCTGGCGCCCGGGGGCGGATGCTTCCCGGGGCCGCTCGGGGAGGGCGGCCGCCCTCCCCGAGCGGGGCGCGGGTCAGCTACTCGGGTGCGCGCTCGGAGCCGTACAGCAACTCGTCGAGCAGCCTGAGCTTTTCCTTCGTCCGGAACGGGCAGATCTCGACCTCCGGCGGCTCGTTCCTTGTCCATGTGGGTGAGTTCACGGGCGTCGTGCAGCTCGGTGTGCTTGAGCAATGCGCCCTCGCTCTAGACAACGCGGATGTGGGGCTCACACTGAAGGCCACCGCCTGCCGCCCGGCAGCAGCGCCGATGAGCTAGGGCGTGCGGCCCTGGCGCCGGGCCGCGGCCTGGGCGCGGTCGGCGCGGATCAGCGACGCGGCCGCGCCCTCGGGGGAGTGGAACGGATCCGTGATGCCCGGTCCCGTCCACCGGCCGTCATCGGTGGGGCGCACAGGCCCGAGCTCCGTGGAGCCCATGCGGACGGACAGCTCGCCGCTCCCGGACAGGACGCCGAGCCGGGCGAAGCCGAGCGCGTCGTTGATGTCGCGGACGGTCCCCAAACGGTCGGTGTCGTCGAGCACCAGCGCGGTGGCCTCCAGCCGCTCGCCGGTCTCAGCGCTCAGCGCCGACAACTCCCGCAGGAGGCTGTCGGCCTCGCCCTGGCCGCCGGGCGCGGTCGTCGCGGCGGCTTCCCCGGCGGCGGCCCGGACCGCCTCCAACTGCGTGCTCGTCGAGCGGCAGTTGCGCGCGGAACCGGCGGACTTGTCGCCGGGCAGGGCACCCATGGCCGCTTCGATCCCGGAGAAGTCCGTCCCGGACGAGGACGTCGAGCGCAGGTCCTGCCAGATGCGGTGCAGCGTCGCCAGATCCGCGTCGGCGCCGTGCCGTACGGCATACCGTCCGGACAGACCGGCCGGCGGCTGCGCGGCGGTCGCCTCCAGGCGTACGCGGGCCTGGTGGCAGAGGGTCAGCAGTCGCGCGAGCGGGAGGCCGAGCCAGTCGCGGGCGTCGCCGGTCGACGCGTCCAGCAGGGTCTGGGCGGGGACCTGGACCCGTGGGATCAACCGCGCGATGCGGCGGCACCCGGTGCGGCTGTGCACCGCATCGAGCTCCCGGCGGACGGTCTCGAGCCCGTCGAGTATCGCGGCGACGGACGGCTCGCGCAGGGCGTAGAAGGTGAAGACCCGGGCGGTGGTGTCGATCAGGTCCTGGCGCTGCAGCGGGATCAGGCCGACCGCGACCCGCGCCTCGGGGGCACCGGAGTAGGGCGTGGGCGGAGCGTCGGGCAACCCGTGCGCGGCGATGTGGAACATGGCGGCGTCGTCGCCCGCGCTCAGCAGGCTCGGCCGGATGGGGCCGACGTCGCGGCCGACCCGGGCGCGGTGTCCCCCGCCGCTGCAGGAGCGCACCTGTCCCACGGCGCGGCCGTCCGGGTCCAGGAGGTCGTGGTCCTCGGGTCCGGCCGGCCGCAGCCGGAAGGCGGGGAAGGAGTCGAGCGGTCGGGTATCCACGTAGATCGCTTTCGGTAGAGGAGGAGCGTGGCACCCGGGTCCCGCCCCTCGGGGCGGGCCGTGCCGGGCCGTCAGAGGCCGTAGGGGTGGGTGCGAGCGCGCGCCACCAGCTGGTTGCGGACCTCCGTCGCGCGGGACTCGTTCAGCCCCAGGTCCGAGATGACGGCGAGCGCGCGCTCTTCGCGCCGGCGGGCACGGGCCATGTCGGTGCGGGCCTGATGGGCGTCCGTCAGGACACGCGCGGCGAGTAGTTCACGCGCGGCGGTGACCACCGGGCGCAGCTCGTCGAGGTGGTCGGCGAGGACACGCCCGGCGTGGTCGGCGACCGGCTCACGCATGACCTGGACCGAAGCGAGGTATCCCGACTGTTTGCTGCGCACGGAATGCAGCTGCCAGGCGGCCCCATCGGCCCGGGTGAAGTAGACGTAGAAGACCAGCGGGATCCGGTAGTGGGTGCGGACCTCGGCGAAGAGCCCTAGGACCGGATCGTCGCTGGGACCGGGGCGCGTGGGGCTGAAGGTGATGGTGGCGGGCCTGCCGTCGAGGTCGTGGGAGACCGTCACCGAGGGCGGGCCCTGGCGGTAGTCGATCGGCGGGGTGTTGTGTGGATCAGGAATGGCGAGTCCTCAATTCACGTCACGGTGGGGTGAGCTGGGGCGGTCAGGCCGTCCGCAGGAGCAGCCGCAGGGCCTCGGGGCGGATCTCGTTGTCCTGGACGACAGTGCCGTCTGGGGCCGTCCAGAACGCCAAGGTGGTGCCGTCCCGGTCGATGACGGTGCGCATCAGGGTGCGGGAGCCGTCGGCGACGACGTCGCCGCGACGGAAGGGACCGGGAAGGACTTCGATGTTCAGGTCGTCCTCGGACTCGAAATCGATGTACGTGCGCGACGTGAGCTCGAGCTGGCCCGGCGCGTGCCGCTCAACGGTCCCTGCGATCACGACGCGTACGTGGTCGCCGGGGGACAGGCGAGGGATCGGCATGAGACTCCTCTGTGAAGGGGTGCGCGGCCCAGAGGCCGGCCATCGGGCTGACCGGCGCAGGGAAAGTGGTGTCCCCTCGCGGCCGGCGCGGGGATCAGACGGCGAGGGTGAGCGCGGCGCCGCGCTCCGGCGTGACGGCCGGCGCGGGGACGGAGGTGGCGATGATGACCATGACGAGCTCGTCCGGCCGCCACACGAAGGACTCGCCGTCGAGCGCGAGCGAGTCGCCCGCGGTGTCCATCACCGGCTGGGCCTGGTAGGTGGCGTAGGTGTGCACGGCCCAGAAGATCCCGCGCCGGGCCGCGGTCGGCTGCTCGCAGTCGCCCAGGTACCAGTCGCCCGGCTGAACGTCCCGGGCGGGGATCACCCGCAGCCCGGCGGGGTCGATCCCGGCCGGCGGCTGCTGGTAGGCGTATCCGAGGGAGTCGGCCAGAGGCCGAGCGGTCACGATGACCGGGATGAAAGCGGCGTCCATGACGGCCATGAGCAGACTCCTCGGCTAGGGGGGTGCGTAGTGGTCTACGGCCCGGTGCTTGCTTCACCGAACCCGACAACATAAATGTACCCCACAAGGGTTAGTAAGGCAATTTAAAAGGGTCACGAAAGTTGGGGAAGTGCGCTGCAGACCCCGCGCGTCATCCCCTCGACCGCGCTGCACCGCCAGCGACCGGAGCTCCTTTACTCCCGGCTGATGCAGCAGCCACCGCCCATGACAGCGCATTGGAGCCGGGCCCAATGCTGCGCCTCGCTGCGCCTGTGACCTGCGCATTCGCATTCCGCTGCAGGGCAGACGTCGCCGGACGCGGGACGCAGCGCCGCGCAGCGCGGCCCCCGCTGCCCTGGGGAGTGCCGATTGCAGCCGCTGCCTGCTGCCCGGGGCAGCACGAGCTGCTGCACGCGGGCGGGGTCGAAAGCGACTGCGCGGTCCCCGGCCGGAGTTGAGCGTCGCCCCTCCGGGGCGGGGCACGTCCGGCGCCGGCGTCAGGACAGCATCCCTTTCAGCTTCGCCGTTCCGTCCGTGATCTCCTCGTCGAGGCGTTGCAGGTCCCGCAGGATGTCCGACGGAGGCCGGTTGACCACCGCTTTGTGGTCAACCTCCTGGTAGCGGTTCAGGGACAGGTCGTAGCCCCGCGCAGGGATGTCTGCATTGGGAACCGTGAAGGGCTGCTCGGAGCCGTCCCTGCGGCGCCAACGGATCAGCAGGTCTGGGAGGTTGTTCTTCGCGTGCTCCTCGCGCCGCCGGACGACTCTGCACCACGAGCCCGGGGCCGGCGGGAGACGCCCGCCCTCACGGGTCGTGGAAGACGAGATGGGCCGCATACCGGGTGGGCGGAGTTCCGTCGCGGTGCCGTACGAGGATCAATCCGTCCGTGCCGGCGTCGTGCCACACGCCGTCATGGTCAATGGGCGACACCACGCCGGTGCGCTCGCCGTCGGCCGTACGGATCACCACGCGCTGGCCCCACTGCAGCCGAGCCGGGTCAACCGGCTGCCCGGTCAGCCACGGCAGCACGTTGTCCCGGTAGCAGTAGAGGCTGCCGAGCTCTTCGAGCAGCCGCTTGCCGATGATGCACCGCTCGAAGGTGCTCCAGAAGGTATGCGCGCGCCGGCACAGCGAGCAGCGCGCGGATTCCTCGTAGATCGCACGGGCCAGGTGGGCGCGGCAGTCCTCGATCTGCGGCCCGGTGGGGCGCAGCGTCTCGTCGACGTAGACCAGGCTGCTCGGAGTGGCGCAGTCGTCCGTGCCGTCGCGTCCTTCGAGGACGACCTGCCGGTGGCGGGACGATGCGTCCAGTCGCGTACGGAGCACGGTGCGCGGAGTCCGGTCGGGGTCGCGGGCCTGGAAGACCAGCGATCCCGCCGGGTACTGCAGGACCGACTCCACCGGACGGCGCACACGGCGCGTACGGCGTTCGGGTCCCTTCGGGGTGCTGGGCGTCGTGGGTGTTGCCGAGGGCTCATGTGACGGGATCAGAGGAGAAGTCACCGGGCGCCCGCCCCACTGCGGACGGCCGCGGGCCCGCTACCTGCGGGGAACCCGGCGAAGGTGCCGGCTCCGAGCGTGATGGTGGGCCGCGGCCGTGGCCCACGGGTGACCGTTCCCATCGACAGATGCCGTTCGTAGGCCATGGCCGGCCCCAGCTCGTAGTCCCAGCCGTACGGCAGATCGTCGAGGGTGACGTCCCGGTAGGTGCGTTCGATGACGACCTCCATCGGCACCAGGTCGTCCGGGGTCCGGGTGCACCGATGGCACTCGCGCATGTCTCCCTCGCCAGGCAGGCGATGGAGCATCTCCCAGTCGGTGCGGCCGTGCTCGCGCCGGTGAATCCCGGCGAGCCGGGCCAGCTCGGCGCGCACGGCGTCGCCGGTCGTCAGCACGGTGGGCCCCTGGCCGTAGAACCGGTAGAAGAGGGAGCTGTCCGGGTTGGGCGGCGCTGGCGTCGGCTCACCGGGGCCCGGCAGCGCGTCCAGCGCGATCGGCCGCGCCGTGGTGATCGTGTGCTCCTCGGCCAGGCGGTCCACGACGCTCCACTTCTCGGCGAACGCCCAGTGACCGCGGACGGCGTAGGGGACGCTGATGTGCGCCCGGTCCGTGGCGCTGCGGGCGCGGTAGTGCCGGGAGTGGATGATCCACGCGACGTGGTGGAACCGGGCCAGGCGGAAGACGTGGTCGGGATCGACGGTCATGCGCGGCGCGGGCAGGTGGGGCTCGTCCGGCTCGAAGAGGAGGTGGACCCCGTCGCTCAGGTCAGAGCCGTGCCCGTCCAGCGCGGCGATGCTCGCCGGCCGGAGGCCGTCCGTGATGACGACGGCGCCGGCGTACAGGTCCTTGGCTGCGATGCTGTGCATGTGCTCCTTCAGGTCGTTTGGTGAAGTGCCGTACGGCCCGAACTCCTCCGGTAGCCGCGCCCCGGACCGGTCAGCCGGTGGTGGTCGTGGCCGAGCCGGTGAGGGCCGCATCGAAAACGAGATCGCGCGCCTCGCGGGGTTCCAGCAGTGCGGCGATGCGGAGCTGCTGGATCGTCTCGGGCATGTCCCAGGGGCCGAAGGTGCGGCCGGGCAAGGCGGAGAACTCGGCGGTGTAGCGGCCGCGGCCGGGGGCGGCGTGGACGGTGACGGTCGTGGTGACCACGAGGCGGGACTCCTTCGGGAAGGCAGGCTGCCGGCGGCCCGGCGGGTGGTGTCCCCCTGGGCGTGGCATGGATCTGGCTGATCTCGAAGGAGAACGAAGCCCCCTCTATACATTCCCTAATGTACTCGCCTACTTCAATGCGTCAAGTTAATAGGGTCACAGGAAGGGGGTGCGGCCTAGGGTTGGCCCGTCTCGGACGCCGAAGAGTCGCTGCTCGGCGGAACGGCGCGGGCAGGAGCCGGTTGCGGCCGATATCCGGGAGCGGAGGCCCAGGCCGCGTAACGACGGCCGGCCCGGGTCGTTGGTGGTGTGGGGCGTCTGGTGGGGTCGCCCCCGGTCCCGGGAGCGTACGGCCCGGCTGGCCCGAAGGTGCCCCGCATCATCCCCACCGGCCACCCCTCCGGCATGACGTCCGGCAAGGTTCGCCGAGCCGCACCACGCGAAGGCGCGTCGACCGGCACCCCGCCCGCCCCGGCTCGCCTCCGGGGGCGGCCTCACTCTGACGGCGATCAACGCCCCTTCGGGTATCGCCTCGCCAAGGTGGAGCGGATGCAGCGAGCCCTCGGCGCGGCCAACGGATCCCCCTGATGCTGCATGGCCGGACTTCATGCAGCACGCCGCCCTGCAGCGAGGCGCCGGCCCGCCGTGCTGCCCGGCACGCTGCCCCCAGCGCTCCGCAGAAGCAAAGGACGGGGAGCAGCGCGCGACGGGCAAGGCTGCTGCGCGAGCGCTCCGGGCGCGCCGCTGCCGCCGCTGCTCCTGGCTGCTGCCGCTCTGATCTGCGGAAACGTGAGGCAGCGCGGCCGAGCAGCAGACGGTGGCGGGCTGCGCAGCACGTGCAGCACAGCCCGGCGCGCTGCGCACTCCCGGGTGCTCGCCGAGAGTGCTGCGCGCGGCTGCTGCTGCAGCCCACCGGCGTGCAGCGGACTGGACGGGCTACCAGGCGACGTTGATCAGATACTCGCCCGGCTCCAGGTGCCCGCTGCACGCGAGGTCGTGCAGCAGCGCCCCGGGGTACGGGTCGTAGCCGAGGGTGCCGGCCCGCCACCTGCCGAGCGTCTCCGCGACCTCGGGGTCCAGGCCCTCGCGCCAGGTGAAGTGTGATCCCGCTTCGGCGTCCGGGTCGTAGTGCTCGTAGTTCGCGGACACCTTTACCGCGTGGAGCGCGCCGTTGTGCGCTTCGAGGCCGCGAATCACGCTGTACGGCAGGCCGTAGTGCGCGGTGATGAAGTTCTCGAGGTCCTTGTACTCGACGTGCAGGTAGGCCTTGGTCGTCGTCTTGAGGGGCAAGTCGGGTCCTTCCGTTCGGGGAAGGCCCCGGCCGTCGGCCGGGGCCGGTGGGGCGGTTCAGGCCGCCGGGGCTCGGTTGAGGTGGATGGCGCTGGCGCTCGGCTCGCCGAAGTGGCGGCGGCCGCCGACGGTGACGGCGATCCACGCGGGGCGGCACTGCTCGGGATTTCCGTACTGGGCCAGCAGCGGCGCCGTGACGGTGGCGACGGCGGTACGGCTCGGGCCGCCGCTCCAGCCGACGGTGATCTCGTAGCGCTGCATCCCGTGCCCGCGGCCGCAGCGCACGGAGAACTTCACCCCGGGGAAGGTGCGGCGCAGCAGCCGACGCAGGTACTCCGCCGTGGCTCGCATCGTCAGGCCCAGCACGGCGTTCATCAGCTCGTCCTCGGAGGGTTCCGGGATGACGGAGGTGTGGCGGACGTGGGTGACGCCGGTGGGCCGACCGTCGGCGGTGCGCAGCTCGTAGCGGGTCGCGGGCAGGCCCCGGAGGACGTCGGCGGCGCACATGCCGCAGGAACACGGCTGGACCGTCGCCGGGCCGTGGAGGCGCGTCGCGGTGCCGACGTAGCGGACCGCGGCGCCCGGGGTGAGGCGCAGGGCGAGGTAGGCGGCGCTGAGGCGGCGGGCGGTGGCGGAGGTCATGGCGCACGTCCTTCGGTCGGGGAGTTCGTGGTGGCCGGTCGGGCGCTTGCGTCGCCGTCCCTGCAATCACTAATGTACCCGAAGAGGGTGCGTAAATCAAGTATGAAGGGGCATTGTTCGGGACCTCTGCGCGCTGGGACGGGTGCGGGACCGTGCTCCCCGGACGGGCCGGCGCACCCCCTACCCGTACGGCCCGGCCCAGTCCTCGGCGCTCATGTACTGGTGGGCGTTCTCGCCGCCGTGGGCGCGGACCAGAGCATGCAGCAGGTTGGCCGGGACCGGACCGAACCACAGGGTGGCCGCGGCGTCGTACGGGTCCTGGCGCGGGCTTGCGGGAAGCGGCGCGGGCCATTCGGCGGGCGCGGCGAGCGGCGGGACCAGGCCCACCTGGAGCGCGTCGTAGGGGCACGCGAAATCGGCGGGCGCACTCGCGGGCAGATCCCACCGGGAGGGGCGCGGCGAGGCGGGCCGAGGGCTGCACTGACTGGTGTGGCCCGTAATGATCTGGATCTCGAACCAGTCCTCCAGGCGCACCTGGAGGACGGCGCCGGCGGTGCCGCTCGCGATGGCGGCGTCGGTGATCTCTGTGCGCATGACTGCTTCCTGTCGAGTCGGGACGGGCCCCGCGGAGGGCCTGACGGGCGGGCCGGCGGGTGTCACGCACCCTGCTCACGGAGGGGTGTCACGGAGGCTGTCACGCCCGGGAGCGTGACAGCTGTGACCTGCTAAAACGTGCTCTGAAGGGCGATTTCGGGGCCGCCGCACCTTCCGGCTCGGCGGCGTGACAGGCGGGACTCAGCAGGAGAAGCGGCGGGGGCGGGAGAGGGGGATCTCGGTGCACCCGGGGTGCAGGGCGCTCGGGCCGGTGACGCCGCGCTGGTCGAACTCGCTCGCGTCGTAGAGCCAGGGGCGACTCCGCCGGTCCCAACGTCCGCTGTAGTTGGGGCCAGCCGTGCGCGGAGCGAACGCCCACGCGTGAGACTGCGCCCAGTCGCCTTCCCGCGGGCCGCCGCTGAGGGTGTCCAGGCACGTCCAGGCGAGCGGCGTGAAGTGGCGCCGCAGGGGGTGCTTCACGTCCTCCCACCCCCACTCCTGCGAGAGGTACTCCGCCTCCAGGGACTTGAGCTGGGAGAGGCTCGCACCGTAGTGGTGCAGGATCGCGGCCGCGAGCGTCGCGGGCTTGCCGTGGTACACGAACTGCGTGAACTCCGGGTGCGCGTCGTCGGCGCGCAGCGGGTTGCCGTCGAGGAGTTCGTGGAGGGTCTGGTGGAGGTCGCTGGCGGTGTGGCGGACGCGCGGCATGTTCGGCTCCTCGGGGTGGCGGGTTCGTGGTGTCGCCGTGGTGCTTGCATCACCTCGACATTCACTAATGTACTCCAATAGGGCGCTATCGTCAAACCTGTACCACTGTGAAGGGGGCGGCGGATGCCGTCAGCTTCCGCCGAGGGCCCGGCGCCGGCGCTCGTCCGCCTCGGCCTGCGCCGCCGCGGACCGTGCGGAGAACAGACGCCGGTACCGATCCAGATCGCAGTCCTTGAGCGGCTGGGCCATGGCGGCGCTGTACGCCTCGAAGGAGGGGCGCCGAACCTCGGAGGCGGTCACCGGCCGTTTGCCTCGTCGGCGCACGGCGTGGCGTACGACAGGGGCGCGGGCTCGTCCACCCAACCCAGCACACGGCGTGCGCGCTGACGCCACGACGGGCCGCCGAACCCCCTCGCGCACGCACCGCACACGATCCGCCGCACATCTCGAACATCTCTGCCGGGGACGCGGTCAGGCAGCGGGGGCAGCACCCCTCGGTCCATGCCGGGGGTGGCACGGCGTGTTCACCAAACCCGTGATGATCACGCGGCCGCAGTGTGTGCACGCGGCTCCGAAGAGGGCGTAGTGGTCGCAGCGGGGGCAGAGCTGCGCGGCGGTCGTCGTGGCGGCGGAATTGGCGGTCGTGACGGGACTCCTCGGCGAACTTGGTCGGGGCGGCGCTGGCGGGGGTGTCGGACGCCGGGAAACGGCGGGGACGGGGGCCGGTGCTCAGCGCAGCTGGCGCCGGGTGGTGACGGAGTAGCGGGTTAGCTGGATCCAGTCGCAGCCGCCGTGGACGTACAGGTCGCCGGTAGAGGGGTCCTCGCCGGACCGGTCGACGTCGAGCGTGCTGTAGCGGGCGAGGTCGCGCACGAGGTCGAGGAAGTCGTCGGCCGCCAGGTCCCGGTCGGTGTAGACGCCTTTGACTGAGCCGCCCTCGTAGTCCTCGCCGGCTTCGAGGATCCACACGCTCGGCCCCTGGCTGTCGGTGGAGTGCTCGGTGGCGGTGGTGGCGAGCTCAGACATGGGCGCTACTCCCTTTCGAGGCGGGGGCCGTGGTGGTCGAGGTGGGCTTGCCTCCCCCCTCTATCTATTCACGAATGTACTCTAGAGATTCCATTCCAGTCAAACTAAAAGGGCGCATGGGTGTGGTGTGGGCGGTGATGCTGCGCGCCGGACCGGATGTGGGCGGGCGCCGCCCGCCCCCCCGGGACGGCCCTGACCAGGGCTCCGGGCGCAGAGGTTGGCGCGCGAGCCGGGCACCTCCCGCGCAGCCGGCGGCTGCAGCCGACAACGTGGTGTCCCCCTGCCCCCGGGCGGCGCGCAAGGTGGGCCCGGCGGCCGGGGAATGTGACGGCGGGACGCTCTTGAGGCGCCCCGCCCGGTGGTCACTTGCTGTACGCGGCCCGGTCGCCGGGCTCCCACACGAAGCTCTCGCCAATCCAGTCGTCGTCCGCCGTGTCGTTGTTGACCGGCTCGGTGAGTGCGGCCGCAACGGTGGCGCGGCGGTGGGCGATGTAGTGCAGGGCGAGCAGCGCCGAGAGGGCGCCGAGCGCGGCGAGCGTTCCGGAGGTCGGCGGCGGGACGGCGGCGTAAGCGCGGTCGATGGCCAGGGCCGTCATCAATGCGAGCGCCACGAGCAGGCCCAGCAAGTCCGTGACGATCGCGAGGGCGGCCCATCCCCGGCGCACGCTCAACGGCCGGTGCTCCCAGGGGCGGGGCGGGCCCTCGGGGGCGAGAGCGTGCGCCAGCAGCATCACGCCGAGCTGAACGCCTCCGAGGAGGGCGAGGAGGACCGCCGTTGCTGCGCCTCCGTAGGTGACGGCCGTCAGCAGGCCGGGCAGCAGCATGAGCAGGACGAGGTGGTGCAGGAGGGTGCACTGGCGGTGTGGGCAGGCGCGGGTGGGCAGGTGGCCCTGGTCGGCGTTCACAGCGGAGTCTCCCGGGCGGAGTTGAGGTACACGCGGGCGCGGGGCCGGTGGCCGGGCAGGAGCGCCCGGCCACCGGCGGGCGGGTCTCAATACCGGCGGGCGCGGCGGTGCGCGACGTGGTGGACGGCGCACAGGGCCAGGAAGGCCGTCACCGTGATGACGCCGCCGGAGGAGAAGAGCACCGATCCGGAGCCGCCGCCGAGCTGGGCGCCGATGATGAGACCGGCCGCGATGAGCAGCACTAGGACGTCCGTGGTGAGCGCCACGGCGGCCCGCGCCGGGCGGATCGGGCGCTTGGGGGCACGGCGGGTGGCGCGCAGCGCCCCGGCCATCATGAGCAGTCCGAGGACGGCGAGAGCGACGAGTGCGAGCACCGTCACGTTGGCGCCGCCGCCGAACAGGGCGGGCAGGACGCCCACGACGAGGACCGAGCGGCCGACCAGGGTGCACCAGCGGTGCGGGAAGGTCTGGGCGATGCCGTGCTGTGCGGTGCAGCTCATCAGGATCCGACTCCTCGTAAGGGGTGTTCGCGGTGTCCGGGGCGAGTGCCTGCTTCACCCGTCGCCGTTACTCACTAATGTACCCAAGAAGGGTTGTTAAGGCAAGTTACAAGGGTCATTGAAGGCGTGGGAATTCCGGGGTCAGGTGCGAGCGGCCCGGCGGCGGGCGTGCCGCCGGGCCAGCGCCGCTTCAACGGGGCGGGCCCAGTGCGCGGCCGCGACGGCGGCGCAGAGTCGTGCCCACAGCGGCGCGTCCTGGTGCGCCGCGAAGTGCCACGAGGCGTTGAAGAGGAAGGCCGTGGTGCCGAACGCGAGGATGTGAGCGGTGCTGAAGATGCGTTCGTAGAGCATGCGTTGCCCTTCTGGGGGAGTGGTCGCGGAAGTGCGGGGCCGGGCGGCCTCGGCGGGGCCGCCCGGCAGTGGGTTGGGTCAGCAGGGCATCTCACGGTGGCAGGCGTGGCAGCAGCGCCCGCAGCTCGCCTCGCAGTTGATCTGGACTCGCTCGCCGCAGCCTTCGCACGCGATGTCCGCGTCGTCGGGGGCGAAATAGCCGCCGATGCCGCTCCCGTCGGCGCATGCACACAGAGCGGTGGTGGTGCGGGGGGTGGCGGTGAACTGCATCTCGACTCCTCGGAGCGGCGTATCAGTGGTGATCGTCCGGGCGCTTGCTTCGCCCTTTCGGTATTCACTATTGTACCTCAATAGGGAGTGGCAATCAAATTTATAGGGTCGCGGCGGGCCCGGATGGGGTGTCAGCGGCGGTTCAGGGTGATTGCGTCCACGAGGGGCGTCCCGTGCGTCGCGCGGCCGAACCGGGTGACAGTGACCGGTCGTGCCCGGCGGCGCCCCGGCGTGGCGTAGTCGGCGAGCAGCGGCGCGGCGACGGTCGCCACCTCGGTGTCTAAGGGGCCGCCGCTCCAGCTCACCGCCAGCCGCCAGCCGCGCCGGGCCCGTACCGAGAACCGCACCCCGGGGAAGCGCGCGCTGAGCAGTGTGCGCAGATGGGCGGCGGTGCGCGGCAGTGGCAGGACGGGCGGGTAGGTCCGGAACAGCTCATCGGGGTGAAGGTGAGGGACGACCGAGGTGTGCCGGACGTGGACGAGGGGCGCCATGTCGCCGTCGTCGGTGCGCAGTTCGTAGTGCGTGCCGGGAGCGCCGAGGAGCGTCGCGGACATGCAGAGCGAGCAGGCGCAGGGCTGCGCGATCCAGATACGGCGTATCCCGTCGCCCTCGTGCCGTACCCAGGTCCCGGCGGGGAGCCGCAGTGCCAGGTAGCCGGCCTCCTGCGAGCCGCAGGCCGTCGCGGTCATGGTCGCCGTCATGCTCGTGTCCTTCTTCCGCTGTCCGGGAGGTCGTTGGGTGTCGCGGGCCGCTACGCGGACGCGGGCCGCAGCGCGTCGAGCAGGGTCCCGTCGAGGTCGTATCCGACCGCCTCCCGGCCCTGGTACTCGGCGTCGACGACCTCGCGGGGCAGGTCCATGCCGTAGCCGTACGAGGTGACATCCGGGCCGGTCTGCGCCGAGGCGGTCACGTCCAGGAGGGCGCGGAAGGCGGCCCTGGCCTGCTCCAGGGTGAGCGCGTCGCTGTCGATGAGCGTGCGGATCACGGCCTGGCGTTCGATGGCTCGCTGGTCCATGGGGTCCTCCTCAAGGTCGGGGGTGTTCGGGGCTGGGGCGGCCGGTCGGCCGCCCCGGGCGTGGCGGGTCAGACGACCCGCATCCCGAACAGGCGGGGGGTGGTGTCGCGGACGCCGCACCAGTCGTCGGCGCAGTCTGGGCACATCTGGTGGGGGCAGCCGCAGTCGTCGAGTTCGTCGCCGACGTGCCATCCGGCGTCGTGCGCCGCGTCGGTGCCCTCGTCCGCGTCGTCGAGGAAGGCGGAGAGCTTGCCGCACTGGCCGCACTCGATCCGGTCGAAGTCGGTGACCTCAAGCGCGTCGGTGCCGAGGAGGCGGTACGTGGTCTCGGTGAGCATGGCGGTCATGGCGCACTCCTCGCGGCGATGGTTCGTGGTGGCCGGTTGGGTGCTTGCTCACCCGTTCCGACAAACACAAATGTACCCACGGGAGGGTGGAAAGTCAAATTAAAAGGGTCGCTCGCGGGATGGGTCGGGAGATGTGACGACCCTTAAAAATTGACCCATGGTGGTGCATGGGGTACATTAGTGAATGCGAGGTGATGCAAGCACCTCGCACCACCACGACCACCCGGAGACCTACGTGAACGCCCCGCTCCCCACCTCGCTCGAAGACCTCGCAGTCGAGATGACTCGACACGGCTGGGACGTCTCCTGGCAGCGCAATCACGGCGAAGCACGCGTCGAAGGAAGCCTGCGAGGCGGAGCGGCCGCCATGGCCACCGCGCGCTACACACTGGAGAAGGGCTGGGTCACACGCTTCTACGCGATCGAGTCCGTCGAGGACGAAGGCACCCACTGGCTCCGCATCCGGCGCAACGCACTCCTGACGTTCATCTCCACCGACCGCCTCCCCGCCGACGCCCGCCGGTGGATCGTGCGCCACACCAAGTGCCGCTGCCGCAAGCATTCACAGCCGACCCAGTGGCGCGCCCTGCACCTGCTGGCAGGTATCCAACTGGAGCGCCTGAGCACCCGGGGCGTCGAGGAGGAGAAGCGGGTCTACCGCTGCCGCTACGACGCCCGGCGCTGGCACCTCACCTCGCAGGACGAGCGCACCCCGAGCTCCTGGCACGGGACCGCAGCCGCTCTCTGACCGGCCCGGCCCGTCCCGACCGCACCCCGTACACCACAACACCCAGGAGCCCCGCCCCATGTCGAACGACCAGACGCCCCTGAACCTCAACGGCCACGCACTCCTCCCCAAGCACCCGGACGTGATGGTCTTCGCCGAGCCCGACGAGGGCCCCTTCGTGACCGGCCTCCACCGGCGCTGCGCCACCTGCGACGAAAGCCCCAGGTTCGTCCTGCGCGACGGCACCGTCCACGTACAGGACCCGTGCGCCTACCCGATGGGCATCACGACGGAGGTCACCCTCGACGTCCCGTCCGGGAAGCTGATCGTCACCGACGACCTGCGCGACGTCTACAACGTCGACTTCGACGCGGGCGCCTCGTACAACTCCGCCCTTGGCCAGGCCCAGGTCGTCGAGGCGATGGCCGCAATCGGCTGCGCCTTCGGCCCGGTGGGCGACTCCAGCCCCAACCTGTACCGCGACGGGGCGAACAGCTACTTCATTGCCTCCCCGCTGTACGACGACAACGACGTCCCCTCCCTGCTGGAAGAGCAGTGTCTGGCGGAGATCTCCACCGAACTGTGGGCGTACTCGATCGCCGACTTCGAGGACTGGAAGGCCAAGGGCGGCACCCCGGGATCGAAGCTTCTGGGCGAGTACACCGTCGTCGACGTCGCCCCGGGCACCTACAAGTTCACCCTCCACGTCGGCGAGCGGGGCTTTGACAAGTTCGACTTCGACACTGAGCGGGTCTTCACCCACATCGAGCGCGTCGCCCCGCTCCCCTCCTCCTGACACCGAGGCTCGTCCTCGGGCTGGCCCTGACCGCCATCCCAACACCCCTGGAGTTGACCGTGCCTCTGCTGTCCCGGCGCGACTGGCGCTTGTCGATGGTGATCGGACCGAAGCCCGTCCAGGGCCATGGCGAGGGCCTTCGGGGCTTCCTCGTCAACCGGCTCCGTGGCGAACTCAAGGCGATCGTTCGCGTTCCCCTGAAGACGAACCTTGCGACGGCGGAACTCAAGAGGTACTCGGTGCACTGCGAGCCCTGCGGCAAGTGGTTCCCCCTGTCGCAGTGGGGCGAAGAAGTGCAGTGCCCGAAGTGCAAGCGCCTTTACGCCCTCGAAGCGGCCGTGTTCTCCGCCGTGCTGGATACCACCGCCTGATGGGGCCCGGCAGGGGGCCGCGGTTCTCATGCCGTCGTACGTGGTGCCCGCCGCGTCCGCGCCGTTGCTGCCGTGCGGGGTCGCCGCCTCATCAATGCGTCCCTTAAAATTTGACGCACGACTCCTTCTTTGTTAATATATAAGGGTCAGCGGGGGTGATCGCCCTCGCTGGCGCTGGACAGTAAGGAGCGGCCGATCCGCGCTGTCTGGCAGGTCCGTAGCTCATGTCGGTAGAGCGCCCCCCAAGCCGGGGGGAGGTCAGGGGTTCAACTCCCCTCGGATCGCGATGTGCTGGTGTGTGCCCCTCCAGAGGCGTCGTCCCCGTTGAGAGGGCGCGTATCAGCACACAGAACGAACCTGCCCGGTTGATCCCCGGTGCGGGTTGAAGGAGGGAGGACGCTTCCTCTGGGACGGTAGCTCAATTGGCAGAGCAACCCTGCGGGGTTGGATACGGGTTCGAGTCCCGTCCGTTCACGACGTGCCAGCGGAAGGTGATGCTTCCCCCGGCGGATCCGGTCCGCTGGCACGCGTCGCCCGAGGCTCCTGGGGAGGAGCCGACGGCGGCCCCCGCCCCGGCCGGGGAAGGTGACGAGCAAGCCCTCACGGGCCCTACCTGATCCGATCCCCGGCCGACGGCGGGAAATCCACGCCCTCGTGGAGTAGTCCGGATCAACTCACCCCACTCTCCATGGGGAGACCGCGGGTTCAAATCCCGCCGAGGGTACGACGCGCCGGTGCGGCCTTGGGAAAGGGCGCCCCCGGCGCGGCAAGCGGACCCGCTCGGCAGATCACCGGCGCGGGTCGAAGGAGGGGTAGCTCCCCTCTGGAGCTCTGGTGTTGGCAGCACACCCCCGTGTAGGGGGAGGAGCGGGATCAGGCCCCGCAAGCTCGCTGTGCCGTACGTCCGTCCCGGGTCCTGCCCGGGACGGACGTACGGCCGGGAACGGCATCGGACGACCCGCCTGGCCGTCCGCGCCCGGAACACCCTCTGACAGGCCGCTGAGGCCCGGAATCCCCCGCCCTTCCGGCGGTGCGCCCGGGTCGTCCCGTCATGGCGGCACCGGGCCCGGAATGACGCGAGGTGAACGTCTGGTCGTGCTGCTCCCCGCCTCCGGTTCAGCCCGGGGCGGGAGGCAGCCGCTGTTCCTCCTGCTGCGCCGTTCACGGTGCTCAGAGGCGATGGCCCCGCTCGGGGCGCGATCGCCCAACCCCGGCCTGCCGGGGCGGGACATGCGACCCGCGCGGCTCCCCACACCGCGCACCGACTCGCTTCCCGTCCCGGCTAGGCCCGCGGAGCGCCCTCGCCCTCTCAAGGGGGAGACCGCGGGTTCGAGTTCCGCCGGGGTACGCACCACCCGCTCGCTCCTGTCGTTCAACGGAAAGGACGCCGGACTACGGATCCGGAGATCGGGGTTCGAATCCCCGCAGGAGTGCCGCACCGCTGCTGGTGCCGACTTCCGCCTCCGCCCGCCGGGCGGTCGGCCCTTTCGCTACGGACAAGGAAGCAGGACATGGAGCCGACCGACTGGCCTTGCGTTCTCGCACAGTTCACGCCTTCGCTGCGCGTGGAGCGGTTCGACGAGGTGGTGCAGTACGACAACGCGATGACGGCGAAGCCGCCGCAGCGGACGTACGAGAAGGTATGGCAGGGGCAGTGTGGCCCGGACTTCACCGTCGAGGACGGCGAGGACAGCTACCGCGTCCGGCCCGTCCGGCTGCGTGTCCGCTGGTTCCAGGACGGCGATGCCACGCCCCGTTGGAACAGCATCGAGGTAACCGGTCACGAGGTCCTGCTCGACGAGCGCCTGGGGCGCCATCCCGTCAGGGAGATCTGGACGCCCTACCACGCCAACTGGGGGCAGGTTCCCGACTGGTTCCTCCAGTTCGTGAGCGCCAACCTTCCGGCCCCGCGGACTGCCGCGGAGGGCTGACCCGCAACGTGGCCGGGGCCGGTCGCCTTCGCGCGGCGGGCTCGGCCCTTCCTGGCTCCTGTCGTCCATGGGTAAGACACCGGTCTTTCAAGCCGGGAAACGGGGTTCGAGTCCCCGCAGGAGCATCCGCCCGTTCCGTCGCCCTTCGTGAGGAGCGCCCCGTGGTCCGTTACCGCTGCCGACCGAACGTCATGCTCGCCGCGCCGATCGTCACCCTGCCCACCGCGATCGCCCGCCACCTGCGCGCCGACCTCCTCGGCCGTCCGGATCCGTCCTGGCACAGCCTGGCCCACCTGGTCACCGCCCAGCTCTTCCCCGGCAGCGCCTGCCACACCCTGACCTTGCCCCCGCGCGACCTCCAGGACCTGCTGGCCGTCCTGCTCGACTTCTCCATCGACTTCTCCAACGGCACGCTCACACCCGAGACGTGCGGCTTCACCGAAGCCGACATCCATGAGGCCATCGACCTCCACCAGCACCACTACGGCCCGCTCCTGGACTACTGAGCGTCCGCGGCCCCGCCGAGTGCCTGCCGCGCCACGCCCGCGCCGACCGGCCACACCACAACACTCCGGAGATCCCGCATGGAACTGCGCCAGCTCGACGCCCCCGCCGACCCGGGCTTCCGCCTCGACCTCGACGGCACCGCCCGCTTCCTCCACGAGGGCTACACCGTGACGGTCCAGGGGCGCCGCGCCACTGCCGAGGACGCCTGGTGCTACTACGACCCGCTGGACAGCCACGATGTCCTGCTCGCAGGCACCGTGACGCTGGAAGGCGTAGATGCGGGCACGGCCTACGCCATCGGGAACGAGCGTTCCGCTCATAGCCTGCGGCAGGCGCTGGAGGAGGTTCTGCGTGACGCCGTCGACGACGTCCGCCACACCGTAGCCCGCCTGAGCGCGCGCGTGGAGCAGATCGACCACAAGCACCGCGAGCAGCAACCGTAAGCCCTTCACCACCCCGACATTCCAAGGGAGTTGGCAGTCACATGGGAAACGCAGCGAGGCCCGGAACCGTCGTCGTCCGCGAGATCGATCACGACCCGTTCGCGGTAGACGGGGAGCAGTACCTCGTCCGGGAGCTGGTCTGGAACGGCATCGACGGCCGTTCCTACGATCTGGTGCGCCGCCGTGATGACCAGGTGCTGACTGAAGACGAGTCGTTCGACTCCCACCCCACCGACGCGCAGATCGCTGCGGTGCTCGAAGAGCACGGCCTCGACGCCGAGCCGGAGACGTGCGAGAGGCGCCAGAAGGAGAGCCTTGTGGCCACCGCGCACTGGCACGACAACGAGTGGGTGGGCACCTGATGCTGGGACGAGAGGTTGCGCATCGGGCCGAGCCCCTGCCGGGTCGCCGGCGTGCCCGCTGGCCGGCGCCTGGGCCGTGGCGCGCCCCGTTCGAGCCGAGGAGTATGCCCGCCGGCCTGCCGTCAGGGCCCCGCCGCGTCACCTCCCAGCACCTGACCATCGGCCCCGTCCGCGCTCCGTCGCGCCGCCGTCCGTGCTCCCGCCCACTATCGGGGAACAGCATCTGACCGGCCTGGCCCGCGCCTAGTCTTCGAGACGCTCAAAACCTTTACACCGAAAGGCTGTTGAGATACCCATGCCCTCCTCGCCGCCCGCCTTCATTCCGTCGGAGGCCCAACAAGAGATCGACTGGCTGACTACACACACAGGCGTGAGGCCCACCGTGACACGGGAGACGGGAGTCATCCGGATCACACACGGTCATGAGCGGCTGCGTGTTGAGACCGTGTTCCGTCGACGGGCCAAGGGCTGGAAGCGGGCATCCTCGACGCTGTATCAGGACGGGGAGAGGCGGCCGACCGTCTCCTCGTGGGAGGCGTACGCCGAGCTCTTCCAGGAACTCGCAGGCGAGCAGCCGGCACGCCTGGAGCCGGAAGAAGTAGCGACACTGAAGCCCGCTGAACTGCAGTCGCCCCACCTCGTTCCCGAAGACAGCAAGGTACCGATTCAGGTGCGGCAACAGACGGAAGGGCTCCGCCGGGCGCTGAGCGCCAAGGAACCGGCTCCGGTGATCACGTTGGGCCTCGACGACCGAGGACGATACGTGATCGAGGTGAAGTCACCGAAGGCGACCATGCAGGTCTTCTTCGACACAGGACGGCGCAGCGGCGCTCGTTTCGCGACTCTGGCGCTGGACGACCCCATCCGGTTGGTCACCGCAGACGGGACCGACCACACGAAGGAGATCGACGGCAAGCTGGAAGAAGCTCTGTCTCGGCTTGCGCAGGCTGATCACCCCGAGGTCGAGGAGGCCGAAGGGACGAAAGGCGCGTCGCAGTCCGCGCGAGCCGGTGGGCCGCAGTCCCGCAAGGGAACGGTGCTCAGGCTGTAGCGCTGCGCGTACCCAGTGACTGCTCGCACTCGCGCCGGGTGCCCGGCTGGCTCCGGGTTCCCGTCGCGGCCCTGTCCCGCCGTCGGCCGCTCGACGTCTTTCCCGCCGTCCCGTGCGGTCCGTCGCCGCCGCCCGCCGGCTCTGTGGCCTCGGGCCGTGCTGTCCCGCCCGCCCGTCGCTCGCGCCGGTGTTCCTTTTGTCGAGATGCTGCTCGCGGCCCCGGCCGCTGCTTGCTGCTTGCCGTCTGCTGCTTTGAAGGCCTGCGTGGGGCGTGTCCGGAGGGCTATCCGTTCCAGGGGAGGTCGTCGTCGCCGGTGTTCTCGAAGAGCCGGTGGAACAGGTCCATGCGGCCCGTGGCGTGTTTGGCCGCTCCGTATGCCTCGGTCGCGATGCCGATGCGGCGCATCGCGTTGTCGTCGACGAGGGCGTCGGTGAAGGCGGTCCCGGGCGGGAAGATCCGGTCGGCGTCCTTGTCCTCTTGGCGTAGCCGGGCGAGGTTGGCGTCCTGGATGCGGGCGGCCGCGGCTTCGTGGGTCAGCTCGGCGGCGTCCCGGGCCGGGTCCGGCCGGTGCCGGTCGTGGGGGGTGTTCACCGGGTCACGGTAGCGGCTGGCCCACCCGTCCGCGGCCCCTCGTGCCGAGGCCGGCGTCCCCGCCCGCTCCCACGGCTCCGTTGCGCCCGCCCACCGGCCCGGCCCGCGGCGTCCCCTCCCGCCC
>NZ_LGDD01000213.1 GCF_001279695.1 Streptomyces sp. WM6378
GCCACCGAGACCGTTCTGGGTGATCTCCTCACCCGTCACCGCCCGCACCACATCCGGACCCGTGATGAACATCTGCGACGTCTCACGCACCATGAACACAAAGTCCGTGAGCGCCGGACTGTAGGCCGCGCCGCCCGCACACGGGCCCAGCATCACGCTGATCTGCGGGATCACACCCGACGCCCGCGTGTTCCGCTGGAAGATCCCGCCATACCCCGCGAGGGCAGAAACGCCTTCCTGGATACGGGCGCCAGCGCCGTCGTTCAACGACACCAGCGGAGCACCCGCCGCGATCGCCATGTCCATGATCTTGTGGATCTTCGTCGCATGCGCC
>NZ_LGDD01000214.1 GCF_001279695.1 Streptomyces sp. WM6378
TGTCCGTGTCGAGGACTTCGGCGGGGTCGATCTCGCGGCGGCCGTGCGGGGTCTGCCGCATCTGGGTGCGCAGGAGGTCGTGGTCGGCGGCCGGATGCAGAGTGCCGAGCCAGACAGGCGTGGTCCACCGGTCTTCCATCGTGCGGTTGGGCGGGATGGGGAGCGTGTCGAGAGCGGTCACGGGGCCTCCATGGTGACGTTGAAAGCGACGCAAACCCGGCCGGTCTCGCAGTTGTGGGGGGCGACGCCGTGCCGGAGCCAGGAGGGGAAGGCGATGAAGAGGCCGGGGTGGGGGGTGACCTCGTAGACGTCGCCGGGGCCGGGGGGTTCGCG
>NZ_LGDD01000215.1 GCF_001279695.1 Streptomyces sp. WM6378
ACCCATCACCCCACCAACATCATGGTGAGTGCACTGGGGCCGGCAACCGAAGACCAACAGGCTTTCGCCCGTGCCTTCAGACACCCAACAGCGTGCCCGGCTCTCCCACCCCACCCGAACCGCGTTCCACGCTCCGAAGAGCAGTACTGGCGGCCCGAACAGGCCGAGAGTGCCGAATAGTCAACGTTCCACCCATGAGCTGACCGTGCAGGACATCTGCCTGCAGACGGTGCTGTGCTCCTTAGAAAGGAGGTGATCCAGCCGCACCTTCCGGTACGGCTACCTTGTTACGACTTCGTCCCAATCGCCAGTCCCACCTTCGACAGCTCCCTC
>NZ_LGDD01000216.1 GCF_001279695.1 Streptomyces sp. WM6378
ACACACCACGCGTAAACGGAAACGCCCCCGGCTCACCCAACTTCTCGACCGGATCCCAGCCCTCCAGAGCCGACGGGCCGTACACCGGCTCGATGGGCAGTCCCGACTCGCCTGTTCTGGTCTGATCCATTGTTTCCCACTTCCCGAGGCGCTCACTGGTCTCGCTCGTGCATATGGACCTCTGCGTCGCGTGCGTCGAGGCACCTGCGCTGACGCGGCTCCAACACCGGTTCTGGTGTGGTGGGGTCAGCCGATGACGGTCCAGGTGTCTTTGCCGGCGAGGAGGGTGGCGAGGTCGCCCTTGCCGTTCTGTTCGATGGCGGTG
>NZ_LGDD01000217.1 GCF_001279695.1 Streptomyces sp. WM6378
GCCACCGAGACCGTTCTGGGTGATCTCCTCACCCGTCACCGCCCGCACCACATCCGGACCCGTGATGAACATCTGCGACGTCTCACGCACCATGAACACGAAATCCGTCAGCGCCGGACTGTAGGCCGCGCCACCCGCACACGGGCCCAGCATCACGCTGATCTGCGGGATCACACCCGACGCGCGCGTGTTGCGCTGGAAGATCCCGCCATACCCCGCCAGCGCCGAGACACCCTCCTGGATACGGGCGCCAGCGCCGTCGTTCAACGACACCAGCGGAGCACCCGCCGCGATCGCCATGTCCATGATCTTGTGGATCTTCGT
>NZ_LGDD01000218.1 GCF_001279695.1 Streptomyces sp. WM6378
TGTCGCCGAAGTCGGGGCGGACTCCGCGGGCGGCCATGACCTCGTCGTTGGAGGTCCCGGCGGCGACCATCGGCCACACCTGGGCGTCCTCGTGGACGATGAAGTCGATCACGACGGGGCGGTCGTTGATGGAGTTCGCCTCCTCGATCGCCTTGTCCAGGTCCTCGGGGCGCTCGCAGCGGATCGCGTAACACCCCATCGCCTCGGACAGCTTGACGAAGTCCGGGACGCGGGTGCCGCCGCTCGGCTTGCCCTGCTCGGCGATGCCGTCCTCCGGGCCTGAGTGCAGGACCGTGTTGGAGTAGCGCTGGTTGTAGAACAG
>NZ_LGDD01000219.1 GCF_001279695.1 Streptomyces sp. WM6378
CCGTCGGCGAGGAGGGTGGCGCCGTTGGCGCGGGCCTTCTCCGCGTGGCCGTGGGGGTCCTCGACGGCGAAGTGGGTGTGCCAGTGCGGGCGCAGGCTGGGGTCGGGGGCGGCTTCGACGGCGCCGGAGGTGAGGCGGGCGACGATGTGTCCGGCGTGCCGCAGGACGACTTCCTCGTGTTCGTACTGGACGTCGCAGCAGCCGGGCCGGTCACACGCCCAGTCGAGGACCTCCCCGTAGAAGATCGCGGCGTCGAAGGCGTTGCGGGTGTGCAGCCGCGTCCAGGCGGGCGCGGTGTCGCGCCACGTCTCCCAGTTCGACA
>NZ_LGDD01000220.1 GCF_001279695.1 Streptomyces sp. WM6378
TCCTGGATACGGGCGCCAGCGCCGTCGTTCAACGACACCAGCGGAGCACCCGCCGCGATCGCCATGTCCATGATCTTGTGGATCTTCGTCGCATGCGCCTCACCCAGCGCACCACCGAAGATCCGGAAATCATGGGCGTACACGAAGACCGTCCGGCCCTCCACCGCACCCCACCCGGTGACCACACCGTCGGTGTACGGCTTCTTCGCCTCCAGACCGAAACCCACCGCACGATGCCGACGCAACTGCTCCACCTCGTGAAACGAACCGGGATCGAGCAGCAGGTCGATACGCTCACGCGCCGTCAGCTTGCCCTTCGC
>NZ_LGDD01000221.1 GCF_001279695.1 Streptomyces sp. WM6378
GCCTGGCGGACTCGCTTCGCTCCCCCGCCAGCTTTCCAGCTTCGCCTCCAAGCTCCAGGCCCGCTACGCGGGCCAGTCTGGCTACCAAGAAGTGGGAGCGCTTGGGTCAGGCAGGGTCTTGTTTGCCCGGCGGGGTCCAGGACTGCACCAGGGGCGGCGGGCCCTCGAATGCGCCGCGGAGCTTCTCCTTCAGACTCTTCGGCGGTGCTTCCTTCTCTGTTCGCGAGTGCATCAGCCGCGCCGTAGCCACCCGTACATGACACTCATACTGACGCTGTCTCACAACCACCACCCAGGTACCGTCCTGAGCGAGGAACGG
>NZ_LGDD01000222.1 GCF_001279695.1 Streptomyces sp. WM6378
GGTCGGACGCGTCGCACGAGCGCGTCGGGCTCCCCGGCGCAGACGCTTCGCACCGGTGCGCCTGGGCTTCGCCGCGGCCCTGCCCTGCTGTGCGCTCGGCGGGGGCGCGGGCCCCGCGGGACGCGGTGATCGAGGTCGACGGGGAGAACGTCGTCCCGGCCGTGAACGCCGTCCTCGAAAAGATGGCGGAGTTCGCCGGCCCCGCCCCCTCCGTCCCGTCGCTCGCGCCGTCCAGCCGCGGCTCCTGCGCTCCCCCCCACCGCTGCCCGCCGAACCCGGAACCGACCCCCCGGCCCCGGGGCCCGGGCCCCGGG
>NZ_LGDD01000223.1 GCF_001279695.1 Streptomyces sp. WM6378
GCCCCCCCCCGCCCCCCCCCCCCCCCCCCCACGTCCCCGCCAAAGGGCCCCCCCCCCCCCCCCCCCACCCCGTCACCCGGCCCCGGAAAAACCACCCCCCGACCCACCCCCGCCTCCACCCGCACCACGCCGGCATCCCCACCCCCCACACCAGGCCCGCCCGAACCGCCCGTACGGTCCTCGGCGGCGGGCAGCGGCGCAGCCGCGGGCAGTTCCTCGACGGCCACCCCGTCCGGCCCGGACTCCGCCCGCCCGGCGCCGCCGTCGCACCCGCCCGAGCGCATGTGAGCCGCCAGCCCCGCCGGCGCCCCCGCATACGCACACCCCGAACAACGCACCCAGCCCGCCCGGTCGACCGCCTCCTGGACCACCGAACGCCCCGGCCCGAACCCCGACTCGACCAGCCGCTCCGGCAGGCTCACCCCGCCCTGCACCGCACGCAACGCCGCACCGGCCGTGATGTCGTGCCCCAGCACGAACCACCGGCCGATCCCCGCCTCACCACCACACCCGCAGAAACAATCCCCCGTCGGCACCAGCCGCTTCCGCTTTCCCGTCGTCTCCGTCACAAACCCCGGACCCTAGCGGCCCCGGAACCCCACATCAGCACACCGGGCCACAGCGACCGGAACCGACCGAAACAGACCGGACAACACCCACGCACGACCAGCACACACACCACCCACGCCACCACCCCGAGCCCTACCAACACGCAGCAGACACACGCGACACCAGCCCGGCACACCAGCCCACAAGACCAGCGCAACAGACCACCACACACGGCACACACGCATGCACAGCACGCCCCAACAGCGCGCTATAACAACAAGCTCAACCAGCACGCTATAAAAGCAAGTGGAAGCAGCACGACCCGGCAGCGAGCGAGCGAGCGAGCGACGGCGGACGACGACCCCGGCACCAGGCGCTGCACGGCGTACGGCCCGATGGACGGCCCGATGGACGGCCCGATGGACGGCCCGGGCGGGATCGAGGCGCGCGCCGCGATGCCCGGCGGGCGCAGTCGGGGACCGTCGCAGGCGCTGCACGGCGGCGACGGAACAGCGACGACAGTGCGGAGCGGCGACGGGAGGCGGCAGACGACACGGACACGGCGCGCGGACGGCCAAGAGGCGAGCAGCAGACGAGGCCGCCGCGAGGAGCGCACGGCGGACCGGTGGCCGGCCGAAGCGCGACGGCCGGACGGCGGAACCGGCGCGGCACGGCCGCCGGCGCGGAGGGGGGACGAGGCCGGACGCGCCGACGCCGTGCCACCGTGACCACGCCGCCGCTGTGCCCTACCGTGGAACCGCACCACGGCCAGACGCGTACCGCCGTCCGCCGCCGCTCCGAGCGCCCACGCCGCCAGGGGCACAGTCGGCCAAGGTCCTCCGGGGCCCGCGAGAGCAGCAGACCGTCCCGGCCCGATTCGCCGGCGGGGAGCGTGGGAGTACCGCCAGGCTGGAGTCGACCGTGCCAAAGAAGCAGCCCACCGCCGCACAGCGCGCCCGCGAGGTCGCGAGCCAGGGCGGCAAGTACACCCGGGCCCTCCGCACCGCCAAAGGCCCGGCCACCGAGGTCACCAGGTTGGACGACAGGTTCGGCGGCCACGAGTTCGAGTACGAGCAAGTGACCGATCTGTTCCGTTGTTCGCAGTGCCGGGTCTACGAGCTGGCGGCCCGGGACACAGACGGACCGATCAAGCCCTGCACGGGCCTGGTCGGCTACGGCGGCGACACCGAACGGGTCTACCTGCTGCTGACCGAGAACCCGGAGCTGCCGTACAGCTACTCATCCACCCTGGCCGTACACGCCCACAGCACCGGTATCGGACGCGCACCACGGTTCTCCTGGCGCGACGGGAAGCTGCTGATCGAATCGGCTCCCAGCGTCGTCGCCGAACTGACCCGCCGGATCGAACACCTCACGACCACCATCGACGGCCGGCAGGTCCCGCTGCTCACCTCGATCGACCACCTCACCGCAGCAGCCGGCCGGGCCGCCCTCGCCGAGAACTACGCGGCCTACGTCGCCGAGTACGGCCAGCCCGCATAGGAGCCGCCGGTCAGCCCCGGCACGGACACCCGCCCAGGAAATGGTTCGGCCGAACCAACACCGACTCGCCGAACTCGCCCGACACCAGACCACCCGATCGACCTCCATGAAGCGCGTCGAACTCCAGATAACGCAGACGGCACAACCGAAGACCACAGCCACGGACACACCAGAACCAGACAGCGCGACAGACCGCGGCGGCGCGCGCACCGCGCGGCGGAGGCCGGAGCGGGCGGAGCGGGCGGGCGCCGGGCCGGAAGGCGGACGGCGCCGCGGAAGGTAGCAGGCCGGGGCCGGCGGGCGGCGGAGGCCGAGGCGGCGTCCGCGGCCGGGCCGGGCGCGGCGGCGAGGGGCCAGGGCGGTGTGGGGCCCGGCAGTTCGTCGCAGGACCCCACAATCCGGGGCGAGTCTCAGGCCGCTCGCGGCAGGTCGGAAGCAGCCGGCGCATGCTGCTCTTGCCTCACCGCGCAGGTGACCTCCCAGGCCAGCTCGTAGAGTTCGGCAACTTCCTTGGAGTACCTCGCCGCGTAGTAGCCGGACCCGTCGGGTGAGGAGCTGCGATACCCCGCTAGCCCCGCAAGCGCCGCGTCGGCCCGCTGTATGAGCAAGGCAGGCAGACGGGATGCACGTCGTGCTCCCGCCTCCGCATAGCAGCCGGCATGAGCCAGCAGGCCCCTGGCCAGCCACGGCGCCAAGACCTTGCCGTATCCGGTGCCGTCGCGCTCAAGAACCTCCTCGTCCACCTGGGCTGGGTCGACGCCCTCCAGGTTCTCGGGGTCGTCATCGATCAACCACTGGAAGAACTCGTGGCGGTACCACCATCGGGCCAGGTCCTTGTCCCTCCTGAGTTCCCTCTCAAACCTACGGTCAGCAGCAGTCATCCGAGTCATGCGCCGATCCTCAGAGCACGGCCCTGTGGACAGAGTCCGTCGTGCGAGAGGCCCCGGCGGGCACGGGCACAGTGCACGGAGGCTGGCGCGGCGCCGGGGCGGGACGGGCGGAGGCCGGAGGCGACGGCAGGCGCGGGGTCGCCGGGGGGGCGGCCTGGTTCGCCCGGGACCGTAATCGGCGGGCCGGCTCGTCGTTGAGGATGCGGAGCCCCGCCCGTTTACTCGCTGCTGCTGGAGTTGCCCGTGCCCGTCCTCGCGGCCCCGCCCGCGGCCGCGCGGCCCGTTCTCGCGCCCATCGGGAGCCGCGGCCCGGTCGAACAAGCTGTGGTCGAGGGCGCGCTCGCCTCGGCCGGGCCCGAGACGCTGGTGCGCACCGACGTGCCCCAGCCCGACGGCTCGGTGCGCCTGTACGCGGCTTGGACCGACGGCGGCGGCCCGCTGGCCGATCACATCGACCGCGTCGCGCTCGCGCGCGGGCTGGACGCCTGGTCCTGGGTCGAGATCCTCACGCACAGCGCCCGCACCACCCACCGTGGCCGGATCGAGGTGCGCGCCCACCCGCTGCGGCAGGTCCTCGCCGACGTCGAACGCGGGCACCGGGGCAGCGAGGAGTACCGGGCCGGCTTCGCCCGGATGCTTGCCGACGACGCCGCTCGGGGCGGCCGCCCGCCGCTGTCCGGGATCCCCGCTTGGCCGGGCGTCGGCCCCCGGCTGTGGCACCGTTACGCGGGAGACAGCTTCACCGTCGAGCGGCACTGGCTCGGCCGCTGAGAGGACCGCACGATGCCCGCCACGTTCAGCACCATGACGCCCGGGAACCCGGTGAGCGAGGCCTACGCCCGCCTCATGCACGGCGCCGACCTGGTCGATGCCGCCCGGCTCACGCCCGAGGAAGAGCAGCGCTGCCAGCGGGAGTTCTCCGGGATTTGGGAACGGCTGCTGCACAACGCCGAGGTGACGAACTGGCTGGCGCCGGGGCAGGACCTGAGCTGGCGCAGCGGGATGCCGCGCCGCCGTGTACTGCGCGCGAAGGACGGGCGCACCATCGATCTGGTCCGGCTCATCCCCTGGGTGCTTCGCGAGAAGCTTGCCGGCGACGTGCTCTACGAGGACACCGCCCAGCGCGAGGAGCAGGTCGTCCTCGGGCACGGCCTGGAGCCCGGCGACGCCGCCAGCGTCCGCTTCAGGAGCACGAACCCGGTTGCTGTCGAAGGGGAATTGCTCCAGCCCGGCCGGGAGCGCGAGGTCGAGCGGTTCGTCGACCTGCAGATGATGCTCGCTGCCTACACCGCGCAGCCGTACTTCGTGCCGGCCTCCGAGGCGTTCGACGCCGTCACCGGCTTGCCGCCCGAACCCGAGGCACAGCTGCGGCTGACGGGCGAGGCCGTCATGGTCTTCCACGACGGCGTTCCGCTGCCTGCCGTCACCGCCGACGACGAGGACCTCCACGCCCACGTCGCCGCGCACTTCGGCGCCGGGCCCGACGCGTTCTTCGGCGGCAGTCCGCTCGTCATGGGCGGTGTGCTCCTGGCCCACCCGGACGACGGCACCGACGCCGCGCTGATGTTCAACCCGCTGCTCGGCTGGCTGATCATCGCCAAGATCATGCACGACGGCCGCTACGCCTGGTCGATGCACCCGGTACACCGGCTCGACACCAACCCCGGCCCGGCCGCCCGCGTACTGCGCAACTACGCCGCCCTGAACGCGCTGGAGGACTGGGACACACCCCCGCCGATCCCGGGCCGTGCCCGCACCAGCGGCAAGGGCAAGAAGAACCGGCTGCCCGCGGCGCAGCGGCGCCAGCAGCAGCTCGAACAGGCCGCCCGCACCCCGCAGGCCCGCCTCGGCGCGCTCCTCGGCGTCCGCGTGCTCCGCTTCACCGCACCGCCCCACCAGGCCGCCACTGTCCCGCCGCCGAGCACGCCAAGCCCGTCGGGCAGGGCGCCCGCGCAGTACCGGGACTGGCGCCGCGCCCACTGGACCCGCAACACCCGAGTCCACCTCCTCGACGAACACGGCCGGCCCTCCGGCCCCGTCTACGGCCCCGACGCCATCGAGGGCAAGACGTTCACCCGGCGCCGGACCCGGGTGAAGGGAACCTGGATCAACGAGCACCTCCCGCCGCGCCCCGGTCAGCCGGCCGTCTACGCGGTGGACCCGCAGCTGGCCCGGACCAGCACGGAACCCTCCGACCGCAACCGCACCTGACCGACCCGGAAGAGAGGAGACTCCGACCGCAGCGTGTGTGGGAAAGGGCCCTCATGGGCGGAACGCCTCTGGCATCCTGGGGGCAGCCGGGCAGCCCCGGCCCTTGTGCCCCGCGCACGCGGGGATGGCTCCCGCTAGGAGCACTGCTCTTCTGCTTCCCGCATGAGTGGGGATGGCGTCACCCAGGCGAACGCACCGGCCACCGTGTGCGGCCTGGACGCGTACCCATCCCCTCGCAGCCAGGAAGGCCCGCCGTGCCCGAAGAGACCACCCTGCCCAGTTCGCCCAGCCCTCTCGACCAGACTGTGGCCGCGCTCGCCGCGGCATACCCCGGCCTGCGGCAGACCGAACCGTCGAAGTTCGGCGCGCCCCTCGCCGACGTGCGGCTCACCCCGCAGCGCACCGCCCGCTTCGCATGGGCCGGCTACGAGGTGCAGGTGTCCGTCGGCCACGAGGACCACCTCGACCGCGACGACCCGGACAGCACCGCTCTGTATCGGGAGGTCCGCGCTCACGCCACCCTGCTCGTCCCCCAGACCGTCCAGGTGGACGGCATCGGGCACGTCGAGTGGGAGATGACCAACTCCCGGTCGGAGATGGGGTTCCCCGCTGCATTCGCCGTGGCGGCCGCGGACCAGCACGACCCTCGGTTCGCCGCCGCCGTCCTGTCGACCGTGGCCAAGGCCCTCGCCTACGCCCGCCTGGCCACCAAGCACGCGGTCGTCCAGGCGGAGAAAGCCGCCGACGAGGTCCGGTGGGAGAGCGAACGCCCGGCGGGGGTCAGCCCGCGCAAGTGGCTCCGGGACAAGCGGGCGCAGCGGAACGCGGCAACGTCATAATCCTCCGGAGGCCGCCATCCCCCGCCCGCCCACTGGCGAACGGATAGGTGCGCCAGACCAGACCAGCCGCCCCGGGCGGACCAGCGAACGGACGCCGGACGAGGCGCGGAGGCGGACCGAGCGCCATGTCGAGTTGTCGTCGGACTCGGCTACAGATCAACACCGAGGTTTCGCAGCTGCCGTCGGGCAGCGTTGACGCGTCGCTGTGCGGCCTTCAGTTCCCCGTCGACGGTGCGCAGCACGTCGCGCACGGCGTGGAGCTTCTCGCCCATCTGCTCCCGTGAGGGCTCGCCCGTGTCCGGGGCTGCCATGGTGAGTATCGTCTGCGCGCCGGTGAGCATGTGCTGGAGGACCGTGGCCGGCAAAACGCCGTCGGCGGCGTCATCGAGGCGGGTGGCGTCCACGTCCACCAGCGTGCGGGTGATGCGGGAGCGCAGCAGGTACGGCCAGAGCACCGAGGACGGCACGGTCTCGGCTGCCGCCTCATCGCTGAACGGGTCTACGCCCAGCGTGGCGTCCATGGCCAGGACGAACGCCTCGCGCATCTCCTCGACTTCGACACGGTCGGCTGCGGCCGCCGACGACTCCGCCCAGAACAGCAGCACCCCCAGAGCCGCCGCCCGTGGCAGCACCTCCGGCTCCGGCACCCCCAGCGTATACAGACAAGCCCTGATCCGGTCGGTGCTCAACACCGGAACCGGCACATCGGCGCTCACGACAACAGCCCTACTTCCCTCCCGCACCGGATCCGCAGGGCGGGCAGATGCCCGCGTTCACATCTCCCCGGGAAGCATCATGGTCAGCACGGGCTCGCCCGTATCGCCGGGCTCGGTGATGGCGATGAGCCGGTCCGCGCCGATGGGCTCCCGGCCGCAGGGCAACTCCCCAGCAGGCACCACGAAACACACCTCGCCCACCGGTGCCTGCTCAACAGCCCGTGCCACCGCGAACAGCACCGCCCGCAGCCGGTCGTCCTCACCGCCGTCGCCAGTCACGAACTCCTGCCGCGCCCCCACGGTAATGATCACTGGCATCTTCAAGCCGGCGGCCGACGACACCACCGGCGGGACCGCGATGAAGGTGCCATCCGCAAAGAACTCCGCCCGCGTGAAGGAGGCGACCACGGGCCCGTACTCATCGTCCATGCCACACAACCCCCGGATCGCTCCGCTTCCGCCTTGTCGTTCTATCCCTTGAGCCTGCCGCCTACCGCCCATGAACACCGTCCCTCGAACGAGTGAGTACAGCAGAGCGCCGCACAGCTGACGGTGGAGCCCGGGGCGACAGCGAGCACGGCAGCAACGGGGCGCGAGACCGCCCCTTTCCAAAGAGACCGGGCGGACGCCGGGCAGCGCGCGACGGCGAACCCACGGGCGGGCGACGCCGCCGAGCCGGGGGTGCGCAGCCCAGCGAGGAGCGCAGCCGCGGCGGCCGCGGGGCGGGCTACCGAAGGCCTCCCGCTCGCGAGCCCGGCGGGTCAGCCGGCAGCAGTGACAGGAACGAGGAGGGACGCGGTCGCGTCGATGGTGCGCGACTCCTTGAAGAATGCGGAGAGCGCGGTGTCACTGCGGTCAGCGGCCGTGTAGATCCGGGACGTAATGCCCAGGAACACCTGCCGTCGGGCACAGGCGACATCGGCCCATTCCTGGGACGTCGGCCGGACGGGAGTGACACCGGGCAGGCCCGTGACGGTGGCCTGGATACCCTCGACCACCACAGTGACGGGCGTGCCGTCGATGACCGGGTCCACGGCCAAGACGCCCTCACGCATCCCCCATGCCTGCAGCACCTCACGGAGAGCTCCTTGAGCACTCCGAGGGGAAGCGACGCCGTCCCCCAGGCCGTACAGCATCAGAAAAGCGAAGTCCTTGCCGTCCCCGGGGTGTTCACCGAGCCACCCAGTCGACGAAAGGGTGCCGAACACGCTCTGTCCACTCATACTCGCCAGCCTATGGCGACGACGGCCGGCGACGGAACCGAAGCACAGAGATGAGCGACGGACGGCACCAGACGGCCAGACGGACGGCAGCGGGGAGGCTGAAGACCGCCCTGCGGAACGGGACAGCATCTTCGCGCTTCTGCCTTCTGTACTGGGATAACGTCGCAGGGTTGGAGTCAACGTCGGTCGCGGCGGGCGGCGTTGGCGGCTCGCGCCCTGGGGCCCGCGTCCTGCACGATCAGCTCATGCCCAGGACCCGCCGGGCGCCGCACGCCCCCAATGGGCCCGGACTTTTCTCATCATGATTCTTAGTCAAACTCCTTGTAGTTCAACCTAGTTCAGCTACCTTGGTTCTATGGCAAGGAACCTCCCCCGACTGATCCCGACGGGCAAGTGCTTCTGCGGCTGCGGCAACGACGTCGGCCTCGGCTCGTTCTTCGCTCGCGGCCACGACAAGGTCGCCGAAGCGGCACTGATCGCCGTCGAGTACGGCGGGTCCGTCGCGCAGATGCTCCACGCGAAGGGCTTCGGCCCCAGCCACTCCGTCGTCCACAAGGCTGTCAGAGACGCGGGCTGGGAGTACTGCGAGCCCTGCGACTACTACGGCGCCCCCGCCAGCATGCGCAACCACGAGAAGAAGGCCCACAGGGAGAAGTGAGGGCACGATGCTCTACGAGCAGAACGATGAAGTCGACGAGATCTTAGCTCGGTACGCCCGCCCGCTCGACCCGGAGAACTGCACTGAGGATGACCTGGCTCAGTTGCTCGGCCGGAACTGGCGGGACGTGGTCAGCGTCATTCGGCAGGCCGCTGACCTGACCTACGAGCAGGCAGAGAAGATCACCAAATGCGGGCGTGACGCGAACTGGGAACTCGACCTGGAGCAGGCCCACAACACGCTTCTCGGAACCGGGCATGTCGAATCGGATGTTGGCTGGGATGCGCAGTACGAGGCAGGGGCCATCGATGACTGGGAAAGGTTCAGCGACTTCGGCACGGTGTATGACGCGTTCGTCTGTGCAAGCATGGCCGCCACGGCGGGAGACGCGATCTCCGAGCGGATGCATCGCGACCTGATGTACAGCTGGCGCAGCGCGTTCTGAATGCACAGCACTGACGGGAAGCACTGGCGAAGGCGCCCCCGCAACACCAAGACCCGACCCACCAATAAGGCCCGACTCCTGGAATTCGCCAACAGGAGCCGGGCCAACCACATGCGCACCGTGCTGCAACACACCTGTGCACTGTCGTGATCCTCTTTCGCGTGGAAGTGGAGTCCGCAGCGGTCAAAAGGGAGCACCCCCAGACCATGCCCGAGCAATGAGCACCCGAGCAACACCCAGCGGGATGCCCCTGCATCAACTCCCCTCACGCAGAAGACCAAAGCCCCAACCGACAGCAACAAACACCAGGTCGCAACCAACCCACCCAACTACAGAACACCAAGCACCGACCAAACCAACCGGGACACCACCGCACCAACCCACCCAGCACCCGCGCGCCACGCGGAATGACTCCCCGCCGTGCACGGCCAGGGCGACGGGCCGGGCACACCGCACGGCCGCGCGCCGAGCAGCAGGCGCGCACCACCGGACGCGAGGGGGCAGATCGGCCGGAATGTCGTCAGTTAGGCCGACCGGAGCCAGGGTCTGCTTGACTCGGCTGGAGCGGACGAGTTCGGCGCCTCCCCTGCTCCCTGATTCTCTACACCGCGTCCCGCCCCCCGGCCTCCACGGCGCTGCGCCATCAAGGTGAAGGTGGCGCGCCCTGCGGCTCAGTCTCATGCACTCGGCCATCCAACGGGATAGCGATACGAGCATGGACCTCAACGACGCCATTGATCGCGCAGAGTTGCACGGGGAGGTGGCCCGCCGGTTCGGGAACCCGCTTACCCCGGGTCGACGCCCGCGAGTGGATGCCTACCTAGCTGGCGCTTGGTCTTTGCTCGAAACCGCGATGAAGACGTATGACCCGGCCAACGCCCAAGGACTGCTCCAGGCGGCGGCGGAAGCCCACCGCCGGTACACCGCACCAGGGGCCTTGAGGACCGCCGGCTTCCTGAACTTCCTCTTCCGGGAGCTCACCCCGGACAAGCAGTTCGACATCGACCTGGCGCTTCCCCCGAAGGTGGAATGGGCCGCTCGTGTCGTGGAGTGCGTGCGGGCCGGGCTGGGCGACAAGGAATTCTCACAGCTGATCGAAGGCATCAACAACATCCTGGTAGGCCTGGCCAACGAGCCTGAGCCGGAAAGTGTGAGCTGACCCCGAGGCGCGGCAGCGGAGGCGACGCGGACATACGCGGCGCCAGTCCTCTCCGGCGGCGGGCCGACGACGATGTGGGGTCCGGCAGTCCGCTGCAAGACCCCCACACCGGGGGGCGAGTCTCAGGCCGCTCGTGGCAGGTCGGGAGCAGTAGGCGCACGCTGCTCCTGCCCCACCGCGCAGGTGACCTCCCAGGCCAGCTCGTACAACTCGGCGGCCGCCCTGGCTCGATCAAGCGTGTAGTAGCCCATGCCCAACGGTGAGGAGCCGCGCTCCTGATCCAGTTGAGCAAGTGCCGCATCCGCCTGCCGCACAAGCAGCCCCGACAGGCGCGAGGTACGCCGCCGCTCCGCATCCCTGTAGCAGCTGGCCCGCTATAGCAGACCCTGGCCAGCCACGGCGCCACAACCCTCCCCATCGACGTCCCGACCCGGTCACGAACTTCCTCGTCAATGTCGTCCGGTACGACGTACTGCAGGTTCGCGGGATCGTCGGCGATCAGCCACTCGAGGAACTCAAGGCGGTACCACCAACTGTCCGCGGCCAGGCCCAACTACACGCGAGAGGCGCGGAGTTCAGCCGACGTCATTCGCTCGTGACCAGGCGCGCCGGGCGGGCTGGCGTGGTTCTGATTGGTCATGCGCGCTCGACCGCCACGCTGTACGGGCCGCCGTCCACATCCCATCGGATCCGGTGGCGGTTGACGGCAGGGTTAGATGACAGACGGAGTCCGATGACGCGGCAGAAGCAAGGAGCGACGTGGCCAATCTGGTCTACATGCGGGTGTCGACCGACCAGCAGTCGACCGACCACCAGAACCTCGTTCTGGGCGAAGACGTGGCTTTCTGAGGTGAGAAAGGACGCGGCAGGCAGCCGTGTACCTGGCGCCGCTTCGTGAAGTGTCTGACAAGCAACGGATACTGGACCACACTTGCCACATGCCGACTGTCCAACTGCTCCTGATCCTCATCATCTACGCCTCGCTCGGCATGGCAGTGGCCGCCTGGCGCAAACGTGGTCCCTCCGATCTACTCAAGCGTGTACTCAAGCGTGCGCAAGACGACCCCGACGCCCCGCCGGGAGTCGACACACTCCCAGCCCCTGTGATCGTGATGATGATCGCCATCCTTTTCGTCTTCGCTCTGGCCATCTGGCCCTACTTCTTCGGCCGGGAAATTCACCGCCGTCTCCGTCTCCACAAGTCCTGACCCTCACTGACTGCCACGACCTGCAGCGGCCCGAGGCAACGGCCCAGGCCCCGGGCACACCATGGACACCACCGTCACAGTGAACCGGCGGAGCTTTGTGTTTCCTCGCCCTGGCCGGACCTAGACCCGTTGGGGGTGCGACGTGTCCCGTCATCGACGGTGAGTCGGGATACCAAGGGGCGAGGCGCAGGAGGAAGCGAAGGGGCGAGCGGACGGCAGCGCGGCGGGCGATCTCTTCCTCGGAGGGCTTGGAAACGACGAGACCCCCGGCCATGGCGGGGGGCCGTGGAAGCAGGCCAGGCTCAAAGGCCCGGGCTGCCCGCCAATTCTCGGACTGACTCCCCCAAGCAGCACGCCACTTCGAGGACGCCCACTGCCAGAGGGGCAGGTGGGGTGGTGTCAGAAGTCACCGTCTGCGACCTGAAGCACGGTCAACCCGATCCCCCGCCATGCCTTGACGACCTGGGTGCGGTCATCGAGTACGCAGGTGACGTTGTAGGCGTCGCGTACGTGGGCGTCGAAGAGTTCGACCTTCACGACCGAGTCCTTGCGGTAGTCGCTGGTGGGCCGCATGAAGGGGCCGTCGTACGGGACGCCGACGTGCTCGGTCAGCCAGGCCTCGGTGGCGTTCCGGCAACTGTCGGTACGACCGGAGAGGAACACGATGCGCTGGCCCGCAGCGTGCAGCGCCCGCACGACGCTGATCACCGGAGCGTTGGGGACGTCCTGGTGTACCCGGGTTTCGTCGAAGGGGCTGCGGCCGTCCATCAGGGCGACGGTCCCGTCGATGTCCACCAGGACGGCCTTGGGGCTGTCGGGCTTCGGCTCGTACTGCACCCCCGTCGGAGCAGCGGAACGCCTCTCCTCTGGCAGGGGAAGCGGCGACGGCTTGCCCGCCAGGAAACGCTGGTGCAGGCCCCGGATGGTGTCTTCGCCGACGGTCGCCTCGCGGGCCGCGTCGCGCTCCAGGCAGGTGTCCAGCGGTATGTGGGTGAAGTCGTGCACCTGGAGCTCGGCGCCGGCGCGGTCCGCGAGGCGGGCCAGGTCGCGGGCGACGCGCTGCGGCAGGTTGGTGTCGTCGCAGACCACGTCGTAGCCCTGCCGGAGCAGCTTGAGGATCGTCGCGTCCCGGACTGCGATCACGCGCTTTTCGGTGACGCCCTTGATGTGCTCGCTGGAGTCGAGCATGGAGCGCAGGTCGTCCCGGTTGACGCGCACCCGGCCCGCGCGGTGCTCGGCGGTCCAGGTGCGCGCCCAGGTGGTCTTGCCGCTGGCGGGCAGGCCGCGGGTGAAGTGCAGGGTGGGCATCAGGAGTTGTCCTCAGTGGTGTTGGCGGGCCGGACGTCGGCCTCGGGCCGCAGGGTGTGGAAGATCCGGGCCGCCGGGTCGCGGCCGTCCAGGAGCATGAACAGCCAGGCGCGCATGGGTGAGCGACCGGCGTGCAGGGCGTACTCCTTGCGCGTCCATCCCTCCGGCAGGCCGTCGAGGATGCGCTGGTGCTCGGCGCGGGCCTCGGCGAGGATCGCGCCGCACTGCGCGGTCAGGTTGACCGCGACGTCCTTGACCCAGTCGTGGAACTCGTCGGGCAGGCCGTCGCAGATCTCGGCTGCGGTGTCACCCGCGCCGAGCCGCTCCCAGACCGCGCGGGCGTTGAGCCCGGTGATGATCCGGTGCAGTGCCACGTAGTCGTCCTGCTTGATCTTGATCATGGTGTTGTCGCGGCCGGGGAAGCGCAGCACGAAACCCTCGGCGCCAGGACGCGGAGCAGCTGCCAGAGCCTCGGCGAGCGTGGTGAAGTCGAAGGTGTCGACGCGGGGGCCGTCCCATGGCAGCTCATCAGCGGACAGAGGGGCGCCGGTGGC
The DNA here is from genome assembly GCF_001279695.1 of Streptomyces sp. WM6378. Lineage (GTDB taxonomy): Bacteria > Actinomycetota > Actinomycetes > Streptomycetales > Streptomycetaceae > Streptomyces. The sequence goes on from NZ_LGDD01000223.1 coordinate 13,264, forward strand.
CACATCAACGCCGCCGAGCAGCACCAAGTCGTCCAGGGTGCCGTAGTCGCAGACGATCCGGTTCTCCGGGAAAATGATCTCGAAGAGGTAGGTGACACCCGGCTTGACCGACGCGGTGTCCGCGTAGCGCTCCCGCCAGATCTTCGTCGCGTGCAGCGCCTGGTCGGAGGCGAACGAACCCCGGGTCGCGATCGCGTACCCGCCGCCAGGCAGCGGGTAGAGGATGCCGAGCGAGCCGTCCAGCTTGTCGGTCGCCACCACTGGGTCGTCCAGGCCGAACGTGCCCTCGGGGTGCTCGGAGTAGTTGAAGAATTTCCCGTAGGGCCGGGCAAGGACCCGTCCCTGGTGGTCGATGACCAGCCCGCGGCACTGCAGGGTGACCTCGTGCCACTGCCGCTCGAACTGGGCCTTCTCGCTGTAGTTGAGGATGCGCAGCGGCAGGGTGGGGTGGGTCTGCTCACGGACGTAGCCTGCATCGAGGCTGCGCGCGAGAAGAACCGGGTCGAGCAGGTCATCTATGTGGGAATACATTGCCTCTCCTGAGCTGGGGCGGAATGACCGGTCATGCACGTACAGCGGCGCGTGGCGCCTGCGGATTTCTCGAGGGAGCGCCCGTGTGAGCTGTTCAGCCGTCCGACACCGGGCCTTCCGGCCCTCGTACGGAAACAGCTATCGCAGGCGACGCGCGGGCACTTAGGGGCAAGAGTCAGTGAGCACAGCTGCCCGGCCCTTTGACCCAGGCAACGCCCGCCGCAACCAGCACCAAAACCATGAGCGCGAAGAACAAGGACGACTTCACCGAACCCGTGAGATTGGCGGGCACTCCCCCGAACACTTATTCACTACCGTACCCACAAAGGAAGCATACGTCAAATTTATAGGGCGGCGCGAACGCCAGCGCCCATCGCCGAACGTTGCCGCCCCCAGGGCAACCGACCGGGGCGCCCCACGACCGCGCCGGATAGCTCCAGACACCCCCTGGACAACTCCCCTACCGGCAACGACAGAAGAGCCACAGCGCAGCGCTCCCGGCTGGTGGAAGGGCAGCGAGGGCACAGCGGGGAACCTCCCCCGCGAGGGCGCTGGCAGAGCCAGAAGCGGGCACGGCGCCCGAGGGGGAGGCCCAGCGCCATGCCCGCCTCCCTGGTTTCGCAGGTCAGCAGGGAGACACCACGCGGCCTGGCCGGCGGCTGGTCAGGCCGCGTGCCCGCACTACGTGTGCGTGTACAACCTGTGCCCGTACACCGAGTGGGCGTCGCCGGTGAAGGGCTTGATCAGACCGCGCGGGACCGGGCTGTTCACCCCGTCATCCGGCTCGAACGCGGTCACGACGACGTTCTCGTGCCCCAGAGCGCACCGAAGGCGGCGGTGGTGACGGTCCGCCTCCTCGGCATCCTCCAGTGGGCCGGTCTTCGTCCATTGGGTGTCGCGGGAGGGCGGCCGGCCGTCATCGGTCCAGTACACGCAGGGGACCGACAGCAGTTGGCGCACCTGGTTCAGGCCGTCCGCGAACTCCTTCTCGCTCAGGCCCAGATAGGACAGCTCCCCCAGGTACCAGGCCAGCGCGGCAGGTCCGCCGGCCTCGAACCGCCAGTGCAGGTACGCCGCCTGGTTCTGCATCCGGCGCTGGGGCACGCGCAGCGCCGCCTCCATCGACCCCAGCCAGCTGTTGCAGCTCCGGCACAACACGCCGCGCACCCGGCCCGTCCCTGCATCGTGATCGACGGCGGCCGACGGTCTGCGCCCGCACAACTCGCAGTCGGGGCGCTGCCTGAGCATCCGGGCCCGCTCAGCGTTCGACATCCGGGCGTACACCAGCCGCGGGTCGCGTCGGGCCTGCCACTGCTCGGCCAGCACTACCGGGACCGGGACCGCTCGGGCCCGGTGCGGCGCGGGAAACGGGCGGAGCTCGTCCGTCGTGCTCGCCGGGCGCCCGCCGACCAGGGCGCCGGCACCGAGCGGGCGCTCGACGGGCTCAGCGCGTACTGGGGCGTCGGCAGGGGCGCCTGTGCGGTGCAGCCTCGCCAGTACGGCCATCAGCCATGCCCACCCGGTCATCGCCGTCCTCCTTCCGGCCCATGCATCGCCGACTGCAGGAGGGCGCCGCCGGCCATGCCCATCATCCGCCCGGGCCGGCGGGCGGGCACCTGTGCTTTCGGCGGCGAGCAGCCAGGTGATCATCCCGGGACTGGTCGCCGAGGCGCCGTACCACCACTCCGGACAACCCCTGGACAACTCTCCTACCAGCAGGCACATGAAAGTCGCAGCCCGGCTCACGGGGCGGGCTCACTGCCGAGGCGCCCGTACCTGCACGTGGATGCTGCCGAGGACCGCAGGACCCCACTCCCGGCGCGGTCAGGCATCGGCTGCGGGTTCCGTCTCCTGGCGAAGGCGGTACACCCTGCCCTTGATGCACAGCACGGGAGCGGAAGCGGGATCACAACTGGCGGACGCGGCGAACATGTCCCCGGCCGCCTGGACCATCGCCTTCAGCTCGGGCCGGCGGCTGCCCAGGACGTAGAGATGGTGGGCCATGGCGCGCGCCGCCGACTTACGCGCGCGATGCCGCAGCACGACCACCGGTGCCGACAGGGCGTCGCCGGCCGCCTCCTGGCCCTCGGGGACCAGGCGGACGGGGAGGCTCTCCGCGACCCAGACCGATGTGTTCATGGAACTCTCCCTACGTGTGGGGTGCGGACCTCGTGCGGTCCCGAATGGTGCGCGGGTGCGGCTCAGGGCTGGTGATGGGCAGATGCGAGGGTGCGCCGCGTGATGGCGGGGCTCGTCGTCCTCGTCGTCGGGGCCTGGGCGGCCAGTTCGGCCATCGCCCCTCGGCCGGGACGCGTGCGGAGGCGTAGAGCCTCGTCGGCGGTGGCCCTGGGCGCCCCGCTAACGAGCGGGCTCCGGCATCTGCCTCATCGACGCCCAGAAGCGTTCCGGGGAGTTGGCAAGGACCCCACGCGGATGCCCGAGCAACTGCTCTACGTCGCTTGCCACGCGGAGCCGCTGCTCCTCGTCGGTCCAGTGCTCGGCGAACTGAAGGCAGTCGGCACGCATCAGTTCCAAGGACTCCACGATCTGGTCCAGGTCCTGCGCATCCAGCCCGGACGCCTCCTTACGCTCTGCCTTGAACGACTCGATCGACGCCTCGATACTGCGAACCACGGAGCGAACGCACTCGCTCTTCGAGAACGTGGCCATGCGGGACTCTCGATTCATACAGCTCCTCCAGGGGGCGAACGGTGCACTTGCATCACTCATATTCACTAATGTACCCCGCGAGGTCCAATGGAGCAACTTTTAAGGGTCACCACAGGTGGTGGATCCCGGTCCGGAGACCCAGGCATGGACGGGTGCCCTCCGCGGCCTGGCGGCCAGCCAGCAGCCGCAGCGAGCCCTCGACCGCCGATCCCACCACTGCACCGCGCCCGAGGGGCCAGCGGCGGCCGCAAAGTCCGTGCCCGCGGTGCTGCCGGGCGAGTGGGCAGCCGGGTACGAAGCGAGCAGCGGTGCGCCGGAGCGGGGCCAGGTCGGGTGGCTGGGCGCGGCGTTCGGCCACACGGATGAACACGCTCAGAATCGTCCGCCTTTCGAGGTAGGCGACGATGAACTCGCGCAGCAGTCGGCTTACAGTTCAGGCGGCCAGCCACGTACGCCACCTCGTCACCGCAGCCTCTACCACGCCCACGCCCTGGTGGAGGGGTGACCAAGGCGCCCCCCGGGCCAACTCCCGGGCAAGTGCCCGTGCCCCCATCTGCCTGGCCTCAACGGCCGTATTGACCTTCCGAGCGGGAGGGCGTGGATCCCGTCAGGGAGGCCCTCATGGCCAAAGATCGATCGAGCGCCCAAGTCGCTCGGATCCGCACCCAGATGGACCGCAGCGGACAGAACTTCCGTGCCGCACGAGCAGCAGTGCTGAAAGCACGATCGCAGGGATCAAACTCTGCATTGCAGGCAACCGTCATCGTGATGACCTGCGGAGGTGCCAACGACGCGACCGGCACGGCTCTCAATCTGGGCGCGGTGTGGGCGCAAGAGGGGCAACGAGTCCTGGTCATCCGGGAGGACGATGCTCTCCATCCCTTCGCACCCCCGCGGCGGCTGCCGCAGCCGGCTCCCGAACTCCCGTTCAGCCCGCCCCTAACGATGGACGCCGTCGCCCCGGGCGTCCTGGCCGAGCTAGTGGTCCAAGACGACTTCGCCGTCGCCAAGAGCGGAACGGCTATGCACCAAGCTCTGGTACGGGCACGCCCGCAATACGACTCCATCCTCGTCGTCCAGGAGGATTGGTCAGCCTCGATCGATGACCTCGCCGACGCCGCCGTCGCCATCACCCGCCGCGCTCCGGTCCCATGGAGCACACGCCACTATGTACTCCAGCAAGGCGTCAAGAAAGCCCGGGAGCATCTCTACTCTCCCGCCCAGGCGGCCGTGCTCGTCGTCGATCAGTATCGGTTTCAACTGCAAGAGACTCGCCACCTGTTGACACCCTTGCTGGGCCTGCTGCTGTCGGGACCGGATCACCCCGACGGTGACCTGCCGAGCCGGTCATTCCAACGAGCAGTGCTCAAAGAGATGGTGGCCTTGGGGTGGCCGGTGCTGGCATCGGTGCCTGACATCCGACTCGGCCTCCACCCCAGACCACAAGGATCCGGCATGGACAAGCGGTGGCCGCTCCTCACAGTGGCAGAGCCGTCTTCGCCCGCAGCCACGTCCCTGCGCCGAGCGGCGCGCTCGCTTCGAAAGGCAGCTGACAAAGCAACAGGTCGCCCGAACCAGAGATCGTCGTCCGCGTACGCAGCGGGGCGCCCCGGCCATCAGGGCTCAGGGACGGCGCCCGAATAAGGGTCGGGCCGCGGATGTGCGCTCGGCTTCCCGTTACGCACCACGATGTGCGTAACGGGAAGCCTGAAGCCGGACAGGGCTGCTCACCCCATGCCTGGGGTGTTCATGCAGGCAAGCGCAAGCCGGAGCCGCGAGGCGGGGTTGCGCGGGCTACACGAGCTCAGCCTCGCCACCGCCTCCGCCGTGGCGCTGATAGGGCTCCTCGGCGCCGCGCTGACACGCTCGCCTCCACCACGTCCGGGAAAGCCCATGCGGGGCCGGTTAGTCGAGGTCACTCAGCCGGTGGGGCGGGATGTCGCTCTATCAGCGGCGCGGGAGCCCTGTGAACCGCTCCTGGCGGGCGAGGCTGGTCAACAGCCCATCCGTGCCCTCGGTTTGTTCGCGTTCGGCCGCCTGCCACAGGGGCAGCACGTCCTGGACCTCGACCTCGTCACCCCCCAGAGCGTGCACAAGGGCTCGCACCGTGTCCCAGCGGGCCAAAACGGTTCCGCTGAGAACGTTCCTCACTGCGGCTGCGGCAGGACCCCCCGTCACCGCCTCGACGTAGCGCCCGAGGGCCTCGGTGGAGGGCGACCCGGCTCGAAGGTAGAAAACTTGGATGCTGTGGGCGAAGGCCCGCAGTGCGGGGTAGTCGGCCAACGGAGGCAGGCAACTGGGACCGGGACAGTACGCCCGCACACCGACGGTCCCGGTACCCAGTACGAGCGCGCACGTGTCAGTGCTGGCGCCACATCGATGGCACTGCCAGCTGCTGACCGTCTCTCCCCATGGCAGCGGCTCGCCCTTGTGGAATGACGTGAGCATCATCTCGCCCCAGGCACCAGGGTCAGCCCAGGCACCGGGTTCCGCGGCCCCGCCGCGCCGGGCCTGGATGTACTTGGTGCCGCTGCGTTCCGCGCGGCTGCGGGCCCGGGATTTGGGACCGTTGGCTCCGCTCTTGGTCATGACAGCCTCCGATACGGGACCCCACGTATCCCGCCGGGCTCGGGCGCCAACAGCGCAGGCAAGGGCGTATGCACTCCACGGGCCCGCGCCGGGAGGTCCCGGGGGTCCTTGGCCACCGTCCGGCAACGTGGGAGTCGGACGTATCAGGCGAACGACGTGCGCGACCTGCCGCTGAACGGCAGCCTACCCGGCAGCATCGAGTTGCCCCAGCCCGCCTCATTGGCGACGGTTGCCGCCGCCTCGTTCCCGGTTTGCTCTGGGCCTGTTCATGGGCAGGAGCTCGTCGTGTCACGCACATGGCTTTCCATCCGCGTCGAGCTGGTTTCGGGTCACGGAGCCGACTTCTGGCCGCGGCCTGGCCGTATCTTCGCGGCCGCCCGGACGCACTGCTTCACCGAACTCGCCACGGCCATCGACGCCGCCTTCGGCCGCTGGGACCTGTCGCACCTGCACCAGTTCACGCTCGCGGACGGAACCGAGATCAGCCCGCTGGAGTGGTGGGACGACGAAGCCCCCGAGGGCACCGTCGACGGCGCCGCCACCCTTAGCCGTCTCAAGGCCGGCGAGAAGTTCGCGTACGTCTTCGACCTGGGCGACTACTGGGCCCATCTCTGCACTGTCGCCGAGCAGCGCATCGACCCGCTGAAGGCGCTCGGCGAGCGGCCCAGCAGCCCTGCGCCGTACTGGGGTTGGGGGGACCTTCCCGATCAGTACGCGCGGCGGTGGGACGGCGATGACGGTGAGTCGCCGCAGCCCAAGCGTCCCGCCGGTGAGCTCAGCGATCTTCCTCCGATCCTGCCTGGCTGGGGCGAGCGCCCAGGGCGCTGACCGTTCCTGCGGGGCAGGTGATGCGGTCATGGCAATGCCCACTGCGACGCCGTACTGAACCGATCCTCCGGGGCCCGCCGGTCGGCTCATCGATGAGCATGAGCGTCCTCTGGGCAGTGGGAGTCGTCCCGGTCTGCGGCGTCCGGATGGGCCCCCCGGAGGGCGATGGGCTGATAGCCGGCGGACGGTTGGGTGGGTGGAACGTCCGTGCGGGGTTCTATCGCGCTACGGCCATGGTGTCGGCGACCTTGTCGTGCAGGCACTGCTGATATGGCTTGTCCCAGCAGCACCAGAGCGAGTTGAGCAACCCGAGGACCGGGATGATGCTCGCCACGGGCCAGAAGACTTCCCGGCTCAACGCACGCCAGAATCCAATGGTTTGTCCCGTCTCGCGGCGCACGATCCGTACCTTGCAGATGCGCTTGCCCAGCGTGGAGCCGTACTTCCCTATGCAGAAGGGGTAGTAGAGGACGCCGGAAGCCACGACCCAGATGAGGAGGAGCGTGCGAGCGGTGGAGCCGCCTCCCGCATCGATCCACATGCTCAGCCAGATACCACCGGTGGCCATGTACCCGACGTACCAGAAGACCAGGTCCAGCACTCGCGCGCCGAGCCTGGAGCCGAGGTCGGCCAGGCCGAACGGAGCGGCCATGCTTCCCATGCCGGCGGGCGTGCCGTACGGCCCCGGGTAGGGCTGATACATCGGAGTGTTGCCGATCGCGCCAAGGGGAGGCGGGGCGGCTGAGTGCTGCGGGTACTGCGGGTACTGCGGGAGGTTCGACATGCTTTCCTGTCTAAATAGATGCGGCGCACAGTGATTCTACGGCGGAGAGATCGGGCGGGGGCAGCCGCGTTGATGGCAGTGCTCTGCTCGGTGAAGACGATCGGTGCCGACGCCGGCTCGCGGTAGCAACAGAACCGTGAGCCGGCGTCGGTGTCGTCTGTATAGGCGGGCAGCCGGTCACTCAGCCCGGTCCGGTCGTTCGTCCTGCGGCGTCGTGGAGTCTGTCTGACGGCGAGCAGAGTGGCGGCCGCGGCGGGCGGATCCTGGTCAAGGAACCCCCCTCCGGGCACGACCGCGGCCTGCTCCTACTCGCTCAGCTACTAGCGCGGGCCGCCTCCAGCTGACCTCTCGTGTACGTCGTCGCGCCGGATTGAGGGGTGGTCCGCAGCAGCTCGAAGAGGCCGTTCTCTTCCTCGTTGGCGCCGGACGTCATCGCGGGGGCAGAGATGTCGTCCAGCAGGGCTCCCAGGAGCTGGGCGAGGGTGTGACAACCGGTCCCGGAGTAGCCCCAACTCACACCCCAGCCCTCGCGGTGCGGCGCGAACCACACCGTGCCGTCCTCGGTACGGATCCAGCTCGTCTGTCCGCTCACGACCAGGGCGGAGAGCGGAGAGCGGGTAGGCAGGCGCTGCAGGCACAGGGTGAAGATGTCTTCCCGGTCAGTGCCGGGGGCCCGGCGCAGTGCCGGGACGCCCGTGGCCGGGTCAAACAGCAGAACGTCGGACTCTCCATGTGCGTTGTCGAGGAGGTGCTTCTCCAGGACCGTCGGAGCCTGTCCGTGGTTGGCCGGCACCAGGCGCTGTTCCCACTCCCGAGTCACCGCGCAGGCCTTCGGGTCGACGATGACGAAGCCACCGGTATGCCAGTCCTGTCCGCCGTCCCAGCGCTGAACCAAGTCGGCGACACGGTGGGCCACGACATCCCGGCGCTCGGTGATGGCGAGCCAACCGGCCCGGCGCACCATCTCCGAGGGCTCGGCTGGCTCCGGGTGGCGCAGCTCCGCCGGGACCGCGCCCAAGAGGAGGTGGGCGCCGTCGCCGCCTTCAGCCGCGTTCTCCTGTAGTTCGGTGATGTGGCGGGTGACGGCGTCGTGGTCACGGGCTCGGATCTCCCGGACGAGGTGCAGGCAGAGTTCAGCGGCCGGAGAGCCGTCCGGCTCGGCGGCCGCGAGATCGGCTGCCGCGCCGATGGGGTTGGTGACGTGGCAAGCCGGGACCACCGCGGGCGGGGCGCCCGGCTGCCACGCGGCGATCGCGTCGCGGTCCCGCAGCGTGGCGAACCAGTACGGCGCGCGCTGTCCGAGCACTGCGGCCAGGCGGGCCCACGTCGTCTCGTACTGGTGGGCGCCCTCGTCCATATCGCAGGCAACCAGCTTGGGCACGTACGGGTTGGAGACTTGAGTCGCCGCCATCGCCACCGCCACGCACGCGTACCGGGCACCAACATGGTCCCGGTGACGTTGGCGCAGCGCCCGGCGCGCGCCGTGCACGCTGCCGTTGCCGTCGTGCAGCGCGTACGCGAGCCCGAACCCGCCTCGGTCGGTCTCCCAGCGCAGCACGGCGTAGTCGTCGACGAACTCCACCTCGTCAAAGTCGGCTCGCGGGCCTCCAGCCCAGCTCTCCAGCCACGCCCTGTCCTCGCCGCTGGTGGCAGCATCCTCCGGTGCCCGTCGGCTGAAAATGCTCATGAAAACCCCTCCTCGACATCACGATGCGGCCCATCCGGGCCTGGATCGAACCCGACACTGCACGCGGACAGGTACTTGCGGGACGTCGGCCTGCTACGTCCCGCTAGCCCCCGGACAACGAGCAGCGGCGTTCACCACCGATCCTGGGAGCACCGCCCTGTGGACAGAGGCGCCCGTGCGCCAGCGGACGGGTAGAGCCGCTCCAGCCTCGCTGCATCAACTCCTGGACCGCGCGGCGCAAATCGGCGGCGGGTTGGTGCAGTTGCCGGGTGCGCCGGTGACAGTGGGCAGTTCCTTGCCATGTGGGTTCACCGGCTGGTGAGCAACTCTCCGAGGACACCGGCGCGGTAGGAGACACGCGGGGCCAATGGGCGCGCCAGATGCCGCATCGACGCAGTGGCCGGGTACCGGATCCGGCCGGCAGGCAGCCCCAGGTCGAGTGGAGCCCCGGGCGGCAGGACATGAAAGCCGACGGCTTCGTAGTACCGCTCCAAATGCGGCTTGTGGGTGTGGATTCCGCCCAGCATCGCCTCGCAGCCCTGGCCGCTGTAGAAGCGGATCATTTCGTTGACGAGTCGGTGCCCCAGTCCCTGGCCGCGGGCGCTGTCGGCCACCGACACCGCTTCCAACTCGACGAGCGACCTCGACAGCCTCAGGCACAGCTGCCGACCCAGAGTGGGCTCCATCTCCATCAGCCATTCCACGGGCGGGATCGCATGAGCGAGGCCGACCACCTGTCCCTCAGGGTGTTCCTGGGCGAGCAGCAGGGTCGAGGTGCCGAAGTGTGCTGGCATGCAGAAGCCGGTGCGCATCCGATCGATGATCTCCTCGGGCATCGCGGCATCCATGAAATCCACCGGCTCCAGGAGGGCGCGCACCACATCGGGGTCATCGTCCATGGTGGCCGGGCGGATCAGGTACCGCTCCGGTATCACAACGCCGGGAACGGCATCGGGCCCGGTCGCCGCCTGCGGTGCATTGCGGCGTTCTGCGCGTCGTCGAGAAGCTCGTCCCATGCCTCTCATTCTTCCCCAACTCTGCTCAGAGCGGCGCGCGTTACGCCATCACCTCCTCGACGCCAACCCTGCGGCGGGAATGGTGTTGCCGAACGAGACGGCCCTCTCGCATGGCCGAACTGTGAGAGAGGGGATGCGTATGAAGACCAGCAGCGACACCCGGTGGGATTTCGTCCAGATCATCTGTGCCGACTCGATCTGGAACTGACCACCCGGCTACCAACTGAGCTCCGGCCCCAGGGCCGGAGCTCAGTCATAGGGACTGGCCACCTTGAAGTCGTGCCAACGTATCCGATCCCCCGCCCGAGCAGACAGGGCAACTTGCCAGGTCATGCTCGGTCTTCCTGCAGCTTGAGCATCTCGAAGAAGATCGATGTTGCTCCGCGGCTGACGAGGTCGTCGTACGTCCCCGTCTCGGCGACGCGGCCCTGATCGAGGACGATGATTCGGTCGGCGAGACGGGTGTTGGCCAGCCTGTGTGTGATGAATACGGTTGCCCGCCCTGCGGCGAGCGTCTTGAGCCGGGTGTAGATCCGGTGTTCGGCGCGGGCGTCGAGCGCGGCGGTCGGCTCGTCCATCACCAGCACCGGGGCGTCGCGGTGAAACGCTCGGGCGACGGCGATGCGTTGCCACTGTCCGCCGGACAGATCGTGTCCGCCCCACCAGGAGCGGGCCAGCGATGTGTCGAGTCCATGAGGCAGGCCGGCGATGACGGTGTCGGCGCCGGATGCCTCGGCGGCTGCGTGGACAGCGATGTCGCCGTCGGGCCTGGGCTGGCCAAGGGTGATGTTTTCGCGGGCAGCCAGGGGCCAGCGGGTGTAGTCCTGTGGCACCAGTGCCACCTTGGACAGCACTCCTGCCGGGTCGGCGTCGGTCAGGTCCAGGCCGTCCCAGCTCACTGACCCTGTCGTGGGGAGGAAGAGGCCGGTCAGTACCCGGGCCAGGGTGCTCTTGCCGGCGCCGTTCTCGCCCACCAGGGCGATGACCTCGCCGCGCTTGAGATCCAGGCTGATGCCGTCGAGCGCGGGCCGGTCGGCTCCGGGGTAGGTGAAGGAGACATCGCGGGCGGTGATCACCTGCGGTCCGTCGTCGGTGATCTGGGCCGAACCTCGGTGGGCTGTCCAGGGCTTGGCCACTGCGAGGAAGCGGGCCCAGTCGTCCAGGGACAGCGAGGTGCGGAAGAGCCGGGCCCCGGCCCGCACCGTGGTGGTCAGGGCCGTCCCGGAGGTCCGCACCGCCAGTGCGGCGGTCCCCGCCCCGGCCAACTCCATACGTCCGGTGGCCACCAGGAGCACGAGCATGCCCCAGGTGGTGGCGGTGCCCACGGCGGTGAGCGCGTCGCCGATGCCCTGTACCACCAGTGCCTTATGGGTGGCCTTGAGCTGTTCGGCCTCCAGGCGGCTGGAGACGATGCGGTACTGGCGGATCAGGAAGTCGGCCATGGTGCCCGCGCGGACCTCGTCGGCGGTGTTCCGCTCGGTGGTGTAGGAGCGGAACACGTTGCGGAGTCGGGAGTCCGCCAGGTTGCGGTGGTGGGCGGCGTGTTCGATGCGCGCCCCTCGTACCGCGCCCCAGGCGCACGGGATGACGGAGAGGACCAGCAGCGGGAGCATCACGGGATTCAGGATGGTGACGACGGTCGCGGCGGCGGCCATCTGGGCGGCTGCGGAGGTGAGGAGCTGGGCGTCGAGGATGAGGTCGCCGGTCTTGTCCGCGCCGTCGGAGGCGGCGGCGTGGGCGTCTTCGAAGGCCGGGTCTTCGTAGGCGACGAGTTCGGCGGCGGTGGCGGCGGTGATGACTTCGAGGTCGGCCTCGCGGACGGCCTTCGGCGCGAGCCGGGCGGCGGCCGCGCGGGCGGCGGCATCCAGCACGTAGCGGCCACCGGCCGCGAGCGCGAGGACGATCACGGCGGTCAGGTTGGCGTGCAGACTGGCGGCGATGTCTCCGGTGAACACTGCGGCCAGCACGCGGGTGGTGGCCGCGAGCCCTGTCGCGGTGAGCGCCGCGGCGCCGATCTGGCAGGTCAGCAGGGTCAGGACGGCAGGGCGGTCGGTTCGCCATCCGAGGCGGGCTGCCTCGTTGAGCGTGCGGGGCAGACGGCGCGCTATGGCCCAGGTGGACAGGTTGACGCTCGCCTCGAAGTGCCGGTCGGAGGCCAGGCGCATCACGGGCGGCTGGCTCGTTGCGGTGACGGGCGGCGAGGATACGGAAGTGCTCACGGCCCTATCAGGGAGCCGAGCCGGGCGGCGGGGCAACGGGGTTGTTCGGCGCCTTGTGGATCGGATCAGGCCGTCCGCACCGGACGTCAATCGCGACATGCGGTTTTCACTCGTTCAAGTGACGCCGGCTCGGGCCGCCCCGGACCACGGCGGTCTGGGTGCCCTCTACGGGACGGCGAGGACCGGTGTCCAGGGCCGGTCGACGGCGTCGCCGATGTCCCGGCCGACCGCGCCCTCGGGCCCCTTGTTCGCCTTCTGCCCACGCAGCCCCAGCCACCTGCCGGTTGAGGCTCAGGCGGTGACGCCGAGTTCTTGGCGGGTGCGGTGGATGAACTCGCGGACGGCCGCTTCGCGCCGCCAGGGGGCCAGGGCCGTGTTGAACTCGCGGACGTAGTCCAGGGCTCGGGTGGACTGGACGCAGGCGAGGATGTCGACGGAGCGGTGGCCGAGTTCGAGGCCGTGGTCGAGGTCGCGGGCCTGGAGGTGGGCGGTTCCCACGATGGCGAGCCGCATGCCGACGGAGCGGGTGAACACCCCGGTCGGCATGGCGGTGGCCTGTTTGTTCCAGGCCAGGGAGGCTTTGGGGTTCTTCAGGTCGCGGAAGACCTCGGTGGCGTCCGCGGAGAGGCGGGCGTGGTGATAGAAGTCGATCCAGCCGGGCTCGTAGCCGCTCTCGGTCCTGGCCTGGCCCAGCAGGTCCTCGGAGGCCGCCAAGGCCCGCGAGGCGGCGCGGGCGTTGTTCTCGCGGGCGTGAGCGCGGGCCTCGATCAGTTTGGTGAACGCCAGCACCCTCGGTGCGGCCTGGCCCTTGGCCCGTTCGAAGGCGCCTTGGGCCATGTCGACGGCTTCGGAGGCGAAGCCCCGCATCAGGGACTGCATGGCCATCGTGGTCAGGACGTAGCAGCCGAGCTGAACGTCGCCGCCCGCGCGGGCCAGGCGGAGGGCCTGGATGAAGTGGCGTTGGGCGGCGTCGTGCTGGCCGACGTCGAAGGCGGTCCAGCCGGCGAGCCGGGACAACTCGGCGGTCACGGAGAACAGTTCCCGGCCGACGGTGTCGGAGAAGGTGCCTTCCAGCAGGGGGGCGGCCCGGTGTTCGAGGCAGTCGGTGACGGAGTTCGCCTTCCAGTTCCCGCCGCCGTATTTCGAGTCCCAGTGCCGGGCGTGGTCGGCGGCCTCGCGCAGTTCGTCCAGGTCGGCCCGGCCGACCTGCCCGCCGCCCTGGTGGTTGGCGGTGTCGTCGGCGGGGTGGACCAGCCAGCGGGTGACCGGGACGGCGAACGCGGACACGGCGAAGCCGGACCCGGCCTGGTTGAGGAAGTCGCGGCGGTTCACGGAGCTCCAGAACGTGGTGGCGACGCGCACGGCGTCGGCGGGATCTCGCGGGAAATCCAACCCCACCGACGCGTCGATTGTCTCCGCCTCGCCCATACCGATTTCGGCGAGGTGGACGGGCCGCCCCAGCCGCTCCGAGATCGCCTGGGCCAGCAGCCGGGGCACCGGCGGCTTCGGCGTCATGCCGCGCCGGCACCAGTTCGCCACGGACGTGTGTGAATAGTCGGTCTCTACCCCGGCCTGGTGGGCGAGCTGGTTGACGCGGTGAGCCAAGGACTTGTGGCTCGCACCGCAGGCTTCGATGAGCCGGGCCAGGTCCGCGTTGGGCGGACGGGACCGGCGGACGGTCGATGCCACGACGTCCCCCTGACCAGTTACTGAAGCGTTGCGCACGCACTCGCCTGGGCCCAGAAGTGGTACGCGAACGGCTGGGGACGTTCAGTCGTACGCGAACGCCGCTGGTGCACGAAGAGTCGTACGCGTTCCGCGTGTTGGGTCACCGAGGGTATTCCTCCCCGACCGGCCGCGAACCGCGTCTGCGAGTTGTGAGCCCCCCTGCGAGCCCTCCCCGGTCGTGTCCCCGGCCGGTGTGATGAGGGCCCAGGCCACCGCCGGAACAGGAAGCAGCTCCTTCCGGCGGTGGCCGCCGACAGGGCACCACTCACTCTCGGGGGTGAACCAGATGTGCGGAATCGCAGGACTGGCCGGACCGGACGCGCAGTGGCACCAGGCCACTGTCCGGGCGATGGGCGTCGCCCAGCACTACCGGGGACCGGACGGCACCAAGCACACCGCGAGCCAGGACGGGCGGGCGGTGCTGTCCATGAACACCCTGCTGATCGTCGACCCGCTCGCCCACCCGGGCCCCTACCTCGACCGCGAGAGCGGGGTGTTGCTGGCCTTCACCGGCGAGATCTACAACTGGCGGGCCCAGGCGAAGGCTTGGGGCATCGAGCTGGGTGAGAAGGAGACCGACGCCCACTTGGTCCTGAAGGCATGGGCGAAGCTCGGTCCGTCCTGCCTGGACGGGCTCGACGGCATGTTCGCCCTCGCTGTCTATGACCTGCGCGTCCGCAGGCTGTTCCTGGCCCGCGACCGGCTCGGGGAGAAGCCCCTCTACTGGCGCCTGGACGGCGGCCGGCTCGCGTTCGCCTCCGAGGTAACCACCCTGACCGGCTACGGCCCGGCGCCGCTGATCGTCCGCCCGGAAATGCTGGCCATCGAGACGCCGGTCGGCGTCGACACCCCGTTCCAGGGCATCCAGCTGCTGGCCCCGGCGACGCTGTTGTCCTTCGACGTGGTGACCGGCTCGCTGGAACAGACGACCTGGTGGCACCTGGAGGACCGGCTGCCGTTCGCGGGCGACTACCGCCAGGCCCTAGCCGCGTTCTCCGTCGCGTTGGCCGAGCAGATCCCACTGCGGGCGCCGGGCTGCGACTTCGCGCTGCTGCTGTCCGGCGGCCTGGACTCGGCGGTCCTGGCCTACCTCATGCGGCCCCCGGTCTGCGTCACCGTCTCCTACCCCGGCCAGGACCGCCTCGACGAGTCCCAGGCCGCCGCCCGCATCGCGGCCGACATCGGGGCCGAACTGGTGGTCGTCGAGCCCGACCACATCGACTTCACCAAACTCCTGCCGCACATGATGGCCGCGCTGGACTACCCGATGGGCAACGCATCGACCTTCTCCGAGCACATGGCCTACCGGAAGATCTCCGACCTCGGGCTCAAGGTGGTGGCCGGCGGGCTCGGCCCGGACGAGTTCCTGATGGGCTACGTCCGCCATGCCCTGGTCCTCTTCGGCCCGGACGCGGTCCTGAAGGCCGGGCTGGAGGCCTACCGGCCGCTGGCCACCAAGCTCATACACGATGCCGGCCAACAGCTGGACCCGGTGGACGCGGTCACCCGGCTGATCCTGCGCGGCCCGGACCCCGACCACCGCATCCGCGATCTGGTCGCCGACGCGATCCAGCGGGCCGGTGGCGACCTGGCCAGGGGCATGACGCTGGCCGATCTGGCCACAGCCTGGCGGCCGCTGGTGATGACGAGCGACAAGCTCGCCTCCGCCTACGCGTTAGAACGCCGGTCCCCCTACCTGGCCCGGAACTTGGTGGAGCTGTCCTACCGGCTCCCCGTCGACCACAAGATCACTGACCCGGCGGCGGGCAAGCGGATCCTGCGGGACGCCGCCAAAGCCCTCGGGCTGCCCCGCGAGGTCTGGGCCAGCCGCGACAAGCTCGGCTTCGCCTCTCCGGTCCCCACTTGGCTCAACGGGCCGCTTGCAAGCTGGGCGGACGCTCAGATCCGCACCGCGCTGGCCGAGGCCCCGCCCGCGCTGCGGCCGCTGCTGATGGGCGGCCTCAAGCCGGGCGGCCGGTTCGACCGCACCCGGATGCAGGCCCTCATGGCCGCCGCCTGGTTTCAGGACCAGACGGTGAGGGCTGCCGCATGATCCCCAACTGGCTTACTACCGTGGGCGGATGCACTCCGACACCACCCGCCCCACGGGCCCGGCCACCGCCCGCGGCGCGGTCGCCATCATCACCAACCGGCGCGGCGACCTCCTCATGCACCTGCGGGACGACATCGACGGCATTGCCTGGCCCGCCCACTGGAGCCTGCTCGGGGGCGGCACTGATCCCGGCGAACAGACTGCCGAGACGATCGTCCGCGAGCTCGACGAGGAAGCCGGACTCACCGTCCGGAATCTGACCGAGCTGTTCGAGATCCGCGACGACCACGGCTCCGGCCAGCTGATCACGTTCTTCGCCGCCGACTGGGACGGCGACGAGACGAGCCTCCCGCTCAGCGAGGGCGTCAAGCTCCAGTTCTTCGCCCCCGAACACCTCGACATCCTCACGATCCCGCCGTTCATCCGCACCGGGATCCACCGCTGCCTGGCCGCCCGGCCCGCCTGAACCCGTCCCCGGGATGGGGCCGCCGGGCGGCGGCCCCACCTGGAAGGACACCTCGTCATGAAGCTCACCGTCGTCGGCTGCGGCTACCTCGGCGCCACCCACGCGGCCTGCATGGCCGAACTCGGCCACGAAGTCCTGGGCATGGACTCCGACATGGACAAGGTGGCCACCCTCGACTCCGGCAAGGCCCCGTTCTTCGAACGCGACCTTGACCAGCTGCTGGCCAAACACACCGCGAGTGGCCGCCTGAAGTTCACGGCCTCCTACGCGGAGACTGCTCACTTCGCCGACCTGCATTTCATCGGCGTCGGCACCCCGCAGACCCCCGGCGCGGACACCTACGACCTCACGTACCTCTACTCCGCCGTTCGCCAGCTCGCACCCCGCCTCACCGATCCGGCCGTGGTCGCGGTCAAGTCGACCGTCCCGGTCGGCACCGCACCCCGCGTCCGCGACCTGCTGCACGAGTTCGCCCCGGCCGGCGACCAGGTCGAGGTCGCCTGGAACCCCGAGTTCCTGCGCGAGTCGTTCGCCATCGAGGACACCCTCCGCCCCGACCGGCTCGTCCTCGGCTTCGAGGCCGAGCACACCTGGGCCGAGACCATGCTGCGGCAGTGTTTCGAGAAGATCATCGAAGCGGGCACCGCGACGATCGTCACCGACTGGGCGACCGCCGAACTCGCCAAGGGCGCAGCCAACTCCTTCCTCGCCACGAAGATCTCGTTCATCAACGCGATGGCCGAGATCTGCGAGAAGGCGGACGCCGACGTACACCAGCTCGCCGAGATCCTCGGCCACGACGCCCGCATCGGACGGCGCAACCTGCGATCCGGCCTCGGCTACGGCGGCGGCTGCCTGCCCAAGGACCTCCGCGGCTTCATCGCCCAAGCCGCCAAGCTCGGGGCCGAAGAGTCCACCGGGATCCTCCGCGAGGCCGACGCCGTCAACACCCGCCGCCGCGAGGCCGTCGTCGCCCTCGCGCGCGAACAGCTCGACGGTGATCTCGGCGGCAGGCGGATCACCGTCTGGGGCGCCGCCTTCAAGCCCAACACCGACGACATCCGCGACTCACCCGCCCTCGCCGTCGCCCAGAAACTCCACGCACTCGGCGCCACCGTCACGGTCACCGATCCCAAGGCCCTCGACAACGCCCGCAAGCTCCACCCCGAACTCGACTACACCGAGGACCCGATCGCTGCAGTCCAGGATGCTGACCTTCTGCTGCACCTGACTGAGTGGTCCGAGTTCGGGCACATCGACCCGCACCACCTCGCCCACCGGGCCTCAACCCCGACGGTCATCGACGGTCGCGGCACCCTCAACGCCGACGCCTGGCGCGAAGCCGGATGGACCGTCCGGACCCTTGGCCGCCGCACCTGAACCGCAATCACGGATTTCGTGATTCGAGTTGCTCATAGGCAGTCATTGACCGCCCTGCCGGAGGCCCGCAAGGTCGTCCATCACGTATGGCAGGTTGCGCCCGCCGACGGGTGTGTCCGGAGCGCACTAGGGTTTCGGGATCTTTCGTGGCGAGTGTGCCGTCCAGTTGACGCCAGTTCAGCAGGCCACGAAGTTCGTGGTGGATTGCGTCGGTTCAGCTGGTCAGGGCGGCGACAGCGGCGCGGAACTCTTGGGTCTGCAGGGTCGGGGTGCGTCGCTGCACGGGCGGCTCGCCGTGTTCGTCCCAGACTCGGTGCAGCGCGGCGCGCACTCGGTCGTTCATGTCGTCGTTCACGACCCTCGCGTACGGTTCGGGAACCTCACGCCGGTCATGGACGAGCACGATGGTTCCATGCTGTGTGCCGGGCCACCCTGCGGTCTCCACTTTCCAGTTGAGCGAGCGGGCTGCGCGTCTCATAGCGGCCCGGATCAGCTGCACGCCTCCCATGGCAACGGCTTCCTCGTCGTCCAGGTTCAGTTGAAGCGAGCCGCCGTAGCCTCCCGCGTTCTCGGGGCAGGCACGGCGCAGCAGCGGCACCAGTGCCTCGGCCAGGGCGATGCAGCGCGGATCGTTCGCGTAGGAGGCCACGTCCGCATCGTAGAGCCACCTCGGACACCGCAGGCGCCCGAACATGAGATGGCTAGGCGCGCGCTGACGTGCGCTGGGCTCATGTCACGGGAGCAGGGCGCATGTGTGTCCTTACGCGCCTTCTGGCGCTCGGGACCTTACCACCGGGTGAACTCCGAAGCGGTTCACCCGGCGGCTCCGTGATCATTCGCACGTACGCGGAGCCGCCCTGCTTCACCCTGCGCCCCCATGGCCCCCCTCGCCCGTATGAAGGGAGCATGTCTCCCAGCGCCGCCGTTCGGCATCACCGAAGAAGTCGGGGCATTCAGCCATCAGGCCGTGGTTTTCGGCTCCGTGGTAGCCACGTCCCCGGACGCTGTGTCTTGGGGTCGCCCAGCCACTCCGATAGCGGTGGTGGGCAGGCTGTAGAAGACTGAGCGGCGTTGCCGGGTGCGCTCGGCCTGCCGCTTTGCTACGAGGTTTTCGAGGGTGCTGCGCACCACGGTGGCGGCGATGTTCCGGCCGGGATGGGCGGCGGCCAGGCTGGTGGTGATCTCGGCGGCCGAAGCCGGATTCTCAAGCTCGGCCAGGTGCGTGGCGACCAAGTCGCGCAGCGTCGGACCGTTCCCTCGTGCCCGGGTCTTGGTAGTGCTCTGCTTCTGCTTCTTTGCCCCGGGGCTGGGGAGCTCGGCCGAGGTGCGCGCCCGCGGAACCTGCCCGCCGGCCGGTGCATCCTCGCGGGGCGTCTTCCGCGTTTCGGCAACTGGGGTTGCTGTGTTACCAAGTGCGTGCTGCATCGAGATGAGCAGCGCATGGTTGTCTTCCAAGACCTTCAACTGCGCCTGGAGGTCGTCGATCTGGGACGAGACGCGGTCGCGTTCCGCGACATTAGTCTCCAGGTCGTTGCGGACCTGATCCGCGTATTGCGACTGGAGCGTGGACTTTTCCGACATGTTGATGCTCCTCCGGATGTGTGTGCATGGAGTTCCTGCCGGATGGTACGTGTCTTCGCCGCGCACGCACACTGGCGCGATCACCCCGGCCCGTGATTGCCGGGGAACCAAACGCCGTGACGGTCTGCTCCGATTCGCCTTCCAGCCGCGGCATGGGGAACTCGGCCCACAGATGGCGGGCACGCGGCGAACCGGACGCGGCCGTCGATCAAGTTGGGCGACGCGTTGACGAAGCCGGCACGCTCGGCCTTGGCCTGGTCCCGATCGCACGCGCGGTGACCATGGTGTCTTTCAGTCGCGGTCATACCGTTCGGTCACTCCGGCACCACTGGGACCTCGTTTTCCAGGTCCCGGCATCGCACTCTGGCTCTGGCGTTAGGTAACAACGTCCGAGCCACCCACAGGTCTCACCAGTTAGAACTGCGCGGGTAAGTACGGATGAAACCACCTGTGCGACCCTTTTAATTTGACATGCCACAGCAACGTGGGTAAAATTTAAAGGGTCAATGAGGGTGAGCGCCCTCCTCAGCACCGGACAGCGAAGGCCTGCCAACCCGACCTGCCTGGCAGGCCTGTAGCTCAGCCAGTAGAGCGGCCCCCACGCGATTCCCCTCGGGCCACCAGGCGGCTGCCGCGCCCATGAGGGAGCAGCGCGCCGCAAGGGCGCCGGAACTCCGCCCCCAGTAGGCCGAGGTCCCGGCTGCGACCTGGGCTGGCGCCCACGCGACGCGACCGCGGCAGGCGCCCCGCGACGAAATTCACTCAGTTCGCCACGAACCGTTAGGACCTCACGCCATGCCCAAACTGAAGCCCGCCGACGCCGCCTACGCTTGGATGAGCACCCAGGAAGCGCCGGTACCGTACGAGGACGTCGCTCACGCCATCGCCGACGACACCAACGCCGAGGAGTGGCGCGCCGCCCACATGGCCATCCTCGAACTCGAGGTCAGTGGGCGTCTGGTCAACCTGTCCGCCCGCGAGTGGGGCAAGGTCGGCGTCAAGGCCCGCAGCCCCCGCAAGGGCCGTCACCGCTACCTCGCCACCGACGCCCAGTACAAGGCGTGGAAGCGGCCCATGTACTCGGTGATGTGGGTGTCCTCCGACTTCATCGGCGAGACCGACGCCGATGCCTGGACGCGCGGCTACGCGCTCAAGGGCGTGAAGATCACCGGCGACGAGTACGACATCAACGGCATCCGCTCTGATGACTGGTCCCGCTACTTCTGGACCGGCCATGCCCGCAACGCGGCCGACGCGTACGCGCAGGGGTTCCTCGGGTGCGCCTACGACGTATGGGACAGGTCCGACTTCGAGGCAGACGTCGAGGAGATCGCCGAGATGGTCGCCCGCGTGCACGCCGAGCTCGTCGACGCCGACACCAGCGACCCCGAGTACATCGCCGCCGTCGTATGTGACCTGCAGGCCCGCCGCGCAGCCGGGACGGCTTGATGTTGTACCGCGCGGGAGAGGTCAACTGCGGCCACTGCCGTGAACCGCAGGGCATCGCCGTCGACGACTACAACGGTGAGACGTACGGCGACGGCGAGGTCACCTTCACCCGCGAGCCGTGCATGCGCTGCCGCGTCCACAGCCTCGGCATCCAAGAGCGCTGCGACGACGACTGCCCCGACTGCGAAGACCGCGGTGATGAGTGACGGCGACGAGGCCGAGGATGACGAACCCATTGGCGGCGGCATCAGCCGCAGCCCCGTACCCGGCGGAACCGGGAGATCAGGGGAACCGCGATGAGCCTGGAGCACTCCTTCCTCGCCGTGTACGGCGTCGAGCTGCCCGGGGCGGACTGGGTACACGTCTACGACCGCCTGGAGGAACTGCGTCGCGCTCAGAGCCCGGCCGGTGACGCCGAGGACGTGCAGCTCTTCACCGTCTCTGGTGACCGGGGACCGTCTCGGGTGGTGATCGGGGCCGCCGTCGTGGGCTTCGAGCCCGGCAGCTGCAAGTCCGTACGCGACTTCACCCTGTCGCCCGAGCGGGACGAGGTCGTGCGCCGGGCCGCCGTGTCAGTGGGACACGCCGAACCGGTCGAGCCCGGCTGGTTGTTCATGTACGACCTGAGCTAGCCGGGTGCCGCTCGGCAGCTGGCCCCGTCTTCGGCGGAGGGCGACCCTTTTAATTTGACACAGGGGGGTGTGTGGCGTAAATTAGAAGAGTCAGCGGGGGTGATCAACCCCGCAGTCGCCGTACGGCACACGGACGCGGCCGATCCGCACCGTACGGCAGGCTCGCAGCTACAGGAGCTGGCCCTGAAGGCATTCGGGGCGAGGGTCCAACTCCCCACGAGTCACGACGTGTTGGCGCACTCCACCCACCGGCGCTCCGGCAGGGCACACGCCAGCACATCAATCGGACCAGACCGACTGATCCTCGGTCGGGTTGAAGGGAGAAGGACGCTTCCCCTGGAGCGGTAGCTCAGTGGCAGAGACCCCGTTTGGGGTGGTCGCGGGTTCGAGTCCCGTCCGCTCACGACGTGTCAGCAGGGAGGTGAAGTTCCCCGCGGATCCGGCCTAGCTGACACGCATCCGTTTGCAGCATCTGGGGAGGTCCCGCAAACGGACCGGCCGTCGGCCGGGGAAGGCGATGGACGTGTCCTCACGGACGCAACCTGATCTGGTCCCCGGCCGATGCCGGACACGCCCTCGTGGAGTAGTGGATATCTCGCCCGGCTCTAAACCGGGAGGTCGTGGGTTCAAATCTCACCGAGGGTACGCAAGTTGCGCATTATGCGCGCCGCTCCTGTCGTTCAACGGAGAGGACGCCGGTCTACGAAGCCGGAGATCAAGGTTCGAGTCCTTGCAGGAGCACCTATTTGTCCGCTGTCGCGCCGCCCACCGGTGCCCAGAGGCGATGGCCCCGGCCTCCGGGGCGCGATCGCCAATCCCAGGGGGTGTAGCTCAGAGGCAGAGCGACGGTCTCCAAAACCGGCAGCGCAGGTTCGATTCCTGCCACCCCCCGCTGTGTCCCCTCCGTGCGATCCGTCGCGCCGCTGGACGTCTTCCTCGGCCTTCACGGTCGAGGGAGATCGCCGGCCGTCTCACTCGACGGGTTTGCCCGGCTGTTCCTGCTGCTCTGTAAGGGAGGCCCGCCCGTGGCCACGCAGTACCCGCTCTCCGGAGTGTCGAGGGTCATACACCCCGACGGCACCGTCGATCGCGTGGAGTTCCACGACCGGCCGCAGACCGCAGACGAGACGCGAGCGTTCGCAAAGTACCGCGACCTGTCGCCGCTGGAGCTGATGCGGCAGCTGCGCACCGCCGAGTGGAATGCGGACGTCGCCCAGTCCGAACGCGATCAGTGGAAGGCGAGCGCGCAGAGGCTTCAGATGGAGCTGGCCCAGGCGGAGCGAAAGCTGGCCGCGATCACGCCGGACGGGTGGGAACTGCCCAAGACCGTCCGGGCGCTGCTCGCGCACGCCGAAGCCCACGGCTGGCGCTCTGCGCGGGCCTGGACGCCGCGGGGGACGGACGAGATGCTACTGAAGGTCGTCCTCGGCCGGGACGCCCTCCCCTCCGACGCTCCCTCGCGCGGAGCCCAGTGGCGCTTCGAGTTGACCTGGATCTGTGTACCGGGCTCGGCCCGCCGGGCCCGTGCCGGCCTTGTTCGCACGCCTGACCGCCCGCAGTGGCATGACGCTCCGTCGGTGCGCAAGATCCGCGAACTGATCCGTGAGCACTCGTACGCGAAGGGCGCAGCGTGATCGCCTTCGCCGTCCTCGCCGTCCTCGGCCTGCTCGCTCTCGGCTACGCCGCGGGACGACTCCGGCCCTGGGAACGCTTCGGGACGTGGGTGGAGGACCTGCTCCTGCCGCACAACCACAAACGCTGGGTCGGCAACCGCGTGCGCGAGTGGGCCCTCTTCGCAGCCCTGGCCGTCACGCGGCCCTGGGCCGCACTCGAGGTCTGGCGGACACGCAAGTCCCCGGAGGTGTCCTGAACATCGTCCACCGCCGCCCTGCCGTCATCGGACGGGGTCGCTGCGCCCTGAGACGGGGCGATCGCCCGCAGTGATCTGACGCAGCCCCGAGCCGAAGTCGTCCGTACAGCAGAGGAGTTCCTTGACCGTCCGACATCTCACCGAGCGCGTTGAGCTGCCGCTGCCCGGCATCGGCTCCGCCTCAGCCCGGGTCACCATCCTGGAGCGCGGCCGCGTCCGCTACGTCGTGCGTGCTCCACATGTGCACGGGACCTTCGTGGTCGTGCCGGAACACATCGCGAACGGTCCGATTCTGCCGGCCACCGTCGCGGTGCAGTTCGGTGACGGCATGGAGCCGCTCGGCGACTTCTACCGCGAGCACCGGCCCGACGAGCCGGTGGTGCACGGCGTCCGGGTCCATGGCTGGACCGGGCACCTGTACCCGGATGACCTGCCGACCGGCTGGTTCCTGGGCCGTTACGCCGCGGGCCTGCGCAACGGCATTCACCATGAGCTCACCCGCGGCACGGAGCGCCGCACCGAGGCCGTGATCCTTGCCATCGTCACGCACTGGCGCAGCCTGCCCGTTCGGCGCGCCCTCATGAGGACGGCGGCGCGCGAGAAGGCAGCGGAGTACGCCGAGCACGACGGCAACCGCGCGACCGCGGCGGAGGCTCAGGTCGTCGAGCTCGAGCAGGCGGCCCGGGCCGTACGTCGGCGGCTCTGTGCGCTGGCCGGCATTCTGCGCCGCCGCCCGCGTCTCGTGCAGTGGCCGGATCCCGAGCCGGTGCAGCTGCGGATCGAAGATCCCCGCCGTGGGCCGCTCGGGCAGATCACGGTCCGCGAGGTCGCGGTGAACGCCGAGGTCGCGGGCAGCGTCGTCTACGAGGTTACCGGCCCTCGGGTATCCGGGCGGTTCACCGTCGGACCGAACCGGTACCGGACGGAGCCGATCCCGCAGGGCATCTGGGTCGCCTACGGGCACGCCAGCGGCGCGTACTACGAGCATGAGCGCGCTCACGCGCCCGTGGTCAACGGAGTACGCCTGTGCGGCCAGTGGGACCAGGACACGAGCGCCGGCATCACCCCCACCGCCCCCGACACGATCGGTGCCCAGGTGCCGTCCCGGGGCTCGGCGCCGTACGCCACCGAGCGCCGCACCGCAGCTGTCGTCCGCGCGCTAGCGCTGCACTACCTGCGCCGGAAGGACCTTGCCGCGCTGCGCCTGGCGGCCGCGCAGGCCAACGTCCCGACCATGCGGGCAGACGCACGGCGGTCGCTGCGCGAGGTCACGCAGCAGTTGGCCATCGAAGAGCGCAATGCGCGCCGCCATCGGGCCCGCGAGCGCGAGCTGCTCTCCCTGGTCCCTGGCAGCCCTCGCGAAGACCTGCCGGTCGAAGCCGCTTGATGAGGCCAAACCCTCCGCCGTACCCCGCCCATGGATTGGAGATCATGCACAGCAACGTCATCGAGCAGCGGATGCAGGAGGCGCACGAGGACTTCGCCGCCCGCGGCCAGGCCGTGGCCGACGTCCTCAACGCCGAGGACATCCAGGGCGGAGGCTGGACGGCTGAGGCCGGGGTCAACGTGTACGGGTCGTTCACCCTGCACCACCCCGCCGGTTTCGCCGTCCACGTCGCCCGCCTCACCCCCAACCTCTCCGGAGCGGCCGGGCGCCGCCTGACAGTCGACGGCCACTACCCGCGGGAGTTCTACGGCGACCGTGCTCCGACGATCGGCGTCGGACTCGACCAGCCGGCCGCCTGGCTCGCGCGCAGGATCGTCACCAGGTTCCTGCCCGGGTACCTGAATGTGTGGCCCAAGGCGATGCTGCACAAGCGGCTCGAGAAGCGGCAGACCGCTGCCCGGACCCGGCTCAATGCGCGTCTTGAGCACGCGCTGCCCGCTCTCGGGCCGGGTGCTGTCGGCGGCGGACCCGACCGGCTCCAGTCGTACGGGTCGGTGGCTCACCAGGTGGAGGGGGAGCGGACGACGTGTCGTGTGAAAGCGCGCATGGACAACCCCGGAACCACAGTCGACCTGCAGCTGGACTGGGTGCCCGCGGATCTCGCCGTACGCATCCTCCAGGTCCTCAATCCGGCTTCGCCGCTGGAAGGCCGGATCATGCCCGGCCCACGGGCACTGGGCGCCGCGCCCGAGGCGATCACCACGCCGCGGATCCTCGTCGGCGAAGTCGTACACGGAGCACGAACTCAGCGCGTGCAACCGCAGCTGTCCAGCGGCCGCAGCGCAGGCGAACGGGCGGTTTTCGAGCCGTGGTTCGCCCCGTCCCGTACGCGGCGCCCGCTCCAGATGCCCCGGGAAGCAGCCGTTCACGCCGAGCGGTAACGGCCCCGGCCGATACCGCATGACGGGCACGGGGCGCGCCCAGGTGACAACTGTGTCGCCCGGTCACAAGCGGGAAGGGCCGGCACGTGCCGAACTCCGGTGTCAGCGCTCTCTGCCAGCATGGACGGGCCGCTCGCGGAGTGGCGGATCAGAAGCCAGCGAAAGGGGAGATCGTGGCGAAGTACGAGGAGCAAATCGACAGCATCGGCATCGAGCCGATCGTGGGCGGGGCGGTGGTGTCGTTCGCCTCCACCCGGCGGGAATCCCAGTTCAACCCGCGCGAGGGCCGGTCCCGTGTGAAGAGTGCCGCGGTGTTCATCGCCCACGGTGAGGTGCGCGCCATATGCGAGGCCCTGGTCCAGCGGGAGAGTTACCGCAGCCCCGGCGATGAGGACGATGGCTTCCACGGTTTCCGCATCAGCCCTTGGGATGGGGAGCCGGACGTACGCGGGTTCTTCCAGTACTTCGGCGGCGGTAGCGTGGTCGAGGTCGATTTGAGCGAGCGTACGCAGTCCGAACTGCTAGGGAAGCTGCAGCAGATCGGGACGGACGGTGACGGTGAAGTGCACGTCCGCTTCTACGACCACCGCGGCCTGAACTTGGCCTGACGGACGGCCCGGGAGCGAACGCATTGCCCGGCACCGGGTCCGTCCGCGACGTCGACGTCATCGCGGTGCGCCGGCGCCCGATGTAGCGCGAGGCCCGGCGGCTGGCCGCCGGGCCTCGCCGGCGCTCGCCAGGTGATTCGACGCCCACCGGCCCGCGGCCGCCGATCCTTACCAGGCGGCGACGCGTGCGATGTATGCGAGCAGCGCCCCGGTAACACCTGGCGAGGTCGGGACCTCGGCATTGATGGTCATGGTCGAGGCGCCGAAGGCGCGGCTGGCCGCGTGGGTGATCGTTGCGGTGCCCCCGACGGGAGCTAGCGAGAAGAACCGCACCCCGGGCAGGTTCTCGGGCAGGTCCGCCGCAGAGTGCCCGTCGATGGGCAGTGCGCCGTCGAGGTCGGCCAGGTCGGCGGTGAGGTGGCGCAGGTGCCAGTCCTCGTGCGCGCACGCACCGTGGCACCGGATCCTCGCCAGGCGCCGGCCGTCGGGCGCGTGCAGCACGTGCCGGGTGTGGTCCTGGTACTTCTTCGTGTGCACGACGGCCTGTTCGGCGCCGGAGTTGAGCCGGACGATCCAGAAGGCGTCACCATCCTGGTCGTGGAACTGCCAGGTCATGCAGATGTCGGCGGCGACGGCGAGGTCCGGCCAGTCGGCGGCGGCGCCGGTGTCCTCTCCCTGCCAGGTGTGCAGGTGAACGCTGCTGCGTCCGGCGGCCGGATCCGCGATCCACCTTCCGGGGGTACGCGGCCAGTCCCTCACCCGCCCGAGCAACAGGGGTGCCGTGCCGGGCCAGTTGGGCAGCGGTGGATGCGCGTGCGCGTTCTGGTAGACCGGGCAGTGCGCGCACCGGACCAGGGGCGCGCTCGACCCGCCGTCGGCGGGCAGGCTCGGGAGCTTCCCGCCGACGCAGCGCTCGTAGCCGCCCCAGCGCTGCCGGCCGGTACGGGCCTCGAAGAGCGACGCGAACCTGATCGGCCGAAGCCCGCAATGGGCAGGCGTGTCGAAATGGGCGTTCAGCGAAAGCCGGTTCCACCCCTGACCGTCCGGCCCGCGGGACCCGTAGTCGTTGGGGTTGTCCAGGTAGACGGGCACAAGGTCTCCAATCAGGATCAGGGAAGCGGTAGAACTTGCCGTCGTCGGGCGGCACGAGGGGCGTGATCAGGCGCCGGAGCGGGAGGCCGCACGGCCGCCACCGATGCCGGAACGGCGCGGCAGCGGAACGGGGTTGAGCATCGGGTCATCCAGTTGGACGTACCAGTCCTCGCCGTTGGCAAAGATCGTTTCGCATCCGGCGGTGCAGGCCAGTTCTCCGGGCTTGAGGCGCTTCTGCAGCTCGTGCACCGGCGGGTTGAGGTAGCCGACGGCGGAGCCGTGGTTGCAAAACCCGCGGTCACGTACCGCGTGCCAGACATCAGCCTCGGCGTGCATCTGCGCCATCTCCAGATCGACATCCAGGCGCTGAGTGAGCACGGCTTCCAACTCATCGGCGCTGTTCTCGTCCGCGTACAGCAGGAGGACTCCTTCGTGATGGGGACGGGGGGAGCCGGCGCATGGAGCGTTCGGCCACAACTCCAATGTACTCAGGTCGGCGTCATTCAGCAAACTATTAGGATCATCTCAGGCCCCAAACGGCCCTTTTGATTTGACTATCGACCTCATTCTGGGTACATTTGAGTTTGCCAGCGCGGGGCGATCCTCGCATCCGGATGTCTGAGGAGTGTGTGATGGAGAAGCTGCCTGTTGGGATCACCGTTCACCGGGTCTACGAGGACGGGGTCGTGGAAGACCTGACCTGCCCGCCGGGCTCTGACCTCTGGCGCCCCCTCGACTTCGTCCAGCGGGTGATCGCGAAGGGGCACTGGGTCGTCATCGTCCCGGATCAGGGTTCCGGCGTCGTCGCCGAAGTATCCTTCCCGATCGGGCCGGACCTGCTGTCGGAGATCGTCTCGAAGGCGATCAGCGCGGGGCAGAGCACGGCCGTCCTGCCCGAGAACTTCGACCGGTCAGGGTTCCTGCCGGTCCTTCGGAGCCTCACCGCAGGAGATCCGGCGTAGCCCGGAAGGTGGGCACCCGGCCAGGCCAGAGCACCGCGCGCTGCCCGCCAACTCCCAGTCACGCCAAACGAAAGGCTCCACAGTGATCACGAACGTAGAAAGTCTCGCCCCCGCGCAGGTCGTCGCGGAGATCCTGGTCGCGGCGATCCACAACATCGCCGAACAGAACATCAACGGGCACAGCCTTGAGGCCGTCAGGACCCGGCTCGAAGGCAACCTTGGCGCGATTGCCCGCGCGGCGAAGACCTACAACTCGTCCATCAAGGACGGCAAGACCGGGCCCGAGGCGCAGCGTGACGCTGCCCTGGCGGTCGTCACGAACTACCGCTTCCAGCACAAGCTCTAGCCGCCAAGGGCGCCCCGGCCCCAACCCCGTTGAAGATGGGGCGCGCCGTGCCTCATACCTGAGCACGCCGGCCTGCCGGCTGCCCACCCGGAGATCGGTTGGGACACTCACCGCACTCTCCAGAAGGGGCAACGCTCGCCCCTTGCCGGGCTCGCCGTCGCCACTGCCTGACGGCCGAATCGCGAGGTCAGGTCGTCCAAGACCGGAGTGAGCGCGCGACCCCGCGAAGGTCCTCTTCACCGGCGCGGACCGCTCCGGCGAGCGCCCAGAGGGCGTCCGGCTTGGCCGCGACGGCGTGACCGGAGATCTGGAGATAGGCATCAGCGGCCGCGTACCCGACGACGAGGTTGTAGTCCTCGAAGGGCCTCAGGACCAGGGCGTGGTGCAGGAACGTTGCCGCCCTCGACACGGCATCCTCGTAATAGGGCTGGCCTGCGATTTGTTCGTAGCGGTGCGCGGTGCCGGTCCAGTGGAGGGCTCCCCAGTCGGCGATCCCGATGTTCCTGGGGGCGGCCTCCTCCTGGATGGCCAGGAGCCATCCAGGGTCGACGTAGACGATCGGGCTCACCGCATGCCCTCGGGCGCGTCCTTGACGGCCTCCAGGGCGACCGGTACAGCGGTTCGGGCAGCAGTGAGGAAGCGCGCCTTGTCGGCGTCGCTGATCAGCAGCTGCTTGGCCCAGGACCGGGTGGACTGGCCAAGTCTCGCGGCGTGCTCGTTCACCCGGTCCAGTTCTTCCTGTGTGAGGTCTACGGAGATTTTCGGCATGTCTCTACCGTACCGCCCGATGCCTCCATCTGTGGAGGCACCAGTGGAGGCATTGCCGTCTCCTACGGAGCTGGTGTCCACTTCCGCAAGCCCATGATCAGGCGCCGCAGCTTTGCGGCGTAGTCCTGGGTATGCGATGGCTCTCCGGGGCCGTGGCGCTCGCGGAGTTCCCCGGAGCAGGGCCTGCAGTCCGATGCCGAGCTCCCGAGCCGGCAGCGACGTGACGGCGAGTCCTCCACAGAGCGGCCCACCTCCCAAAACGGTGTGGTGGTGCCGGTGCCCCTGTGCAAAGGAGGGCACCGATCCCGCCGCAGATGCTCCCTCGGCGGTCGAGACGCCTCCCCAGGCCGCCCAGCCGCCGTCCGGATCCTCCGTGGAACGCCGCGGCCAGGACCCGCTGCCGGGTCTGTAGTTCCGTGACAGCGGGCGGCCGCCGGACCGCCGCACCGGTTCTTGGCCGCCGGTGATGCTGGTGCTACTTCTTGGCCTGCTCCGCGGCGGTGGCTGTGGGGCGCTCGCCCTCCTGCACCTGCTGCAGCCGCTTGAGCGTGGCGGCAAGAACATCCTGGGCGCCGGTGCTGTCGCCGCCGGTGCCGTCGACCTTCACTCTGATGTTGACGTTGCCCGAGCGGCTGAACGCGTAGACGGTGTCTTTGCTCAGTCCGGGGTTGGCGACGAGTACGGACTCCTCCCCCACTTTCTTCTTGAGGTCCTGCTCCTTGCTCGACTCCTTGCCCCTCCACGCCCCGTACGCGGCCTTGGAGTTCTCCGCCGAGTCGTACAGGCAGACGGCGACATCCATCATGTTGTCCGTGGAGCCGTTGTAGGTGAACCATGCGGAGCCGCCGCGGACCCACCCCTTGGGGGCGGCGGTGGCGCCCGATGCTGTGCAGGACGTGCCCTCCGATGTCACCCTCTTGCCCTCGTAGGCCTCCCATCCCGAAATGACCTCTCCGGTGCCCGGAAGGGCCTGCGATATCTCGCCCTGGGCGAGCTGCTTGGTGATGGGCTTGTCCGACTCCTGTGCGGAACTGTCCGAGTTGTCCGACGAGCAGGAGGTGAGAGCGACGATGCCCAGGAGGGCGACGAGTGCTGCGGTACCTGTGCGTGACATGCGCATACCATAATCCGCGGCATTCGTTGACCGCGTGGGATCGGCGATCTTACGGCTTCCCACGTCGGATCCGGAACTGTTCGGCGCGCCGCGCAGCCACCGCTCGGCCGACCGCTTTCAGGCGAGCTCGGATGTCCTCGTCGGCGAGCCATTTCGGCAGCGCCGGTGTCCCACGCCTCGTCGCCCCCGGGGAAGAAGGCGCCGGGCCTCTCGCCTTGTGCTGAGCCCACGGCTTCGGGTACGCCACCAACGTGGGAGGCATACACCAGCACGGATCTTGCAAGGGCCTCAGTGATTTTCCGAGTGGTTGAGTGTCCGTTTTGATGCTGGCCAGGTTGACGCTGTCGCATAGGTGTCAGTGCCGTTTCCGGATGACTGCCAGTTGGTCAGGGCGTTCCGTTGACGAACGGGCAGTGGTGAGCTCAAACAGCTTGGGAGACGAGGACAAGTGCAGCGGTCAGAACGACCGGCACCGTGAGAGCCAGGGGCAAGCTGGTGGCGGTGGCGATGCCGCCCACCGCAGCCGGGCCGGCCAGTAGGCCGACGTTGCCGATCGTGCTCACCGTTGCAACGGCGCGGGGGCCGGACGAAGCGGCTGCGGCGGTGTAGAGCAGTGGCACGATCGGGGAGAGCCCGACGCCCAGGACGCCCCAGCCGATCAGTGCGGCAGACGCTGCGACGGGCGTATTGGTGGCGGCAAGTCCCGCACCGAGGCCGACCGCAGCCACCGTGGCGCCCGCGCGGAGCAGCCTCCGTGGGCCGAGGCACTGCGTGAAGGCGTCGGCCATCAGCCTGCCCGCGGCCATGCCGGAGCCGTAGGCGAAGTAGGCGGCGGCCGCCGTCGTGGCGGAGACGCCGAGACCTCGGACATGGACCGAGGACCAGTCCAGCGCCGTGCCCTCAGCGATGAGCCCTGCAGCGACCATTGCTCCCAGCAGCAACACCCTGCCCGGGCGCCGGGTTGTCGGGTCCGGGCCCGAGGTCGGTGCGTCCGCTTCGGCGAGGGACAAGGTGGCGGGGATGGTGACGAGCGCCGCGATGATGACGGTGCCGCCGACCACAGTGAACACGATCGTGTGGGAGAACCCGGCGGTGGCGGCTGCGACCCCGGATGCGGCGACCGCGCCTATCGAGTAGGCCGCGTGGAAGCTCCCCATGACCGGCTTTCCGAGCCGTCGTTGGCACTCGACACCGGCCGCGTTCAGCGGCACCAAGAGCAACCCCTGGCCGCAGCCGAAGATCACCGCGACGGCGACGAGAGTGCCGAAGGAGCGGACCTGGCCCAGCAGCACCAGCGCGGCGCCGAGGGTGAGTATGGCGGCCACCAGCAGACGAGGCGTGCCGCGGGGGCGCTCGGCTATCCGACCGCTGACACTCAGCATCACGATCAGCCCGAGTGATGCCGCGAGGAGGGCGATGGACAGCCTGCCAGGGCTGATCCCCACCGTCTCCTTCACAGCGGGCAGGCGAGAAGCCCAGGTCGCCGTGATCTCGCCCTGGGCCGCGAAATAGCCTGCCAGCAGCCAGCGCGACCGGCGCACCACGTATGACGGCTCGATCTCCTCGCCGAGCTCCGCCTCACCAACGGTGTCGCTCACTTGCTCCGCTCCGTGAGCATCGGACGTACCGTCGAAGCCGTCCACGAATAGCGCTGCGCCACCGAACAGCTCGTGGGGTGGTCGGAGTTGGGCTGATACGTATCCCAACTCGTCACCATCCAGGCGGAGTCCATGGAGAGGCGTCCTGCGATGTCGGCCCCGGTGATGGCGGCCATCATCCCGGGCTCCCGTTGCCAGGGGTATGAATGGGGTCGCATGGCTGGGAGGTCCGGCTTCTTCTCCGCCTCCGGGGAGCTCGGGCGCGAGCCTGCTTCTGCAGTCAGGACGTTGATGTGGAAGGTGATGTTCTGCCGGTCGTACCAGGCTTCCTGGGGCCCGTTCTCCATGGTCTGAAGGGTCTGGGCGAGGCCGTACTCGATCCGTACGCGCGGCGGATCACCGGCGGGGTATCCGCCCTGAAGCAGGTGAAGGTCGACCTGCCAGAGTCGGAGCTGGTCGGCGATGTTCTGGAATCCCTTGGCGTCATCGGGTTTGAGTGCCTGCAGCAGTTCGACGATGTCGCGGGCCAACTCCACGTTGGGACCGATGTGCACGAAATCCCCCTCGTTTCGATCGACCATGGTCTCGGCCGACCCTGCAACGGTACGGCCCGGCATGTCCTCGACATCTGTTGCTATCGGGGGCGGTCCTGCTGCGTGGCGCGGAGATGCCGGTGCGCCATGTGGAGACCCTGCTGGATGTCGAGCCGACCATCGGGGGCTGCGCCGCGAGCAGGACGTGCTGAAGCGGGTATTCCAGGATTGGTCGGAGACGGTGGAGCAGACATTGCGGCCTGAGCCCCTCGATTTGGCGCAGGTGGGCGGCTATCGAGTCGACATCATTCTGGGGGCGGCAGTCCTGCGCGTCCCCGCGTGAAGACCGCTCGTGTCAGCGTCAGCTCGAGATGCTGATGTGCGATCTGTCGGATCACCGTTGCCTGGTGGTCGAGTTGGGCCGGTCGGAGAGCAGGGGCGCCGCTGGGCGAGTGCGCGTTGCGGGTTCGAGAGCCCCGGGCAGTGGGGACTGCGGGCTGTCGAGCCAAGCCCGGCAGGAGCCGCTGCGGCCGGCGGTTACGCCGAAGCGGTTCCGGCCGGGTCGTCCCTGCCCGTCCCACCAGGACCACGCCGCGCATACCTCGTCCCACAGGTTCCGTGGTCCGCACTGCGTAACGCCGTCCGGCTTGTTCCATGCGTCCACGGTCACGGTGGCCCAGGAGCCGTCGGTGCACCACAGGCGCAACAGTCGGTCCCCGTCGGCTGGCACGGGGTCCCAGGTGACGGCGGGGACTTGCAGACCGACCGCCCAGCGAGAGGCGCCCGTGGCGAGCACGGTGCGCGGGTCGACTGGGGAGGCCATGCGCTCGGGTTCGCCGGCAGCCGCCTGAGCCCAGTGCGGCCGTTGCCCGCGCTCCCACATGAATCTCACGCCGCCGCGGAACCGGCCGTCGGCAGCCTGACCGTCTTCGCGGACGGTCAGGCACAGGAGCCCGGTGTTGGCGAACAGGGTGCCGAAGGGCATCACGAGTCGGCCTCCGGGTCGTACTTGCGCAATCCAGCTGCCGGGGATGTCCCGGACGGAGAAGCCGACGTGCACCGCGTCATACGGTGCTGCATTCGGGTATCCGAGCGTCGCGTTCCCGTGCAGCGCGGTGACGGTCGCCTCGGAGCCGATCAGGCGTGCGCGGACCTGCGCGGCCAGTTCGGGGTCGGATTCCATGGTCACCACGACGGTCCCGAAGCGGGCCAGGAGGGCGGCTGTCCAGCCAGTGCCGCTGCCCAGGTCCAGGACGCGGGCTCCGGGGGCGGGGTCGAGGAGGACGAGCATACGCGCGACAGCTTCGGGGGCCGAGGAGGACGACGACGGTGAGGGTCCTCCGTCGAACGGCGACGGGGCAAGTTGGGTGACGACCTGGGCATTCGAGTGGACCAAGGCTTCCCAGGCCCCAGGTTCGGTGCTCCGGTTCACCGTACGGTAGGCGCGCGGGGTACCCGGCTCCGGCACGAAGACCTCGTCGGGCACGTAGTGGCCCCGCGGGACGTCCTCGAACGCGCTGCGCCAGGGGCCCGGCAGCTCGGTGGCCGTCGCGACCTCGTCGACCAGCTCCTTCCAGGCAACGGCAGTCACTGCCGCTACTCCTCGTCGCCGTCGCCGGGATCGTCGATCGGCATGCCACCGAGACCTTCTTGCTCCTCGTCGTTCAGCGCGCCGTCGCTCTCGGCATCCTCGCGTGCCAGGTCCATCTCAACTCCATTGCCTCTCACCTCTGTTCTACTCCGGTGCGGTGCCACGGTCACGTGTCCGTCCGCAGGCCGTCCTCCGTGACGGCTCGCCTCGCCGGTTTGGTGCTGAGCGTCTGAGTCGGCCGGCGCTGCTGCGAGGGCGCGGGGCCTGGAATCTGTCCACAGGGGCCTCGTTCGAGCATCGATTCGCGGCGATGAAGAGCCGCGTTGTGATGCGCTCCGCGCCGCCTGGCGGTGAGCGGGGCGTCCCAAGTCGAGCAGGAGGCCCTCGTGGGCAGGTTCAAGCAGAAGAAGCAGCGGCGCAGCCGGTTCCAGGTCGACGGGCACCCGGTGGGCCGGTCCGACTTGATGTCTCACATCTCGGCGGTGGCGGAAACAGTCGACGACCACGGGCGGGTGACGCTCTGGGATGACCCCGCGCTTCAACTCGGCCAGGTCGCCCGTGGCTTCGACCTCGCGTCCGGAACGGTGACGGTCGAGCCTGGCGGAACCGAGCAGCTGCCGGCGGCCCTGTTTGAGCCGGAGCGGGCGCTGATGATGCGCCTGCCGGGCCAGCCCCCGCAGGAACAACAGGTAGAGATCGCGATCAAGTTGGGCCTGGGACGGTTCGGGCGGGGGCTCTCTGCACTGTGCTCCGCGCCTGGCTGGTCTTTGCACCGGCTCGCCGACGAGCGGTTGGAGCTTCGCAGTCCCAACGGGGAGGTGTTCTCGCGGATCGAGGTCCCGCTCAATCCGGCATGGATCTCCGCCGCCGTGTCCACCGGGTTCGTGCTGTGCCTGTACGGGATCCAACTCGGGGTGCGTACGCCGCCGGGGATGCCGGCCAATCGATACACGGACCAGGAGCGGCTGGAGGAGTTCCGTCGGGGCCGGGGGCTGGGGTTCACCGCTGCTGGGCTGGTGCCCTTTGTGAACAACCGCGGGTGAGCGGCCTCAGGGCCTCGCCGCCCGTCGTCGGGTGGAACGGGCGGCGAGCGGTCTACGCGGAGCGGGGCAGGGCGAGTTCTCCGGCCCAGTGCGCGAGCGCCTCGAAGTCGTCGAGGGTGAGGCCGACTTCGGGGTCGACGTCGTAGAGCAGCGCGGGACCGGGGTGGTTGCGGCTCACGTAGTCGCGGTCCGCCTGATGTATCTGGTCATCGACCCACGCGAACGGGCGACCGGCGGCGTAGCTCACGACGTCGGCCGTCTTGAAATAGGTGCCGTCCGCCGGGAAGTGATCGGGGTTGGTCCAGTTGATGACGGGCAACGCGGGCAGTCCGATGACCGGGCTGATGTGCCGGTTCGCGTCGTCTTCCCAAGTGGTGGCCCAGGCGAGCTCGAAGGGCAGGTCGAGGAGTTCCGCGCCGTGCTCGGGGTGGAGTCGCACCTCCAAGTCGGGGACATCCTCCGATAGGAGGTGGGGATGCTGAGCGATCCAGCACTGGGGGCGCATGAGGTGGAGGTGGTAGCCGGCCGGGCCCGGAGGCGCAGCCTGGAAGGGGTTGAGGACTCCGTCGATGTCGAGGAGCAGGAGGGGGTTGGGCAAGGGCTCTCCAGGATCGAAGCGCACTCGGGGCGACGCCCGGGTCTCACTCTTTAATTTACTCAATCAGGGTGCTTGTGTCAACTTTAAAGGGTCATTCATGTATCATGGGATGCACCCGCAGGGGTGTTCGTGGCCGGGCTCCGGCTCCGCCACCCCCAGAGCGAGGTGCTACCGCCTGCACGTGGTCGCCTCCCCTTCCCCCTGAACTTCGCCAGTAGCACCAGGAGTTGATCGACTTGCCCCATCCCGGATCCACGGCAGAAGGGCGATGTCGCCCGCTCCCCCACTGGGAGCAGAAGGCCTCCTGTCGCGGAACGGACCCGGAACTGTTCTATCCGGAGGGCCCGCTCAGCAACGCGCTCATCCAGCAGGCCGACGAAGCTCGTTCAGTCTGCGCTCCCTGCCCGGTACGAGGGCAGTGCCTTGATGCCGCTCAGGTGGCCGAACGCGGGCTCGCCGCTTCGGAGCGATCGGGGATCCGCGGCGGCCTCGACGGCCGCGAGCGCTACGCGCTCGCCCGCGCTCGCCGATTTCCGAAGCGCCCTCAGCCGATCCCTGATGACGGGCAGGAGCACGGTGTCCGCCGTACGTACCGGAAGGGGTGCCGGTGCTTCGCCTGCACGGCAGCGGAGACCGGAAAGAGGCCGAACCCTCGCCCCACCGCAATGTGCGCGACAGCGAGCACCGGTCGTGGCCGCTCGGCACAGTGCAGGGAACCGGCCTCGACCGTCGGTCCGCGCGCTCCGGGTTCCCCGGTGTGCGATCCGCCCGAGTGCGGAACTCGCAGCGGGTTCCAGTGGCACGTCAGCAAGCACACGCCACGTCATCCCCTCTGGACCCTACCGACCAAGGTCAAAAACCTCGATCCAGGTACGCCGGGGGCCAGTTCGATGAATGCGGGTGTTTCCGAACACCGCCTTTGGCCGCGCCTTGGCCGAATTCACCGTTCTTTGTCAGTGGGGGTGGGTATCGTTTTTCGAGCAAGGCCACGCACAGGCCCAAGCCAGCCTCAGCCCATGACTGGGAGCGATCTGAGGCGAAGGTGCCAGGACCACACGGTCCCAGTGCATCAGTGCGAAGAGAGCAACACCGGTCCGTTCCAACGGATCTTCCGTATGCCCGCGCAGCTCACCACGTTCTTGCTCGCGTGCATCGGGTCATGGGTAACCGCTGCACGCCGACGAGGAGAACTCGTGGTCAAGAAGCACGGGAAGAAGCAGCGCGCCAAGAAGAGGGCGCAGCGCACCGGAGCCGCGTACAGCTCTGCGGCCGCCGGCACCACTCACACGCACACCCCGCTCCCCGACCTGAGCGCCCTGCCGCTCGTGCCGCACGGCAGTTGGAGGGTCCTGGATCTCGACCTCGCCGCCCGCCTGGTCGCCGCCTGCCGCGCCGGGTGCCAGCCGTGCCAGCAGACGTTGATCCCGAAGGTCGTGAAGGAGGACCGGGCGACGCTCGCCGCGCTCGCCGGAGCCGTCTACGGTGCGGTCCCCACCGTGGGGTTCGTCGCCTCCGACGCGACCCGGCAGTGGGCGCCCCTGGCCCGTACGGCCATGCAGGCCGGGACCGGTGACGAGGCGTTCGCCGCCGTCGAGGCGATGGACGAGACGGCGGCGGCCGCGCTCCTGGACGACGCACTCGACCACTGGGCGATGGGCGACGGCCCCGTCCTGGCCGAAGCCGTCCGGAAGGTCGCCGAGAAGGCCGCCGAGGCCCCGCCGCGGCGCAGGCCAGCCGACCCGATGGACGCCTTCCGAGCCGCCGGGATCGACGTCTTCACCCTGGACGACCTGGACTTGGGCGACGACGTCGACGCCTACCACCTCGCCGAGAACTACGGGGTGTTCGTCGGGCAGACGACGACTCCCGACGGGCAGCCGCTGCCGATGCTCACGCTGTACCCCGAGAGCGAGGGCGCCGGGATCGAGGACCTGGAGGCCCGCACGGACTGGGAGCACTGGGGGCTGCACGGCATGCCGAACGTGGACCCGTCCTGGCGACTGCGCGCCACCATCGCCGACCGCTCCCTGAGCGGACTGGTCCACGTCGACGACGACGGCCAGGACGACATCGAGCTGTGGCGGGCGGCGCAGACCGTGAGCCTGCCCGCGGACTGGTGGTCGCTGCTCGACCGGGCCCAGCACGTCCTGGTGGTCGGCCCCGTCAAGGAAGCCGACCACCAGGCACTCCAGGCCGCCGGCGACGCGGGCGAACTGCTCGCCGTCATCGCACGCGTGAGCTTCCACTGATGGCCCGCCGTGAGCGCCGCCCCCGCCAGCACCTGCCCGGGATCGCCGACCTCCGCATCGCGGCCGACGAGGCCACCACTGCCCTGGTCGTCGAAGTCCTCCGCCGGGAGTTCAGCAACACCGACCCCGAGCCGTACGACAGCGGCTATGCCTACCTCCGGCTCGACACCGGCAACACCGCGGCGGACCCAGACGTCGACTGACCGCGCCTCATTTCCGGTCGGAAAACAGGAACTTGCCCAGGCCAGGGACACACAGCCCCGGTGCCGTCCGGCGCGCACGCACCCGCACCACGGGAGCGCTGACCGCGCCGGGCGGTGCCGGGGGAGCGGGGGCCCGGGGGGGGCGGCGAAGCCCCCCGGCAGCCACCGGCCCCGGCCCCGGGCGCATCGAGGAGACCCGCAGATGCACCAGGAACTGAAACACCCCGAGTCCCCGCCCGAAGCCAGCGCCGACGGTGTGGTCTGGCTCCGGCCCGAGTATCAGGACCGCCACGGCGAGCTGGTCACCCTGGCCGACGGCGCCCGGCTCGTCGGCGTCAGCAAGTCCGCGATCTCGAACTGGCAGAAGCGTCACGCGAACTTCCCCCGGCTCGTGCTGCTCACCGGCTCGTTGCACAAGCGGACCAAGTGGGTCGTCGCTGCGGAGCTGATCGACTTCGCCCGCCTCCAGCTGTCGAGGAAGTCCGGCCCCCGGACCGGCCACAAGAGCCCGCAGCGCCCCGGCGCCCAGATCGCCGCCGAGAAGGCGGCGCACTACGAGGAAGTGGT
This sequence comes from Streptomyces sp. WM6378, assembly GCF_001279695.1. Classification (GTDB taxonomy): domain Bacteria; phylum Actinomycetota; class Actinomycetes; order Streptomycetales; family Streptomycetaceae; genus Streptomyces. The sequence goes on from NZ_LGDD01000223.1 coordinate 52,347, forward strand.
GCGGACCCTGACCGAGCGAGAGAAGCGCCAGGCCCAGGCCCTGGCCCGCACCCGGGCCGCCAAGCGCACGGCCGGCGAGAAGCTCGCCGAGGCCCGCGCCCGGCTCACCGCCGAGATCGACGCCGTCGCCCGGCTCGGCACCCAGAAAGACCGCTGCACGACGACCACCGAGAAGGAGACCCGACCGTGACGGACACCATGCAGGACACGGCGACCGAGACCGCCACGACCGGGACCACCCTGGTGGTCCCGCAGCAGGAACCTCCCCTGCCCGAGGCCTTGGGCGCCCGGCGGATCGCGGGCCTGCTCGCCGACCACGTCGGCGAGCCGGTCACCGCCGCCGACGTCGACGACCTGGTCGCCCAGGAACACCTGGAGGTGGTCGACCACTACAAGGGCTGGCCGATGTACTCCACGGCGGCCGCGCTTGCCCTCGATACCGACCTGGTGCGGTCGGTGGTCGCCGACCGGTTGGCGTGGGAGGCAGCGAGCCTGCCCCGGGACGCGGCGGCTGACCGGATCGGGTGGCACTGGAGCGACCTGGTGCGGATGGGGGAGGAGGGCCGTATCACCACCGGTCGCGGCGGCCGGTACCTGATCGCCGACCTGGACACGATGGCCGCCGAGGCCGACGGCGAGCAGTACGTCACCGCGCAGGCCGCCGCCACGGACGTACTGGAGATCCGCCCCTCGGACTGGAAGTACGTCCTGGACGCGGGCTGGATCACCCCGGCGACCTACGTGCAGTCCCAGGTGGGTAGCCGTCGGTGGATCGACATTCCGCTGTTCACCACCCGCGACGTCGAGGCCCTGCGCGACCTTCCCGGCGCACCCTGGGAGGAGGTCCGCGCGGTGCGGCCGGGCGCCCCCAGCCCGCTGCGCGAGTTCGTGAGCCGTCAGCCGAGCCGGGCCGAGTTGGTCCATGGGTTCGCCGGCGCCCTGGCAGACCGTCACCACGTCGAGGTCTGGGCGCATCACGACGAGCGGACAGGCTGCTGGGAGTTGGACTGGATGCGGGACGACCAGGGAAACCCGGGCGTCGGCGCCGTCTTGGCGGAGCTGCGGGCGGACCCAGCGGTGGCACGGTTCACCTCGGACATCCGGCTCGGCAACACGCTCTGGGGGCGCCGGGCGCGGTGGGCGCGCCCGTTGCTGATGGACGGGGTCGGCGTCGTCCTGTGCACCCGTACATCCGGACCGTCCGGCGTCGAGAGCGTGGAGGACGAGATCGTCGAAGTCGCGGTTGTCGACATCGCCTCGGGCGCCGTGCTCCTGGACCGCCCCGTACGGCCGGGCTCTCCCTTGGGCGAGCGCCGTGTGCACGAGATCAGCGATGCGGACCTCGAGCGGGCGCTGCCGTGGGAGAAGGTGTTGCCGATGGTGCGCCGGGTGACGAGGGAGCGGTTGATCGTGCCGTGCCGGCCGGAGCGGGATCGCGGTTCCATCACTGCCGACACCGAGCGGTCCGGAAAGCGGCTCATGCACCTGGGCACGGCGGAGTCATGGGCGCTGCCGCCGCAGGAGAAGCCGTTGGAGAGCGTGGTCGGCTGGCCCGCGCGCCGGGGCGCGGTATCCGTTCGCGAGGCGCTCGTCCGTCTCGCGAAAGGCCGGGGCCGCTCCCACCTTCCCCAAGACCCCGGACTTCGCGGTTGAGGCGCCGCGTCGCTGGGCTGCAGGCGATCAGTGGACTGCGCGGGTCCACGTCTGCGCGGTGAAGGAGTCCACGCGGACCATGACGGCGAGGCTGCCGTCGGCGCGGCGGCGGAAGACGGGCGCGGCTTCCTCGCTGTTCACGTCGAGGGACAGCCCGCCGTCCTCGGTGATGTACGCGGCGATGCGAAATCCAGCCAGTGCCAGAACGGAGACGGCCTCCCCGGGGGCATGAGGGTCGGGCGGCAAGTAGTACGCAGCCTGGTGCAGTTCGTGAATGAGTCCGGGGTTCAGGGCTGCTCCTTGGGGATGGCACGGCCGCGGGCGCTGTGACCCGCTGCCGGGTGGATATGCGGAGGGGGCGCTCAGCTGCCCGGGGCGTGGAGCGGACGTGACCGGGCCCATGCCTCGGCGAGGTGTCGGATGCTGGTCAGGGTGTCGTCCAGCGCAGCGGGCGAGATTCCTCCGGGGCCAACGTGCCCCAGGAGGACTTCCCGCAGGGCGTGCTCGAAGCGTTCGTCGGCCCGGCTGCGCGAAGGGCGCGGTGCGGCCCGGTGGGCCGGCGGCCGGTGGCCTTCGCGGCCCGCCGCAAGGGCCACGCGCATCAGCGCGTCGGCCACCGTGAGCCCGTGCTGGGCCACGAGGCGGTCCCACAGGTTAGGGAAGGGAGCTTCGACACCCTGCTCGGTGTCGTCCATCAACTCCAGGACCGTCTCGACCTCGGCGTCCAGGAGCGGCAGGTGCTGCTCGGCGGAGTTGAACCGGACGATCTCGGCTGAAGCCGATGCCTTCTCCGGGATGGTGGTGGCCCGGGTGAGCGAGGCGTGGATCGCACCGGCTTCCCTGGGGGCGGTGATGGGGCCGATACGAGTGACTCCTCCGTCGGCCCTCGTGACGATCACTGCAAGCGGTGCGGAGGCCGTAGGCACGGCCTCTCCGGAGTGGGGTGCGGCGAGCACGGTCACGCGGCGGCCGAGAAGCGGATGGCCGCCTTCTTGGCGGCATTCCGGTTGCGCTGGCGCTTCGGTCCACCGGCATGGACGCCGCTGGCGCCGGAACGGCGCAGGTTCTGCGTGGCAACGGCGTGCTCGCGGTTGCGGGTGTAGTCGCTCAGACGGGGGCTCATCGTCATTCCTTCCTGGCAGGCGCCGCAGAGTCGGCATTCACTAATTTACCCCATGTCGCCTTATGAGTCAAATTATTAGGGCCATCGCAAGAGGGGGCCTTCTTGGTGACCCTTTTAATTTGATCCACCCCCCGCATTGAGGTACTTTTGTGTTGTGCGGGGCGCTCACCCCGACCGCCCGCTCCGACCTGACCGGCCTTGGAGGACCCCTTGACCAATCTCGACGCGATCAGTCTCGACGCCCTGAACTCGGCAACGAAGTACCCCTCGATACCGACGTTCCATGAGATCGACCGCGGCACCCTGCTCGACAACCCGGTGGCCTTCAACGGCGATGTGGTGCTCACCGAGAAGGTGGACGGCACGAACGCGCGGATCGCTGTCCTTCCTGACGGCGACTTCGTGATCGGCAGCCGTGAGGACCTTCTCCACGCCCGTGGTGACCGTGTTATCGACGTGAAGAGCACCATCGTTCCCGCGCTGCGCTCCCTGGCCTGCCGCCTGACGGCTCCCAGTGCGGGCGTCCGCGTCTACTTCTTCGAGGTCTACGGCTCCAAGCTCACCCCGGCGAGCAAGGAGTACACCGGTAGCCGCGCGGTGGGATTCCGCCTCTTCGACGTCGCCACGGTGGACGCCGCGGTCCTGGAGCGGTCGCCTGCCGAGATCAGCTCTTGGCGCGAGCACGGCGGCCAGCGCTTCTTCACCGAGGACGAACTCGCCCTCGCGGCCGCGGAGAACGGCATCGAGCTGACACCGCGGCTGGGCCGCGTCGCAGCCGACCAGCTCCCGGCCGATCTCGCGGGGATGCAGGACTTCCTCGCCACGCAGCTGCCCAGCACGCGCGTGGCACTGGATGGCGGCGCTGGCGGCCATCCCGAGGGGCTCGTGCTGCGTACCACCGACCGCTCGGTGATCGCCAAGGCGCGCGTGGAGGACTACGCCCGCACCATGCGGCGCCTCGCCGCTCGATGACCATCCAGTCCGGGGCGCGGCCGTCGCGGTCGCGCCCCGGCGCCGTACGTCCGGCCTTCCCGGCGGCGGCTCGTCCGGCCCCGCCCGCTACCGCCTCGGCGAGCCCCGAGACAACCAGTAACTGATCACCGACTCCGTGAGCGAGGAAGCCATGACCGAGACCACCACACCCGAGATCATGGCCCGCAGGGGTGATCTGGTGATCGTGGAGCTGCGCCCGTCGTACACCACGGCGTCATACGCCCGCGAGGAGGAGCCCCTGGCGTACCGGCTCATGGAGGTGACGAACCTCTTCCGGGACGGACGGATCAAGATGGTGCGCGACGCTCGGCCCGAGGGCGGCGGATATCCGCAGCAGCTGGACGGGCTGCTGCACTCCACTGGGCGCCGCTGGCTGCTCCCGGTCGCCGACTGGGACGTCCAGGAAGCGCGGGCCCTCGCGGCGCGTCACGTCTACCCGAACAGCACGTCGCCCCGCGACTTCCTGTCGCTGGAGGACGCGCGCGAGGCGCTGGCCCCAGCCCGGCGCAGCAGGGCCTGATCAGGCTCACCGCATCACGCCCGCGGAAGCGGCAAACGGCCACGGCTGACCCCTGCGACGTCGCGCGGCCCTGCGGACGCGATCCTGCTCCGCCCGTGTGCCGACGCAGGTTCGTATCTCCCCGCTACCCCAACCACCTCAAGGAGCTTGTCCTGTCCGGTGTTTCGCAGCTGCAGGTCATCATCTACAGCGTCCACGACGAGGAGGTCGATGCGGTTCTGGCCGCCTTCCACGGCGCACGGGTGGCGAGCGACTACGGCCTGGGGCCCGTACCCCGTCAGCTGGAGCTCGGTTTCGTCTATGGCACCGGCGAGGTAGCGGCTGGCTCCGCCCGGACCCTGGCCGACACGCTCATGAGCAACGCCCCTTCCGCCGCGTTCGTCGTCTGGCAGGACCCCAGCTATCCGGCCAACGGGGCCTATATCGCCCGCGTTCCGGACGTCGGGAATCTTGAGACCGAGTGCGACGTGCACGGCACGCCGGTGATTTCCCTGCGCAAGGTCATCCCGTTCTTCACCACTTCCCGGCGCGTGGGCTGGACCCGGACCGAGGACAACGCGGCCGGCCAGATCCGGGATGCGGCCGAAGTGCTCGACGCCCTGGCCGTCTTGGCCGAGCGTCTGCCGGGTGCTGCGAGGGCCGAGTGACCGGTCCTCTCGCCGTGCTGCCCGCACCGCCGGCGCGGTGGCGGCCCGGCCGCATGGGCCTGGCGTGCTGCAGCACAGGGGCCTGCCGGCCTGCGAAACGGCTACGGCTGCCGAAGCGGCCCGCTTTCCGTGGGCGTCGTCCGCGGGTCCTGGACCTGTTCTGCGGTCCCGGCGGCGCGGGGATGGGGTACTACCGGGCGGGGTTCGACGTCGTGGGCGTCGACAAGAGCGCGCGGCCCCACTACCCGTTCGAGTTCCATCAGGCCGATGCCCTGGAGTTCGCGCACTCGCACGTCCAGGACTTCGACCTGGTGCACGCCTCGCCGCCGTGCCAGCACTCGTGCACCCTCACCAAGGGCACGAACAAGGGCCGCGAGTACGTCGACTTGATCCCCGAGACGCGGGAGCTGTTCGCCTGGTACGGCGTTCCCTCCGTGATCGAGAACGTCCAGGGCGCCCAGCTGCGGCGCGACCTGGTGCTGTGCGGCGAGATGTTCGGGCTCGGAGTCCTGCGCCATCGGGTGTTCGAGATCGACTACTGGAAGGGCGACCGGCGGCCGCACCAGCCCCACCGCGGCTACGTCCGTGGTCTGCGGCACGGCGTGTGGCGGGACGGCCCGTACATCGCCGCGTACGGCAAGGGCGGCGGCAAGGGCACCGTCCGCGAAATGCAGCAGGCGATGGACATCCACTGGACCGACGTCCACGAGGAGCTCACCGAGGCGATCCCGCCCGCGTACACCGAGTACATCGGAGCCGAGTTCCTCACCACGGGCGAGTGGGGCGCCATCGCCCGCGGGGTCCCGGACACCGCACCCATTCCGAAGATCATGCGCCCCTATCTCCGGCTCAACGCCGCGGGCCGACTCGTCGCGACCGAGAGCGGCCCGCAGCCCTCCGCTCCCGCGCCGCGTCCCCTCGTCCGCCGTTCTCCGTTCCCGTTATGAAAGAGCCCAGTTGACCAAGCCCAAGTACTTCGTGGACGTCCCGCACCGGTACCTCGACATCCCAGTCCCGCCGACGTCAGGGCCCGGTGGCACACCTGGGAAGCCGCGGCCTGGCGCCGCAGCCGGCACACGGCCGCCAACAACGTCTTCCCGCCCGATCAGCGCTACACGGTCCGCGCGCCCGCCGCGATGTGCCCGCATCACCGGGAGTCGTGGCGGGGTTACCGGAACATGGACTTCGACCCGGTCAGCGGGAACCGGTGGCCCGGATACCCTGACTCCCCGTTCATACCCGTCGGCCGGGACCTGGCCAGGGTCCGCGAGGAACGCCGGTGTGAGTGGGACGAGAAGGCGTCCGCCCAGATGCGCCTGATCGAAGACATCTGTCTGTCCGGCCGGTCCCCGCAGTGCGACCGGCCTAGCCCGGCGGGCGATGGTGCGTCGCTGTGAACCGTAGGGTCGGCGGCGGTCCCCGTCGTGGTCCAGGATTGCGGGGCCGGTCCACGGGGCGCCGGCGCGTGACGGCCACCGGACAGCGTCGTTCTTGGATCATGACTGAGACGACGGTCGAGAATCCAGTGTCCGAGCTGAGCGCGTACCTGCAGGAACTGGTGCGAGGGACCCTGAGTGGGTACTGCCCACGGTGAGCCCGTGCTTCTGGCCGTCCGCTGGATCCCAGATTTTGTGACCGGATGCGGTGGCCGGGCGGCTGGCCGAGGTGGTTGCCCCGGGCGCAGTTGGTCAGGCGGCGCCGGCCGAGATGAGGCCGAAGTCGAGAGCCCGCTGCGACTCGCGCAGGGTCTGCTCCGCAGTGCGGCGTGCCTCGCCCAGAACGTCGCCGAGCTCCTCGACGAGGCTGGTGTAGATCGGTGCGTCAGCGTCAAGTGTGCTGCTGGTCTGCGGTGTGTTCACGGTCTTGTTCTCTCCCGGGCGTGGACAGCGGGTGCCGAGTGTACGGGGCGCGTAAGTCTGTCACCCGACCCCGTCCCGGCGATCCGGACACGGGCGTGAACGCGTAGTCGACACACCCCGAGCGACCCTATTAGTTTGACCCATGGATGCGACATGGGTACAATTGAGTACATCGGAGGACGCCTCCACCCCTGCGTCGGCCACTTCGCCGCGCACCTCCAGATATCTAGTGACCCAAATAATTTGATCCATGGGGGTATTAGTTGGCTTCCAGTGACAGCGTCGTCAGCTTCGGCTGGGAACTGCACCTTGAGGACGGGCACAGCGACAAGTTCTACCGGTTCATCGTCGTCACTGGGGACGAGGCGATCGTGCTCGGAATCCACGGATCCCGCAGCGGCAAGGGCCAGATCGGACTGGTCCACACGCAGATCACCGCCGCCGAGGCTTTGGGCCACGCGGTGAGGCGGTCCCGTGAGAAGGAGAGGAAGGGATACGCGCCGAGCCGCGACTTCACCGTCTTTGGCCTGCCTGCGGATCTCACCGACGCCGCCTCCGCTCACAGCAACGCCCACCGCATCGCTCAGCACTTCGGCAAGCACGCCCGCGAGACGGGCACGGAACTCGGCCACGCCTCGCACATCCCGGGCTCGGACTTCTAGCCCGGAACCGCGTCCGCGCCTCTCTCCCCTTCCACTCCAGGAGTCCCTTGCCCAGCTTCACGAGTCAGATGAACCAGCGCGGCCGCGCGGTCCTGGAGGACCTCGAGCGGGAACGCACCCAGCAGAGCGCGCCCCTTCCGCCTCCGCCCGCCCTGTCGTCCGCGCTCGCACCGGTTGGCCCGCAGGTCCGTCCGAACGGCCATCCCTACCAGCCCCGTATGGTCGGCCCGCTGGAGGACCTCGCGTTCCTTCGCGACGCCCGCGACCACCACGAGCACGTGCTGCTCGTCGGGCCGCCCGGCACCGGCAAGACCGCGCTGAGCGAGGCCGCGTTCGTCCAGGACGCCATCGACGGCCTGCACAGCGGCCTGGAGACGATCGTCGGCACCGCCGACACCGACGTGCCGGACTTCGTCGGCACCTTCGTCCAGGACCCGGGCACCGAGCTCTACGAGTGGGTGCCGGGCCCGCTCATCCGCAGCATCGAGAACGACGTCCCGCTGCTGATCGACGAGATCGCCCTGATTGACCCCCGGGTGCTGACCGTGCTGTACGCGCTCATGGACGGCCGCGGTGAGCTGCACGTCCCGATGAACCCGAAGTTGCCCCCGCTCAAGGTCGGGCCCAACTGGTTCGTCATCGGCGCCTGCAACCCCGACGTTCCCGGGGCGAACCTGAGCGACGCCCTGCGCAGCCGGTTCCACCACCACATCGAAGTGGCCACCGACTGGGACCTGGCTGCCGACCTCGGCGTGCCGGAGGATCTGATCACCGTGGCCAGGAACCTGGACAGCCGCAGGGCCCAGGAGACGTACGCGGGTTGGATCCCGCAGCTGCGTGACGCGCTGGCCTTCGCCGAGGCAACTGCGCGGTACGGACAGGGATTTGCCGTCGCCGGTCTGCTGCGCAAGTGCCCCGCCCAGGACCGCGAGGAGTTCGCCGCCGCCATGGAGGAGAAGTTCGGCGAGACCCCGGCTCTGGCCCTGGGCGCCCGCGTTCCTGCGGGGCGCCGGTGACGGCCACCGTGGCGGGCACCGCTCCCGCGGTGCAGGAGGACGCCGACGCGGATCTGCTGGATGCCCGGCGCGCGCTCGCCCGGCGTCTGGGCTCCATCATCAACACCCTGGCCGACCGCGACGATGTGCTGCTCACCATGGTGTGGGACGGCGCGTCCACGGCGGAGGCCGCCTGGTTCGACCCGGCACTGATCAAGGTCACGGTCAACGGGGCGATCGCGCTGAAGGACGGCGTGCACCCGGACCAGATCGACCCGCTCAGCGTCTCGGGCCGGCTGCGGCACCCGGTGATCGTGGGGATGTCCACGCATGAGGCCGGACATGCCCGCAGCACCCGCTGGCGGGACTGGCCCGAGTCGGCGGGACGCGCCATGATCCGCGCGGCCGTGCTGCTCGAAGAGCCCCGGATCGAGGCGCGTCACCTCCAGGAGCGCCCGGCGGACCGCGTCTTCCTGCGCGCCTGCGCGAGCAGCATCGTGCTGCCTGCGCAGCGCACCGCCTCACCGAAGTACGACCGGTGGCGGGCCGCGGCCGGTGCCGCGCTCATCCTGGGCCGGGCGGACGCCGGGGTGCTCACCGAGATCGAGGTCCAGCCGGTGCGCGCGGCGGCCGAGTCCGTCCTCGGCGCGGGTGATCTGGCCCGGCTTCGGGACCTGTGGCAGGAGGTCCTGGGCCTCGCCGACGGCGACCAGGCCGGGCTGCTGGAGGTCGCCCGCCGGTGGGTGGAGGTCGTCGGCGCCGACCCCGACGACGACCTGCCCGGCATCGGATGCGCCGCGGGCGAGCCCCGCGAGTCCTCGGACGCAGCGGCGGGCGGGGATCCGTTCGGCTCGGTCGTGGCCCGTGTCACCGTCGCGGCCTCGGTGCACGCACAGATCTCCACGGGGGCGCTGCCCGACCCCGAGCAGCAACGTCGTCTCAAGGAGGCGGCTGCCCGGCGGCAGAAGGAACGCCGGGCCGAGGATGCCGCGCAGCAGGCGGCACGGAACGCTGCCCGCCGGGTGTTCCCGCCCGCGCCCGCTCCGACGTCAAGCCGCTCGCGGCCGAGGAATCCGGTCAGCGGCCGCCGGGCACCCACCGCACTGGAGCGGGCGGCCGCCCGGCGCCTGGGCCTCGCGCTCGCCAGGGCGCGGTTCCGCGACACCGCCCGGGTCCGCGTCGCCTCTGCGCTCCCGCCGGGCCGGTTGTCCGGCCGCGACGCGATGCTCGGTGCGGCGCAGCGCGCCCTGGGGGTGCCGGTCACCGTCCGGCCGTTTCGCACGGTGCGGCGCAAGCGCACGGACGAGCCGCCGGTCGCGGTCGGGGTGGCCGTCGACGTCTCCGGGTCGATGCGCGCCTACACGCCGATCGTCGCTTCGACGGCCTGGATGTTCGCGCACGGAACCCGCGAGGTCGCGGGTAAGGCGGCGACGGTGGCCTTCGGTACGGCTGTCACCCCGATCGTCGCCCCCGGCCAGCCGCCCTCCCAGGTCACCGAGTTTCACGCGAACGACGGTAACCATCGCTTCACGGAGGCCGTCAACGCCCTCGACGGCGCGCTGGGGCTCTCCCGTAAGGACGGTGCTCGCGTTCTGGTCATCGTGTCCGACGGCCACTGGGAGCCGGAGGAGCGCCTCGGCGGTAAGCGGCTCGTACGGCGCCTGACCAAGGCAGGCGTCCACGTCCTGTGGTTCTGCCTCGACCCCGGTTCCAACGTCCTGCCCGGCGCCCACCGCCTGGACGTCGCCCAGGTCGCCGACATTCCGGCTGTCTTGAGCGCCGCGCTGGTCTCCGCGCTGCGCTGCGCCTGACCCACCCGCGGCGGGCGGATCCCCCTCACGGACCCGCCCGCCCCTCACTACTGGGCGCCGCCGCTCGGCGGCGCCTTCACACCGAGGAGCCTTCGTGCCCATCACCACCCTCAAGGAAGCCCGGCAGGCCGCGAAGGCCCTGTCCGAGCGCGGCCCGATCGCCGCCTTCGCCGCTGGCTGCGGCATTCCAGGCTGCTTCGCCCGTCTGCGCCTGGCGCTGTCCGGCATGCGCCGCGAAAGCCTGGCGACCTCGGCGGCGCTGAACATGGCGGACGGCCCCGATGACCCCTACATGGAGCGCGGGAAGCAGGAGATGGCCGAGATCACCTCCTCCATCAGTGACCTGCTGTCCTGGACCGAGCAGCAGCTCTGCCAGGTCGAGGAGTGCGACTGCCGCGCCGACCGTCTGCTGCGCCAGCTCCTCCAGGACGCCCAGGTACCCGAACAGACCGGCTACTCCGCCTCGTTGGGACGCAACAACTGCGTCATTGCCGGCCACTACGAGCCCGAGCCTGACGAGCACACCGCGTACGTCATCATCGAGCACCGCAACAACATCGAGCATGCCGTTCGGATCCACCACGGATGGCGGGCACGGCTCGTCACGGCCGCCGGCGTCACCACGTTGTACGCATCGCCGGGCTACCCGCAGACCCCAGTCTCCGTCTTCCGCGAAGACACGCGCGCCTGCGTCCGTGCTGTCGTCGGCGCACTGCACCACGCCGATGCCACGTCGGCCGCGCAGAGCTCCTGACAACCCCAGAGGTAACGGGTACGGGGCGGGGCGGACCGGCCTAGGTGCCCGCGCGGCGGCGGACTCTGTCCACAGGGCGTGGCGTGCAGGGTCGGTTCCATCGGAGGCGCAGCAGAGTGCCGCCCCGCCGTCCAAGGAGACCGCCCGTGGTGATCGCTGTTCTCGACGTGTTGCTGACCATTCTGGTGCCGTTGGTGATGGGCGCGGCGATCACGTACACCAGCCCGAGCGGCGCCTTGTTCCTGCGCCCGCTGGAGGAAAGCCCCCTCGGGCGCCGGGAGTTGAATCCGGTGCGTGTGCTGCCCCTGCTGCTGCCCGTGGTGTGGCAGCCGATAGCGGGCACGTATCTGCTCGTGGAGCGGCTGTTCGGGGTGCTCGTTGTCGGTGCCATCGGGATGGCTCTGGGCCGCATCATCCGCTCGGTGTCCGCCCGTCTGCTGCGTCCGCGGAGCCGGAGTTGAACACCTCGCCCGCCGAAGGGCGCGAGGCAAAGGCGCCTGCCGTAGACCGTGGGGATCCCGTGCCCCAGGCTGGCAAGGAAGATTCGGATCGTTCTGCGGCTGCGTCTGGCCGCCGGGATCGGCCAGGGCAGGCCTTGGTGGTCATCTGGGGCGGCCTCGCCGCCGCCCTACTCGTATGCGTCACGATCCAGCGGGTCATCCCTCATCTGCAGGCCGCGACCGTCGGCGGGACTCTCCCGGTCCTCCTCGCGCCGGCCTTCCTGCTGTTGCTCGTAGTGGGACAGTTGGCCGGCCTGGCCGGGGTGTGCTTCTACGGCTGGCACGCGCTGTTCACCACGCCGGTCTGCACTCATCGCGATCCGCAACCGGCGCGGGCCCCGGTGACCTCGGCCGTGCACATGAAGAAGCCCTTGGGGGCGGTGCGTGAGTGCGCACCGTCCCCAAGGGCTGTTGTTCTGCCATGCGTTGGCCGCTACTGCGGGGTGAGAGTGGAGACGAGCTCGGACGCGGCCAGCAGGCGCACACTCCGGGCGTCCAGTCCTGCCGGGTAGAGCGCGTACGCCTCGGCGCCGTCGGCCAGGGCCAGGTCGCCGCGCACCAGGTAGGCCGCGTGCACGTCGGTGGCGTCCACGTTGAGGGCCTCGTCGGCGTTCGGGGTGCCGATGCGCGTGGCGAAGGCCGGGGTGGTCTCCTGCGGGCGGCGCCGGTAGGTCGTGGTGGAGCCGTCAAGGTGGCGCACCACGACGGTGCGGGCACGGGCTGCCGCCTGCCAGCTGGCCAGTTCACCGAGCCCGACGCGGGCGCCGGAGGTGAACAGGCCGGTCAGGCCCTCGCCGAGGGTGGCGAGGTCGTCCGCATGCCGGTGGACGGCGTGGTTGGTGCCGGTGACGCCCTTGACGACGTCGAACCACCGCATGGTGCGCCCCTTCACGTCGATCAGCAGGGGAACGCTCGCGCGGGACTGACCGGTCAGGTCGAAGCGCTGCTCGACGTGGCGCGGGTTGAAGGCGGCTCCGGTGCTGCCGTCCTCATCGCGGGCCATGAATCCGGCGAAGGCGTCGGCGAGATCGTCGAACGGCACGTTGTTGAACGAGAAGACCACGGCGACGAGGTAGCGAACGCCTGCGGCGCCCAGCTGGTCGAGGTCGAGGTCGACGAACTCGCTGGCGCCCTGAGGTGCCGGTGCGCTCGTCAGGTCGCCCGAGTGCACGGCCGCCGAACCCTCGAAGCGGAGCCGGGTGTAGTCGCAGGTGCCGACGTGCTCCCAGGTGTCGTTGAACATCGCTGCCGACAGGTCCAGGTCGGTGCGACCGGAAGTGGCGCTCTCCGTCCAATGGAGGAAGAGGCGCACCGTGCGCCCGTCGGGCAGGGGCAGTTCGCTGCCGCGCGGCAAGGTGACCAGGGCGCGCGAAGCGGTCCGCTCGGCGAACGGCGCGATCACGCCGTGAAGGCCCGCGTCGACGACAGCGGTGTCCACCGGAGTGAGCCGTCCTGCGCGGCGCAGGATCTCGCTGGTCAGGATGGTCACGGCGCGGTCGACGACGATGTCCGGCAGCGGGTCGCGGTCGTCCGCGACGATGTGGGCCTTGGCGTTGCCGCCCTTGGGGAAGAAGACCCGCTCGGTGCCCTTGCGGGTCCGGGTGCGGATCTCGCCGAGCGCCGAGAGGACGACGGCCGGGGCGACGTGGGGCACCGCCCGCTCCAGAGCGTCGAGGACGATGGGCGCCTGGTCGGTCCCCGCGAGCCGAAGCAAGTGGTCCAGCCGACGCAGGAACTCGCCGGGGCGCTGGATCAGGAGGGGCAGCACGCGCTGCACGTCGGCCTCGGCGAGGGCCGTCTCGACCTGGGTGGCCCAGAGCGCGAGCGTGACCTTCGGCCGGTTGGTGCTGGCGACCGGCACCGTACGGGCGGTCGCCCGCAAGGTGCGCGAGAGGGTGTCGTCGGTGAGCGCGGTCTGGCGCAGCGCGGCGATGGCGAGGGCCGCGTTCGGGTAGCGGCTGGCGTACTCGAAGGGGTGCAGCCGCTCCGCCAGGTGCTTCCATGCCTGCTCGTGGCGGCGCATGTCCTCCGGGACCAGGGTCACGTCGAGGCCGTCGAGGGCCTGCAGCAGGGCACGGCGCAGCGGCCGTGAGAGGGCGGTGAAGCGGACCGGCGTGAGAAGTCCGGCGTCGCCGCCGGAGCGGACGGCCGCCAGACGCAGCACATCGGTGGCGGTGGTCATCCGGGCGATGACGGCCGGAAGTGCCACCTGGTGGTGGTCCGGCTCGTCGAGCAGCCAGGCCAGGACGAGGGCCTTGGTGGTGCGGCCGGGGATGGACTCCGGGAGCCATGCCAGGTCGCTGCGGTCGCCCGCCGCGTCGAGGAGGGTCGCAAGGTCGTCGGTGTCCTGCGGGCTGAGCGCGCCGGTGCGCGCCAGCAGGCCGGCCAGCTCGGTCTTGGCGTCCGCCGTGCGGTCCGTGAGCGTGCCGCCATGGTTGAGGATGCGCAGCCGGTCGGGCAGCGCGCGCCGCGCCCCGGCGGCGGGCCGGTGGGCCTGCGGGCGCAGGAACGGGTCGTCGGCGTCGATGCGGCGGTGGCAGATCGGGCAGGCCGAGAAGTCGGCGCCGTCGAAGCAGGACGTGCAGACCAGGTGGGCGCACGGGGCGACCGGGTGCACGGTGTCGTTCGCTCCGCACAGTACGCACGGCTGCTCGGGCTTCTGGACGAGCACGGTCAGGACCCGGTCCACGTAGACGGCGAGGGTGTCGGCCGGGGTGCTGTCCGGGAAGCCGCGAAACAGCGGCGTGTGGTCGCGGTCGGCGCCGAGGGCCGCGTCGATGTCGGCCAGCAGCGCACGACCGGCGGTGATGAGCTGAGCTTCGGTGCCGTCGGCGAGGGCCTGGCGAAGGTTGGCCGACAGGAGGTAGCCGCGCTCGAGGAGGTCGGCCTCCAGCAGGGTGATGCCGGCGAGGGTGTCGAAGGCCGACGTCGAGCGGGCCGACGTGGGTGTGGGGGCGTTCAGGTAGACGGATCCGCGACGGGAAAGGAGCACTGCTGCCAGGCTGCGGCGCACTGCGGTGGTGGTCGTGATGGTCGTGGTCGTCATTGCGTTCCTCCCCCTGCCCCGGCGCTCCCGGGCCTGCAGGTCCCTGTGGTGCAGGGCGTCGTCTTCTTGGGCCGCAGCGTCCAGGCCGCTGCCCGCCCTGGTGGGAGGGAGGGCCTCGGCACCGCTTGGCGTCGCCGAAAGTTTCAACCTGGTCGTAGTCAACGGGCGCAGCGGAGGCACCGGTTGATCGTGCGTGAGGTGTCCGGCGCGGTGAAGCTCTCGGGTGCGGGGCGGGAAGTGAACGCGCTGGGTTCTATTCCAAGAGTGAGAAGGAAGCACGTTTCGGAGCCGCCCCGCAGCCGGGACACTACCAATCGCAAGATTGCCGCTGCACGGGGTTTTTCACGGCCTGAAGGGTGTGGAACCCCTGCCGTCCCGGGTGGGATGGCACGCCTGCGAAGCGTCGGGCCGGCGGCCGCGGTGCCGGGCACCGCTTCAACACCCACGACAGTACCCACAGAGGGTAAGTGTGTCAACTTTTCAGGGTCACTCCCTTGTGGCGCCACACCCCCAGGGCGTTCCCTGGCAGCCCCCCGAGGCGGATCTAGCCGCGAGCGCTAGCGGTCGGTCGCCTTGGGGTGGCCCGTGGACGCCTGATCGATCCACACGGTTCGGCGCTCGGTGTCCAGCAGGTACCAGATGCGTCCGCCGGCGGTCACCTCGATCTGCCAGCGCTGTATGGGCTCGCCGCGGTGCGTGCCGTGGCCGAGCTCGCCCTTGAGCCGGTGGTGGCGCTCCGTGCGCGTAGCCGGAGCCGGATCGGCTCGTATCAGGAGCCAGGCGGCCCGGGTGTTACCGGCGGCCTGGGCCGCGAGCTGCTCCCACCCCTTGGCGGCCTCCCCGTTGGCGAACCGGATGTCCCACTCGCCGGGGCCCGGCGGCGGGGCGACACGGTCTCCGCGTTTGAGACTCACGCCGCGGCTCCGGGTTCGGGCACCGGCCCGTAGTCCTCGTCGGAGTCGGCGGTGAGCGCCGCGTACAGCTCGGGGTCAGCGTGCACCTCGGCGGTGTGCTTCCACTCCGTCAGGAGCTGAGCAACGGCGGCGGTGCTGTCCAGGTCGACTGCCGCACCGAGAGCGCCGACGAGCTCGACGGAGAATTCCCGCACGTCAGGCGCGGGCAGGTAGCGCACCCAGGGAAAGGTGGCCGGCAGTACGTCCAGGACGAGGGTGCGGCCCTGGGAGGTGCGCATCATCTCCACGAACATGCGGCTGGTCGCGCCCAGGACCGCGCTGTCCTGGTCAGCACGTGCGGCCGTGGTCAGGACCAGGTCCTCATCGTCGCGACGCCGGAGCCTTATGCGGCGCGCTCCCCGCAGGGCGGCGAGGGTCACCTTGGGCTTGTTCAGCAGGTCCGAGAGGTTCGTCTCCATCGCGCTCATGAGTTGAAGTTTAGTTGACAAGTCTGCCCAGGGCGCCCTTTGCGCCTCTCGGACGTGCGCTCGACGCCCGCCTTGTCGCGCGCTGCCAGGGTACGCCTCCCTGATCAGCCACCCCTTTCGCTGACCCTATTAATTTGCCTCATACCCTACTTTGAAGTACCATTGAGTTACCGGGTCGGAAAGGCCCTTCCTCACCGCAAGGACTCCCGTGACCCACGCTTCGTACCCCTCCAGTGCTCGCCCGTTCGTCTCCGGCCCTGTTCCGCTGGAGCTCCTGCCGTTCGTCCCGGAGGACTTCCACGACGGCGGTGACGCCGATACCTGGCTCGCTCATCTGGGGCCCTGGGGATGGACCGGAGTCCGCGACTGGGGCACCGAGGGCTGGGACCTCGGCAACTGGCCGTACCAGGCGGTCGCCCTGTACGACTCCCCCTTCGAACTCTGCTACGCGTTCGCCGTCTACACCGAGGGCGACGTGAGCGTCGAGGCGTGGGCCACCCGCGAGGAGCGCGACGCCTCTGTCGACGTCCTCGCCCTGCACTACTGGAGCGACTCCGAGCGCGGCCCTGCCGACGCTCCCGACCCCAGCACCCCGCCCGCCGAGATCCCTCCGCGATTCCGCGGCCCGTACGAACCCACCGACACGGACGCCTGACTCTCCCCTGCCTGCCTCCCGCCCCCGAACGATCTGGAGCCGAATGCCCGCAACCGATGACCTGAGCGACGCCGAGCGCACGACCGAAGAACTGGCCGACATCATGTTCAGCGGCAACGTCATCGAAGTGCTCTTCGCCCCGCTGCTCATCTTCCGTATCTCCCTCAGCGGCGTCGACCTCTTCGTCCGCCACTCACTCACCGACGACCAGATCGCCGACCTGGCCGGGAGCTTCAGCGAGGGCGAGGTGCGGATCACGATGCCGCCCGCCGTCCCCACCAGCGGTCCCGCACTGGTCGAAGCTGGTGAGGCAGCCCTGCTGAACCGCGCTCTCCAAGCCCGCAACATGCTCCTGGGCCGCTAGCCCAGGACGTACCCACGGCCCTGTCACGACCGCGCTCCCGGATACCCCTCAATGGCCCTTTGCCCAGGTGAGGAGTGTCACGGTGGGCTGCGTGACAGTGAGCGTGACACGCGGCATGACACTGATCATCCGTGTCCCTGGAAGGCGGCCGCCGGCTCCTGCAGTTGAACCGCCAACGGCGGCGCCCCTGAAGAGGCTCCGCCGTTGGGTCGGGGCACCCGACGGCGCTTTGCCCCCGGCGTACCGAAGGTGCTGGTTTGGCCTCCTGCCGAGGCGGAAGGCCCGGCGCCGCGTGCCCGTTGCTGCGGCGCCACAGCAACGGTAGCAGCGGCGGACGATCGCCCGTCAGCATCCGGCTCCCGCCCATCCCGAGCCCCGGTCACGGCACCCGCCTCAGCCGCTCCGGGACGCCCCGGGCTCCTCTCCCTCCCTGCCGCACGACAGCGGCCATCTCCAAAGGAGTTGCTCTGTACTACACGTACGTGACTGGCGAGATCCGGATCGAACCTCCGCTGACGTGGACGGAGTGCCAGGGCAGCCGGTTCCTCGGCCGCAGCACCGAAGGGCCCCGCGCCCTCCTTCTCGAAGTCGACGGGGAGTTGCCGACTGCCACGGTTGGGCTGGCGCTGCCTGACCGTGACGACGAGGAGAGTCTCGACTGGCTCGAAGACGACCTTCAGGAGCTCATCGACGCCTTCCCCGGCCACGAGTTCCGCGGGCGGATCCAGTGCATGGGTGACGGGCACTGGAACGACATGTGGGGCGTGGTGGTGATCGACGGGCGTGCTCAGCGGGTGACCCCGCAGGTGATCTGGCCGGACGATACGCCCGGGGCTCCGTCGTAGGCGTGGCCGAACGTGCGTGTCCGGGTGTCCGGCGCTGTCCGGTCGGACACCGTCGGACACTTCCGGGCGGCCCCGCATGTGCCGCCGACGCCGCCGGTCGGGTGCGCGACTAGCCTGGCCAACGGTCCTTTGCAAAGTGCGAGGTTGGTGGGTGAGCGTCAGTGGCGCAGGGAACGACGGCGGCGACGGCTTGGGTGGTCGCGGGCACACGGGACCGGGTGACGGACGCCGTCGAGATGGAGAAGCGGCGCCGCATCATCCTTTCGGCGGAGGACCGTTGGCAGACTCGGGGGCTGTCGCGCGAGGGCGCTGCCGCGGTGCGTGATCGCTGGCGGCGGGAGATCCACCGCCTACGCGGGGAGGCGCAGTTGCTCGACACGATCGACACCCTGGCGGCCTGTGGCATCGGGCAGGAGCTTGGGGAGCGGGGGTGGTCCAAGGATTGGCCGGCGGTGCCCTCGGAGGCTCGGGCTCTCGGCGGTCGGTGGCCGGGATCGCGCACCGGCGGGTATCCGGAGAGCATCCCACTGCGGCTGCCGAGCGATCTCGCCGAGCGGGTGCTGGCCGCGTGCTGGCATACGTCGGTCGAGTCCATCCGGAAGATCCGTAAGTGGCGTGACACGTATCCGGATGTGGTGCCGGTAGCAGCTGCTCCAGCTGCCGCTGAACTCGCTGGCCTGCCCGATCCGTTGGCGGAGTACGAGCGGTTGGCGGCGCAGGTCACCACCGTCGGGGTCGTCTACCGGGCCGGCATCACGCGGGGCATCAAGGCCGCGGAGGCGCTGGCCGCGGCTCACGCCCCAGACGCCGACTCCGACGAAGATCCTGGGCCCTCCTGACGATGGTCCCGCCAGGGCGTTCTGCCGCCGCTCTGCTCGCGCGCCGTCCGGTCGACGTGGGCACCGGGCTTGGTCCGGCGTTTAGAAGAGGACGTTGTCGTCCGTCTTCGGAACGGCGCGTTCGGTGGTGGGCGGGCGGTAGTGGATCTCCGTCCAGTCGCTGCGCCGGTAGACCGTCATCTCGTCGCACTGCGGGCAGCGCACCGCGTAGTGGGTCTTGCACCAGTACGACGGGCCCTGCGCCTGGACCCATTCGGACGGCTGGCCGGGACGGGACCGCCTGACCCGGACCGGGGTGGGTTCGGGCGTGTACCAGGTCTGTCCGAAGACGGTCGACAGCGGCCCGGGGAAGGCGCAGGTCGGGCAGCGGGGGTCGATGTGCGAGGCGGCCAGGGCCGGCTCCCATCGGCCCCAGCGGATCTCCCCGTCCTCATGGTCGCGGTCGGGCAGTGCGGGGAGAACGCGCGCCGGCTCCGGCTGATCCGGTATCACCATGGCGCCCAGTGTGCCCGCACGCGCCGACAGCGGCACCGGCCGGCGCCCGTCGGGGCACTGGCCTCGCTCATTGCGCGGTCCGGCTGGAGCCGGTCATCAGGGGCACGTTGAAGACGAGGGAGCCCGCGTCGTACCCGAAGTCTCCCGGGTGGAAGCCGCCCGCGGTGCCGCCGTTGAAGTACGCGGCGAGCCCTTCCTGGATGACGTCGTCGACCTGGCTTTCGTTCTCCGCCAGTGCCAGGGCGGCGAGTTGGGTGCCGCTGAGGCTGATGGAGATATCCCGCGGCCGCACCGCGTCGGAGCCGCGGACGGTGAAGTTGTTCACCCGCGGCACCAGAACGTCGCCCCGGTGCTGTTCTGCCTGCCGGGCACGTCGCTCACGGCCTCGCTTGGTCGTCTGCGCGGCCGTGGCCTCACGCAGAAGCCGCGCGGCGTTCGCACCTTGCGGGGTGCGGGATCCGTCGAGCCAGCGCCGGATGGTACGGGGAGACATGTTGTAGGCGGCGGCCATCGCCGCGGTCTGGCCGCCGTAGAGCCGGTCGAGGACGTGCTCGGCCTGGGTGGTGGTGCGTACCGGTGCGTGCTTGGACGTGTAGAAGAGCTGGTTGACCCGGGAGTACATCTCGGTCAACTCGGTCTGCTTGGCCACTTCTTCGCGGCTCGTGGTCACGGGGAGTCCTTACGCCTCTACGGCGATGCCGTCGGTCGTGTAGTCGTGGGTGAGGCGCGAGGGGTGCTCGTCGGCTTCCATGAGCTCCAGGGCCTGGTCCATCGGGATGCTCGATTCGTGCTTGAACTGGCCGGGACCGATGCCCAGGCGCAGGACCCCGAGGACGGGCTTGCCGTTCTCCGGCGGGGTGAGCAGTTCGAGCGGTGAGGGCTGCTCGGTGGCGTACAGGTAGGAGTCGACGTTGACGGCGAAGGGGGCGCGGCCGGTCTTCTTGTAGGTCTTGCGCATGCGGCGGTGGTTGGCGATGCGGGCGGCGGAGATGATGTGGAAGCGGACTTCGGGCCGGTAGGACCAGTTGGCCACGATGTCCTTGAGCCACGTTTCCTCGTCGAGGTGCTGGGCTGCCTCGGTCCACTTGCCGATGCCGCCCTTGTAGACCTCCTTGTAGAGGCCGGCCAGCACCAGGGCGTCGGAGCGCGCGGTGTCCTGCGGGTCGAGGTCCTTGTGGCTCTCGTAGGCGGCGAGGAACTCCTCGGACTCCTGGCCGTCCTTGAGGCCGAGCAGGGCGTAGACGCGCTTGTACGCCTCGCGCAGGCGGACCGTCCACTCCTTGAGGAACGGCACGGTGAGGGGCGACAGGTACGCCTCGGTGATGGTGGCCGGGTCGAAGCCGTACTCGGTGACCATGTAGGCGACGGTCGGGGTGGCGTACCAGCCGGGTCCGGTGGGGGGCTTGCCGTGGAAGGTGGCGGGGTGCGGCAGCAGCTCGTCCACCGCAACGGCGGTGAAGTCGCACCACCACAGTCCGGCGGGAGCCGACTTGGTGTCCCAGACCGGGTCGGTGTGGTGTTCCAGCGGGCCGACGGGCAGCCGCAGCGACATGGTGACCGACAGGTAGGAGGCGCACACGTCGCAGGCGACCGCGTACGGCATGGCCGCCTCGGCCTCCGTGAGCGGCCTCTTCCACCATTTGAAGTCCTCCTCCTCGCAGAGGACTTCGCCGCGGTCCGCCAGTTCTCGGGTGAGGGGGTGGCGGGCGCCGGCGGCGGGCGGCACGACGGTGTCGCCGCCGGGCAGCGCTCCGTCGCGGAGGCGGGAGTGCCACTCCCCCTTCTCGTCCTGGTAGGGCTCGTTGCGGGGCCGGACGGCGTCCAGGAGCAGCTTGCTGGTGGTGGCCGGGGTGATGCCGGGGGCGACTCCGAGGTCGGTGACGTAGGTGCGGATGCGCCGGGCGAGGGTCGGCGCGTCGGGTTCGCCCGCGGGGGTGGCGGCGAGCTGGGCCAGCATGGCGCCGGTCACCTGCTGCTTCTCGCTGCCCTGCCCGAGCCACGGGGTGATCACCACGCGCAGGGACGACTTGGGGCCGCCGGCTGATCCTGCGCGGCGGAACGCGTGGAAGATGGGGCCGATCTCCTGGGAGAGCTCCATGCCGACGCTCGCGGCCGCCTTGGACAGCTTCGTCATGAGCGCGGCCAGGGCCTTGTCGGTGGTGGGAAAGGACGCGGGAAGTCCCAGGGCCTTGAGTGCCGCGGCCGAGAGGCAGACCATGCCGTCGCCCGTCCGGCCCGCGTCGTGAATACGGTCGATGCGCAGCGGCAGCCCGGTGCCGAGCCAAGAGAACCAGTCGGTGACCTTCGTGCCGGCGGGCGGCGGGACTTGCTCGATGTCCAGCGTCCAGCCCTCGGCGTTGTGGTCGAGGGCGACGGCCGGCCACCGGCGCGGCTTGTTCGCCGCCGGGGTGGTGCCGGATGCGGTGCGGGCCGGGGTCCGGCGCCCGCCCTGCCCAGCTGCCTGCTCGCTGCGGCCGCGGAATCCGGAGGCCGGGCGCGGGCTGGCGGGACGGCGCGGCGCCTGCTGCCCCTGCGCCGACGCGGGCCTGGGTTCGGGGGCGGGCTCCGGCTGGGCGGGGGTCACGGGTGTGGCATCGGTCTTACGGGCGGCCTCGGCCTGGGCTTCCTGCTCGGCGCGGCGTTGGCGGTGCCGAGCAATCGTCGCAGCCCGGGACTCGGCGGTGCACTGCTTCGGGCACCGCTTCCATTGGTGGACCATCCGGTCGCCTTCGACTTCCCAGGCGATGACGTAGCCGGGGCGGTCGCTGCCGATGCAGCCGTCACACCCGGCAAGGCGTACCTCGGTCATCGTCTGCCCCGTCCTTTCGGTCGTCCTGTGGTGGTCATCAGGTGTTCTGCGGCTCTGCGGTGCCGAACAGACGCTGCGTGCCGTCGAGTTGGGCGGCCCGGTCGGCGGCCTTGTTGCGGGCGTCCTGGTCGGCGGGGAGCAGGCGGTCGAGCTCTCGTTGCGCGGCGTCGCGTATCCGCGCGGCGCTGACGGGCCGGCCGCTGTTGAGACCGGGGATGTTGCGCGCGATGTCCTGGAGCAGCTGCTTGATCGCCTCGGCGTCTCCGGACGTCTCCCGGCCGGCCCGCTCTGCGGTCTCGGCCAGATTCACGGCCATGGTCAGGTAGTTGACTCGCTCAGACCCGGAGGCGAGGAGCCTCTGGGGCAGGGGCCACTCGGAGGAGGCAAGGGTGGAGCGGACGGGACGGAAGGTGTCGGCGACCAGGGCGGGGCACACATGGGTGCGCGGGCTGCTGCGGCTTCGGAAGCTGCGCTCCTCGTCCCGCCGCAGACTCGCCAGGCGTGAGGCGGCGAGCACGGTGCCGAAGAAGGCCCCGCGGACGCTCCGGATGGTCTTCTGTCCCGCAGGGGCGCCGATCAGGTTCAGGGTCTCCAGGACCTGCTCGCGTACGGACCTCATGGACCGCGGTAGGCCAGGCGCAAGGCGCGATGCCGGAGCGGAGGCTCCGGGGAGCAGTGCGTCCCATCCGTCCTGCGCGGCGCGCAGCTGGATGCGGAGTTCCGTGACCCGCTCGCCGTCAGACGCTTCGGCGGCGGACCGGATCTCACTCCGGAGCCGGGTCATCTCCCGCTCGATTGCGTCCAGCGCCTCGTCCATGCGACAGAAATTACCAGAGTTTCCCTGTGTTTTCTTATGTTTTCCCATATGCAGAGACCGGTTCCGGACTCGTGATTTCGGGGCGGCCCAGGAGGGTTCCGGACCGCCCCGCGGACGGCTTCACGGTGAGCCGGTCGGCTCAGTCACAGCCCCCTGTCACCGCGAACGCCTGATCACTTGCCCTTGGCGGCTTCCTTGAGCTTGGTGCCGGCGGAGACCTTCACGCTGTATCCGGCGGGCACGGTGAGCGGCTCGCCCGTCTGGGGGTTGCGGCCGGTCCGAGCGGCGCGGTGCGTGCGCTCGAAGGTGAGGAAGCCGGGGATGGTGACCTTCTCGTCGCCCTTGGCGACGACTTCGCCGACCACCTCCGCGAGGGCGGCCAGTACGGCGTCGGCGTCCTTGCGGGTCACCTCGGCGCGGTCGGCCAGTGCGGAGGTCAGCTCACTGCGGTTCATACGGGGCTCTCCATGTTCGTTCTGCCTGTGCGGCTTCTGCTTCGCCATGCTCCCAGCCCCCACTGACAATCCCGCTCGCGCAGCGCGGTTCGGGCTGCTTCATCGGTCCGGTCGGGGGGTGTCCAGCAACATGAATGACCCTAGTAGTTTGACACACGATTGGCCATGAATAAACTTTCCAGCGTCATTTGATCGTTGTCGACGCCCCGCACCTGCGCATGGCCCTGCCTGGTCCTGCGCGCCGGGCCCCATCGCGACATACCCACCCGGCCCGCAGTGACGGCCGCCTCCCGAGAGGACTTCCACCATGAGCTCGATCGCCACACCGCTCCTCCTTCCGCGGCTTCGGTTCCGGCTGGGCCGCTCCGGCCTTCCCGGGGGCACAACCCGCGACCTCCTGCAGGACGACGCCTGGAGGGCGATCGCCGTGGCCGTCGACCGCGCCACCGCCGACGTACTTCCGCTGAGCGCGTCCGGCACCGGGAGCGTCGTCGCCGGCAACCGGGCGCTCGCCTCCCTGGTGGGCGGCCGCTTCCTGCTCGAGCGCATCTACGAGCGCAACGAGCACCACATCGGCGAACCTCGGACCCGCCGCGAGCGCCGTCAGCGCCGCCGCGCGGCTGAGGACCTGCTCCCCTACCTCACCGCGTTCCAGACGGCCATCAGCTACGCCCGCCGGATCGCCGACGGCGAGCCCGCGCCGGCCAAACTGCCGCCGCTCCTCCAGGCCGAAACCCGTCTCCCGCTGATCCAGCGATTCCGCCAGGACCGGCTGGTCCTGGCGGAGGGCGCCTGATCCCACCTGCCGCCGGCCCTTCAGAAAGGCGCGACATGAAGCCGTTGAACCGCACAAAATCCCCGCGATCTCGGCCATGGCCCTGCGCGCCGCGATCGACGGCGTAGGCCATCCCTCGACACGGCCCGCACCGTAGCTCTGGCCACACTGGCCGACGCCGCACGGGGCCACATTCGCCAGTACGGCGGACTGCCCGGCACGGCCAACGCCGTGATGACCTCTGCCGTGGGTACGGCGGCGATCCCTTCGGAGTCCCGGGCGGGCGCGCCACTTTGAACATTCGCGTCAGTCCCGCGTCCTACGAGCGGATCCGGGAACACCTGGAAGAAGAGTGCTTCCACGACTACGCCTGCGAATGCGAGCCGGATCCGTGGCCCGCCCTTGATGCACTGCCTCGCGAGGAACAGGTGAGGATCTGCCACCTCGACGGCGAGGCACGCGGATCTGCGAAGCGCTCGCAGTTCGGCCGTGGTGATGTCGCACTCGACCTCGACAACGAGGACGTGTTCAGGGCCGCCGAAGTCCTGCGCATCGCGGTCGTCCTCGCGTCGCGCACCCCGGCAGGCGAGACGCCCGGGAACCCCGGGGACTAGAGCCTGCGGAAGAGCCGAACGACGACCTCGGCGACGACAGCACAGGCGTGTCGCTACTGCGGAGGGCCACCCTCGCAGCCAAATCCCCCCCATCTCGCGCCCAGCCACCCGCACCCCCACACAGAATGACCCTATTAATTTGCTTTACGTGCGCGCATGGGTTAATCTATATACGTCACGACGGTTGAGGGGCTTCCTTCCGGCCCTCCCCGGCGTGACTCACCAACCCGCCGTCCGGCGCTCCCCTACGCCCGCTGGACGGCTTCCTCCGACGGACCCGCCCAACCCCTCGGGCGGGTCCGTCGCCCCCACCGTCCAACAACGGGCCACCCGGCGCACCGCACCCAGTTGCGCAGTTCCCCGCCGCGTCGGCAGCCATTTGGCTCCGCAGCCCCGCCTGAGAGAACGGACCCCTTCCATGCCTTCACCCTCGCAGGCCGACCCGGCAATCTCCGCCGTCCGCGCCGCGCTCGAAAACGCCGGACACGAACTGGCCGAAGTCCTCGTCAGCCGCCCTGACGACAAGGCGGACCACATCGTCGTTCGCTACAACCCGCTTAGCTCCGACACCTGGGACCTGGAGGAGGAGCAGCACACCGCGCTCGCCGAGACCTTGCGTCGCGCCGGGTGGGAGGGCGCCCTCGACCTCGGCGCCCTGGTGTTCCTCCCCGGAGTGCCCTCACCTACGGCCGCCCCGAGGACCTTCGTGGCGACCTGGCGCACGGAGATCGTCGACGTCGACGACGCCCAGCAGGCTGCCGAAGAGGCCCGCGGGCGGCAGATCGACACGGAAGTCACGGAGTCACTGTGGACGGTCTCTGACGCCGTGGGGCGTACGCGGACGGTCCACTGCATCGACCCCGACCGTTCCTGACGCGCGCGCACGATCCTCACCAGTTCGGCCGGTAGCTGCACTTGCCCTGCTCGGGCTTCCACGCACCGGCCGCTTCAGTCGACTCACCGTTACCGAGAAATGAGCCACCCGTGAACACCTACCTCGCCTCCGACGCGGACATTTCCAGCATCTCCACGCTGCCCTGGTGGCTCCAGCTCACCATCGGTGTCGCGATGTTGCTCGGCGCGGGCGGAATGCATGAGCTCGACAAGCGCATGGATTCCGACTTCCTGGAATTCGGCGCCTTCGTCGTCGGCCTCGCAGGCATCTTCGTAGTCACCTCTGCGCTGGTGTGACACAGAGCTGCTCTCCCGTGGGGGCGACCGCAGAGCGGTCGCCCCCACCACGCGCTCGCACCGGACAGCCAGAGGCGGTAGCGCTGCTGCACCACCACCGCCCGCCGATCCAGCCCAAGGACCGTGCCGTTCATCCATCCCCTCGAAGGAGATCCTGTGCACCCTGCACCCACGGCGCCGCGCCAGGCCACTGCCACCGAAGTCCGGCACCTCAGGACCGCCTCGGTCCATCAGAGCGGGGAACTCCACCCGCGGGTGACTTCCCGCGTGCTGAAGGCCATGCTCGACGCCGGGTTCATCTACCGCGAAGACTCCGACGGGTACCGGCTTAGGACTGGGATCAGAATGAGGTCTTCAGTCGTCGCCAGCAGATGATGGCGCAGCCAAGGGTGATGAAGGCTTGGTGGATGTCGTCGCGGATTTCCCAGCGGATGCGCAGGCGGCGGAACCAGTGCAGCAGGGCGAGTGCGCCCTCCACCACCCAGCGGTGAACACCAAGTCCGGAGCCGTGTTCGGTGCCGCGCCGGGCGATGTGTGGGGTGATCTCGAACCGGCGGACCCGGTCGCGGTAGACGTCGTGGTCGTAGCCGCGGTCGGCGTAGATGCGCCGGGGGCGGCGCAGTGGCCGGCCGCGCTTGCCGCGGACCGGCGGGACGGCCTGGACCAGCGGGATCAGCTGGGTGACGTCGTTGCGGTTCCCGCCGGTCAGCGTCGCGGCCAGCGGGATGCCGTGCGCCTCGACGATCAGGTGGTGCTTGCTGCCGGTCTTGCCCCGGTCCACCGGGGACCGGCCGGTGGACCGGCCGCCCTTCATCGCCCTGATGTGGCTGGAGTCGACGGCGGCGCGGGAGAAGTCGAGCATGCCGGCCCTGCGCAGCTCGGCGAGCAGCAGTTCGTGCAGGCGCTGCCACACGCCGGCCTGGTTCCAGTCCCGCAGCCGCCTCCAGCACGTCATGCCCGAGCCGAAGCCGAGCTCCTGGGGCAGGTGCCGCCACGGGATGCCCGTGTACAGCACGAAGAGGATCCCGCACAGCACCCGTCGGTCATCGAGCCGCCGCCGTCCCGGATACCGGAAACGCCGCTTGACCACCGGCAGCAGCGGCTGCACCCGCTCCCAGAGCCCGTCCTCGATCTCCCACGGCTTGCGCCCACCACGTGTCTCGGCCGCAACCACCCCCCTGTCCGGCAGCCGTCAACAAGAACCGACAGACCGTCATTCCCGAACAGCGAATCCCTCATTCTGATCCCAGTCCTTAGCGACGCCGAGGCCCTGGTCTACACGGGCAACACGACCTGGCGGATCACCTGGGCCGGCCGCCGCGCAGCGCTGAGTGCGGCCCAGTGGCGGGATCTGACCGAAAGGGTCGACGCCAGCGGGGCGTTCACCACCAAGGTCCACTGGGTCACCAGGAATGGACTGGCCGAGTTGGGCCTGGCGGAGTACCGCGACGACCACGGTGCTGTCCAGCCGGATGACGGGGGCTCCGGAGTGCACGGGCCGCGGTTCCAGGCTTTCCGCACCGAGCTCGGATGCCGTGTCGCGCAGTTGGCCGAGGCCGACGAATTCTAGTGATCTTTCCAAGGGGTCGTGGCCGCAGGTCCACGGCCCCTCGCCTCGTTTCCGGTCCGCCCCCTTGTGAGGAGATCCTTGAGCACCCGTACCTTCACCGTCGAGGAGCTCGACGCGCTCGGCGTTCCACACGATCTGCCCGAGCAGGCCGCTGTAGCCGACTTCCATGTGACCAACGGTCGTTGGGCCGAGAGGCGGCGTTGCATCCTCACGCGCGCGGGCGCCTTCTGGGCCGTCGACTACGCAAGGCCGCTCCCCGGAGGTCAGGACGTCGTGGACCACGGATGGGGCCGCTGCGTCGAGGCCACCCAGGTCGTGCCCGCACGTGTGACGACCACGACGTGGGTGCCGGCCGACACCGAGCTGGAGGCCGAACCCGCCGTAGACGTCTGGATCGTCGAAGTCCGGTGGGCCGGTTCCGGTTCAGCTACCGCGACGACGAGTACGACCTGGCCCAGGAGCGACTGGATGAACGCCGCCGGCGCCTCTCCGACGCAGAGGTACGTCTCGTGCGGATGACCATCACTTACACCGTGGTGAGCCCTGACTGGTCTTGCGCGCCCCAGGCTCTCTGACCCAGATATGACTGTGCCCCGGGCCGCTTACTCCGTCGAGCAGAGGCGGACACCGGGGCCTACTAAGCCGTGCCCCGGACAGTGTGCGGGGGGGACGCAGTGACTGCGACCCGGGGCTCACCTACACGACAGTAGCCCCAACTGGTGCTCACTGCAGGCGAATTACGCCGCTACGGACACGAGTTCGTATTGGCACGAGGGCCGGACGCGGCATCGGCTCGACACGCTGTGCGGTCTCCGGCCCTGACCGAGGGCTGCTCGCCTCGGCGGCGGTCAGCCAGCGGGCCGGAATTGAGCGTCGGCGAGCCGCCGGGCCCCGGCTATGCGCCTGCGGTCCCAGCCGGGCTCCTTGGGCAGCGCGCGCAGGAATCGGCGCAGTTCGCTGGACTGGATGATCGTTACCCCTTGGCTGATCAGTCCGCCCGGAGGAACGGGGGCGTAGTGAACAGCCACAACGGCCTGGACGTGGTGGCCGAGCACCTCGGCCACGCGGCTCGCTTCCCACAACACGGTATCCAGGGAGTCCTTCTGGGAGTGGTTGCCGTACCAGAGCTTGCCGCTGCGCAGGTGCACCTTGGACTTCTTCGACTTCCAGGTCTTGGTGTCCACGTAGACGGGGCCGCATGCGCCCAGAACGATGTGGTCGAGGTTGGCGCGGGATCGGGGAACTTGGCGATCGTGGAGGACTGCCCACCGGCCGAGGCCGCACCAGACGAGCGGGGCGAGAATCCAGCGGGTGCGCCGCTCGCCGGCGGCGCCGGTAGCCCAGGTGCTGCCCTTGCTCCGGTAGATGCGGCGCAGGGCGAGCACCGCGGTCACAGCCGCGACGGCGAGGCCCGCGTGCCAGTCGGTCACTGTCGCTACGAGGAAGCCGATGCCGAGCACGACGGGCGTCACGAGCAGGGGGATCGCCCAAGCCGCGGTGCGGTGCTGCTTACGGCGCTCGGCCGCGCGGATGGTGTCGGCCTTGGCCTGGGCACTCGCTCCGGCACCGGGACGGCGCCTCGATCGCGTCATGGGCATGCGGTCTCCTTCAAGTTCACACAGGTTCGGAGACGGCGATGGTGCGCGAGGCAGGCTGTGGACAGAGTCCGGAGTGCCCATGGGCGGGCGATGGCAACGTGGCAGGGCGCCGAAGACGGCGCAGACGCCGGAGGTGTGACCGCTCCAGGACGCGCGCCCGCCCGGCACCACGGGACGGTGATGGCCGGGCGGACTGCGGGGCGCTATGAACGGTCGGTCGGATCAGATCCCTCGCCCGTCGGGGACCTTCGGATAGGCGGTGCCTGCCGACAGACCCAGCCGGATGCTCTCCCGCTCCCGGCGGTTCCTGCCCAACCGGTACACACGTACCGATGCACACCTCGGTGGTGTGGGTCGTCCGGCTCGGGGACGGGACGGCGCGGCGGTGATCACTTGCGGTGTCTGGGCCTGCGCAGCGCCTCCTGGGTCGTCACTTACGCGCGGGCTTCACGGGAGGGCGCGGTCGGTAGTGGGGCCCACCAGATGGTCGCTCCGAGGCGGCACTGGAAGTGCGTCATCCCACCGGTGTCCGGGAGGCTCAGGTTGTACAGGCCTTCGGTGTTGTAGGTGACGTCCACGAGGGTCTCCTCGGTCGGCTCGGCCGCACCGCGGAGGGCCTTGCCGCCGAATACGATCTGCAGATTCCTGGTGCGTGCGCTCGCTCCGGTCTCCGTCAGCGGGGTTTTGCGCCACCGGCTCATGTCCGGCTCGGGGGTGCGGGTGATGTGTCCCGTGCCCGGGTAGAGCATGACGCGGTTGGACTTGATGAGTGCGTCCTCGCGCGCGCCGACGTGAACGAGCCAGCCCTCCTTGGCTTCGTTGTCGTGCCGTCCGGTCTTGCGTTGGGGCGCGGCCAGCAGGTAGCCGGCGCGGGTCACCTGATGCCCGCGTGTGTCCGCGCCATGAGCGTGGACATGTTCGCCCACGGACAGGGCGGCGAGGGCGCTTTCTAGGTCAACGTGCATGATGGTGCTCCTTGGTGGTGAAGGTGTGTGGGAGCGCGTACAGAGGTCTCGGCCCGCTTTCGGCGACGCGTGCGGGTGTGGCAAGCGGCAGTGCGGCGTCCGGTTCGACGTAGCGCGGTACTCCGCGGTCGTGGCGCCGGTCTCGATGCGTCGGGCGAGGGTTCTGCTGAGGGGGCGCGGTCCGTGCGGACGTGTCTTCGCGTGCGCGTCGAGCCTGGTCACCGCGATGCCATCACTGGGCACGGCGAGGTGCCGGACCGGGTTTCGCGAGGCAGCCGCCCCCGGCGGTGCTGGTCGGCACCGCCGGGTACTGGGGCGGGAGTTAGGGCTGAGGGAGGCTGAAGACCACGATCGTCGGGGTCTTCGACTGAGCCGCTGCGGCGATCGCCGCGGTCACCGCCTCGTTCAGGGTGGTCGGATCGGTTGCCCGGGTCTGGTCGAGCTGCGCCGCCGAGACGGGGGTGGGCGCCGTCGCGGAGTCCTCCGGCTGAGCGTCGTGGATAACGCGCAGGAGACTGCGGACGAGCGACTCGGAGTGGGTTCCCAACTGGACGGCCGCCCGTCCAACCGAGCTGGTCCGAAACGCGATGGTCGTCATCTGGCGGGGGGTGAGGTTGTCGATGCGGTCGGTGGTCAGGTGGCCATCGAACATGTTCCAGAACGCGTCGAAGGCGATAGGGATTGCCTGGCGGAGGTCGTCGGTGAAGTCCGCGACCCACGCGGGCTGGTGGGCGCTGCGGCCCCGGCCGGAGGGCTGGGCCGTGTGGAGGGTGCGCAGGATCTCGACGATCAGGTCGGCGGTCGGGCTGCCATCGGAGCGCACGGTCGGGGGCTTCTCGCTGATGCGGCGTGCGGCGAGCGCCATGTGCTCGTGGGTGAGGGTGTTGACCTCGCGCGGGGTGATGATGCCGCCGAAGTGGCTGGTCCGCAGTTCCGCGGCGGTGAGGAGAGCCTTGCGTACCCGGTTGTGGAACTCGTGCGGGTTGTAGATCTCCTTGTCGAGATCCTGGGCAAGGGGCAGGTGAATCATGGAACTCCCGGGTTCGGGGAGCGAGGGAACCCCCTCGCGTGACCCTAGTAGCTTAAGCTACAATTCCGCATCACGTCAAGTTAATTGGATCATCTAGATGAGTTGGCCACCCTCACCGAGGGCGGTGTCCGACCACAACAACGTTTGCCCGAAGCCCAGTTCGACCACACCACGTCCTGCAGTACCCGCTCGCCGGCAGAACCCGGCCCGTCCCATGGGGATCCGATGATCTACACCCAGTACCCGCTTAGAAGAGCCCGCCCGGCATTTCTGATGCTGCCCTTCACACTCGCGGCCCGTGCCTTCCGCCCGGCCCGGCCCGGCCGGCTCACCGACGGGACAATCGAAACCTTCCAGCTGGCCCGAACCATCATCGGGATCGCAGCGACGATATGGATGATCTACGCGTACCCGATGCAGCAGTCGATGTCCTCGTTCGCCAAGGACAAGCTCGCCGAGATCTTCATCAGCACCGGCGTGCTGATCGTCGCCGGCCCCCTGGCACTGGTGCTCTTCGTGGCCGCGGCACGCGCCCCGGGCCGCGCCGTCTACGTACGCCGACTATCGGGCCCAATGGCAGGCTTCGCCGCACTGTTCGCGTCCGTGCTCACACTGTTCCTCCTTCTGCAGAACAGCGACGGAGCTCGACTGGCTCCGCAGTTCGGGCCATTCCAGATCGTATTCCTGCTAGTCGCCCTGGCCGCGGTGCTCTTCGCCGTGCCCTTCGGCCTCGCCTCGGCGGTGCTGTGCGTCCATCACGTGTTCCGCACCGGAGATGTTCACGAAATCCTGCCTCCGCTTCTCTCCCCAGTGCTCGTCTGGGTGATGTTCGGCTTTCAGCTCGCCGGCGGATCCCCCGTAGCGGCGCCGCAGGCGGTCCAGCTTCTCTTCCTGGTCGGCCCGCCGCTGTCCGTGACCCTGCTGTCCATGTGGGAGATCCGTCGACTGCGCACCAGATTCGGCGTCACGCTCCTCGGCGCGCTGCACCGCGACCGCCGACCGACGCACTGACAGAGGCCCAACTCGTCTCGACCGTCCACCCGTTGTGCCGATCAGCGTCCGCGACCACGCTCCGCGTGACACAGTGGCCCCAGCCGCACGGCTCGACAACCTTCCTCAACCTGGAGACGGCGCATGACCGAAGAGCACACTGCGCACACCCCGGCTCCCGCCCAGGACGCGACAGCCCCTCCCGCCCTCGGCCGGCGGCTGCCCCTCGTCACCTACGGACTCGCCAAGGGCGGCCAGCCCAAGCGGGACGAACCCGGAACGCCCGGATTGCTTTCGCAGATGCTCGCCCTCCGCTTCGCCGCCCAGGACACCCGCGTAAGGGTGCTGGACGTCGACGGGCAGGGTCATCCGGACCGCTGGTTGAGCCGGTAGTCCGGCCCGCCTCACGCGACCTGGCCCCCGAGCCGTGCGACGGCTGCGGGGGCCTTGTGCTTGGCCGATGCAGCGCGGCCTTCCTCTCAGCCTGCCCTGCGCACCGGTCAAGGGTGTGGCTGCGCCCTACGCCGGAGCGGTTGTGATGAAGGCGGTCCAGGCCCGGGAGGCCCGTCGTCGCCACTCCTCAGCCGTGATGAGGTGGATGCCGAGCTTGGCGGAGAACTCGGCGGGAGGCAGGTCCATCGCCGCGTTCATCAGTGCGGTCGCCCGCGCGGGCTTGACCGTGATGCCGTGGTTGTTGAGTACGGCGGTGAGCGAGGCGGCCGACTGGTGGCGCATGCGGTTGCGCGCGTTGGGAAACAGCCAGCGGGACACGGTCCCTTCGCCGGTGGCGGACTGCGGATCGGGGGCTCCCAGCTCGGCGACCAGGCGGATTAGGGCCGGGGCAGCATCACGGGTGTTTCTCCGAGCAGGAGGTAGCTGTCCTCGCCGAGGTGCTGGAGGCAGTCGCGGGCCAGGGACACGATCCGTGTGGCCTGCTGCCCGTAGAAGAGCACGAGCGCGCTGGCTGCCCGACGACGGCGAGGTGCAGCGGCGGGGTCCCGGCGGTCTTCTCCACCGTCCTGCTCTCGCTGCGGGCGCCTTCAGCAACGTACGTAGTCATCCGATTTGTCCCCCTTGGTCATTTCCGGCCGTGGTCAGCCTGCGCGGTCGTAGGCGTCCTCGTCGTCCCAACCGGTCTGCCGGTCTTCGTCACGCACCGTTTCCTGACCATCTCGCTCGCTCATGCCTCTCATCATGCCGTCGGCCACCGACAAGCCCTCGTACCTCTGTCCACAGGCCGCTGCATCGAGCATGCGGGCATGACCTCAGCACCTCACCTGTATGCACTGCCCGAACATCGCCGTCTGGATCTGAAGGCTCGATTCCCGCGTCTGGCCGAAGGGCAGATATCCGACCGGTTGAGTCGCACTCTGGAGCAGCGCGGTGTCGCGTGTCAGCGCTTGGACAAGCGGCGCGGTCACCTGCCGGCCGTCGCCATTTTGGGCAGTGACGGACGCTGGCATCTACGGCTCGGCACGGCCATGATCTGTTCCAACGCGGCGCGCATCCTCGTCGACCTCGATGTCCCGGCTCCCACGCCCGGCACCGTGATCCCCCACTCCTTCAGGGCCCGCTTCGGGACGGAGGACCATGCTGGTCATGTCGTCGAAGAGGAACGGCCGGGTGCCCGGCCGGACTGGGACGTGGCGCTGACCGGCGAGGAGCGACAGCCGGATCTCGTGCCGCGGGGTGACCGGTGCCCGATCAACCTCGACCAAGGTGACTGGGCGCCCTGCAGTCTGGTGTCGCGAAGCGACTGGAAGGGCCGCAAGCGCAATCTGTACATCGCCGCGGCGGGGCCGATGTGCCATGCCTGCGGAGACAGCCTGGGGCAGGACCTTCACTACGACCGGTACACCCACCTCATCACCGGCCTGCTGTGCAACGAATGCAGCAGCCACATCAACGAGTGTCCCCACCCGTCGGGCTGCTACCAGGCTGACTACCTCAACGATCCGCCGGCCGCTCACCTGAAGGAGCAGTACTACGTTGGCGGCAACCGCGACGACCGCAAGCGCGCCGGACGCACAGTGGCGGCCTGACCTGCGCCCCGCCGGGGCAGCGGACGGCGGTGCCGCCAACGGCCGCCGCCGTCCGCCGGCCCCCGCGTGAACGGGGTGCCGGTCGTGCTTCGGGACTGGCTCAGGGCCCGGTACAGCTGGCCGGCGGATTCCAGGAGTGGCTATCGGTCGCGTCGCAACCGGGCGAAGAGCCGCCGGATCCTGTTCTGCTCAGCCGCCTCCGGCCGAGGTCTCGTCTGCGGTACCGGCGTTCCGCTCGCCGGATGCTGGGGCGGGCTCGGCAATGGTGGCCGCTCGGGCTGGGGTGGCAGTGGGGCGGCCGGAGTTGGTGGCTGTGGCCGCGGCCCGGGGGTGGCATCTGGTCCAGAGGGGATCGCGTCGGAGGGTTCCTCCGGCATAGGAAGATCCGGGCGGGAAGTGACGGCCGGTGGGACGGGTGTGCTCGGGGGCGGATCGACGGCGGTCGGCTGGCTTGTGCTGTCCGGCTTCGAGTACCCCTTCAGGATGAGCCGGGCCAGGTCATCGGAGGAGCCTCCCTCCGCTGCGGCGGGATGGCCTGGCGGTTCAGCGGCCTGGCTCTGGTCCCGCGGCGCGGTGGCACGCGGCGGGCCCGGCGCGTGCGGTGCTGTTGCGGGGCGGCTGCCCCGGGAGGGCGTCCGGCTGGCTGAACTTCCGGGCGGGCGGCTGTCGCGACGCTCGTCCGGTGACAGGGGTGGCGGGCACATCGGGGCGCCGGCCTGCTCGGTGTCCTTGTCCCAGGTCCAGTAGGCGAGGTACCAGTGCTCCTTGATCCAGAGCTGAACCTCGTCGACGCTACGCTTGTGCGGGGCGAAGATCTTCCAGCCGGCTCCAACGGCCAGCACCTGCATCCCCACCTGCAGTTCCTCCCCCAACAGGGTCGGAAAGGCGCTGCGCAGCACCACCTCCACGGTCCGCCCAGGCTGTCCTGACGGAATCCTGGCCGCCAGGACTGCGAAGGGCTTGGTGCCGGCCATGCCGGTACGCAGGACCGTGCCGTGCACCGCCACCGGATGTTCGAGCCTGCGGCCCTTGGCTGCCGCTACCCGGTCGTGAAGCAGCCCGTAGGAGAGGTCGTCGGGGCCGTAGCAGAACTCGCTCCAGGGGATGCGCTTGCGCCGGTACTCGACCGTGAACAACTCCGCGAGGTCAGGGTCGAAGTCGCACCGCCGCAGGAACTGGGCCACCTTCACCGCGCTGTTGAGCGCCGGTGGCAGCCATGGCCGCACCGTGGTCACCCGGAGCAGGGTCCGCTCCTCGTCATCCTCGGGTTCTCCCCCGATTCCGGTGGAAGCCGGCGAGGTTGGAGGGTCGTGCGCGGGGATGGTCAGCCGGAGCGTGCCGTTCTTCATAACCTTCGCCAGCCCGTGCGAACCGAACGCGATGTTGTTCATGATGCGTGTCGGGTTCAGTGGGCAACCCTCGTCGTGGCCCTCGTGCAGCCGGAAGTGCGCCGAGACACGCGAGCCCCGGCGCAGGTAGGTCGGCACGATGGACACCGGCCGCGTGCAAGCCGAGCACTTCAGCGGCTCGACGAACGGCCACGGCTGCTGCTGGAGCATCCAGCGATACACCGGATTGCCCTTGCTGTCCTCCACCTTGACGACGCGCTCGCTCGAATCAGCCATCGTGAACGCTCCCCCCTCTGCCCAGCTTCCCTGATCCTGCATGGCGCGCGCCGGCATCAACAGCCAGTTCCGGCGCGGCCGGTCGATCAGTGTCACCCGCCCGTGCCGCCAGCTATGGCGAGTTCGGCGAACTCGGCCGGTCCCAGTGGCTCGGCCGGGCGATCAACTCCCCTCCTCTCGGCAGGACGAGACGACCGGGAGCTGCGCCGGCGTGAACACGTTGTGCTCGCCGAGGACCAGGTGGACGATCGTCATGACGGTGACGAGCGGTTTCCCGGTTGGGGGCCGACGGCCCGGCCGCCTAGGGCGGTGAAGTCGGGCATTGGGGCGACCGGGCGGCGTAGCGTACGGGGCATGCCGGAGCCGTAGCAGAGCCGCGGGGACGTCGATGCCCCGGGAGTGCTGGACGAGGAGGTCGATGTGTCCGGCGCCGAGCCGGGCAGGTTGTTGAGGGGAATCGCCTGACCGTCGACGCCTATTGGCGAAGGCTTCGCTGACCCGACCCGAGCTGCCTCGGCGACTTGCAGCTGCCGGAACTTCACATCGATGCGGACGTCAGTGCATGAGACGCCCGGCGGTGGCTTGGGGAGGTAGGTACGGTGGGCTCATGCGGATGGATCGCGATTTCGACGCGTGCACGTTCGTGGTCGTGGGTCTTGAGCTGTCCCGACGTATCGGGGAGCTCAAGGTAGCCGGTGTTGCCGCGCTCGCAGCGCAGGGCGAGGGCTGGCGGTCTCAGTGGCGCGTACACGCCCGCGTGGCTGCGGATGACGCGGAGTCTGCGCTCCAAGGCAATTCCGTGCGGGTGGATTCGGTAGGAGCCGCTTTGGCCGAGGTCGAGCGACGGCTGACCGGGAGTCCCCATGTCGTGGTGGCGCGGCTCGGCAGGACCGAGGCCAGCGTCTTCTGGGAGCATCGGACGTCGTGTCCTCGCTTGGCTTCTCTGGTGGTGTGGGATGCCATGCGGTTGGCCCAGCTCGCGTGCCCGGCAGTCGCGGAGCCGTCCGAGCAGTCGCTGGCCTCGGCGTTGGGGGTGGCGCTCCCCGGGCCGGGCTCGTCCCTTACGCAGAAGGTCTGGGCGACGTCGGAAATCTACCGCCGCGCGCTCGTGCAGGGACTGGCGGCTGGCCGGTGGTCGACTCTGCGCCAAGTAGAGGACCTCGTCGGCAAGCGGCCTCGCCCGGTGGAAGAGCATCTGATGCCGTCTGGCCCAGTCCAGGAAGGCCTGTTCGACTAGCCCGTGCCCGATAGGCCCGGTTCAAAATGGGGCAGATTCCGATGTGGCGTGCTCTGTCGGGTGAGCAAGTTCGTATCGTGCGGTCACGTATGGCTGAATTCCCAGCATTTCTGGGCGAGTTGGCGACGGGCGTCGGTAGGGTCCGCGGGTGCTCTCCGGTCTCAGTGTTGCCCTCCTGTCCCAGCCGCGTCTGCGGCTTCTGGCCGCGGCCCGGTTCGTCTCGGTCCTCGGCAGTGCGTTCGGGCCGATCGCCGTCTCCTTCGGAGTGCTGGCGCTGCCTGGTGCGACGCCGGGGGATCTCTCGCTCGTGCTGGCGTGTCAGGCGCTGCCGCAACTGATCTTCGTACTGTGGGGCGGGGTGCTCGGTGACCGGGTGCGCTCCCGGTTCCGGCTCGTGTCCGTGACGGAGAGCGCGGCGGCGGCGTGCTGGGCCGGTCTGGCCGTGCTGTTCGCCGCCGGAGGGCCGATCTGGCTGATCGCTCTGCTCGCGGCGCTGGGCGGAGTGACCCGTGGCCTGTTCTCCCCGGCCCTTGAGGGCGTGGTCGTCGACGTGATCGAGGACAAGGCCGACCGGCAGCAGGCGAACGCTTTGCTGAAGGTTTCCACGAACACGGCGCGCCTGCTCGGGATGACGCTCGCCGGGGTGGTGGTGAGCCTCCTCGGGCCGGCGCTCGCCCTTGCCCTGGACGCGCTCTCTTTCGCGGCCTGTGCTGCTCTGTTCACGGCACTGGGCCGGCGTACGCCGGACCGGCCGGTCCGCTACAAGTCGTCGGCCCTTCGGGATCTGCGCGAGGGGTGGCGGGAGTTCGTGGCGCACGAGTGGCTGTGGGTGACGACCGGCCAGTTGGCGTTCGTCCTCGCGGTGGTCAACGCCGTGGCGGGGCTGCTGGGGCCGATGCTGGCGAAGGCCTATCTCGGCGGGGCGTGGGCGTGGGCGCTGGTGATGGTGGCCCAGGTGGTCGGGCAGGTCGGCGGGGCGGGCTGGGCGGGGCGGCTGCGTCCTGCGCGCCCGATGCTGCTGGCGACCGTGTGCACGGCCGGGGCGGCGCTGCCGCCGCTGCTGCTCGCGGTGCGCGCTCCCCTGCTGCTGGTCCTCGCGGGGGCTTTGGCGTACGGCGTGATGTGGGACGTGACGATGGTGTTGTGGCGCACGTGTCTGCAGCGGGAGGTCCCGCAGGAGGCCATCTCCCGGGTTTCGTCGATCGACTTGCTGGGGTGCCTGGCGCTGGCGCCGGCCGGTCTGGCGGTGGCCGGGCCGCTGGCTGCGGTGTACGGTCCGGGCGCGATTGCGCTCGGCAGTGCGGGGTTGGTCGTCGTGGCGGTGGGGCTGGCCCTCCTGTCGCGGGACATCCGTACGCTCCCTGGCGACCCGAAGCCGCAGCAGGAGATGGCCCCGGCGGCCGCGTCCGCGGCGTGAGTTCCGTCAGGCTCGGGTGGCGCGGGCCGTGAGGACGGCCGCCGTGTGCCCTGCGGTGACGGGGAGCACGGAGTGGGCGAGCCAGCCGGGTGCAATGACGGCGAGGCCGGCCTGCGGCTGGAGGGTCAGGGCGCGGCCCCAGGGGAGGCCGGGGACGGTGGCGGAGTCGCAGCCGGCGCGCGGGTCGTGCAGGCAGAGCGCTCCGGAGCGCTCGTGCGGGCTTTCACCGCTCGTGGCCAGGTAGCACCAGGCGGTCCAGGCTGCATGTCCGTAGG
>NZ_LGDD01000224.1 GCF_001279695.1 Streptomyces sp. WM6378
GCGTGGCGGATCTGCCGGGACAACAACTGGTGGAGCGTGTTCGGCAAGAAGCGCGGCAGTATCAAGAAGGCCGGCCCGCCGGTGCACGACGGCCTCGTCCGCCGTGACTTCACCGCGACCGGACTGAACCGGCTGTGGCTCACCGATATCACCGAACATGCCACCGGCGAAGGCAAGTTGTATCTCTGCGCGATCAAGGACGTCTTCAGTAAGAGGATCGTCGGCTACTCGATCGACACGCGGATGAAGTCCCGCCTGGCCGTCACAGCCATGAACAACGCGGTTGCCCGGCGTGGACACGTCGCCGGGTGCAT
>NZ_LGDD01000225.1 GCF_001279695.1 Streptomyces sp. WM6378
CCCCCGGCCCGGCAGCTGACCAACGGGCAGCGCCCACTGGCGCCGCCGGCCCCGCAGTCCGAGCCGGCGGGGACCCACGGGCAGGGGTTTGGGGGCGGGGGGGGCGGTGGGCCACCCCCGTCCCCGCCGCTGTGGCTCCCGCCCATGACAACCTCTTTTTATCACAAGCTTCCCTGCATACGAACCGCCCCCGGCTGAGTCCTGGGGCCGCCCCCACGGGCCCCGAAAATGGTGTGTGCGGGAAGGGGCCGACGAGGGTGGCAAAGCGCCACCCGCGCCAGCACACACCTGCCCGTGGATCCCCGCCGGCT
>NZ_LGDD01000226.1 GCF_001279695.1 Streptomyces sp. WM6378
GCAGTACAAGCCGACCAGCGCCGACAAAATGCTCCGCCGCAACCTCGGCATCTACGGCCTGGGCGGTCTGATCGCCCCGTTCATCGGCATCAAGATCATCGACCTGCTCATCTCCCTCATCCCCGGAATCGGCTGATCGGCTATGAACAACTCGGTATCCAACACTGGCCGTCTGCTGTGGGCGGGCCTGCGCGCGCTGGTCGTCCTGACGATCGTGTGCGGCGTGATCTACCCGCTGGTGGTGACCGGCATCGCGCAGGTGGCCTTCGGCAACAAGGCCAACGGCTCGGAGATCAAGTCCGGCGGCAAGG
>NZ_LGDD01000227.1 GCF_001279695.1 Streptomyces sp. WM6378
GGCGTCGACAGCCGCCTTCGCCTTCGACAGCGTCGACTGCGCGGTGCCGTCGTTCAGCTCCAGCGTGCCGCGCACCAGCCGGATGATCTCCCGCACCTCAGCCGCCGCCTTGTTCCAGCGCAGCTCCTTGCCGTGGTACTCGTCCGAGACACCATCGGCGGTGAACTCCGCCATCGCGGCCTTCACGGCCCGGTCGCGGTCGGTCAGCACACGCTCCAAATGGCCGACGATCCCGGCGAGACCGCCCTGCACCTCGGTGGAGGCGCCGGTGTCGTAGCTGAGCCGGTCCAGATTCTGACCCATGATCCTG
>NZ_LGDD01000228.1 GCF_001279695.1 Streptomyces sp. WM6378
GTCAGGTCGGCGCCGATGGACTGGGAGTCCATGACGATGTAGGCGCCGCCGTAGGCCTTGCGCAGGATCAGTGAGATCCGCGGCACCGTCGCGTTGCAGTACGCGTACAGCAGCTTCGCGCCGTGCCGGATGATTCCACCGTGCTCCTGCGAGACCCCCGGTAGGAACCCGGGTACGTCCAAAAGAGTGAAGATCGGGATGTTGAACGCGTCGCACATCTGCACAAACCGGGCCGCCTTCTCGCTGGCCTCGATGTCCAGCACCCCGGCCAGGGACTGCGGCTGGTTGGCGACGATGCCCACGACCTG
>NZ_LGDD01000229.1 GCF_001279695.1 Streptomyces sp. WM6378
CTCGCCGGGTTCAACGAACGGATCCTGTCCTTCTACGCCCGCGGGATGAGCGTGCGCGACATCCGCTCCCACCTGGCCCAGATCTACGGCGTCGAGGTCCGCCCGGACCTGATCAGCAAGGTCTCCGACGCGGTTGGCGACCAGCTTGTTACCTGGCATAACAGGCCCCTGGACGCGGTCTGGCCGATCATCTACATCGACGCGCTGTGGGTGAAGATC
Organism: Streptomyces sp. WM6378; assembly: GCF_001279695.1. Classification (GTDB taxonomy): domain Bacteria; phylum Actinomycetota; class Actinomycetes; order Streptomycetales; family Streptomycetaceae; genus Streptomyces. The sequence continues at coordinate 220 of NZ_LGDD01000229.1, forward strand.
CGGTCGGGTTCGGTGACCTCGAAACAGGTCTACCTCACCGCGGCACCGCCAGGCCGACCGCAGGCGTGTGTGGGCTGGGGTGCTGGGTG
>NZ_LGDD01000230.1 GCF_001279695.1 Streptomyces sp. WM6378
GGCCACCGTGGCCGTCCGGTCGGCCAGCGGGCGCCGACCCCCCCACCCGGCCGGTCTGGAACGGGATCAGCGAGCTGTGCCCGAGGCGGGCGTAGGCCCCCCCGGGGGGCGACGCCCCGATGCTCCCGGCCTCCCGGGCGGCGATGACGTCGGGGCTCTCGCCGACGTCGGTCCCGCGCCGGGCGTGCCCAACGGGGGCGAGACCACCGACCTCATAGACCCCCGGGGGGCCCGGAGCATCGCGGCGTCGACCCCCGGGGGGGCCTACGCCCGCCTCGGGCACAGCTCGCTGATCCCGTT
>NZ_LGDD01000231.1 GCF_001279695.1 Streptomyces sp. WM6378
GATCAGCTTGTCGTTGTCGCCGGAGAGGTTGGTCGCACCGGAAATGACCAGCTGGTACTGGGTGTTGAGGGTGTTCGCGCCGAGCCCGTTGGAGGGGCGGGGCTGGAACCACTTGAGGTCCGGCTGCGCCTGCTCGTCGGCGTTGTTCGGGTCCTTCTTCGGGAGGTTGTAGGTCTGCCCGATGAGCTCGGAGCCGACCACCTTGCCGCCGGACTTGATCTCCGAGCCGTTGGCCTTGTTGCCGAAGGCCACCTGCGCGATGCCGGTCACCACCAGCGGGTAGATCACGCCGCACACGA
>NZ_LGDD01000232.1 GCF_001279695.1 Streptomyces sp. WM6378
CAAGGCGGCGGCCGAGGTGCGGGAGATCATCCGGCTGGTGCGCGGCACGCTGGAGCTGAACGACGGCACCGCGCAGTCGACGCTGTCGAAGGCGAAGGCCGCCGTCGACGCCATCGGCTGAGGGAGCAGGGGCGGGCTTTCTGCGTTGTGAAGTTGATTGACGGGGGTGTGGTGCGGTGACGAGTTGGGACATCAAGCCGTCCGGGGTTTCGGGCGTGTTGAAGAAGACGGCGACCGCGGCCGAGGCCATGTCGAAGGCCGGAACAGCGATGCAGGAGAGCCTCAAATCGGCGGCC
>NZ_LGDD01000233.1 GCF_001279695.1 Streptomyces sp. WM6378
CTCTATCTCGTCGACCGTGCCAAGGACATCATCGTCACCGGCAGCACCAGCGACAACGTCTACTCCCGCGTCCTGGAGGACTTCCTGCTCACCCTCCCCGGCGTGCGCAACGCGGCGGCACTGGGCGTGCCGGACGAGGAGTACGGGGAGGCCGTACAGATCTTCCTGGCCACGGCCGAAGGCGCCGACATCGACCCCGACGAGGTCGGCGCGGCGGTGACCGCCGAACTGGGAGAGCTCTACAAGCCCCGGAAGACCGTGCTGCTGTCCCAGCTGCCGACAACCAAGGTCGGCAA
>NZ_LGDD01000234.1 GCF_001279695.1 Streptomyces sp. WM6378
GCCGTCGAGCGGCTCGCATGGCTGGCCGTACCCCACCGGGACCGAGAGGTCACAACCCTATCCACCAGGGCTGCAGAAGGGATGGTCCTCTAGTGAGCAAGGAACCCGTGGCCGTCGTCGGCGTCGGCCAGACCAAGCACGTGGCCGCCCGGCACGACGTCTCGATCGCCGGACTCGTCCGCGAGGCCGCCGGGCGGGCCCTGGACGACGCCGAGTTGACCTGGTCCGACATCGACGCCGTGGTCATCGGCAAGGCGCCCGACTTCTTCGAGGGCGTGATGATGCCGGAGCTGTACCTGGCCGACGCGCTCGGCGCGGTCGGCAAGCCCATGCTGCGGGTGCACACGGCGGGCTCGGTCGGCGGATCGACCGCGCTCGTGGCCTCCAACCTGGTCGCCGCCCGCGTGCACAGGACCGTGCTGACCCTGGCCTTCGAGAAGCAGTCCGAGTCCAACGCCATGTGGGGCCTTTCGCTGCCCGTGCCGTTCACGCAGCCGCTGCTCGCCGGGGCCGGCGGCTTCTTCGCGCCGCACGTACGGGCCTACATGCGGCGCACCGGCGCCCCGGACACGGTGGGTTCCCTCGTCGCGTACAAGGACCGGCGCAACGCGCTGAAGAACCCGTACGCGCACCTCCACGAGCGCGACATCACCCTGGAGAAGGTCCAGGCCTCGCCGATGCTGTGGGACCCGATCCGCTATTCCGAAACCTGCCCGTCCTCCGACGGGGCCTGCGCGATGATCCTCACCGACCGGGCGGGCGCGGCCCGTTCGCCCCGGCCGGCGGCCTGGGTGCACGGCGGCGCCATGCGCAGCGAGCCGACCCTGTTCGCGGGCAAGGACTTCGTGTCGCCCCAGGCGGGCAAGGACTGCGCGGCCGACGTGTACCGGCAGGCCGGCATCGCCGACCCGCGCCGCGAGATCGACGCCGTCGAGATGTACGTGCCGTTCTCCTGGTACGAGCCGATGTGGCTGGAGAACCTGGGCTTCGCCGCCGAGGGCGAGGGCTGGAAGCTCACCGAGGCCGGCGTCACCGAACTCGACGGCGACCTGCCCGTGAACCCGTCGGGCGGCGTCCTGTCCACCAACCCCATCGGCGCATCCGGCATGATCCGCTTCGCGGAGGCGGCCCTCCAGGTGCGCGGCCTGGCGGGCGAACACCAGGTGGACGGGGCCCGCAAGGCGCTCGGCCACGCCTACGGCGGCGGCTCTCAGTTCTTCTCGATGTGGCTGGTCGGCGCCGAACCGCCCACCCGCTGAGAGCCGTACGCGACGGACGGGCCGCGGTACTCCTTCCGTGGCCTGTCCGTCACAGCGGGCGATCGCTAGTCTGGCCCCGGACGACAGAACCGGGGAGGAGCACGGACGTGGACACCACCACCCAGCACACCTTGCAGGCTCTTGCGGGGCACACCCGTTCCGGCTGGGACAAGCCGGAGCTCGATCTCAGCAAGGCCGAGTGGCAGTCGAGCAGTCAGGGCGCGGGGGACGTCCAGATCGCCTTCGTCGAGGGCTTCATCGCGATGCGCAACAGCGGCAGCCCGGGCAGCCCGTCGCTGATCTTCAGCCCCGCCGAATGGCGGGCCTTCGTGATCAACGCCCGGGACGGGGAGTTCGACCTCACGTAGCGGCTCTCCTCGCCCGGAGATCCTGGAGCGGAGCAGTGCGCGCGGCCGACCGTCGCCCCCGGGGCGGCGGCTCCGGACGCGCGCACCGCGCTGCTGGGGCCGCAAGGGGCCGGTCAGTCCCGCAGGGACGAGCGGGCCGAAGAGGCCGCTGGAGTCCTCAACGACCTTTCCGCTCACGCCAGTTGAGCAGTCGCTCCTCTCAGCCCTCGGCGGCCTGCTCCGGGAACAGCTGGGCCCAGGGCCGCTGGCGGCCCTCGCTGACGGCGGCGATGCCCGCCTCGCCGTACCGGGCGGTCTCCAGGGACCAAGCCAGATTGCCGCTCATCAGGGCCCGCATCCCGTCGACGTAGTCGTCCACCTGAGCCCTCGCCCGCTCGGGCAGCGAGGTCTTGTCGAGCCGGACGCCGAGCTCGGCGGTCAGCTCCTGGAAGCGGGCGATGCGGGAGTTGGCCGTGGCGGCCACCCGCCGCACGGCCTGGTCGAGGGTGCACATCTCCTGTCGGAGCAGGATGATGACGCTGTTGTTGACGTCGCCCGCGGCCAACTCCTTGTCCACGGACACCATGTCGTTGACGAAGATCACCACATCGGCCGTGATCTCCCGCATCTCGGCCAGCGGCTCCCCCTCGTGCAATTCCCTGGGCAGCGTGTAGCCGCCGCAGCGCTCCACGAGGTCCAGGCAGGGCTGCACGCCTATGGAGTCCCGTCGGCCGCGCAGGAACCCGGGCAGCGACAGAGTGCCGTTGCGGGTCCGGTTGAGCGCCTCCCAGTGATAGGCCGTCAGATACTCCCGCCAGTGCGCGCGGAAGCGGTCCTGCCACAGCAACGGGGCGCCCGCGGTGACCCGTTGCCACAGATCACGGAAGCTTTCGGCGAGCCGGTTCGTCGCCTCGCCCGGCACCGGCGGCTGGTCACCCATGGTGCGAAGCACCGTGTCGATCTGGCGGAGCACGACGTCGGGCCGTTTGCCGAGCGGGCCGTCGAACTGGTCGTCGAAGACGAAGAACCACGCGTTGAGGTCCGTCGCCAGTGCGAGATGCGCGTCCGAGGCGTCCGGATAGAAGTACGCCATCAGGCGTTCCAGGCCCATCGAGTCGTACTCGGCCGTCGCCTGCTCGCCCGCCAGCATGCCGAACTGATGGAGCCAGTCCAGCGTGTGCTTCCGGGCAAGGTCGTGCCGGGGATGACGGCGAGGCGGAAACGGAATGTCGACGGAACCGGTCCGCGTCCGGGCCGACCGGACTCTGCCAGTGCTGCCCATGTGGCACCGCCTCCTTAGTGCTCCGTACGTCTTTCAATCATCAACGGGGCCGCGGCCCGGGAGAAGTCGTGTTGCGCCGGAGCCCGACAGCGCACAGGGGGCGTGCGCAGCGCCCCTTGGCGCCCCTCATTGACACTCCGACCCCGACCGTCCACGGATTCAGCCAACGTAAAGGGTCAAGGAGGAGACGGAAGTCGGTTATTCATGTCACGGTACGTGTCCGGGGGCGTAGGCTCGGTGCTACTGCCAGAAGGGGACCGCTGTGGCGGAGACGAGGGGCCGGGGCGGAGTTCCGCGCCGGATGCTCTTTGAGCGCGACGAAGAACTGCTGCTGTTCGACGGCATGTTGAACGACCTGTGCGGCCGCGCGGGCGAAGGGAGCGCGCCCAACGGCGGCCTGCTCGCCATCGCCGGAGCGGCAGGCCTGGGCAAGACGACACTGGTGGCCGAAGTGCGCCGCAAGGCCGCGGCCCGCGGCTGCACCTTGCTGGCCGCGCGCGGCAGCGAGCAGGAAGAAGGCGTGGCCTTCCACGTCGTACGCCAGCTCGTGCAGCCGGTGCTCGCGGCATCGAGCGAGGCCGAACACCGCAAAATACTGGGGAGTTGGTACGACATCGTCGCGCCCGCGGTCGGCCTGGTCGCGGGCCAGAGCGGGGTCGCACCCGACCCACAGGGCGTCCGGGACGGCCTCGACTGGCTCGTCACCCGCTTCGCCGTCCAGTACGCACCCGTGGTGCTCGTCGTGGACGACGCGCACTGGGCCGACGAGGAGACGCTGGCCTGGCTGAGCTCGTTCGCGCTGCGCGCCTCGGACCTGCCGCTGCTGATCGTCGTCGCCTACCGGCCCGAGGAACTGCCGCGCCACGCCACCGAGTTCCGCAGGCTCGCCACGCGGCACGGCTCGCGTCCGCTCGACCTCGCGCCGTTCACCCCGGCCGCCGTCAGTGACCTGGTGCGTGACGTGCTCGGCGAGGGCGGCGACGAACTGTTCGCGCGCGAATGCTGGGCACTGACCGCGGGCAACCCCTACGAAGCCGTCGAACTCATCGCGAGGATCCGCGACCGCGGCATCAAACCGCAGTACGTGAACGCCACCGAACTGCGCGAGCTGGCCTCCGCCGTGCGCGGCAGCGGCCTCATCGAGCGTCTCGAACGGCTCGGCCCGTCCGCGTTCCGGCTCACCTGGGCCGTCGCCGTGCTCGGCACCGACGCCGACCGCGAAATGGCCGCGGGCGTCGCGGGACTCGGCGCCGAGGAAATGGCCGACGCGGTCAACCGGCTGCGCGAGGCCCGCATCCTGGCCCCGCAGGGGGACGGCCCCGGACGGCTCGACTTCTTCCACCCGCTCGTCGGGACCGCCGTCTACCGCGCCATCCCGGCCGCCCTGCGCGTCGCGATGCACGGCCAGGCCGCCTTCGCCGTCACCGAGGCCGGACTCGGACCGACGTCCGCGGCCCGGCACATCCTGGAGATGCACCCCGAGAACGACCGGTGGGCGGTGCGCCAGCTGCGCGCCGCCGCCCGCGACTACCTGCGGGCGGGCGCACCCGACGCGGCGAGGCGCTGCCTGGCCCGCGCGCTGCGCGAACCGCCCGCCCTGGAGGAACGCGCGGAGGTGCTCTTCGAGCTGGGCTGCTCGGCACTGCTGAGCGAGCCCGCCACCACCGTCAACCACCTCAAGGCGGCCCTCGAAGAGAGCGAACTCGCCCCGGAACTGCGCGAAGCCGTCACCTACCGCCTTGCCCAGGCACTGGCTCACACCGACCGCATGGGCGAGGCCGCGGCCATCGTCGCCGCCGAGGCCAAGCACGCCACCAACGCCCGCACCCGGCTGCGCATGCAGGCCGAGACGTTCCAGTGGAACGCGTTCCGCGCCGACGAGGAGGACTCCCCGGCCCGCTCGCGCAGCCTCGCCCGGCTCGCCGATCACCTCAACGGCCGCGGCAAGGCCGAGCGGTACATCCTGGGCCTGCGCGCCTGGGACGCCATGGTGCGCGGCGAACCCGCCGAGACCGCCCTGCGCTACGCCGAGGAGGCGCTGGAGGGCGGGCTGCCCTGGACCGACGACAACTGGGGCTTCGAGGTCCCGGTCATGGTCGCGCTCGTCTTCATGTATTGCGACCAGCCCGGCCGCGCCGACGAGCTGTTCAACCAGGGCATCGCCGACTGTGAACGCAAGGGCTGGCGCGGCGCCCACCTGTCCTTCGGCCTGACGCTGCTCGGCTACATCAAGTTCCACCGCGGCCGGCTCGCCGAGGCCGAGGACCTGGTGCACAGCGGACTGCGGATCGCCGACCGGGTCGGCCAGCAGATCCCCGCCCAGTGGTTCGCGCTCGGCATCCTCATCGAGATCCTGCTCGCCCGCGGCCGCATCCAGGAGGCCCAGGAACTCTCCGACACCTACAACTACGGCCAGGTCGTCCCGGGCGCCGTCGTCTACCCCGACTCCGAGACCGTCTACAGCGAGCTCCTGATCGCCCGGGGCCTGCGCACCGACGCCGAGGCACGGCTGCGGGCGGTCGGCCGCAGGCTCGAACCGCGCGGCATGCGCAACCCCATGTGGTGCCCGTGGCGGCCGCTCCTGGCCCAGACGATCGCCCACACCGATCCCGGCGAGGCCGCCGACATCGCGCAGGAGGCGGTGGACATCGCCCGCCGCTTCGGCACCCCGGGCGCCATCGGCCGAGCCCTGCACGCGGCGGCCAAGGTGGCCTCCGGCGCCGACAGCCTGGCCCTGATGGCCGAAGCCGTCCGCCAGCTCGAACGGTCCCCGGCCGCCTACGAGCTCGCCCAGGCCCTGGTCGACCACGGCGCGATGCTCAGTCGCGCCGGGCTGCCCCAGGACGCCGCCGACCTGCTCATGCGCGGACTGGAGAGCGCCGCGCTCTGCGGTGCCGACGCCCTGGCGGCACGGGCCCGCGAGGAGCTCGCGGCCTCCGGCCTTCGCCCGCTCCAGCTGCGCGCCGTCGACTCCGACTCGCTCACCTCCCAGGAGAAGGCGGTGGCCGAGCGGGCCGCGCAGGGCTGGGAGAACAAGCGGATCGCGGAGGAGCTGAGCATCAAGGAGCGCACCGTGGAGCTCCTGCTGTCCGGCGCCTTCCGCAAGCTCGGCACCGACCGCAGCGGCCTGGCCGGGCTGCTGCCCCACCAGACCCGGGGCTCCGGCGTCCGAGGAGTGCCCGGCGCCTGAGAACCCGGGTCCGAACCCCACCGGACGGCCCCGGCCCCGAGCCACCAGCTGGCAGGGGAGCCGGGGCCGCGCCGTACGGCGGCCGGTGCGGACGCCCTGCCCGCGCGGGCCCGCCGACCCGCCCAGGCCCCCGGGCCCGGCTCCGCCCGACCGCCCCGGGCACGTACCATTGACGGCATGTCCTTCCTCCGCCGCCGCAGCGCCGCCACTCCCGCGGGCCCGGACTTCGATGTCCTGGCCATGGACCCGGGAGACTGGCCCGGCAACCTGGGCGCCGGCCTGCTGCCCGCCCCCGACGGCAGCTGCCAGGGTGTCTTCCTGCGCTACGACCTGTTCGGCGGGCGCGGCCCCGCGATGATCATCGGCAATCTGCCGGAGGGCTCCCCGGCCCGCGAGATGGCCGAGGGACAGGTCCCCTTCGAGGTCGCCCAGCTGCTCGTGGCGCTGGAGAACGACGAGCCGATCGAGGTCGTCAGCACCGAGGACATGCCGGTGATGCAGGGCGACAACCTCCTCATCGTGCGCCGCCTCAAGCTCTCCGAAAGCCGTATCTCCTGCGTGCAGTTCGACCGCAGCGACAATGTCCTCGTCACGATCGCCAGCTGGGACCGGCCGATCACCGACGACCTGTACGCCCTCCTGAAGCCGCTGCCCGCGGAGCTCTTCCAGCAGAACTGAGCCACACACCGGCGTTTCGCCGCACAGCCCGGCACCTTCCGTCCAAGGTGCCGGGCTGCTGCACGTCGTCCCCGACCGTGAACCGGCCCCGCCCCACGGCCCGTTGACCGGTCCCGCCACCAGCAGGTCAGACGCCCTGCCAGAGGTCTGGGCCACTGATACAAGTCAGCGCGCCCGAGGGGTACTTGACGAGCCGTCATCCCGGGTCACACAGTGTCCCGCGCGTACCCACGCGCCGCACGGCGAGAGAGCCCATGCACCTCCCGGCAAGAAGGGTTGTCCATGACGTCCAAGCAGAGGATCAGACTCGCGCTCGCGACCGCGACGGCCGGCGCCCTGGGCCTCGCCCTGGCCCCCGCCTCACCGGCGAGCGCGGCCGCGGGCGGCACCGAATGCCCCCGCGTCCTGAAGTGTGACTGGGTTCCGGCGGCCTACCAGCAGACCGGCGACCCGGCCAACAAGGAGGCGTACGGCAGCTACGACCTCTCGGACCGCCCTCACACCAACAAGATCAAGTACATCGTCCTGCACGACACCGAGGAAACCTTCGCCACCACCCTGAAGATCTTCCAGGATCCAACGCGGGCCGCCTCCGCCCACTATGTCGTGCGCTCCAGTGACGGCCACGTCACCCAGATGGTGAAGACCAAGGACGTCGCCTGGCAGGCCGGCAACTGGTACATGAACTCCGAGTCCATCGGCATCGAGCAGGAGGGCTACGCCACCGAGGGCGCCACCTGGTTCACCCCCGAGATGTACCGCTCGACGGCGGCCCTGGTGCGCTACCTCGCCGCCAAGTACGACATCCCGCTCGACCGCCAGCACATCCTCGGCCACGACAACGTGCCGCCCACCACCCAGTCCGGCACCGCCGCCATGCACTGGGACCCGGGCCCGTACTGGGACTGGAACCACTTCATGACCCTGCTCGGGAGACCCGCCGAGCCCACCGGCCGCCCGGGCGGCCAACTGGTCACGATCAACCCGCAGTTCAAGCAGAACCTCCAGGCCGTCCGGGACTGCGAGAAGAACATCGACCTGCCCGTGCAGCCCTCCAGCGCGGTCCCGCTGCACACCGAACCCTCCACCACCGCCCCGCTGTTCGCCGACCCTGGGCTCCACCCGCCCGGCCAGCCCGGCACCAACTGCGCGGGCGACTGGGGCAGCAAGATCAGCGCCACCCAGCAGGCCGTGGTCGCCGGCCGCAAACCCGGCTGGACCGCGATCTGGTGGTACGGCCAGAAGGCCTGGTTCCAGAGCCCCGAGCACACCCGCACCACCACCCCGACCGCCGGCTACGTCGTACGCCCCAAGCCGGGCCTGACCGATGTGCCGGTCTACGGAACCGCCTACCCGGTGGCCCGCGACTACCCGGCGGACTTCACGGCGCCCCGCGTGAGCGCCCCGCTCGGCTACACCATCAAGGCCGGCCAGTCCTACCCCGGCGGCGAGCCGACGCCCGCGGGCTACTACTACGCCCCCACCATCGACTCGTCGTACCCCTACGACCACACGTACTTCCCCGGCAGCACCCGCTTCGTGACGGTGCAGATCGGCCACCGGATCGCCTTCGTGAAGGCCTCGGACGTGGACGTCGTCCGGGTGCGCTGACGCACGACAGCGCGCTGCGCGCCCAGTGTGTCGGCACTGGACGCGCAGCACGCTTCCCCCTCTGCCCGGCGGTCAGCGCGTCCCGACCGCCGCCCGCACGGCTCGCCGCGCCAGCGCGCAGTCGTCGTGCAGCCTGCGCAGCAGCAGCCGCTGCTGCTCCCCGGCGGACAGCACACCCGGCGGGGGGTTCTGCGCCGGGCTCGCCGGTGCGGCGTCCCGCATCGTGCGCTGCACCGCCGTCTCGTACGTCCTGATCTCGCGGGTCAGCACGAGCATCAGGTTCACCAGGAAGGCGTCCCGCGAGGCGGGGCCCGCCGCCTGAGCGGCCTGGCTGATCCGCCGCCGCTCCATCGGGGCGTCGCCGAGGACCGCCCACAGCGTCGCCAGGTCGTACCCGGGCAGGTACCAGCCCGCGTGCTCCCAGTCGACCAGGACCGGACCGGCCGGTGAAAGCAGGATGTTGGAGAGCAGCGCGTCACCGTGTGAGAACTGCCAGTCGACCCGGCCGGACAGGGCCAGACCGTGCACCAGTTTCTGAAGGTCACTCAGATCCCGGTCGGTGAACAGGCCGAGCTCGTGGTAGCGGGCGATCCTCGGCGCGTAGTCCAGCGGCCTGCCGAACATCTCGGCGGGCGGCCGCCAGGCGTTGATGCGCCCGATCGCCCCGAGGGCGGCCCTGACATCGGCACGCGGCGGAGCCTCGACCGGGTGCCGTTGCAGGGCCGCCGCCCGGCCCGGCATCCGCTCGATCACCAGGGTGCAGTTGTCGGGGTCGGCGGCGATCAGCCGCGGCACCCGCACCGGTGGGCGGTGCCGGACGAAGGCGCGATACGTAGCTATTTCGTGCCTGAACCGCTCGGCCCAGGCGGGGGAGTGGTCCAGTAAACACTTGGCGACGGCCGTCGTGCGTCCTGTCGTGCCGACGATCAGCACCGAGCGTCCGCTGTGCCGGAGCACCTGCACCGGATTGAACTCCGGACAGATGCGCTGCACGGAGGAGATCGCGATGCGCAGCTGCGCGCCCTGCGGGCCGGACAAGTCGATTCTCCCGCTGAGCGGCTGCGTGCCCGCCCCGGGCCGGCGCGGCATCCGGGCCGCACCGTAGGCCGACCCGGCGTGGGTGGGATCGAGGTACGGTCCGCCACCCGCCCCCAGAGGACGGTGCGGCCGGGGCGGCGCGGACACGGAGGACGATGCTGTGTACATGGGGTGACAGATCCCTTCGTGTGCCGACAAGTTGCGTGCGCTACCCGTCCCGGTGGCCGAGCCGCACCCTGGGGAATGGGGTCCGGCCCCCGGGTCGGGGTGGCGCTCTCTTACCTGACACCCGGCCGCGGGTGGCACACCATCTGGCGTGCCCTGGCGAACCGTGGCGAATACTCGCGCCGCATCTGACAGGGGGATTACTGTCAACTCAGCCGAGAACCTGGGGGCTTGACGTGAGCGGACAACCCAACACCCGCCTGAACGACCTGTTCGGCCTCGCCGGCTGGTCCAAGGGCGAACTCGCGAGAATGGTGAACCGGCAGGCGGCGGCCATGGGCCACCCCCAACTGGCGACCGACACCTCGCGGGTGCGGCGTTGGATCGACATGGGGGAGACCCCGCGCGATCCGGTGCCCAGGGTGCTGGCGGCGCTGTTCACCGAGCGACTCGGCCGTGTCGTGACCATCGAGGACCTCGGGTTCGACCGGCACGGGCGCGCTGGAAAGCGGAACAACGTCAGGAACACGAAGAATCCGGACGGCCTTCCGTGGGCGCCCGAACGGACGGCAGCGGTCCTCACCGAATTCACGGGAATGGACCTCATGCTCAACCGACGCGGTCTGGTGGGCGCGGGCGCCGCGCTCGCCACCGGCTCCGTACTCAGCAGCGCCATGCACGACTGGCTGCACACCGACCCCGTACTCTCGGCCGACGCCCCCCGCCTCCACGACCCCCTGCACGCCGATCCCGCCGGGTTCGACCGCTACGAGGCCGCCCCCATCGGATCGCAGGAGATCGACGCCCTGGAGCGTTCGGTCGAAGTGTTCCGTGCCTGGGACGCCTCGCGCGGCGGCGGGCTCCAGCGCAAAGCGGTGGTGGGCCAGCTCAACGAGGTGGGCGGCATGCTCGCCTACCGCCACCCCGACCACCTCCAGCGGCGCCTGTGGGGCGTCGCCGCCAACCTGGCTGTCCTCGCGGGCTGGATGTCCCACGACATCGGCCTCGAACCCACCGCGCAGAAGTACTTCGTCATCGCCGCGCACGCGGCCCGCGAGGGCGGCGACCGCCCGCGCGCCGGCGAAGCCCTCTCGCGGGCCGCCCGCCAGATGGTCCACCTGGGCCGTCCCGGCGAAGCCCTCGACCTCATGAAGCTCGCCAAGTCCGGTTCGGGCGAGGAGACCCTGCCGCGCACCAAGGCGATGCTGCACACCATCGAGGCGTGGGCGCAGGCGTCCATGGGGCGCGGCCAGGCGATGCGCCGCACCCTCGGCGAGGCGGAGGAGCTCTTCGTCTCCGACAAGGGCGATGTGCCGCCGCCCAGTTGGATGCAGATGTTCGACGAGGCGGATCTGCACGGCATGGAAGCCCTGGCCTTCCGTACGCTCGCCGAGCACGATCCGGCGGCGGCCACCATCGCGCAGCGCCACGCCAAGCAGGCGCTTGAGCTGCGGGTGGGCGGACGGCAGCGCTCGAAGATCTTCGACTACATCTCGCTGGCCTCGGCCTGCTTCATCGCCGACGACCCGGAACAGGCGGACCGCTACGCCCGCCTGGCGCTGGTGTCGATGGGGGAGACCTCCTCGCACCGCACCTGGGACCGGCTCCGCGAGATGTACCGGCTCACCGGCCAGTACGCGAGCTACGCCAAGATCCAGGATCTGCGGGAGGAGATCGAGCTGGCGCTGCCCCAGGCGCCGGCGAAGCGGAGCCGGATCGCGGACATCTAGAAGGGGGTTGTACGCCCGACGCGTACAACCCCCGGGCCCCCCTCGGGCCGTTCCTCCGCCTGTGCGTCAGGGCCCGATGCGGGCCACCAGCACACAGGCGTCGTCCTCGCGCTCGTGCTCGCCGAACTCCTCGACGATCATCCGCACGCAGTCCTGGGCTGTGCGGCCGCCGTCGAAGAGCGGGGCGAGTTCGAGCAGTCGGCGCTGTTCCGACGCCTCGGACGCGCCCCGCCGGGTCAGCCCGTCGGTGCCGAGGACGAGCAGGTCGCCCGCCTGGAGCGTGACCTCGGCCTGGCCGTAGGACGCCCCGTGGGTGGCGCCGAGCAGCACCCCCTCCGGTGCGCCGAGCGCCCGCCCCGTCCCGTCGCGGAACAGCAGCGGGGCGGGGTGGCCCGCCTGGGACCAGGTGAGCCTGCGCCCGGCGGGTTCGTAGCGACAGCAGACCGCGCTGCCCAGGGCGGGCTGCACGGTCGTCTCCAGAAGCTGGTTGAGGTGGCCCATCAAAGGGCCCGGGCCGATGCCCGCGACGGCCATTCCGCGCAGTGCGCCGAGCAGCATCGCCATGGCGCCGGTCGCCGTCACACCGTGCCCCGTGAGGTCGCCGACGGTCAGTAACGAGGCCCCGTCGGGGAGTTCGAGCGCGTCGTACCAGTCGCCTCCGATGAGGGCGCTGGAGGAGGACGGCAGATAGTGCGCGGCGATGTCGAGCGCGCCGGGGCCGCCCTGCGGGAGTCGCAGGGAGCCGCGCCACGGTGGCAGTACGGCTTCCTGCAGCTCGACCGCGAGCCGGTGCTCGGTCTGGGCGATGTGGCGTTGGCGCTGCAGACAGTCGCGGCTCTCCCGCACGGCTCGCTGACTGCGCCGCAGCTCGCTCACGTCGCGCAGGACGGCCCACATCGAAGCGGTGCAGCCGTCGGCGTCGAGCACCGGTTCGCCCATCATGTGGAGCGTGCGGACGCTGCCGTCGGTCCGTACGATCCGGAACTCCCCGTCGATCGGCCGGCCGTCCACCAGGGCGCCGGTCACCATCGAGGTCAGCAGGGCCTGGTCGTCGGCGAACACCATGGTGGGCAGTTCGTCGAGCGACAGGCCGCCGCTCTCGGGCGACCGCCCGAAGATCTGGAAGAGCTCCTCGGACCAGCTCACCGCGTCGGTCAGCAGGTTCCATTCGGCGCTGCCGACCCGGCTGAGCAGGGTGTCGGCGCCCGGGTCGTCGCTGAACGCGCTCTCGACGGCGAGTGCGGCCGCGTCCTCCTCCTCGGCGCTCAGCCCCTCGCGCAACTGGTCCAAGTGCGAGCCCAGGTCGTCGAGTTGATGGACCGCCAGGTCGCACAGGGCGCGCTGCCAGCGGCCCTGCGCGTCGTCGTCGTCCACGAACGCGTCGCGGCGCACCGCGTCCACGCCCCCGCGCAGCCGACGGGTCTGCGTGATCAGTGCGTCGACCGTGCCCCGCTCGGGCGGTTGTGGAGCGGGACGGTCCGCGAACAGATGGGACGGCATGACGTTCTCCGATGCGGCCGCGGTAGTGCCTGGTCTGATGAAGTGGACCGGTAACGACTGTTGCACAGGGAGCGATGCCCCGTAAGGGATTTGGCAACACTCGATACGGTGGTGCTTTTGGCATATGCCAAAGGCGAGCGGTTTCGCCTGTCGTGAGCGGGGGTTACCGCCGGGCATATGCGGCTGGTCCGATCGGCGGGCCTTCTCGCGCGGCGGCCGGCCGGCGCCGCTGCCGAGCCGCGGACTAGGCCTGCGCGGAGGCCGATTGGCGCGGCCGGAGGGTGAGCGCGGCCGCGCAGAGCACGGCCCCCACCGCGCCCGCCGCGGCGGGCGACCACCAGTCGACCAGGGACGTGCCGGCCGCCCCCGCCACGACGGCCACCAGGCGTCCCGCCACCCAGTGGTCCGCCTCCCGCACCTCCCGCTTCGCGAGCCGCCCCGCGAGGCCCGTGAACGTACCCGTGAAGTACGTGGTCGGAGTGCCCCACGCCCGCGCCTGCACCCCCATCGCGAGGGCCGCCGCGAGCAGCAGCACCAACTGCGAGCCGAGCGAGCGCCCGAGCCCCAGCGCCCAGCCGGCCGCCGTGAGCGCGAGCAGTACGGTCTGGGCCGCGAGCAGCAGCCGGGGCGCGAGGCGGTGGGCGCCGAGGGCGGCTCCGGCCGCGCCGAGGGCGTACCCGAGCAGCGCGGTCAGGGCGCGGGGCACCGCCTCGCGGTCCCCGGCGCCCACCGATGCGCCGACCAGGACGAGGTTGCCGGTCATGACCCCCGCGAACACTTTCCCCAGACAGAGGAAGGCGAACGCGTCGGTGGCCCCGGAAGCCGCGGAAAGGACAAGGAGGAACTTTTCGTCGGACCGGGCGGCAGAAGTTGTCGTGATCGCGGAACTCATCAGCGCATTCTCGTCTCCTTAGCAGAACGGAGGCGGCAGGGACCCGACCCCGTGGCAAGTCCACGACAAGAGTCCACTACGGTCCCTGTGAGTACACCGGTCCGCGCGCGTCGCGGGCCTCACGGGAGGAAGAGCATGAAGATCGACTGGGACCGGCGCACCTGTGCGCGCCGCGGCCACGTGACGTACGCGCCGCAGGAGGACGTGCTGCGCGACCGGTTGCGGGCCGACACCGGTCTCGGCGAGGCCTGGCGCTGTCTGCGCTGCGGAGACTTCGCCCTGGGCGCGCCGCACGGCTCCGGGCCGGCCGACGAGGCGCCGCTGGTACCGCGCGGAAAGGTCCTGCGCGATCTGTTCATCCTGCGCTTCCTGGCCGTCGAGCGGGCCGTGCGCGGCGTGTTCATCGTCCTGGTGGCGCTCGCGGTGTGGAAGTTCAGCAACAGCCAGGACTCGGTGCGCCAGTTCTTCGACGAGTACCTCGACGTGTTCCGGCCGGTCTTCCGCCACTTCCACTACGACCTCGACCACTCGCCGGTCGTCGGCACCATCCAGAAGACCTTCGACTACAAGCACTCCACGCTGGTGATCGTCGCGGTGGCGCTGCTCGTGTACGCGCTGATCGAGATCGTCGAGGGCGTCGGCCTGTGGCGGGCCAAGCGCTGGGCCGAGTACCTCACCGTCGTCGCCACGGCGATGTTCCTGCCCCTGGAGATCTACGAGCTCACCGAGAAGATCAGCTGGGTGAAGATCGCCACCCTGACGATCAACATCCTCGCGGTCCTCTACATCCTGCTCGCCAAGCGCCTGTTCGGCCTGCGCGGCGGGTTCGCCGCGTTCGAGGCGGAACGCCACAGCGCCTCGTTCATCGAGGTGGAGACGACGGCGGGCGTCGCGGCGCACCGCTGAGGCGTACCGATCTCTTGTCGGGTACAGATACAGACAGCGTGCGGCAGGTCCGCCGCACCGAGCGTCCCTGGGGGATGACAACCATGAACGAACCGCACTCCACGCCCACTTCGCGGACCGGCCGGGGTCCGCTGCGCCGCGCCGCCGTGCTGCTCGCCCTGCTGCTCGGCACCGCCCTGGTGGCGGGACCGGTCGCGGCCGAGGCCGCACCCCGTACCACGGTGGTGGCCTCGACCGCCCAACAGGCCACCTCCGTACGGGACTTGGCGCAGCCGGTCCAGGCGGCGGCGCAGGCCGGCCGGCACACCGTCGCGGGCAAGTCCAGCGTCCTCGCGTCGAAGAAGTCCAAGTCCAAGAAAAAGAAGAGCAGCTTCTTCAAGAAGCTCGGGATCTTCCTGCTGATCCTGGTGATCCTCTTCATCGCGTTCGTCGTGTTCGTGATCTGGTTCATCGTGAGCCGGCTGCGCAGGCGCCGCGACCGGCACTGAGCACTCAGTCGCCGGGCCGCTGACGCATCCGCTGCCCGACCGTTCCGCCGTCGGTCTCCCACCAGGGCCGTACGAGCTCGGTGTCCTCCGGCCGTCCCGCGATCGGGGCGGCCGGAGCCAGTTCCACGTCCAGGCGGCGGTCGAGCACGACGCGCTGGGCTCGGTCGGCACGCGACCACTGCACCAGGATCGCGAGCAGGAACGGCAGCGACACCAGCTCCGCGATGGTGATCATCGCGCCGCCGCCGAGCTGCTGGTCACGGTGGACGTCGGGCGCCCAGGCGGGTGCGTGGTGGAGGTACCAGGAGCCCGCGATCAAGGTGCTGTGGGTCATCACCACGATGCCGGGCACGGCGTCGATCAGGCCGTCGACGAAGACGAGCGCGGCCCGCACCGGGTGGCTGCACCAGGCGGGCAGGGCCTCCTCGCGGGTGAGCACCGGCAGCACGAACAGACTCCCGGCGAGCAGCAGCTGGAGGTACATCAGCTCGTGCAGCGGGCCGTGGCGCAGCGCGGTCTCGAAGTACGGCGTGAAGTAGATGCACAGCTCGGAGGCGAGCACCAGGCCGGTGCTGACCAGCGGGAAGGTGAGGAAGCGGACCAGGCGCCCGCTCATCGCACCCTTCAGCCGGCCGGCCCCCCGCTCGGGCAGCGCGAGCACCCCGAGCCGCAGCGGGTCGCCGAGCGCGAGGCCCAGCGGCGCGATCAGGTCGAGCAGGACGTTCTGCACGGCGGCCGGCCAGAACAGCTCGGTGTCGTACACCGCGAGCGCCGACATCGTGGCGACGGCCAGGCTGCCGAGCCCCAGGAACACGAAGGCCGCGATGCGCGGCAGCGGCCAGCGCTCGCCCCGGCGGCGCAGCCGCAGCACGCCCCAGCCGTACAGGCCGCCCAGGACGACGATCAGCAGCAGCGCCGCCGCGTCCGGCTGCCACACCGACAGCAGTCGCCCCGTCGTCAGCTCGGGCAGGCCGCCCGCCGCCTCGCTCAGCGTCATACCGGACATCCGGCTCGATCTCCTCACCGGCCCGTGACGTACGACGGGCCGCCAACACGCTAGACCCGCCGCTCCGGGGCTCTCGCACCGGCCCCCGCGGGCGCTCGGCCGAAGGTATGGATTCGGCCGAAGAACGTGTAGACGTCATAGGTGCCCGAGGCATGTAGTGGAGATCGGCAAGACGGAACCCTTCGCTTGCGAGGTCTACATGACAGGCAGCAACACCAGCGTCAACACGGACCACACCGCCACCGACACCGGCAGCGTCGCCTTCCCGCAGGACCGCAGCTGCCCCTACCAGCCGCCCACCGCATATCAGCCGTTGCGCGACGAGCGACCGCTCGCCCGCGTCCGGTTCTACGACGGCCGCACCGTGTGGATGGTCACCGGGCTCGCCGAGGCGCGCGCCCTGCTCGCCGACCCGCGGCTCTCCTCCAACCGGGAGAACCTGGCCTTCCCGTCGCCGACGGCCCGCTTCGCCGCGATCACCAGGCGGCGCACCGCGCTGCTCGGCGTCGACGACCCCGAGCACGCGACCCAGCGCCGGATGCTCATCCCGAGCTTCACCCTCAAGCGCACCGCCTCACTGCGGCCGCAGATCCAGCGGACCGTCGACGAGCTGCTCGACCGGATGATCGAGCAGGGGTCGCCCGCCGACCTGGTCAGCGCCTTCGCGCTGCCCGTGCCGTCCATGGTGATCTGCGCGCTGCTCGGCGTCCCCTACGAGGACCACGAGTTCTTCGAGGGCCAGTCCCGCAAGCTCCTTCGGGGGCCGGAGACCGCCGACGTAGAGGCGGCCCGCGACGCGTTGGAGGACTACTTCGTCCGCCTGATCGACCGCAAACAGAAGGAACGCGGCGACGGGCTGCTCGACGAACTCATCGAGCAGCGCCTGAACGAGGGGACGCTGGACCGCCAGGAACTGGTGGATTTCGCCACCATCCTGCTGGTCGCGGGCCACGAGACCACCGCCAACATGATCTCGCTGGGCACGTTCACGCTCCTCCAGCACCCGGAACAGCTGGCCGAGCTGCGCTCCGAGGCGGCGCTCGTGCCGGCCGCGGTCGAGGAACTCCTGCGCTATCTGTCGATCGCCGACGGGATGCTGCGGGTGGCCCTGGACGACATCGAGATCGGCGGCCAGACCATCCGGGCCGACGAGGGCGTCGTCTTCTCGACGTCGATCATCAACCGGGACAACGCCAGCTACGAGGCCCCCGACCAGCTGGACTGGCACCGCACCAGCCGCCACCACGTCGCCTTCGGCTTCGGCATCCACCAGTGTCTGGGCCAGAACCTGGCGCGGGCGGAGATGGAGATCGCGCTCCGCTCCCTCTTCGACCGGCTGCCCGGCCTCCGCCTGGCGGTGCCCGCCGACGAGATCCCGTTCAAGCCGGGTGACACCATCCAGGGAATGGTCGAACTCCCCGTCGCCTGGTAGCGCGGCAGGGGCCGACGGAAAGGAGCCGCACATGCGGATCAGCATCGACAAGGACGTCTGCATCGGCGCGGGGCAGTGCGCGTTGACCGCCCCGAGCGTCTTCACCCAGGACGACGACGGGTTCAGCGCGCTGCTGCCCGGCCGCGAGGACGGCGGCGGCGACCCCCTGGTCCGCGAAGCCGCCCGGGCCTGCCCGGTGCAGGCCATCACCCTCCACGACCAGCGAAACACCCTTAACGACTAGCGAAACGTCCGGTTTCGGTCACTCCGAGCCGGTGATCATCCGCTGCACAGCCGGCGCGTACAGATCCGCCAGCTGCTCGGGCGTGGCGCGTTCCCCGGCGCCCGGCCGGTGCAGGCTGAGGGTCGCGCCCAGGCCCAGCAGCAGACCGGCGATCAACTCGGCCCTCAACTCGCTGTCCCCGCCGCGCAGTTGACCGGCCAGCCGGGACGTGACCTGCTCGCGGAACCGCTCCCGCAGCAGTGTCCGTTCATCCACGTTCCCCAGCGAGAACACTGCCCGCAAAAGCGGATCCCCCTGATCCTCGCGCCGCATCCGCACCATCGTGAGGACCAGGTGCCGCCCGAGCCCCTCAAGGGGCGCCGCGAACAGCGCGTCGGCGGCGGGCTCGAAGTCCGCGACCGTGTGGAAGAGCCGCTCCTTGCTGCCGAACCGCTTGACGATGAGCGAGGCGCTGACCCCCGCGTCGGCGGCGATCGAACGCATCGTGACCTCGGCGTACGGGCGCAGCGTGAACGCCCGGCGGGCCGCCCGCAGGATCGCGTCCCGGCCCGTCTCCGTGTCGCCGCCGGTGGCAGGCTGCCCCGTCATGCGCTCTCCTCGGCCGTCGTACGTCCCGTCGCGGCCTCGGCGCGGTCCGCCCCGACGGTACCGGTGGCGGGGGCGGTGCGGCCCGGCAGGAACAGGGTTGCGACCAGTGCGGCGAGGGCCGCGCCCGAGGCGATCAGGAACACCAGGAGATAGGCGTGGAGCGTCGGTGCGGTGTGCCCGCCGGCCTGGAAGGTGACGTTCGCCAGGACCGCGGCCACCACCGCGCTGCAGCAGGCCTGGCCGACCGAACGCATCAGGGTGTTGAGCCCGTTCGCGGCGCCCGTCTCGCTCACCGGGACCGCGCGCATCACCAGGGCCGGCAGCGCCGAATAGGCGATCGCGGTGCCGCAGGACACCACCGTGGCCCCGGCGATGATCAGCGGCAGGCTGTGGCTGGTGAAGAACCGCACCCCGTAGCCCACCGCCATGACGGCGGCCGCCAGCGCGAGCGCGGCCTTCGGGCCGTACTTCGCCGAGATCTTGGCCGACACCGGGGACAGCGCCACCATCGCGAGCCCGCCCGGCAGCAGGCAGAGCCCGCTGACCACGATGGACGCGCCGAGCCCGTACCCGGTGGCCTTCGGCTCCTGCACCATCTGCGCCGTGACCAGCGAGTTGGCGTAGAAGGCAAAGCCGATCAGGAGGGCCGCCACATTGGTGAGCAGCACCGCGGGCCGCGCCGAGACCCGCAGGTCCACCAGCGGCGAGCGGGTGCGCAGTTCGTACGCGCCCCACAGCGGCCAGATCACCACGGCCGCGCCGAGCAGGGCGAGAGTGCGCGGCGAGGTCCAGCCCCAGTCGGCACCCTGGGTGATGGCCAGCAGCACCGCGACCAGCGCCGCCGAGAGCCCGAGCGCGCCCACGGCGTCGAACCGGCCGCGCGAGCGCAGCGGCGACTCGGGCACGCACCACAGGACCAGGGCGATGTCGAGCACCCCGAGCGCGGCCGACGCCCAGAACATGGTGTGCCAGTCGAAGTGCTCGACGACCAGCGCCGCGACGGGCAGTCCCACGGCCGCGCCGATGCCCAGCGTCGAACTCATCAGGGCCACCGACGAGAGCACCTTCGCGGGCGGCAGTTCGTCCCGCATGATGCTGATGCCCAGCGGAATCACCGCGAGCGCCGCCCCTTGCAGGGCGCGGCCCGCGATCAGGATCCCGATGTGCGAGCTCACCGCGCACATCACCGAGCCCGCCGTGAGCACCCCGAGCGAGACGAGCAGCAGCTTTCGCTTGCCGTACATGTCACCGGCCCGGCCGAGCACCGGCGTGAAGACCGCCCCGGTGAGCAGCGTGACCGTGACCAGCCAGCTCGCCGCGGCCGGGGTGCTGCCGGTCAGCGCGGGCACATGCGGAAGCAGCGGCACCACCAGCGTCTGCATGACAGCCACGACCACGCCGCAGAACGCGAGGACCCCGACGAAGAAGCGGGGGCGCGGCGGGTCGGTGGCCGCGGGTATCGCTGGGGGCATGACTCTCCGTATGACTGGAATGAGGGCAGGGGTGTACGTCCGTTCACCCCCAGGGTAAACGCTTGTGCACCCCCTGTTGCCCACCGGGGCGGTCTCTCCTCGGGGTCAGTCCTTCGCGCTCCGGTGCCTGCGGTAGTGCCGGGCGGCGCGGGCCCGGTTCCCGCAGGACGGCCCGGCCGACCGCGACCAGCCGCCGGGCCTCGCCTTCCACGTCCTGGGCGAGGGCCGACGGCTGACCACGCACTACCGCGTGGTGATCTAGCCCCGCACCGCGGGCTGCGGCAACGGCGTGCCCGCGCACGTCGTGTCCTTCGCGGGCAGCGTGCCGTCGAGGAGGTAGTTCTCGACGTAGCCGTCCGCGCACGCGTTGCCGGTCTGGAACTGGCCGTGATCGCCGTCGTCCACGGTGATCAGGCGTGAGCCCGCAAGTGCGCGATGGGCGCGCAGCGCGCCCTCGTAGTAAGCCGCCGGGTCGTGCGTCGAGTTGAGCATCAGGACCGGCGGCAGCCCCTTCCCGGTCACCTTGATGTGCGGCGCCTTCGACCGCGGCCAGTTCGCGCAGACGGCGGCGAACGTCAACTCCCTTGCCCCGGCAAGGGGGTTGACGCGCGTTGCCTCGGCGCTCTTGGCCACCCAGTAGCCGCTGTCGCGCGTCCACGACGTGTCGCCGCAGGTGACCGCGAAGAAGTCGGCGAAGTAGTTGGCACCCATGAGGTGTTGGAGCTGCTCGGCGACCTTCTTCTTCGCGTCCGCCGGAGCGCTGTCGGGGTGTTCGAGCAGGCCCATCAGTGAGGCGAAGTCCCGGAACCTGTCGCCCGCGTTGTACATCGCGTTCGTGGCGGCGGCGTCGAGGTGGTTGGGTGTGATCACGGTGCCGTCGAGGTCGAGCGGGTGGTCGTGCAGCGAGGCCCGCAGCCGCTCGTAGGACGCCTTGGCCTCGGCGGGGGTGCGGCCCTGGTGGTAGGTGGCGTCGTTCTTCGCCAGCCACGGCAGGAAGTCCTGCTCGAACCGGCGCTGGAAGCTCATCGGCTGCCCCGTCAAGAACGACTCCCAACTGCCGGCGAAGTCGACGTTGCTGTCCAGGACGACCCGCTCGACCCGGCGCGGGAACTCGGTCGCGTAGTACGCCCCGAGGACGGTGGCGTAGGACGGCCCGTAGTAGGACACCTTGTCCGCGCCGAGCAGCGACCGGTACAGATCCATGTCGTGCACCGCCTGGTCGGTGGTGATGTACGACAGCAGGTCACCCGAATTGCGCTCGCAGTCCGCGACGAAGTCACGAGCCCTGTCGAACGTGGCGCGCAGCGCCTGCGGTGAACGGTCCCGCAGGTCCCCGCTGTTGAAGAAGCCGTCGACCTTGTCCTGGTCCGAGCAGACCACGTTGGTGCTCGCCCCGACCCCGCGCTGGTCGAAGCTGACGACGTCGTACGCCGCCGAAAGCTTCGGGCTGTGCTCGGTCAGGTTGGCCGGGCGCTGGTAGCCCGAGGAGCCGGGCCCGCCCGCCGCCATCATGAGCACGCCCTGCCGCTTGGCCGGGTCGGTCGCCCGGTGCCGGGACACCTGGATGCTGAGGCTCGGCCCGGCGTCGGGGTGGTACCAGTCGCGGGGCACGGCCATCGTGGCGCACTCCAGCGTGCCGGACACGCACGGCTGCCAGTCGAGCCGCTGGAGGCGGTAGCGGTCGGGCACGGGCGGGGTGGTGCTCTTCGCGGCGGCGCTCGCCGCACCGGCCGGCAGGGCCGCCGCGGCGAGCAGCCCGCACGCGGCGGCCGCGGCCCAACGGGCCGGCTTCCTGAACAACTGCATGTGTTTCTCTCCCCGTTGGGATCGCTCGCCTTGCGGTGAATCGGTCGAACAGATCGTCCACCGCCCGGG
Source organism: Streptomyces sp. WM6378 (assembly GCF_001279695.1). GTDB lineage: Bacteria > Actinomycetota > Actinomycetes > Streptomycetales > Streptomycetaceae > Streptomyces. The sequence goes on from NZ_LGDD01000234.1 coordinate 21,704, forward strand.
ACCCCTGCCGCGATCCGGTCACCACCCGGATCGGGGGTGGCACGAATGCCACCCCCGAGGTGGTTCAGGGACCCGTCGGCGGGAACGGCACGGCCTTCAGGACCGGCAGCAGCTTCTCCTCCTCGTAGATCAGGTGAGCGGTCAACTCCTTTGTCATAGCGTCTAGTTGGGTGCGGAAGTCGAAGGGGTCGGCCGTGCTGAGCGTGTCGAGCAGTGCGACGAGGCCGCCCTGGATGCGGGCCACCGTCTCGTGCTCCTCGCGCAGCCGCTCCAGGGCGTCGCCCAGCGCGGGGTGGTACTGCGCGAGCCCCGGGAACATGTGGTGGTCCTCGGCGGTGTGGTGGAACTCCAGCGCCTGGCAGAACGCCAGGCAGTGCTGACGCAGTTGGAGGCCGAGCCCCGGAGCCGGGGCGTCGCCCGGGCCCTCGTGCGCGGCCCGCGCGGTGAAGTACGCGTCGGCCTCGGTGGCGACGTGCCGCAGCTGGGTGCGCAGCCAGGTGTGCACCTCCATGAGCTTGTCGGCCAGGTTGGTGACCTCGCGCGGTGCCTCGGGTCCGGGCTCCGGCCGCTCCAGAACCACGACCGGCAGGGTCCGTTCGGTCCCGGCCTGGTAGTCGCCGTATCCGGGCAGCACCCGCACGATCCGCGCGAACAGCCGCTCGCGGCGCGCCCCCTCGGCGGGTACGGCGATCGCTTCGAACTGCTCGGCGCCGAGTTCCACCCGCACCACGGGACGGGCCAGCAGGTTGTGGTACCAGTCGGGGTGGCTCGGCGCGCCGAGGTTGGAGCCGACGACCATCAGGCGGCCGCCGTCCCGGACGTAGGCCAGGGGGACGGTGTGCGACTCACCGGACTTCGCGCCGGTGGTGGTCAGCAGGAGCAGGTCGCCGCCCTCGAAGGGGCCGCCGACCTTTCCGGCGTTGGCCCGGAACTCCTCGATGACGCGCTGGTTGAAGGACATGGTCATGCGGTGTGGGATCTCCCAAGAATCAAGGTGTGTGGATGCTCGCGATGTGGCGCGGCAACGCCGTCCCCGGCACGCGCGGCGGTGGACGGTCGCCGAAAGGGGCGGCGGCCGTCACGAAAGGCGGGGCGTATCCGGGTCGTCGCACGGCGGTGCGGGGCGCCGCTCGGGACGGGTGGACGACGTGCGCGGAGGCTGTCGTCAGGCGGGGGATGCGGAGTGTGAACTCATGACACGGTCCCTCGAAAAGGGTGTCCGCCCGACTGCCGGCCGGCCCACTGCTCTTTGACCGGCGTCACGCGACACGCGGGCCATTACAGCCAGCCGCGCTCCACGGTGTCAACCCCGCGGCCCGGCACGGCTCCGGCCGGTCATGCCTGCGCCAGCGTGTTCCAGAACATCGACTCGTAGGTCTGGAGCAGCCGCCCGTAGTGCGCCCCGCTGCCGACGCCCTCGCCGTGCTCGTCGTCCGAGCCGGCGGCGACCGCCGCGACAGCCTGCTGTTCGAGCTCGGGGGCCGGGCCCGCGAAGAAGTCGAAGAACCCGCACGCCTGGTCGGTGAACCCGTACCGGGTGCGCAGCGCCGCGGCCACCCGCGCGCAATAGCCGCCCCAGGCGGCGAAGTTGGCGGTCAGCGCGAGGGCCACGCTCGGCGGTTCGCCGTTCAGCGCCAGCCACGCCACATACGCCGGATAGGCCTGGCAGCCCGCCTTCGTCTCGTACTGGCCGATGGCCTGCGGGGTGAGCCCGCAGGCGCTCTCGTACGCGCCGAGCCGTTCGAGCGCCAGCGTCTCGCCCACCACGAGCGAGCCGAAGAACTCCGCGCACGCCGTGCCCCTGCCCGAGCGTTCGGCCAGGAGCTCGAAGGCGCGCCGGTCGGAGGCGATGATGTGGCGCTGCTCCAGGGCGAGCCCGGCGAGCGCGGACAGCGGTGCGGTCCCGGCCTCGACGAGCGGCACGAGCAGATTGTCGTCCGCCGCGGGGGCGAGCGCGGCCGACGTCGCCGCGATGATGTCCTTGGCCGTGCGCGTCTGACGAGTCATCAGGGACCCTCTTCGCAAGAATGCCGGTGCGGTCCCGTCCAGCGTCTCACGCGGCCCCGCCTTCGCGTGCTCACCAGGTGACGGGCAGCCCGCGAAGGCCGCACACCCGGCTTCCCGTCGTCCAGGTCAGCTCCTCGGCCGGGACGGCGAGCGCGAGCCCCGGCAGGCGTCGTACGACCGCTTCGAGGGCGGTCCGGACCTCCACCCGGGCGAGATGCGCGCCGAGGCAGAAGTGCGGCCCGTGGCCGAAGGAGAGGTGCTTGCTGTCGGTGCGGCGGATGTCGAACCGGCCGGGCTCGGGAAACCGTACGGGGTCGTCATTGGCCGCCACCATCGGGGCGAGCACCGCCCGGCCCCGGGCCACCGCGGCGCCCGACGGCAGCGTCACATCCGCCGTCGCCACCCGCAGCAGCGCCCCGTGGCCGGGAATCTGCAGGCGCAGGATCTCCTCGACCGCGTCCGGCAGCAGTCCCGGATCGGCCCGCAGCGCGGCGAGCTCGGCCGGGTGGCGCAGCAGGGTGAGGACGCCGCGCGCGATGACGTGGGCGGTGGTCTCGTGGCCCGCGACGATCAGCCCGCACACCATCCGCACCAGCTCCGCCTCGCTGAGCCGGTCGCCCTCGTCGCGCGCCTCGATCAGCGCGTCGACGAGGTCGCCGCCGGGCGCCCGGCGGTGCTCGGCCACCAGGGCCTCGGCGTACGTCCCGAACTCGGCCAAAGCCCGCCGCCGCTCGTCGGCCGCGGCCGGCGTCAGCGAGAGCAGGGCGTCCGACCAGGCCCGGAAGAGCCCGCTGTCCTTCGCGGGCACCCCTAGCAGCCGGCAGATCACCTCGACGGGCAGCGCGAACGCGTACGAGGCGAGGAGATCGGTCGGCGGCCCCGCATCGACGATGCCGTCCAGGAGCTCCTCGGCGATGGCGCGCACCTGCGGGCGCCGGGCCTCCGCGCGGCGCGGCGTGAACGCGCCCTGCACGATGCGCCGCAACCGCGCGTGCTCGGGGCCGTCCATGCTGGTCAGCGCGCCCGGATCCGCGCCAAGCGCGTCGCCGGGCAGCATCCGGGGCGCGCCCGGGTAGCGGAGGTCGCGCGAGAAGGACGCGCCCGCGAGCACCTCGCGGATGTCGTCGTACGCCGTGGCGAGCAGCACCTCGTCGCCGCTGGGCAGCGTGACGGGCCCCAGCGGACACTCCGTACGCCGCCGCCGGTACTCCTCGGGGCAGCCGCCCAGCGGACCGGGCGGGAAGGGGAACGACCCGCTGTCGTGCGGGGGTTGCGACACCTCGGCCATGACGGCGGCTCCTCTCGGCCGGCCGCCGGCACCTGTCGGGCGGCTTCGCCGAGCATCGCATCTGACGCACCGTCATGTCATCGGCCGGGCGCCAGGGAAGTTGCCCGAGGCGGCGATTTGGGCCGGGCGGCCCTCAGGCGGGCACGGAGGCGGACCGGCGCCTTCGCCTGCGGTCCCGGGTTCTGTCGCGCTGCGGCCACAGCAGCACGTACGCCGTCGAGACGACCACGAACGCGAGCCGGATCAGCCCCCGCGCCGCATCGTCGGGCACCACGAACACGCTCCCGTACAGCGTCAGGAGCGCGAGCCAGCTCCACCACGGGACCAGCCTGCGCTGGCCGATCACGTCCCACAGGAGGGTCCCGAGCAGGACCGACGCCGTGTAGTACGTGTAGACGCTGGGGTCCAGGACGATCCGCGCGTTCGCGCCGAGCAGCACTACCGCCGCCCACCGCCCCCGCCACACCGCGATCGCGCCGAGCAGCAGACCGAGGGCCGCCTGCGCGGGGCGGTCCCAGCCGGGCGTCTCGGCGTCGGCCACCCCGAGCCAGCGCAGCGCGGACGCGGGCTGGTTGGGTATCGCGAAACCGGCGGCCGACATCGAGTGCGGGTTGGTGAGGAAGAACGGCGCCCAGGCGACGGCGACCACCGCCGCGCACCACAGCCCCGCCCGCAGCCACTGGTGGCGCGGTAGCGCGAAGAGCAGCGCGGCGAACGTCACCGCAGTCGGCTTCGAGTCCATCGCGAGCGCGAGCCACACCCCGGTGCCCACCGCGCTGTCGCGGGTCACCGAGCGGACGGCGAGCGCGGTGAAGAACAGCGCGAGCACGTCGTCGAGGTGGCCGAAGCGCACCGACACCTCGATCCACATCGGGATGAAGGCGAGACCGGCGATGAGCACCCGCTGCCGCAGCCGCTGGTGGTTGGTGCCGGTCCCCAGGAAGTACCAGGCGGCGCTGCGCCCGGCGAGCACCACGATCACCAGGCCGAGCACCGACATCAGGAGCGCGGCCAGGAACTGGCCGGTCCGTTCGGGGAACGGGTTGAAGAGCCCGGCCGTCAGGAAGCTGACCGGGCCCATCTGGAGCTCGGGGTGGTGGGCGTAGAGGTTGAGCCCGCCGGTGCCGTCACCGGAAGGGCCCTGGAAGATGAGTTCGCCGCCGGCCCGCAGATAGTGCCAGGAGAAGCCGCCGTTGGGCTCCACCACGGCGAACCACAGCGCGGTCCATGCGGAGAGCAGGATCAGATGCATCCTCTGACTGATGGCCGGCACGTGCGTTCAGCTCCTGTTTCCCTGCCCGTTGCGAATGGCGTTGCGTGGAGCACGGGAGGCCCCGGGGAAAGATGTCATGCGGGCCGAGTCCGTTCTCACAGTGGGTCCACATGTGCTCGTCGCCACACTCCGCGGGGTCCCTGCCGCGCGTGGGTCTGGGCAGGGGTCTGGCCGATACCTCTCAGTGAGAGATAAAATAGGGGCATGGCTGTCGAAGAGGCCGAACCGTTCGACGACTCCTTCGCCGATGTGCTCGCCGGTGTCCAGCGGCTCGTCCGGCGGCGACTGCGCCGCGGGCTCACCGTGCCCCGGCTGCGCGGGGCCCACATCGAGCTGCTCAGACTCGTCGCCGGCCGGCCCGGCATCGGGGTGTCGGCCGCCGCCAAGGAGCTGTACCTCGCGGGCAATTCGGTCTCCACGCTGGTCAACCAGCTGGTCAAGGACGGATACATGCGGCGCGAGACCGATCCGGGCGACCGCCGCTCGGCCCGGCTGTACGCGACGCCCGCCGCGGTCGAGCGACTGCGCGACTGGCAGCGGCGCCGCGCCGCGCTCGTCCGGGAGCAGGTGGCGCGCCTGGACGCGGCCGACCGGGCCGCCCTCGCCGCGGCCCTGCCCGCCCTGCGCCGGCTCGCCGAGAACCTGCACGAGGAAGCGGAGGGGTCATGAACGACGACGGCGCGGTGATGTGCGACGGCTTGGAGTACGCGTTCGGCGAGACCAGGGCGGTCGACGGGCTCGACCTGTCCGTCACCACGGGCGAGGTCTTCGGCCTGCTCGGCCCGAACGGCGCGGGCAAGACCACCGCGATCCGCTGCATCACCACCCTGCTGCCGGTGCCGGCGGGCCGCATAAGGGTCTTCGGCCACGACGCGGCCAGGGAACGGATGGCGGTGCGCCGGCTGCTCGGCTACGTACCGCAGCAGCTGTCGGCCGACGCGGGCCTGACCGGGCGCGAGAACGTGGCCCTGTTCGCCCGCGTCTTCGACGTCCCGCGCAGGGAGCGCGCCCGCCGCGTCGCGCAGGCCCTGTACGCCGTCGACCTCACCGAGGCCGCCGACCGCATGGCCCGCACCTACTCGGGCGGCATGATCCGCCGCCTCGAACTCGCCCAGGCGCTGGTCAGCGCGCCCCGCCTGCTCATGCTCGACGAGCCGACGATAGGCCTCGACCCGATCGCCCGCACCAGCGTGTGGGAGCACATCAACGCGGTGCGCCGGGCCACCGGAATGACCGTGCTCGTGACCACCCACCACATGGACGAGGCCGACCAGTACTGCGACCGCCTCGCGCTCATGCACCGCGGCAGGATACGCGCGCTCGGGACGCCCGCGGGCCTCAAGGCCGAGCTGCGCGAGCGCCGCGGGACCGACGATCCGCCGCCCACCCTGGAGGACGTCTTCCGCGACGTCGCCGGCCGTGGGCTCGACAGTGAGGGAGGTGACTTCCGCGATGTCCGCAGCACCCGCCGCACCGCAGCCCGCCTCGGCTGAGTCCCTCGACACCGCAGGCGCCCTCGATCTGCTCCTCGTCCCGCCGCGGCCCCGCACCGGCTGGCGCGTCCTGCCCGCCCGGGTCGGCGCCCTGTGCGCGGTCGAACTGCAAAAGCTCCGGCACGACCGCGCCGAGCTCTACACCCGGGCCGTACAGCCCGCCCTGTGGCTGCTCATCTTCGGCGAGACCTTCACCCGCATCAAGGCGATCCCGACCGGTGGCATCCCGTACATCGACTATCTGGCGCCCGGCATCATCGCCCAGTCCGCCATGTTCATCGCCATCTTCTACGGGATCATGATCATCTGGGAGCGGGACTCGGGCATCCTCACCAAGCTGCTCGTCACCCCCACCCCGCGCTCGGCGCTGATCACCGGCAAGGCCTTCGCGGCCGGAGTCAAGGCGCTCATCCAGGCGGTCGTGGTGATCGCGATCGCGGCCCTGCTCGGGGTGGCCCTGACGTGGAACCCGCTGAAGCTGATCGGCGTCGGCGTCGCGGTCGTCCTCGGCTCCGCGTTCTTCTCCTGCCTGTCGATGTCCATCGCCGGGATCGTGCTGACCCGCGACCGCCTGATGGGCATCGGCCAGGCCATCACGATGCCGCTGTTCTTCGGCTCCAGCGCCCTGTACCCGGTGTCGATCATGCCGGGCTGGCTCCAGGCCGTCAGCAAGGCCAACCCGCTGAGCTACCAGGTCGACGCCCTGCGCGGACTGCTGCTCGGCACCCCCACCCACCTCGGCCTGGACTACGGCGTACTGCTGCTCGCGGCGGCGCTCGGCATCCTGGCCGCCTCCTCGCTGCTCGGCAGGCTGGCCCGCTGAGCCGACTGCCATCATGATCGGTATGACCGAGGACAACGGATACCTCCTGGACAACCGGCAGACCGAGGCGGGCGAGCGGTTCGACGCGCTCGCCGAACTCTTCGACGCCACGACGTTCCGCCACTTCGACGCGCTGGGCCTCACGGCCGGGCACCACGTGTGGGAAGTGGGCGCCGGCGGCCTCTCCGTCCCGCGCGGCCTGGCCGAACGGGTCGGCCCCGACGGGCAGGTGCTCGCCACCGACCTCGACACCGGATGGCTCACCGGCGTCACCCTGCCGTCGAACGTCGAGGTCCGCCGCCACGACGTCGGGCAGGACGAAGCACCCTCGGGGCCCTTCGACTTCGTGCACGCCCGGCTCGTCCTGGTCCACGTGAAGGACCGGGCCCGGGCCCTGCGCTCCATGCTCGGGGCGCTGCGCCCCGGTGGCGTCCTGCTCATCGAGGACGCCGACCCCGCGCTCCAGCCGCTGCTCTGCCTCGACGAGTACGGCCCCGAACAGGAACGCGCCAACCGCCTGCGCCGAGGCTTCCGGCAACTCCTCGCCGAGCGCGGAGCGGACCTCTCGTACGGCCGCAAACTCCCGCGCCTGCTAAGGGAGTTGGGCCTGGAGAGCGTAGAGGCCGACGCGTACTTCCCCGTCACCTCGCCCGCCTGCGCCGTCCTCGAAGCGGCCACCGTGCGCCAGGTCGGGGACCAGCTCGTGGACCGGGGCCTGGCGAGCGACGACGAGATCGAGCGCCATCTCGCGAGCGTCGCCGCGGGCCGCCTCGACCTGGCCACCTCGCCGATGATCTCCGCATGGGGCCGCCGGCCGGCCTGAGGAAGCGACCGGCGGCCCGGCGGGGGCGGGCTCAGGCCGCCGTGTCGTACGTGTAGTAGCGCGTGTGGTCGAGGAGATCCGCCGGGGTCACGTTGTTCCACGGCCGCATCGTGTCGTGCAGGTCCACCACGTCCCGCGTTCCCGCCGTCGGCAGATAGGGCGAGCCCGGGTGCATGGCCTGCCACTGCGACCAGAGCTTGTCCACGAACGCGTGGTGCATCCAGAACACCGGGTCGTTGGGCGAGGCCCCCGTCCCCATCTGCCCGCCGACCCAGACGTGGACCCGGTTGTGCAGATTGACCCCGCGCCAGCCTTCGAGGTGGTTGCGGAAGCCGTCGGACGCGCTGTTCCACGGCGCCGTGTCGTACGTCGTCATGGCGAGGACGCCGTCGACCTCGGCCCGGGTCGGCAGCTGGGCGACGTTCACGCCGAGCGCCCGGCGCAGGTAAGTGCGGCCGTCCACCCGGACGTTGACGGGCCAGCCGCCCGCGCTCTGCGCGAACGGTCCGTCCATCACCTGGCCGTCCCGGCTGCGCCCGGTGCCGCCGAGGAAGTCGGCCGCCCACAGCGACGAACTCGGGGTGCGGTCGACCGTCCAGTCCCAGTACGGCACGGTGACCGAAGGGTCGACCGACTGCAGGGCCTGCTCGAACTCGATGAGGAATCTGCGGTGCCAGGGCAGGAACGACGGCGAGCGGTGGCCGACCCGGTCGCCCGTGTCGGTGTCGCTCATGATGAAAGCGTTGTGCGTGGTGACGAAGGCGTCGTACTTTCCGTTGCGCTTCAGCTGAAGCAGCGCGTCGACGAGGCGGCGCTTCTCGGCGGCGGTGAGATGCGCCTGATTCTTGCGAACGGCCATGGCTGTGCTCCTGGTTGGGCTGGGCTGCGGGAGGGCGGGTGAACCGGGCGGGCCTCGCGGGCCCGCTTCCTCGGCTCAGGCGAGCGGGACGAGGGTGGCGCCCTGGAGCTCCACCACGGCGGCGCGGGCGATCGCGCGGGGCGTGGGAGAGGGCTGGTAGTGGTTCACCACACTGATCCAGGTCCCGTCGGCGTTCTGCATCACATGCAGTTCCTGGCCGTCTATCCGCACGGCGTACCCGCCGCCGTGGTGCATGTGCCCGGCGCCGGGCGCGCCCTGTATCCGGCGCCCCTGGAACACCTCGTCGAAGGCTTCGGGCGCGTCGTGTCCCTCGTGGCCGGTTCGTGCCGCGTCGGACGGCGTGCGGGCGGCGGCGGTCGAGGCGTGTGCCGAGCCGGCCAGGGCGAGACCGGCGAGGGTGCCGGCGGTGGCGCCGAGGGCCTGGCGGCGGGTGGGTCGAGACATTGGAATCCCCATTGATTCGCGGTGGGTTGGCAAGTGGTTCAGTGCCATCCCTACCGGCCAGGGCCACGGAGCAAGAAGTCCGGACGAATTGGTTGGCCGCTATGCGGACATGTCCCGATTCGAAGTGCAGTGTTCAACAAGGGGGTTCTTGCTGAACACTGGTCACCAGACCGCCATTCGTGAAGATTCCCCGGGGAATATGCCAAGTCTGTGAAAATCTTGTTGCCTCGGTGGACTGGCTGTGGTCGGCCTCACGCCCGGAAGGTGACCGGAAATGCCCGCCTGTGTTCGGCCGGTGGCTTGAACGGGCCACGGGCGGCCGCCGTGGCCGAGCAGAACCGCACGGACGGGGCGGCGGCCGTCAAGTCGCCCACCGAATGGGCCGGTTGAGATCCGCCGCCCCGGTCCGTGCGGGTTCCCGTCAGCCCACCCCGCGGGGCAGGGCCAGCGACTGGACCTGGGGAAGAGAGGTCCAGTCGTTGGAGGCGACACTGGCGTGGGCGGCGGCGAGCCGGGCCACCCGTGCCTGGGCGTCCGCCGGGGACGGGTTCTTGTCGTCGAGGGCCGGGGCCACGTTCTGCGCGTCGGTCATGACGACGAAGTAGTGGTGCGCGTCGTACCAGTTGGTGTCGATCGAACCGTTCGTGTACGTCGCCGCGTCACCGTCGAAGACCACGAACCACGGACGGATCGAGGTGTCGGCATAGCGTGAACGGGGGTCGCCCGCCTGGGCGTTGTGGACCGCCGGGAAGACCTGGGCCTGCCCCGTGCGTCCGGCAGCCGCGAGGTCACGCAGGTAGCGGGCGTACTCGACGTCCGTCCACAGGCTGTCGGTGGGGTTGCCCTCCTCGACCGTGCCCGGGATCACTTCGAGCATCACCTTGCCCGCGAGCGCCGCGCGGGTCGGCCAGTTGCCCGCGTTCGCGGCCTCGTCGAGCGTGGCGTACTGGCCGCCGCCCGGCTTGGCGAGCAGGTCCGCCGGGCGGAAGACCGCCGAGCCGAGGTGGTCGCTGATCGCCTGGTCGAGCTTGGCGGGGCCCATGCCGTACGTGGCCTGGAAGCCCGCCTTCATCTCCAGCTTGATGACCAGCGGCGGATGTCCGGGGTGGGCGGCGAGCCAGACCCGTACGTCGTCCAGGCAGCTCTCCAGGTTCTTGTTGGCGCCGCCGGTGTAGAGCTGGCCAGGGGTGCTGGCGTTGACGCAGTTGTTGCTGTTTCCCAGCGGGTTGGAGTGGCTGACCTTCCACTCCTTGGTGATGAAGTCGTCCCACACGTCGAGCTCGATCATCGACGTGCCGGTGTCGAGGGCCTGTGCCAAGTACGGGAAGGCGGCCGGGTCGTAGGTGTTGTGCAGGCCGGAGACGGTGGCCCCGGACAGCGGCAGGGTCTCCGGCCCCGCCGCGGAAGCGCTGCCGCCGGCACCCGCCGTGGTGAGGGCGAGGCAGGCGGCGAGCGCGCCGAGCAGGGCTGTGCGCGGCCGGGGCGTGAATCGTCTGGGCCGGGGATCCGACACGGGTCCTCCTAGTGGGGGGTGACTCTCCGTCAGGACAGTGCCATCGTCGGGTGAAGCGACGAAGACATGTCAAGTAACGCGAGTTGGATTCCTCCTGTCACCCCCTGCGGCCGGTCCGGCCCGAGGATGTGACCCGCGGGGCCCCGCCCGAGGGTGAACCCGGCCATGTATGGGCCGAGTTGAAAGCAGGCTCGGAGCCGGCCGCCTAGAAGTTGAACACGGCCTCGGAGCCGGCCGCCTTCATGCAGGAGTTGCCGTAGGTCTGTACGTGGCTGACCCGCTTGCCGTTCCAGACGCCGTCCGCCCGGACCGTGACCGGGTTCCACACCTTGGTACAGATGCGTGGGGCACCGCTCGCGGAGAGGGCGGTGAAGTCGCCCTGCGCGCGCTTGAGTTCGGCACAGGCCGCGGCCGGCGCGGGGTGCGTGCCCGACGGCGTCGGGGTGCAGCTGAGGGTGACCGCACGCTGGACGGAGGCGCCCTCGTCGCCGGTTCCGGCCTCGATGCTGATCACGAGCGCGGACGGCGGGTACAGGCTCATGGGCTTCATGGCGTCGGCCGGGGCCGCGGTCGCGCTGCCGAGTCCCGTACCGACAAGTCCGTTGGCCAGCAAGGCGACGGCGAGGGCGCTGACTGCTGCGATCTTCCGCATTTCGAACACTCCTGGGGGTTGGTTTCCGAAGAACGAATAGGAGTCTCTCCCGCAGCTGAGAGCTTCGCGCAACACACCGGAAACATTCGGTCACGCGAAGTGACCCGAGGGAGTCGCATCCATGCAGGACATCGCACTGGTGTGCAGGTCGCCGACCTCCCCAACGTCGGCCAAAAGAAAGGCGTGTTGCTGGATGCTTGGTCGATTTCAAGGCAAACGAAAGCTGGATTCTGGGAATCTTAGGCCGAATTGAGGACTGGTCAGAGCGTGACTCTGTGGTGGGGGAGAGCTGCGGCCCGGTGGGTGCGATCTTCGCGCGATTAGGATCCGGGGCATGGAGCTTCGACAGCTGCGGTACTTCGTCGCGGTGGTGGAGGAGGCCAACTTCACCCGCGCCGCCGCCCGTCTGCATGTGGCACAACCCGGGATCAGCGCGCAGATCCGGCAGTTGGAGCGGGAGCTCGGCCAGCCCCTCCTTGACCGCACCGGCGGCTCGGTCACCACCACCGAGGCGGGCGAGGCGGCACTGCCCCACGCGCGGGCCGCGCTGGCCGCCGTCGACGCGGTGCGGCACACCGTGGACGAGTTCACCGGGCTGCTCCGCGGCCACGTCACCATCGGCGTGGTCCCCGGAGTCGTCACCCAGGATTTCGACGTGGCGGCCTTCCTGGCCGACTTCCACGACGCCCACCCCGGCGTCGAGATCACGCTCACCGAGGACACCTCCGAGCGGATGCTCGCCGCGCTGCTCGCGGGACGGCTCGACATCGCCCTGGCCGGACTCGCGCAGGACGCGGTGCCGCCGGGGATCTCGCTCGAAGTGGTCGTCGACGAGCCCCTGGTGGCCGCCGTCGCCCCGGGGGACCCGCTCCTGACTGCCGGCCGCACGGAGGTCCGCCTCGCCGAGTTGGAGGGCCGCCCGCTCATCAGCCTGCCGCGCGGCACCGGCCTGCGCGCGCTCCTCGACCGGGCCTGCGCCGAAGCAGGAATCCGGCCGCGCATCGCCTTCGAGGCGGGCTCCCCGCAACTCCTGGCCCGGCTCGCCGTGCGCGGTCTCGGCGTCGCCGTGCTCCCCGCGTCCCCCCACGGCGCGGGCTACGCCACGGGCCTGCGGACCCTGCGCATCACCGAGCCGGAACCGCGCGGCCGGATCGCCCTGGCCTGGCGCACCCAGGGCCCGGCGGGGCCGGCGGGCCGGGCCCTGCTGGCCCGGCTGCGAGCCGCGCTCGCCGGGCCGGCGCCCGCCGGCCGAACAGGGCCGAGCTGACGCGTGCGCGGTGGGCGCTCACTCCACGGGACGCTCTTCGCGAACCCGGCCCGTGCGGCGGCGCACCAACAGGACGAACGTTCCGGCGACGGCGAGGCCCCCGGCCACGGAACCCGCCACCGGCCAGACCGAATCGCCTTCGTCCGCCGCACGGATCGGCTTCGCCGCCGCCGCGTGCGTGATCTGCGCCTGGCGCCTGGCCGACTTGGTGGGCCGTACGGGTTCCAGGGAGCCCACCGCGTCGACGCTGTCCCAGGCCCTGAAGCCCCAGTCGAGCAGGCTGCGGGCCTCCTCGTAGACCGTGAATCCGCCGCCGGCCTGTGGATTCATGACGGTCACCAGCAAGGTGCGCTCGCCCTGTTTGGCGGCCGCGATCAGGGTGTTGCCCGCATGGGTCGTGTAGCCGTTCTTGACCCCGATGATCCCCGGATACCGGGCGATCCCGTCGGTCCCGGACAGCAGCCGGTTGGTGTTCACGATCCCGTACGAGCCGCCTGTGCCGGGGAACTGCGCCGACGCGGTCGAGCAGTATTCGGCGAAGTCCGGGCGGGCCAGGCCCGCCCGGGCGAACACCGCGAGGTCGAACGCGGAGGAGACCTGGCCCGGGCTGTCGTAGCCGTCGGGCGAGACGACCTCGGTGTCGAGCGCGCCGAGCCGCCGGGCCTGGGCCTGCATCTGGGCCGCGGTCTCCTCCCAGCCGCCGTTCAGCGAGGCAAGGACGTGCACGGCGTCGTTGCCGGAGCTGAGGAACACCCCGCGCCACAGGTCGGACACCTGGTAGGTGTGCCCGGACTCGACGCCCACCAGACTGCTGCCCGGGCCGATGCCCGCGAGGTCCTGGTCGGAGACCGTGTGCCGGTCCTCGGCGCGCAGATGGGGGAGCGCCGTGACCGCGAACAGCGTCTTGAGGGTGCTGGCCGGCGGCAGCTTGCGATGGGCGTCCCGGGCGGCGAGGACCTTGCCCGTGCGGGCGTCCGCGACCACGTACGAAAGGGCCGACACGTCACTCGGAAGGGCGGGCGCGTCCCGCCGAGGGCGTACGTGTTCGCCCGTCGGCGGGCCCGGCTGGGGCGCGGCGGCGGAGCTCTCGGGCGTCGGAGCGAGGCAGCACAGACCGATGGCGGCAGTGGCGGTGAGAGCAGCCATGGAGCGGAATCCGGATCTGATGACCATTCAGCCACCGTAGGAACAGAACGGACATCACGCAGGTCGGCTTGTGCCGTCCGGCCTACACGGCAGGCCTCCGGCGGCGGCCAGGCCGGGGTCCGGCCGCACGACCGCGCCGACGTCGCGGTCGCTGGACGCGGTGAGCCTGCGGACCAGCTCGGCGAGGCCCGACAGCGGGCCGAGGGCCTCTTTGACACTGTCGGCCGAGGCCGCACCGCTGCGGGGCTGCGGCAGCAGGGGTTCGTGCTCGACGGGATGGAGGCGGTACGGCGGGGTCGGTGGGACGCCGTGCGCCAGGACCTCGCTCTGCTCCCGCCAGTGCCGGGCGTCGTGCGGCTCGCCGTACGGCTCGATCGTCGTGGCGTCGTCCACCAGCGGGCCCATCGCCGCCCCGGCCGGCTCGTCGCGCAGCACCTGCGCGGACAGGGCGTGCAGCCGCTGCTCGGCCGGCACGTACCGGGCGGCCGTGTGCACGGCGGCCGCAGGAATCTCAGCCATCCGATGCATGTGCCGCGCTGTGCGCCCCTTGTGGCCGGTTCTGTTCGCGGGGGCCCGTTTCCTTTGTTCAAGGAACAGCAATGGTCTAGTCCAAGTCGTTGACGTGTTCCGGCCACCGCCCAATTCTGGGAGCCCCTCCCACCCCCAGGAGACCTCGACATGAAGCCACTTCGTGCTCTCCTCTGCGGCGCCGCCAGCGCCGCACTGGCAGCGGCCGGGCTCACCGCCTTCGTCACCGGTCAGGCTTCGGGCGCGACCGCGGACGCGGCCGGGCTCGGCGGCCGCTGGTACGCGGCCGCGCCCTATCTGATGCCGCTGGACAACAACCCGCCCGACACCTCCGCCATCATGGACGCCACCGGCCTCAAGGCCTTCCAGCTCGCGTTCGTCCTCGCCCCCAACGGCGGTGGCTGCAGCCCGACTTGGGGCGGTACGGCGCCCGTCTCCTCCGACACCGCGGTCGCCGGAACCATCTCCTCGATCCGCGCCAAGGGCGGCGACGTCTCGGCCTCCGTCGGCGGCTACGGCGGCACCAAGCTCGGCCAGAACTGCTCGGACGCGGCCTCCACCGCGGCCGCGTACCAGCAGGTGATCACCAAGTACCAGCTCAAGGCGATCGACTTCGACCTGGAAGAGCCGGAGTACGAGAACACCACCGCCATCTCGCACGAGATCGGCGCCGCCAAGATCCTCCAGCAGAACAACCCCGGCCTGTACGTGTCGGTGACCACTGCCGGAACCGCGGACGGCACCGGCTGGTTCGGGAAGCAGATGCTGAACGAGGCCAAGACGCAGGGCTTTGTGCCCGACAACTTCTCGATCATGCCGTTCGACGGCGGGTTCAGCGGGGCCGCTGCCCAGACGGGCGCGCTGACCAACTTCAACTCGATACTCCAGTCGACTTTCGGCTGGGACGCGGCGACCGCCTACGCCCACGAGGGCTTCTCCGGGATGAACGGCCGCAGCGACTCCGGCGAGTTCTTCTCGCAGGCCGATTTCCAGACGGTGCTGGACTACGCGACGAGCCACGGCATGGCCCGCTTCACCTTCTGGTCCCTCAACCGGGACCGGCAGTGCAGCCCGCCCGACAACAACGGCACGACGTCGGGCACGTGCAGCAGCGTTCCGCAGGCCGCCTGGGACTTCGCCAAGTACTCGGTGAAGTTCGCCGGGGCCACCCCGCCCTCCTCGCCCCCGCCGTCCTCCGCGCCGCCCTCCTCGCCGGGCGGCACCTGCGCGGTGGCGGCCTGGAGCTCGGGCGCGGTCTACACGCAGGGCAACGAGGTCTCCCACAACGGCCACAAGTGGAAGGCCAAGTGGTGGACCCAGAACGAGGAGCCCGGGACCACGGGGGAGTGGGGGGTCTGGCAGGACGAGGGCACCTGCTGAACCTCCCACGGCCCGAGCTCCTTTGAGGAGACGGCTCCGGCCCGCGCGCCACACCGCGCCGGGCCGGAGCCGTCCCCGTGCATGGGGACGAGGGGGTTTCACCGGCCCCGGAAGTTTTTTCGCGGACGAGCGGCAACCCCCGTCGCCACCGCACGTCGTCAGGGGTGAAGGCGCAATTACCGCGCCGCCCCGCCGACCGTGGAGAAGCACAACGTGACCGTCCCCCAGCACAGTCCCGACCGCCCCGCCTCCCGCAGCCCCCGCCGGCTCGCCGGCGCCGCGGCGGCGACCGGCCTGCTCCTCGCCCTCGCCGTCCCCGCGCTCGCCGGTACGGCGTACGCGGACGGGCCGAGTGCCCAGCCCAAGCGCCCGGCCCCGGCCGCGGCGGCCGACGCGAGCGCCGTCCCGTCCTCACCGGTCAAGCGCGCGGGCGAGGGCAAGCAGCCGGCCGAGCCGCCGACCGCGCAGCCCGCGGCCGCACCCCCGACCGCGCAGCCGAAGAGCCCGGCGACGCACGGTGTGGAGGCGCCCGGCACGGCGGCTGGGCCCGCCGCACCGGCCGCCGCCCCCGCACCCTCGGACCAGAAGGAGCTGGCCCATACTGGTTCGTCCACGACCACCACGGTGACGGGCGCCGGAGCCGGCGCGCTGATCCTCGCGGGCGCCGGAACCGTCTACGCCGTACGGCGGCGGCAACAGCACTGAGAACCGGTGTCCGGACGGGGTTCGGACACCGGCACCGAGGCACCCCACGGCCCCGCCCACGACGAGGGCGGGGCCACGCCTGCGCACCGAGGAACTGATGGAGTACACCGCCGCACCGCACCCGGCCATCCCCTTCGCGCCGAGCCGACTCGCCCCCCGGTGGCGTGGACTGCTGCGCCGGGGCCGCACCACACCCCGCGAGGGACGCGTGGAGGTGTTCGGCCGGGGCCGGTCGGGTGACGCCTGCGAGCCCGGGGCCGCGCCGCCGACGGTCAGCGAGCTCTACCACGCGCACCGGCTCAAGATGGTGCATCTCGCGGTCATGCTGGTGGACGACCGGGCGAGCGCCGAGGACGTCGTGCAGGACGCGTTCACCGCGCTGTACCGCCGCCACGGCGAGCACATCGACGAGATCGACAACGCGCTCGCCTATCTGCGCACCGCCGTCGTCAACGCCTCGCGCTCCGTGCTGCGCCGGCGCCGCACGGCCCGCGGTTACACCCCGCCCCACATACCCGACGCACCCTCGGCGGAAGAACGCGTCGTCCTGGACGAGGAACACCGCGAAGTCCTCGCCGCGCTGGGGCAGTTGACGGTGCGGCGCCGCGAGGTGCTCGTCCTGCGGTACTGGAGCGACCTCACGGAGGCGGAGATCGCGACCACCCTCGGCATCAGCCGGGGCTCGGTGAAGTCCATCGCGAGCCGGGCCCTCGACTCGCTGGAGAAGATCCTGGAGGCACGGGCATGAGCGGACACTGGAGCGGGCCCGAAACCCCCGAGCGTCCGGTCGAGACGCGGCTGCGCGGCGCGCTCGCCGCCCGCGCGGACGGCATCACCCACGCGGATCTGCGGCCCGCCGACCCGCCGGGACCCCATCTGCACCGCACCCCGCTGGCCCGGCTGCGGCTGCGCCGGTTCGCCCTGCCGCTGGCCGGGCTCGCCACGGCCGCTGCCGTGGCGGTCGGCTACGTCACGCTGGCGCCCGGCCACGACGAACAGCGCCCGCTGCCGGCCAACTCGCCGGGTCCGGTCCAGCCCCCGCCGACGCCGACGCCGGCTCCGTCCAAGACACCTGGCCCCGTACCGTCGCCGCCTGCGGACCCGCCGTCGGGCGACCGCTCGAAGTCGGGGAGCGAGACGCCCACCCCGCCCTCGTCGAAGCCCGGGGCGGGCCCGGTCACGGGAGCACCGTCGCGCGGCGCCACGCCCCGCGGGCCCGCGCCGCCGTCCGCGCCCGCGACGCGCTGACGCCGGGGCCGGTCAGTCGCGGCGGCCGCTGATCCGTCGGCGGCGCACCAGCACCGCGGGCACCGCGCCCGCGAGGGAGAGCGCGCCCGGCGCGAGAGCGGCTGCGGTGTTGATGCCGGACTGGTCGAAGGTGTCGGGGACGGGCAGCGTCGCCCAGCGGGATACGGGCCAGGCGACCACGAAGGCGCGGCCCACGGCGTCGCCGACCGGGACGAACCCGTGAGTCTTGTCGTTCTGGTGGTAGCGGGAGTCCGCGGAGCGCTGCCGGTTGTCGCCCATCACCCACATCTTGCCCTTGGGCACGGTCACCTTGAACTGGCCGCCCTGGTCGTCGGCCGAGCACGGAGTGCCGCTGGGATTGACGTACGGCTCGACGAGCGGCTCTCCGTTGACCTTCAAGGGGCCGGTGCCCTTGCACTCCACGGTGTCGCCGGCGACCCCGATGACCCGCTTGATCAGGTCCTGTTCGTTGGCCGACGGCATGACCCCGACGAACGACAGGATCTTCTGCACGACGTTCGGCTGCGAAGTCGACTCTCCGTCAAGCCAGTTGGCGGGATCGTGGAAGACGACGACCTCGCCGCGCCCCGGCTCCGAGCCGAACCAGGGCGTGAGCTTGTCGACGAGGACGCGGTCGCCGGGCCGCAGCGTGTTCTCCATGGACTCGGACGGGATGGAGAACGCCTGCACCAGAAACGTCTTGATGAGGAGCGCGAGCACCAGCGCGACACCGATGAGGATCGGCAGTTCCCTCCAGAACGAGCGGTGCTTCCCGGCTTTGGGTCGGTGCGGTCCGTGCGGTTCCCCACCCTCGGTCTGTGGGCTTCCGTCCGCGCCGATCGCTGAATTCCCCACGCCCGCTCCTCCGTTCGTACCGAGGCCCATGCGCCGGGCGGCGTGGGTCCACGACCTGACCAACGAACGGTAGTTCCGGGCGGTCCTGATCACCGTGGTCTGCGGGGGGTGTTCGCCCGCATTCCTGCATCCGAAGGACCCGGGTACGCGAGAGCCCCCGCCGGACGGCAGGGGCTCCACGGCGCGAGGGGTGCGGGTCAGGACGCGGGCTCGGGGCCCTGCATGTGCTGGCTGATCCACTGGATGAGGCCGCCGTTGGCCATGTTCGGCACATACGTCTTGGCGTTGTGGTCGCCGCCCTGGATGACGCTCAGCTTCGTCTTGACCGGGCCCTTCGTGTACTTCTGCACGAAGTCCTCGATCTTCGGCTTGGCCTGCGCGTCGGAGCCCGCGGTGCCGACCTGGAAGGCCAGATAGACGTCCGGACCCTTCGCGTCGATCAGCTTCTGGGCGAGCAGCTTCGGGTTGTTCTCGGCCTTCTCCTTGTCGTGCCCGGCCCACAGGCGGGAGTCGGGGACGATGTCGGGGCCCGAGGCGATGACCGCCTTGAACTGGTCCGGCTTCTGCAGCACGCTCTTGAGGCCCGCGAAGCCGCCGGTGGAGGAGCCCATGAAGGCCCAGCCGTCACGCGACTTGATCGTACGGAAGTTGGCCTTGATGAGGTCGGGGACGTCCTCGGTGAGCCAGGTGCCCATCTTCGGCTGGCCCGGGATGTCACTCGCGTCCCAGTACAGGCCGCCCGTGTCCGGGTGGGGGTTCAGGACCGGCATCGCCAGGATGAACGGGAGGCTCTTGCCCTCCTTGGACCACTGGGAGATGCTCGCCTCCAGCTTGAGGTCCGTGCCCATCCAGTAGTTGGTCGGGTAACCGGCGCCGCCGGGCAGCGCGACCATGACCGGGAAGCCGCTCTTGGCGTACTTCGGGTCCTTGTACTCCGGCGGGACCCAGACCCAGACCTTGCCCTTGAAGCCGGACTTCTTGCCTTCGAGGGTCGTCACAGCGATCTTGGTGTCGTTCTCGGGGACCGTGCCGGCCACCGTGAACTTGGCCTCCGGGCCGGTCGGCATGAGGACCTTGGAGTTGGCCCCCTGCGCCGAGCCACCCCCGGGCTTGTCCCCACCGCCCGCGCCGCCGTCCTGCCCGAAGCTGATCGCGTCGCCCTTGTCCGAGAAGACGTCGAAGTAGTTCAGGACGGGCCACGCGATCAGGCCGAGCACGACGAGCGACACCACGCCGAGTATCCAGCGCTTGGCGCGGCTGGCCCGGCGGTGGCCCCGAGACTGGTAGGCCCCGTTGCGGGGGTTGGTCATTGCGATCGCTCCGGATTGGTTCTCTGGCCCAAGGGCATGCCTGTTTCGTTCACCAGACGGGATGGGCAACAGTGACCAATGGGTTCCGGATTTATCTTACAAATCTTGTGAAAGTGACTGATCCGTCAACGGTGGTTGCGGAGCGTCCTCGCCGTTCCCGGCCCGGCGCCGCGACCGGACGCCCTCGGTTCAGGGTCGCAGGCCGTGGCGCACCCACGCGTTGGGTTCCACATAGCTGACGCGATCGTGACGGGTGTCACAGTGCACCGGGACCAGGGCGGCCGGCACCTCGATCTCGCCGTCCCGGTCGAAGGGGAGGCCGGTCCACCGGCGCCACTCGGCCGGTGTCCCGCTCACCGTCATCGACGCGGCGGCCGCCTTCTCGATGGTGCCGCCGGCCCTGACGTGGACACGCAGCCACGGGTCGGCGGGCAGCCCGTCGTCCCTGACCTCGCGCATGTACTCGGCCATGGGCACCCGAGGCCGGAGGTGCTTGGCCGTGGGGCGTACCGGCGCCACCAGGGCGCCAAGACCCTGGCGTCGCACCGCCTCGCGCATCGCGGCCAGCATGCGGTGGGACAGTCCGCGCCCGAGGTGGCCGACGTCGATCGTGATCTCCAGCGCGCTCGCCGTCGTCAGCGGACGCCCGCGCCGGAGGTCGTCGAAAGCCCACGCCAGGACCTGGTCCCAGCCCCGGTCCGGCATCTCCTCGCGGCCGTCGAGCGCCGCGTCGAAGGGCACGCTGTATCCGCGGGCGATCGGCCGGCCGCCCTCGGTGGCCACCACGCAGTACTGCGGGAACTCCTCGGGCACCCGGCCGAGCAGGGCGTAGCCGACCAGGTCCCGGGCCATGAATTCGGGCCAGGTGTCGCTGATGTCGTAGAGCCGGGAGGCCAGTTCGGGCCGCTCGGCGAGCGTGCTGATCTCGATGTTGTCGCTGTGCGTCACGGGACTGGACCCTGTCAGAGGTCCGTCGTTCCTACCAGTGCTTTTGGCCCCGGCTGATCCTCGGCCGACGTCACGGGCGCGTGCACCGGACCCGCACCGTCATGTCGAGACGGCGCCCGGCCATGCCAGGGGACGCGGTCACCCCGAACGCTGTGCGGTCGACCCTGGCCGTGGCGACGGCGGTGAACGCGCCCGTCGACGAGGTGGACTCCGCTATGGACAGGCTCAGCGGGCGGGCGATGCCGCACACGGTGAGCGTGCCGAGCACGTTCGTGCCGTCGAGGCGGTCCGCGGTGAAGGTGATCAGTGGGTGGCGGTCGGCGTCGAGGAAGCGCGGCGAGCGTACGGCGGCGTCCCGCTGCCGGCTGCCGGTGCTGAAGCTCGCCGTGTCGATCTCGGCGCTGACGCTCGACGCGTCGAGCGGCTCGGTGATGTCGACGGTCCCGGACCGGATCGCGAAGCTGCCGCTCACCGGAAGCAGCCCGAACACGTGCCGGGTCCGGAAGGTGACGGTCGAGCCGCCCGGGTCGATCGCGTAGCGCCCGAGACCGGGGGCCGCCGCGGTCCTGTCCTGATTCGTTTCCATGACTCGATTCCACCGCGGAACGGGTGCCGGGCGGCAGGGCGGGCGGTCGGGTTCCGGGGCGACGAAAGAAGGGCCGCTCGGGGCGGCATGCGACTTTCGTAGGGTGTGCCCGGACCGGAAGGTCTGCTGTCGCGATCCCTCGCCCGGGGATGACCTACCGTAAGCCGCATGAGTGACGGACCGTGGCCCCGTCGGCATCCGCTCGCCGTGGATGCGGCGCTCGCCTTCTGTTTCGCCCTGGGCGACACCGCCATCACGCTGGTCGGCGCGACCTGGTGGCCCGAGCGGCCCGGGCCCCTCGCCTGGACGCTGCTCGGCCTGCAGGCGCTCGCCTGCCTCTCGCTGGTGGCCCGCCGCCGGGCCCCGCTGACGGTGGTGGCGGTCCTCGGCGCGTTCACGCTGGCCGTGACCCTGCTGATCTCGCCGGTGCAGGCGCTCACTCCCGCGAACCCGGGCAACGTATGGGCCCCGTTCTCGACGGCCCTCGCGGCCTACGGCCCTCTCTTCTACGGGAAGAACGCCCGCAACCGGCGCATGGCGTTCCTCGTGCTCGGCATCTTCACGCTGATCGTCGCCCGGGCCTGGCAGCCGTCCATCACGGTCATCACCATCGGCCTGCTGCGCACGGCCGTCGGCCCCCTGCTCGCCCTGTACTTCGACGCGCGCAGGCGCCTCGTGTGCGCCCTGACCGAGCGCGCCGAACGGGCCGAACGCGAGCGCTATCTCCTCGCCGAGCGGGCGTGCACCGAGGAACGCGCACGTCTTGCCGGTGAGATGCACGACGTGGTGACCCACCGGGTGAGCCTCATGGTGCTCCAGGCGGGCGCGCTGCGCGTGACGGCCTCCGACGAGGCGACCCGGCGCGCTGCCGAGGAACTGCGGGCGGCCGGCTGCCAGGCCCTTGAGGAACTGCGCGACCTGGTCGGCATTCTGCGCACCGCACCGGAAGACGACCCCACCCCCTCGCTCGACGGGTTCGCGGCGCTGGTCGCCGAGTCGACGGCGGCGGGCGTGCCGGTGGAACTGGCCGAGCGGGGCGACCGGTCGCTGGCCTCACCCGTGGTCGGCCGCACCGCGTACCGCACCGTGCGCGAGGCACTGACCAACGTGCACAAGCACGCCCCCGGGGCGCGCGTCACCGTCGAGGTCGAGTACGACGAGCGGCGGGTCCGGGTCGCCGTGCGCAACACCCGGCCGAGCGGCGGCCCCAACAGCGAGCTGGCACGCACCGGTTCGGGCCTCGGTATCGCGGGGCTGCGGCAACGGATAGAGCTCGTGCACGGAAGCCTGCGGGCCGGTCCGGAACCGGACGGCGGGTTCTGCGTCGAGGCCGTACTGCCCGCCTTTGTACCGACAGCGGAATCGATGGTGTGAGCTGTGGTCCGAGTGGTTGTCGTGGACGACGAGCCGATGGTGTGCGGATTCCTCCGTACGATCCTGGGCTCGGCCGCCGACATCGAGGTCGTCGCCGAGGCGCACGACGGGGCGGCGGGCGTGGCAGCGGTGCTGCGCCACCGGCCCGATGTCGTCCTCATGGATCTGCGCATGCCGGGCACGGACGGGATCACCGCCATCGAGCAGCTGGCCCGGCGCCCGGACGCGCCGCCCATCGTGGTGCTCACGACCTTCGACGCCGACCAGTACGTCCTGCGGGCGCTGCGCGCCGGGGCCTCGGGGTTCCTGGTGAAGTCCACCCCGCCGGAGGATCTCATCGGGCTCGTCCGGGTGGCCGCCGAGGGGCACACCGTTCTGTCGCCCGCCGCCGCCCGGCGGCTGATCGCGGCCTCGACCGACGGCCTGACGGCCCGCGACCGGGCCCGCGAACGCGTCGCCCGGCTGACCGAGCGCGAGGCCGAGGTCCTGGCGGGCCTGGGGGAGGGGCTCTCCAACGCGCAGATCGCGGCCCGGCTCTATCTGTCGGAGGCGACCGTCAAGGGCTATGTGTCGCGCATGCTCGACAAACTCGAATGCGCCAATCGCACCCAGGCCGGGCTGCTCGCCCACGAGGCGGGTGTGGTCGCACCGTAGCGGTGCCTGGCCAACGTCCTGGATTCGTACGGCAGTTGAGTCGGCGGCGCGTCCGGCCTGCGCACGTGCGTGCGGGGCCGTTCGCCGCCCCCGGACGGCCCGCGGCCGGACACGCCGTGGCAATGCCGGGCTCGGTGCGGGCGGCGGCGGATGCTTGTTTGTGCTCGTTGAATGGGAGCCATTGACAGATACGAGCATCAGTACTGCACTGGCGGGTGCCCTCCGGCAGGCTCGTGCCGGCGGGATCGGCACCTTCCCCTGCCCTCCGACGCATCCCGCCCGGGCCCCAACCGGCCGGGCCAGGAAGGAATCTGTCGTGCCGTCACTTCCCATGCGCCGCCGCAGAACCGCCGCTCTGCTGGCCGCGCTCCTGGCCGTCCCGCTGACCGCGACCGGTGCCCTGGCCGCCCCGGCCCCCGCGAAGCCCGCGGCCGCCCCCGCCCACAGCGGGCAGGTCGCAGCGACCCCGCCGATGGGCTGGAACAACTGGGCGCACTACATGTGCGACATCAGCGAACGGACCGTCGTGCACAACGCCGACGCGCTGGTCTCCAAGGGCCTCGCCGCCAAGGGCTACAACACGCTGACCGTGGACGACTGCTGGATGACCAAGAGCCGGGACGCGGCGGGCAACCTCGTCGCGGACCCCGCGCGGTTCCCGCACGGCATGGCCTGGCTCGGCGACTACCTGCACGCGCGCGGCCTCAGGTTCGGCATCTACGAGGACGCCGGCTGGGGCACCTGCGGCGGCTACCCCGGCAGCGGACAGCCCAAGGGCGGCGGCCCCGACCACTTCGCCCAGGACGCCGCCACCTTCGCCTCCTGGGGCGTGGACTACCTCAAGCTCGACGGCTGCAACCTGTACGTCTCCCCCGGCCAGACCAAGGAAGGCGCCTACCGCCAGGCGTACGACGCCGAAGCCGCGGCCCTGGCGGACGTCGGCCGCGACATCGTCTTCTCCGAATCGGCGCCCGCCTACTTCCAGACCGGCGAATGGGGCAACCCCGGCTGGTTCAACGTGCTCTCGTGGGTCGGCAAGGACGGCCAGCTCTGGCGCGAGGGCTACGACATCGCGACGTACGACCCGAACAAGCCCGACGCGAGCCGCTGGTCGAGCGTGCTGACCAACTACGGCTACAACCGCTGGATCGGCCGCTACGCCGGACCGGGCAACTGGAACGACCCCGACTTCGTGCTCGCCGGGGCACCCGGCCTGACCGCCGACGAATCCCGCAGCCAGGTGGCGCTCTGGTCGATGATGGCCGCGCCGCTGATCCTCTCCTCCGACGTGGCCGCCCTCAGCCCGGCCGGGCTCTCGGCCCTCGGCAACACCGCTCTCGTCGCCATCGACCAGGACAGCCTGGGACGGCAGGCCGGGGCGGTCGCCACCAACGGCACCACCGACGTCCTGGCCCGCCCGCTGGCCAACGGCGACCGGGCCGTCGCCGTGCTCAACCGGTCCTCCTCCGCGCGGAACATCACCACGACGCTCGCCTCGATCGGCCTGCCCGGCTGCAAGGTGAGTGCCAAGGACCTCTGGAGCGGGGCGAGTTCGACGACGTCATCGGCGCTGACCGCGACCGTGCCCGCCCACGGCACCGCGATCTGGCGGCTCACCCCGGGCAGCGGCTGCGCCCCCGCCGTCCCCACCGGCCAGCTCACCGGCAACGGCGCCAACTGCGTGGACGTGTCCAACAGCGGCACCGCCAACGGCACTGCGGTGATCCTCTATCCCTGCACCGGCAACGCCAACCAGCGCTGGACCCTGGCCGGCGACGACACCGTACGGGCGCTCGGCAAGTGCCTGACCGCGAGCGGCACCGGCGCCGGAAGCGCCGCCACCCTCTCGGCCTGCACCGGCACGGACGCCCAGCGGTGGACCACCGACCAGGACGGCACGCTCGTGAACGCCGGATCCGGGCTCTGTCTCGACGTGTACGGAGGCGGCACGGCGAGCGGCACCAAGCTCGACACCTGGACCTGCGGCGACCACCAGGCCAACCAGACCTGGGCGCTGCCCGTGTGACGACGGCGTCAGGCCGTGACGGCGAGCTCCTGCCGCACGCTGATCGCATCGAGGCGGATCGTGACCGCCGCGGTGTCCTCGGCGCCCAGCGACAGGAGCTTCGCCTTGTCCGCGGCCACGCACACCTCGACCCGGAAGGCGACGACGTACAGGTGGCCGCCGGTCTCCTCGTCCTGGAGCGCGAAGAGCAGGTGGTAGAAGTAGCGGGTGCCGTCCGCGCCGTCCTGGAAGGCGAGGTGCGCCGCCCCCTCCTGCTCCCCGAGGCCGAGGAACACCCGGGCCAGCGCGGCATCGGCCCTGTCCCAGAACGCCGGGTTCTCGAACGGCTCGACCAGCGCCTGGCGCACGGCCTGCTTCAGGGTGAGCACCATGACCTGCACCGGAGCGGTCTCCTGAAGGCCGAAACCGGGGATGATCTTGACGACGGAGCTGTTCGGCAGCGCCCGCGCGGCCGACCGTACGGCCCCGAAGTCGAAGTCCCCGGCCGCCGGAGCGATCGCCTCCTGGAGCGCGGCCTCGGCGGCCCGCGCCTGTTCGAGCGCGTCCGGACCGACTTCGACGACCGCCTTGAAGGCGGCCCTTGTGCTGGTGGCCCGGTCAACCATGGCTGCTCCCGCGGGGGTTGGAAGTGATCAATCGCCGACGCGCCAGTATGCACAAGCGGCCCCGAACCGGCAGTTCGATCTCACATTCCGTACGCGAAGTGACCTGCGGGCGTTCGCGATTCACCAAGAGTGACCGTATGTGACGGCATGCACGTCTCTGACCTGCACGGACCACGGAAAGTGAGGCCCGTCACTTCGGGTGATTTTTTCGGCATGTTCCCCGCATGCCGGGGCAGGGGCGGTGATGGCCCTGTCCCAGCACTCATCGGAGGACCCGAACCATGCCCGAGCTCTTCATCGACGGCCAGTGGAACGTCGCCGTCGACGGGCGGACCCGTGAGATCCGGTGTCCGGCCGACGGCACCCTGGTCGCCACTGTCGACGAGGCGGGCCCCAAGGACACCGCCGCCGCGATCGCCGCGGCCCGTGCCGCCTTCGACCACGGCCCGTGGCCGAGGACGGCACCGGCCGAGCGCGGTGCGCTCCTGCAGCGCGTCGCTGACCTGCTCGTACGCGACAAGGAACTCCTCGCGCGGGCCGAGTCCCTCGACACCGGCAAGCGGCTCGTCGAGTCCCGCTACGACATGGACGACATCGCGAACTGCTTCCGCTACTTCGCGGCCCTCGTCGTCGCGCAGGGCGCGGGCCGCGTCGTCGACACCGGGAACCCGGTCGTCGACAGCCGCGTCGTCCAGGAGCCGGTGGGTGTCTGCGGGCTGATCACGCCGTGGAACTACCCGCTGCTCCAGACCGCCTGGAAGGTCGCCCCGGCGATCGGCGCGGGCAACACCTTCGTGCTCAAGCCGAGCGAGCTGACCCCGCACACCGCCATCCACCTCATGAAGCTCCTTGCGGAGGCGGGCCTTCCGGCGGGCGTCGCCAACCTGGTGCTCGGCGCGGGCGCCGAGGCGGGCGCGCCGCTCGCCGAGCACCCCGACGTCGACCTCGTCTCCTTCACCGGCGGGCTGGTGACCGGCCGCCGTATCATGGCCGCCGCAGCGCCCACCGTGAAGAAGACCGCGCTCGAACTCGGCGGCAAGAACCCCAACATCGTCTTCGCCGACGTCGCCGTCACCGACGCGAGCTTCGAAGCCGCCGTGGACAACGCGCTGACCGCCGTGTTCCTGCACTCGGGGCAGGTCTGCTCGGCCGGCACCCGGCTCCTGGTCGAGGACGCGCTGCACGACCGGTTCGTGGACGAACTCGTGCGCCGCGCCAAACTGATCCGGCTCGGCGGCCCCTTCGACGAGCGGGCCGAGACCGGACCGTTGATCTCCGCCGCCCACCGCGACAAGGTCGAGGCCTACGTCGCCGCAGGCATCGCCGAGGGCGCAGTGCTGCGCTGCGGCGGCGAGCGCCCCAACTCGCCTGATCTGGAAGGCGGTTACTACTACCCGCCGACCATTCTCGACGAGTGCCGGGCCGGTATGAGCGTGGTGCGGGACGAGTCCTTCGGGCCGGTCCTGACCGTCGAGCGCTTCACCGACGAGGCCGAGGCCGTGCGCCTGGCCAACGACACCATCTACGGCCTGGCGGGCGCGGTGTGGACCACCGACGAGTCCAGGGCCCACCGCGTCGCCGCCGGACTGCGGCTCGGCACCGTATGGATCAACGACTTCCACCCGTACGTCCCGCAGGCCGAATGGGGCGGCTACAAGCAGTCCGGGACGGGACGGGAGCTCGGGCCCGCGGGCCTGGCCGAGTACCAGGAGACCAAGCACATCTGGCGCAACACGGCCCCCGAACCCCAGCGGTGGTTCGAGAGCTGAGCCGCTGACCCCTGACCGGCCGCCCCCGCGGACGGCCGGTCACCGCCCCCGTGCCCTCCTGAATCCCTGCCTACTTGGAGTCTGGTCATGAGCATGACAAAGGATGACGCCGAGCTCCGGGAGTTCGGCTACAGACCCGAACTCAAACGCACCCTCGGCAATTTCCACACGTTCGCCGCAGGCATCAGCTACATCTCGATCCTCACCGGCACCTTCCAGTTGTTCTACTTCGGCTTCGGCTTCGGCGGGCCCGCCTACTGGTGGTCCTGGCCGCTGGTCTTCGTCGGCCAGCTGATGGTCGCGCTGTGCTTCGCCGAACTCGCCGCCAAGTACCCGGTGGCCGGCTCGGTCTACAACTGGGCCAAGAAGCTCGGCGGCCCGCACGTGGGCTGGCTGGCCGGCTGGATGATGCTGGTCGCCTCGATCGTGTCGATCGCCGCCGTGGCGCTGGCCTACCAGGCGACCCTGCCGCAGATCTCCAAGGCCTTCCAGATCGTGGGCGACGGCACCGGCACCTACGACGTCGCCACCAACGCCGTGATCCTCGCCGCGGTGCTCATCCTCTTCACCACCCTGGTCAACGCGTTCGGCGTCAAGCTGATGGCCCGCATCAACACGGCGGGCGTCTTCCTCGAACTCGTCGCCACCGTCGTCCTGATCGTCCTGTTCGCCGTCCACGTCGTACGCGGCCCCTCCGTCGTGCTCGACACCCACGGCCACGGCGGCAGCGGCAGCTTCGGCTACATGGGCGCCTTCCTCACCGCGGCGCTCGCCTCCGCCTACGTGATGTACGGCTTCGACACGGCCGCCTCCCTCGGCGAGGAGTCCGTCGACCCGTCCCGCAACGCGCCGCGCGCGATCCTGCGGGCGCTGCTCGCCTCGTTCGTGCTCGGCGGCCTGATCCTGATCCTCGCCCTGATGAGCGTCAGCAGCCTCGACGGCAAGGGCATCACCACCGACGGCCTCCAATACGTCGTGCTCGACGTGCTCGGCGACACCGGCGGCAAGCTGATGCTCTGGTGCGTCCTGATCGCGGTCACCGTGTGCGCGCTCGCCGTGCACACCGCGGCCATCCGCCTGGCGTTCGCGATGTCCCGGGACAACAACCTGCCCGCCGCGTCCCTGATGGCGAAGGTCAGCCCGCGCTTCAAGACCCCGGTGGCGCCCGCCGTCGTCATCGGCGTACTCGCCCTGGTGATCCTCCTGGTGAACATCCGCCAACCGCAGATCTTCTCGGTGGTCACCAGCATCGGCATCATCATGATCTACGTCGCCTACCTCCTGGTCACCGCGCCCATGCTGGTCGCCCGGCTGCGCGGCAAGTGGACCCCGGCCGGCGACGGCAAGTTCTCGCTGGGCCGCTGGGGCCTGCCGGTGAACATCGTCGGCGTCGTGTGGGGCGGCTTCATGACCGTCAACCTCGCCTGGCCGCGCGCCGAGGTCTACAACGCCACCGCCCCCTACCACTGGTACCTGCGCTGGGGCGCCTTCCTCTTCGTCGGAGCCGTCCTGCTCGGCGGCTTCGCCTACTACTGGTTCGTCCAGCGCCACCGCACCGGCGTCCTCGCGAGCCATGCCGCATCGGAAACCGAAAGTGAGTCAGACACCCATGTCCACACAGCCCACTGAATCCCCCGTCCGCACCGAGGAGTTCGACTACGTCGTCGTCGGCGGCGGCACGGCGGGCAACGTGGTCGCGGCCCGGCTCAGCGAGGACCCGTCGGTCACGGTGTGCGTCCTGGAGGCAGGTCCCTCCGACGTCGGCGACGACAACGTCCTCAAGCTCGACCGCTGGATGGGCCTGCTCGAATCCGGCTACGACTGGGACTACCCCGTCGAGCCGCAGTCCCACGGCAACAGCTTCATGCGGCACGCCCGCGCCAAGGTGCTCGGCGGCTGCTCCTCGCACAACTCGTGCATCGCCTTCTGGGCGCCCGCCGAGGACCTCAACGCCTGGGAGGCGGCGGGATGTTCGGGCTGGGGAGCCGCCGACATCTTCCCGCTGTACCAGCGCCTTGAGACCAACGACGCCCCCGGCGACCACCACGGCCGCAGCGGCCCGGTGAAGATCCGGAACGTCAAGTCGGCCGACCCGTGCGGCGCGGCCCTTCTGGAGGCGTGCGCCCAACAGGGCATCCCCACCACGCAGTTCAACGACGGCCGGACCGTGATCCGCGGGGCCAACTGGTTCCAGATCAACTCGGACGAGAACAACATCCGCCAGTCGTCCTCGGTGGCCTACCTCCACCCCGTGATGGACAAGCGCCCCAACCTCGTCGTGCGCACCGGGGTGCGTGCCAAGAAGCTCCTCATCGACGCCAACCGCCGCTGCACCGGCGCCGAGTACCTCGACCCGGACCTCATCCACACCCGCACCGTCACCGCGCGGCGCGAGGTCATCGTGTCCTGCGGCTCGATCGACACCCCGAAGCTGCTCATGCTGTCCGGCATCGGCCCCGCGGCCCACCTGCGCGAGGTGGGCGTGGACGTCCTGGTCGACGCCCCCGGCGTCGGCGAGAACCTCCAGGACCACCCCGAGGGCGTCATCATGTGGGAGGCCAAGCAGCCCATGACGACGGCCTCCACCCAGTGGTGGGAGATCGGTATCTTCGCGGACACCGAACCCGGCCTTGAGCGCCCGGACCTGATGTTCCACTACGGCCAGGTGCCGTTCGACATGAACACCGCCCGGTACGGCTACCCGACCACCGAGAACGCGTTCTGCCTCACCCCCAACGTGACGCAGGCCAAGTCGCGCGGCACCGTACGCCTTCGCACCCGCGACTACCGCGACAAGCCGATGGTCGACCCCCGCTACTTCACGCACGAGCACGACGAGCGGGTCATGACGTACGGCCTGAAGCTGGCCCGCCAGATCGCGGCGCAGCCCGCGCTGAGCGGCTGGGCGGGCGCCGAGCTGGCCCCGGGCCCGGACGTGCGCACGGACGACGAGCTGCTCGACTACATCCGCAAGACCCACAACACCGTCTACCACCCCGCCTCGACGGTGAAGATGGGCGCCGACGACGACGCCATGGCGCCCGTGGACGCCCGGCTGCGCGTCAAGGGCATCGACGGACTGCGGGTCTGCGACGGATCGGTCATGCCGGAGCTCGTCACCGTCAACCCGTGCATCACCACGATGGCGATCGGCGAGAAGTGCGCCGACCTCCTGAAGGCCGACGCGCGCTGACGCCCGCCGACCGGTTCCGGGCCCCCGCACAGCGGCCCGGAACCGGTCCTAGGCCGGTGGCAGCAGGGGCCCGCAGTCCCACTGCTGGAAGATCAGCCGGGTCTCCACCCGGGCCACCTCCGGCCGCGAGGTGAACTCGTCCAGGACGAGCCGCTGGAGATCCGCGGTGTCGGCGACGGTCACATGCACCAGGTAGTCGTCCGGGCCGGTCAGGTGGAACAGCGACCGGGACTCCGGCAGCGCCCTGACCCGTTCCACGAACGGACCGATCAGACCGCGCCGGTGCGGACGCACCTGCACGGAGAGCAGCGCCTGGAGCCCCCGGCCCAGTTTGGCCGGATCCACGCGCAGCTGATAGCCCAGGATCACCCCGGTCCGCCGCAGCCGCGCGACGCGGTCCAGGCAGGTGGAGGGCGCCACGCCGACCTCGGCGGCGAGATCGCGGTAGGTCGTGCGGGCATCGTTCTGCAGAAGGCGCAGAATGTGCAGATCCACCGGGTCCAGTACGACGGATTCAGCCATGGCCCGAACGTAACACGGGGTACGGCGCCCGGGGCCCGGTGACTGTTCACAGTGGCCCCATGGACGCCGACACCACACCTGTGGACGCCTCAACCGTGGACACCCTCGCCGTGCACGCGGGCCGCGAAGACCTCGCCGCCCTCGGCCTGCACGCCCCGCCGATCGACCTGTCGACCACCTACCCCTCGTACGACAGCCGGGGCGAAGCGGCCAGGATCGACGCCTTCGCCGCCACCGGCGAGGCACCCGAGGGCCCGCCGGTCTACGGCCGGCTCGGCAACCCGACCGTCGCCCGCTTCGAGACGGCCCTGGCCCGCCTGGAGGACACCGAGGCGGCCGTCGCCTTCGCCAGCGGCATGGCGGCCCTGTCGGCCGTGCTGCTCGCCCAGCACGCCACGGGCCTGCGCCACGTCGTCGCCGTGCGCCCCCTGTACGGCTGCAGCGACCACCTCCTGACCGCCGGGCTGCTCGGCAGCGAGGTCACCTGGACCGACCCGGCGGGCGTCGCGGACGCGATCCGTCCCGACACCGCCCTGGTCATGGTGGAGACCCCGGCCAACCCGACCCTGGCCGAGGTCGACCTGAAGGCGCTCGCCGAGGCCTGTGGCACGGTGCCGCTGCTCGTCGACAACACCTTCGCGACCCCGGTGCTCCAGCGCCCCGCACACAGCGGCGCCCGCCTCGTCCTGCACAGCGCGACCAAATACCTCGGCGGCCACGGGGACGTGCTCGGCGGGGTCGTCGCCTGCGACGAGGCCTTCGCCCGCAGACTGCGCCAGATCCGCTTCGCCACCGGCGGCGTCCTGCACCCGCTCGCCGGCTACCTGCTGCTGCGGGGCCTCGCCACCCTGCCCGTCCGGGTGCGCGCCGCCTCGGCGACCGCCGCCGAACTCGCGGCCCGCCTGGCCGCCGACCCGCGCGTGCTGCGCGTCCACTACCCGAAGGTGGGCGGCGCCATGGTGGCCTTCGAGACGCTCACCGACCCGCACGACGTGATCGCCCGGGTCCGCCTGATCACCCCGGCCGTCAGCCTCGGCAGCGTCGACTCCCTCATCCAGCACCCGGCGTCGATCAGCCACCGCATCGTGCCCGAGGACGACCGCGCCTCCTCCGGCGTCAGCGACCGGCTGCTGCGCATGTCGGTCGGCCTGGAGGACGTCGAGGACCTGTGGCGCGACCTCGACCGGGCACTGGGATCCGACTTCTCAACTCTGGCCGTGCGTACGGGAGTTCACGC
Organism: Streptomyces sp. WM6378; assembly: GCF_001279695.1. GTDB lineage: Bacteria > Actinomycetota > Actinomycetes > Streptomycetales > Streptomycetaceae > Streptomyces. Next base: position 54,253 of record NZ_LGDD01000234.1, read on the forward strand.
CACCGAGGAGACTCGGCTCGCCGACGCCTGAGCGGACGGACCGGGCGAAGGGGCCTCAGCGGGACGTCTTGTTCCGGGTGAACTCGTCCTTGCTGCCGAAGCCGTTCCAACTGACCTCCAGGGTGGAGCCGTTGAGCCTGGCCGTGCCCTTGGTGCGGGTCGTGTTGCCGTCCGGGCACTTGAGGAGCAGCGTCGCCGTACCGGCGGCGCTGCTCGCCGTTCCGTTGCACAGGTGCTCGCCGAGTACGGACGCGTTCTTTCCCTTGATGACGAGGGCGACGGGCTTGCCCTGGGTGACGGCCACCCAGTCGCCGTCGATACCGCCGGCCGCCGGTGAGGTGCCATGTCCCTTGCCCTGAGCGGGAGTTGAGGGGATGCCCGGACCGCCGGGCGTCTTGGCGGGGGAACTGCTCGCCGCCGGAGCCCTGCCCGACGACGGCTTGTCGGAGGCCTTGTCCGAGCCGCCGCTGCTGCACCCCGAGGCGAGAAGGACGCCGGCGAGCCCCACGGAGGCGAGGCCGGTGGTACGCAAGAACCTGTGCACTGCTGATCGTCCCCCTGCGAGCGATTTCCGGACGTGTCAAGCTACCAGCCGCCCGTCCCGCGTACGTGAACTTCTTCCGTACCTGAACTCTTGACGGGCCCGCCAGGGGCTCCTAACTTCACACCTTGAAGAAAGCCGTGAACCCCTCGCGTCACTCGTGACGCCCTCCCCGCACCTCGTAACTCCTCCCGTACACCCCCCACTTACTCCGTGCACCCCGCGGTACAGGATGGACGTATGAGAACTTCCGGATCCCCCACCCGGCCCCCGCACGCCAGAACCCGGACCACCCCGCTGCTCGCCCTCGGCGCCCTGCTCGCCTCCTTCGTGTCCGCGACCGCCCTCGCCCCCACCGCGCAGGCCGCCGCGCTGCCCACGGGCTGGGTCACGGTGGCCGCCAGGCACAGCGGCAAGTGCGTGGACGCGGCCGCGGCGGGCACCGCCGACGGCACGGCCGTCCAGCAGTACGCCTGCAACGCGAGCGCCGCACAGCAGTGGCGGTTCGAGCCGACCGGCGACGGCTATGTGCGCGTCGACAACCGCAACGACGCGAGCAAGGCGTGGGACGTCACGGACGTCTCGACCGCCGACTCGGCTCCGGTCCAGCTGTGGTCGTACAGCGGCGGCGCCAACCAGCAGTGGCTGCCGGTCCAAGAGGCGGGCGGCGCTTACCACTTCGTCAACCGCAACAGCGGCAAGTGCCTGGACGTGCCGGGCGCCTCGACGGCGGACGGCGCCCGCATCCAGCAGTACGCCTGCAACGGCACCGCGGCCCAGTCCTTCAGCCTGGACGCCTCGGGCGACCCCCAACCACCCGCCGGGACACCGGACTTCGGGCCGAACGTCACGGTCTTCGACCCGTCGATGTCCGCCTCCACCATCCAGGGCCGGCTCAACCAGGTCTTCGCCCAGCAGGAGAAGAACCAGTTCGGCGCGCAGCGCTACGCCCTGCTCTTCAAGCCCGGCACGTACTCTGCCGACGCCAACGTGGGCTTCTACACCCAGGTCGCAGGTCTCGGACTCTCCCCGGACGACGTCACCATCAACGGAGCCGTGCACGCCGAAGCCGACTGGTTCCAGGGCAACGCCACCCAGAACTTCTGGCGCTCCGCCGAGAACCTGTCGGTCAACCCCACGGGCGGCAGCGACCGTTGGGCCGTCTCGCAGGCAGCGCCGTACCGCCGCATGCACGTGCGCGGTGACCTCCAGCTCGACGACGGCGGCTGGTCCAGCGGCGGGTTCATCGCCGACTCGAAGATCGACGGACAGGTGCGGTCGGGCTCGCAGCAGCAGTGGCTCTCGCGCGACAGCCAGTGGGGCAGCTGGAACGGCGCCAACTGGAACATGGTGTTCGTCGGCGACGTCAACGCCCCCGCCAACAGCTTTCCCAACCCGCCGTACACCACGGTCGCGCAGTCACCCGTGACCCGCGAGAAGCCCTTCCTGTACGTGGACGGCGCCGGCGCGTACAAGGTGTTCGTGCCCGCCCTGCGGACCAACACCCAGGGCACGACCTGGGCGGGCGGCAACCAGCCCGGCGGCTCGCTCGGCATCGACACCTTCTTCATAGTGAAGCCGGGCGCCACCGCCGGTGACATCAACCAGGCACTCGCCCAGGGCAAGAACCTGCTGGTCACACCCGGTGTCTACCACCTCGACCAGACCCTCGACGTAACCCGGCCCGACACCGTCGTGCTCGGCCTCGGACTCGCCACCCTCGTCCCCGACAACGGCATCACCGCGATGGACGTGGCCGACGTGGACGGCGTGAACGTGGCCGGCCTGCTCATCGACGCGGGCACCACCAACTCGGGGACGCTGATGCGGGTCGGCCCGAGCGGCGCGACCGCCCGGCACAGCGCCGACCCGACCTCGCTGCACGACGTGTTCTTCCGCATCGGCGGCGCAGGCGTCGGCAAGGCGACACAGAGCCTCGTCGTCAACAGTGCGGACGTCATCGGCGACCACATGTGGCTGTGGCGGGCCGACCACGGCAGCGGCGTCGGCTGGACCAGCAACACCGCCGCCAACGGCCTGATCGTGAACGGTGACAACGTCACCATGTACGGCCTGTTCGTCGAGCATTACCAGCAGCACCAGGTCCTCTGGAACGGGAACGGCGGCCGCACCTACTTCTTCCAGAACGAGATGCCGTACGACCCGCCCGGCCAGGGCTCCTGGATGAACGGCTCGACGCGCGGCTACGACGCGTACAAGGTGGCGGGCAATGTGACCAGCCACGAGGCCTGGGGGCTCGGCAGCTACTGCTACTTCAGCGCCGACCCCTCGGTGGTCGCCGACCGGGCCTTCGAGGCGCCCAACGCGTCCGGGATCCGCTTCCACGACATGGTGACGGTGTCCCTCGGCGGCACCGGAACCATCGGCCATGTCATCAACAACAGCGGGGGACCCTCCAACTCCGCGAGCAATGTGGCCGACCTGGTCTCGGGACCGTAGCGGCCCCGGTCAGGAGTCGAGGGTGATCCGGACGGCCACCGTGCCGCTCGTGCCGCGCCGCAGCCGGCTGCCGAGCAGGGTGAGCCGTCCGAGCACCCCGTACTTGCGGCGCAGCAGCGCCCGGCAGGCGTCGGTGGCGGCCGCGTCGCAGATCACGGCCGTCGCCGGGTGCTGCTCGCCGGTGGGGTTGCCGCGCACGTCGCAGGGCCCGGCGAGCACCTCGGGCCGGTTGCGGATGCGCTTGACCTTCCAGGAGTCGCTCACCGTCCAGATGACCAGGGCGTCGCCGTCCCGGACGACCCACACCGGGGTGGCGACGGCCGTGCCGTCCTTCTTGTAGCTCGTGACGAGCAGGTACTTACCGGCGCCGAGCCGGTCCAGCACGTCGGAAGTCATGACGCCATCCTCAAGGTCGGCGAAGCGAAGCGGGTGGGAGGCCTTTGTAGCAGGTGAGTGCCTGTCCCCTGGTGAGACACCCGGCTCCTCGTCCCGGTGGGACACCCGGGCGCGCGGCCGCCCGCCCGGCGCGCGCGGCCCTTGTCCGGAAGCCGACTTGACGCCCCTCGCGACCCGGCGAACCCGCACCGGGGTGCGGGGCGCACTGCGAGGATGGGAAGGCACGCCTTTGTGGTGACAAAGGCAAATCTCCCGTGACGACAGGAGCGGACCGTGGCGACCAGTCCGGACAGCCCGATCGACCCCACCGACCCCTTCAACCCCTCACCGCTCAATCGGCTGCTGTTCGGCCAGGTGTACTCGGCTGCGGTCCGGGCCGTGGCGGTGCACCGCATCGCCGACCAACTGGCCGACGGTCCCCGCACCGTCGAGGATCTCGCCGCGAGCGCCGCTCTGCACGCCGATTCCCTGCGGCGCGTGCTGCGTCTGCTCGCGATGCACGGGCTCTTCAGCCAGGACGAGAAGGGCGCCTTCGCGCTGACCGATTCGGGCGCTGCGCTGCGCACGGACGTGCCCGGCTCGCAGCACGCGGCCGCCATGCTGATCACCGACGAGATGTTCAGCCGGTCCGCAGCCGGAATTCAGGACACTTTGCGCACCGGAAAGACGCCTTTCGAAGCGGCCTACGGGGTGCCGTTCTTCACCCACCTCGCGGGCTCGCCCGCCGAAGGGGAGCTGTTCGACGCCGGGATGGCCTCGATGTCCGGCCGGGTCGACGAACTCGTCGCGGAGAGCTACGCGTTCCCCGGCAGCGGAACCGTGGTCGACGTGGCCGGTGGCCGGGGCGGATTGCTGCGCGCGGTGCTCAGCCGCGAACCCGCCCTGACCGGCGTGCTCTTCGACCAGCCGAACACCGTGTCCGACCACCTGCTCGACACCGAAGAGGTGCGCGGACGCTGGAGCGTGGCGGGCGGCGATTTCTTCTCGGAGGTACCGGCCGGCGGCGACCTCTACTTGCTCAAGCACATCCTGCACGACTGGAACGACGAGGACTGCCTGCGCATTCTCGGCGCGATCCGCCGGGCCGCCGCCCCGGGCAAGCGGCTCCTCGTGGTCGACGCGGTGCTGCCTGACAACGGTGACGCACACCCCGCCGTGGAGCTGGACATCATCATGCTGATGCTGGTGAAGGGACGGGAGCGGACGGCTACGGAGTTCGAGAACCTGCTCACCCGGTCCGGATTCAAGCTGAACCGCATCCTGCCGACCCCGTCGCTGCCGTCGATCATCGAGGCCGAAGCGGTGTGAACGGACTCGGCCGACCGGTCCTCAGAAGGCCGTCGCCAGGTTGCGTACGAAGAGGGCGACGACGCCGATGACGGCGAGGATGATCATCCAGGACACGAAGCCGGTGTGCCGACTCCTGCGCACCGGCTTCGGGGACCGCTTGGCCGCCTTGGCCTTCTTCGGTCTGCCGCGTCTTGGACGCTCGCTCATCGGCGCGGGCCCAGCCGCGGTGTCGGCGAGCAACCTCCGGCAGACGGCGGCGAGTTCACTCGTGCCCTCGGTGAGAGTGGCCACCGCCTCGGAGCGCGCAGGGGCGGTGGTGCCCCCGTCGAGGATCCGGCCCGCGCGGACAAGGACCTGGTCCTGGCCGCCGGTGGGGGAGAGGCTGATCCAGCGCTCCACGTGGGCCCCGCGGATGACCACGGTGCCCGACCGCTCGCGGTACAGGGTGTGCTCCCGCCACAGCAGCGCGGCCAACTCGCCTGCGATGTCCCGTAGTTGCGCGCTCACGCTTCCCCCGTCGTCCCCGGACAATCGAACAAGCATGGCACTCTAGCGGCAGCCGGTGCGCCTCGCGAACCGGCCCCGCCTCATCCCGCCGGTTCGACTTCGAGGTAGTGGTGGCGGCGCGGCCCGCGGTACTCCAGCGCCACCCACCCCAGCGGCCGCAGTACGGCGGCGCAGCGCCGCAGCGACTCGTTCGCCGCGTACTCGGCGCCGCTGCCGGGCGGCCCCAGCCACTCGACGCGGACGCCGGTGGCCCCTTCGGCGGCGCTGACGCGGTAGCCGGTGGCGTACCGCTTGCCGTCCGCGTCGACGGCGGACGGTTCGATGCCCGCCGCCTCCAGGGCCAGCGCGATCGCCCGCACCGGCTGGAGCCGCTCCCACCGCGCCGGTCCCGAGACGTCCATGACCCGGCGGATGTGCAGCAGCCCCTCGAAAGCGGTGCGCACGGCGGCCTCCCGGCCGGCATCCGGGGGCGCCATGGGCCCGTCCCCGGTGGCCGCCTCGAACGGTTCTGTCATCCGCCCCTCCTGAACTCCCAGCACGCTGGCCGACGTCGCACCGTGTCGAGCCGGGATTCACCGCCCGCCGGCGACCCTGAGGATCGCACCGGTGGTGTACGAGGCGTCGGGCGAGAGCAGCCAGGCGACGGCGGCGGCGACCTCGCCGGCCTCGCCGGGGCGGCCGAGGGGGATCGCCGAGGCCATCCTGGCCGGCCGGTCGGGGTCGCCCATCGTCGCGTGCATATCGGTGTCGATGATGCCGGGGGCGACCGCGTTGACCCTGATGCGGTCCTGGCCGAGCTCCTTGGACAGGCCGAGGGTCAGCGCGTCGGCGGCCGCCTTGGACGCGGCGTAGTGCACGTAGTCGCCCGGGCTGCCCAGCGTGGCCGCCGCGGAGGAGATGTTGACGATGGCGCCCCCGCCGTTCGCGGCCATGTCGCGGGCGGCGCGCCGGCAGCAGAGCAGATAGCCGAGGACGTTCACGTCGACGACCTGGCGAAGCACCTCGGTGCTGGTGTCGGTGAGGCGGCCGAGCGGGCCGCTCACTCCGGCGTTGTTGACCAGGCCGGTCACCGGCCCGAGCTCGGCCGCGGCCGTGTCGAACAGCCGCTCCACGTCCGCCTCTTGAGAGGTGTCGACCCGCACGGTGACACAGCGGGCCCCCGCCGCACGCACCGCCTCGGCGATCTCCTGCGCGGCCGCGCCGTTGCTGATGTACCCGAGCGCCAGGTCGTGCCCGTCCGCCGCGAGGCGGACGCAGGTCGCCGCGCCGATTCCCCGACTGCCGCCTGTGACGATGGTGACCGGACGTGACACGTGCTGCCTCCCGCGCTTGCTGGTGTGTGCATGGTTGGACAGCAAGTCCTATCGCACGCGCGGCAGGTCGCCGCCGGGACCCCCACCCGCAAGGTGAACCAGAGGTGGTCCAGACGCGCGGGGGATCCGACAGGAGGGTCCAGGGCTGTGCCCTCTTCGGGACTCACCCCTCGGCTCGGGACTCACCCCTCGGCACAGACCGCCTCGTCCGTGTCCGTCGGCATCGGTCCCTGGGCGGCGTCGAGGCCCTCGGTGAGGGTGGACAGGAGGGTGCGCAGGGTGTGGAAGTCCTCCGGGGGGAGATTGACGGCCCGCGCGATGTGGTGCGGCACGGCCAGCGCGCGCTCGCGCAGGGCCGTGCCCTGTTCCGTGAGGCGGATGGTGACGGAACGCTCGTCCGCCCGGCTGCGGTGCCGCTCCACGAAGCCCGCCGATTCGAGCCGCTTGAGCAGCGGCGACAGCGTCCCCGAGTCGAGCCTCAGCTTCTCGCCGATCCTCTTGACCGGCAGCTCCCCGTGCTCCCAGAGCGTCAGCATCACCAGGTACTGCGGGTACGTGAGCCCCAGGTCCTTCAGGAGCGTGCGGTAGACGCCGTTGAATGCGCGCGAGGCCGCGTGCAGCGAGAAGCAGAGCTGGAGGTCGAGCCGCAGATAGTCCTCGTCGTGCGGGCGGGCGGAGGGCGTGGTCACCATGCGGCCAGGTTAACACGCGCGCCATTTAGTTGTGCACAACTTAATTGTGTGCTTCAGTTGATTCCGGGCAGCCGAGGCTTCCCCGTACGGAGCCGCACCGACTCGGTACGGACGGACACGAGAGGAACCGATCACCATGGACGCGCTCTACACCGCAGTGGCGACCGCCAACGGCCGCGAAGGCCGCACCGTCAGCTCCGACGGCCAGCTCGACCTGCCCCTCGCCTTCCCGCCGGCCCTCGGTGGCAACGGCCAGGGCACCAACCCGGAGCAGCTCTTCGCCGCCGGCTACGCGGCCTGCTTCGCCAGCGCGATGGGCTCCGTCGCCCGCCAGCTGAAGCTCGACGTCAAGGACGTCTCGGTGACCGCCGAGGTGGGCATCGGCAAGGACCCCGCCGACGGCGGTTTCGGCATCGGTGTCGTCATGCGCGTCGAGCTCCCCGGGCACCTGGAGGGCGAGAGCGGCGCGAAGCTCGTCGAGCTGACCCACGCGGCCTGCCCCTACTCGAAGGCGACCCGCGGCAACATCCCGTTCGAGATCGTCATCGAGTAGCGGCCCGCGCGCCGCGGTCAGGCGCGCTCGGCCAGCAGGCCGCGGTACCACGCCAGGGTGGCGTCGAGGGTGTCGCCCATCGCGATCGGCGCGGTGCGGAACGCGGCCTCGAAGGCCCCCGAGCTCACGATCTGCGGCTCGGTGTGCTGATAGAACATCTCGGCGTACGCGTCCATGAAGACCTGGTCGAACGGGCCGAAGGGGCGCGGCTGGTCGAGCGTCACGATCTTCAGCGGGCGGCCGACCCGGTCCTCGATCATCCCGAGCACCTCACGGGTGGTCACGGCCGATGCCGTCGGGAGGTGCCAGACCCGGCCGTCGCCGTGCGGGCTCTCGCCGAGCGTGGCGAGCCCGGCGGCCACCGCGCGGATGTCGGTGTAGCTGTGCGGGAGGTCGATGTCGCCGAGCGTCAGCACTTCGCCGCCGGTCAGCGCCCCGGGGAAGACGGCCGCGCCGAGCGTCGAGTTGAAGACCCCGGGGCCGACGAAGTCGGCGGACCGGCCGAGCACCACCGAAGCGCGTGCCTCGCGGTGCGCGGCCAGGTACCTGTCGTCGAGCTCGGCGCGCATCCGGCCCTTGTGGGTGGTGGCGCGCCACGGGGTGTCCTCGGTCATGACCTCTCCGTGGGTCTCGCCGTACGGGTAGAGCGTGTCGAGGACGACCAGGCGCGCGCCCTGCGTCTCCACGGCGCCGAGCACGGCTTCCTGGATCCGAGGCATGACCTCGACCTGGAGCTGGTAGGCGACATTGACGCAGTGGTAGACGACCCCGGCTCCGCGCACCGCTGCCGCGGCCCCCTCGGCCGATGCGACGTCACCCTTCAGCCGGTCGACTCCCGCTATCTCGGGGCCGGTTCCCGACCGGTCGACGAGGCGGACCGGGTGGCCGCGGTGCGCGAGCTCGGTGGCCAGGGCCGTGCCGGCCGGGCCCGCGCCGAGAACCACGTGCAGGTTGCTTTCGGTGTGCGACATGTCGATTCCCCTCATGGCCGGGACGGCGTCAGCCCCCGGCTGCGTTATGTGCAGTGGCGTTAGTTAGAGACTATAACTCTGGCGCGTGCTTGACGCAATGAAGAGATGGGTTCGTCAAAGGCGCGCTGTTTCAGGGCAGCCCTGTGCGGCACGGCGCCCCAAAGGGGCGCGGGGAACTGCGCGATCAGCCCCCACCGGCCCGCGGATGAACCACTCCACTCGCCGCGGGGCGCTCGGCCGCGGCCCGGACCTACGCCGCCGGTGCCCCCGGCGGCGTCGTGCCCTCGGCCGATGCCGCGAGCCGCGCGGACAACGGGGCGGCGATGTCCTCCAGGGACTTGCCCTCCGCGTCGATCGCGAGGAACGCGGCCACCACCCCGGCCGCCGTCATCAGCGCCGCGCCGATGCCGAAGGCGATGACGGCGTCGCCGACCACCCCGCTGGACGTCAGCGCCGAGAAGACCAGCGGCCCCGAGATGCCGCCCGCGGCCGTACCGAGCGCATAGAAGAAGGCGATCGCCATCGCGCGCGTCTCCATCGGGAAGATCTCGCTCACCGTGAGGTACGCGGAACTCGCCCCCGCCGACGCGAAGAACAGCACCACACACCAACACGCCGTCATCGTCGTGGCGTTGAGCCACCCCTGGGCGAAGAACCACGCGGTCACGAAGAGCAGAACGCCCGACAGCACATACGTACCGGCGATCATCCTGCGCCGGCCGACCGTGTCGAAGAGCTTGCCGAGCAGCAGCGGGCCCAGGAAGTTGCCGAAGGCGATCACGGCGAAGAAGTAGCCGGTCGTTCCGCTGGAGACGTCGAAGAACTTCACCAGGATCGAGCTGAACCCGAACGTGATCGCGTTGTAGAGGAAGGCCTGCCCGATGAACAGGGCGAAGCCGAGCACCGCCCGCTTGGGGTAGGCCTTGAACAGGGTCCGGGCGATCTCGACGAAGCCCACGCTCTCGCGCTGCTCGATGGTGATCGACCGCCCCGGCGGCGGGAGCCGCTCGCCGGTCTGCTCCTCCACCTCGTGCTCCACGTCGTCGAGCAACTGCTCCGCGCCCTCCTCGCGGCCGTGGATGAACATCCACCGTGGACTCTCCGGTACGTGCCGCCGCACCAGCAGGATCACGAGACCGAGCACGACGCCGAGGGCGAAGGTGAGCCGCCAGCCGACGTTCTCCGGCAGGATGTCGGTGTTGAGCGCGACGACGGAGAGCAGCGCCCCGCCCATCGCGCCCAGCCAGTAGCTCCCGTTGATGATGAGGTCCACCCGGCCGCGGTACTTGCTCGGGATCAGCTCGTCGATGGCGGAGTTGATGGCCGCGTACTCGCCGCCGATGCCGAACCCGGTCAGAAAGCGGAACAGGAAGAACCACCACGCCGAGAAGGACAGCGCGGTCATCGCGGTGGCCGCGAGATACACCGCGAGGGTGACCAGGAACAGCTTCTTGCGCCCGAACCGGTCGGTCAGCCAGCCGAAGAACAGTGCCCCCGCACAGGCCCCCGCCACATACAGCGCGGCGCCAAGGCCTGTGACCTGGGCGTCGGTGATCGCGAGCCCGCTGCCGTGCTCCGAGAGCCGGCTCGCGATGTTCCCGACGACGGTGACTTCGAGCCCGTCCAGGATCCACACGGTGCCGAGACCGATCACGATCATCCAGTGCCAGCGCGACCAGGGCAGCCGGTCCAGCCTCGCCGGCACCTCGGTCGTGATGGTCCGTGGCCCCGGGCCCCGCACCGCGCCGCTCATGAACCGCCTCCTGCCGCCGCGAGCCGAAACCGCACCTGCCGGACGCGAGTACCCGGCGCTCACCGGACATACTCCCCGCAATCGCCCACCCCCAGTCGGACCCGAACAGGTGGCGCGCCCCGCGGCCGGCAGCGGCTCTCAGACGGACGGAACGGGATCCGCGTCCTGGCTCAACTCCAGGGCGGAGAAGGCATGTTGGGCCCAGATGTGACGCGATGTCTCGTGCGGGTACGGCACGGTGTGCGGCTCGGCCGCGAACACGCGGGTCAGCCGGCCCTCGGTGCGGTAGCGGGCCCAGCCCGGGTCGCCGTGCGCCGCGAACGCGGTCCACGCGCTGCCCATCGCCTCCGAGACGGCCACGGCCTCGGCCGGCGGCTCCGCGCCGAGCACCATCGTGGCGATCCCGCCGCGCAGCGTGCCGAACACCAGCGGCACATCGAGCCCGTGGCAGGCACCGAGCACACCGCCCAACGCCGGTGCCCCCCAGGCCAGTTCATAGGTGTACGTGGTGCCGCCGCTCATCGCGTGCGCCTCGGCCAGGTGCAGGCTCGGCATCCGGAACAGCCAGTCCGACATGACCAGGTCCTGCATCGTGGTCGGGTCGGCCTCCGGATGGCCGGCCCGGTAGGCCGCCGCCCCCTCGCGGCCCGGCGCGAACCTCGCCAGGGTGGTGTCGGCCTCCTCCTGGGTGACCTTTCCGTAGCGGCCCGCCATCACCGTGAACAGCCGTGCCTCGTCCCGGGTGTGACCCGCGATCAGTTCGATGTCGCGGCTCCGTCCGGCGCGCAGCGCCTCCCAGGGCGAACGGGGAAGCACCTCGCCGTCGACCACCGGCGCGAACGGGAGGTGGGCGTGGGCGATCCGGCCCCAACGTGCCCCGTACTGCGTGATCTTGCCGAGCACCGCGTCCGCCGCGTCCCGCAGGGCCTTCGGCGACACCGGAGCCAGCGCGTCCCGGGTGGCGGGCAGGCCGAGCTCGCCGGCCACGCTCGCGCCGACGTCCGCGGCCAGCGCCGGACTGAAGACCGTGCCCGGGACGCTCTGCGCCACGGCCCGGTGGAACAGACCGGCCGCCCTGGGCATCGCCAGCAGGGCCGCGATCGCGCCCGCCCCCGCGGACTCGCCGAAGACGGTCACCCGGCCCGGGTCGCCGCCGAACCCCGCGATGTTGTCCCGCACCCACTCCAGGGCGGCGACCTGGTCGAGGAGCGCCCGGTTGGGCACCGCGCCCTCGAAGTGGCCGTACCCCTCGGCGCCCACCCGGTGGTTGAAGGTGACGACGACCGTGCCGCGGCGGGCCAGCGCCGTCCCGTCGTAGGTGGGCCCGTCGGACGAGCCGACCAGGAAGGCCCCGCCGTATATCCACACCATGACGGGCAGCCGGGCCGACCCACTCGGATCCGGCGACCAGACGTTGACCGTCAGCCACTCGTCCGAATCGCTCGGGCTCTCGGGACCCGAGCCGAACCCCAGGCCGAGCGACTGCGGGGGAGTGGGGCCGAACGAGAGGGCCTCGCGTACGCCGTCCCACGGCAGGGCGGGCGCGGGCGGGGCCAGGTGCAGGGGGCCGACGGGCGGCTGGGCGAACGGGATGCCGCGGAAGACGGCCATGCCGTCCGCGACGCGTCCGCGGACGGTTCCGGAGGTCGTACGGATCTCGGGTGCGGGCGTGCGTCCGGTCATGCGATGTCCCTTCTCGGCAGCGGGACTCCACGATACGGAGCCGAGGAGGGGAGGAGAGTGGCGGGTGCAGCATGACGGGCCCCAACTCCGCCTCTGGCATCGGTAGTTGGTGCCAGGCGCGGAGGGGAGCGGCGGGCGGACGGAGCGTGGCCCGCCCGCCCGGCCGGGCTACGGAACTTCGCGCAGGTACAGCGCGCCGCAGGTGTGGCAGAAGGGGTGGGCGCGGTCCGTGCCCCAGGCGTCGTCGGGCTGTTCGTCGGCGCCCTCGACCAAGTCGTGTCCGCACATGGCCTGTTTCTCGTCGCCGCGGACCATGTGCCATTCCTTCAGGGTGTCGCCGTCGGGTCTTTCGGCAACGATGCGATGGCGCACTGGTGACTCCTCATCCGTATCGGGCCGCGCCCGGCCGCCCGGCCGCGGACGCCGGGTACGCCCCGGCCTTTCGACACTGTCACCGGTACCGCGCCGACGCATGCGGAACACCCGCCGAAGGTGACACGGCGGCTGTCATCGCGCGGCGTGTTCCATGAGCGCCCCGGCCGTGGTTCGGGTCCGGCGGGCCGGGGCGGGCCCGGACGCGGCCGTCGGCTCGTTTACGAGTGCCGATCGACGAGGCGGACCGCCGCCTGCGCTGATCCGGCGGACGGCCGCTACGCCCAGTCGACGCCCAGCTGGGCGAGCGCGCTGCGCTGGGTGTGGCTGAGCCCGGCGCGCCGGGTCTTGGTGTTCGAGTACCAGATGCCCAGTTTCACGACGGTGCCGTCCGGCAGCGTCTCCTCGTGCCCCCGGGGAATGGTGGTGCGGGCTTCCCGTTGGACGTACTGCCCGAGCGCCGCGAGGCCGCGGGTGAAGGCGGCCGACGCCTTGCCCGTGCCGGTCTTCGCGCCCGGGCGGGGCGGTTTCGCGGGCCTGAGGCCGAGCGCGGAGAGCCGTTCCCGCTGGGCCTCGGACAGGGCGCGCCAGTCCTGCCGCTGCCGCTCGGCCCAGCGCCCGAGGTCGTCGCCGTCGAAGGTCACCCCGGGCCGGATGTCGGGAAGGGAGCCGTCGGCGGCCACGAGGTCGCGCAGCACGGCGTACTGCCGCTGCCAGTCGAGGGGCCAGGGGCAGTTCCAGTCGGGGTCGATCGCGGCCAGCTGGGCCGCCCGGCGCCCCGCCCGCTCCGGGTCCTTGCCGAGCCCGCCCGTCCGGCGCAGATTGGCCAGGTGCTGCCCGACCGGCTCGTCCAGCCAGACGGCGTCCTGGCGGGGCGCCAGATGGTCGTGGGCGCGGTGGAAGGCGCGGAACGCCGCGAGCTTGCCCTCCCACGCCTCGTCGCCCGGCTCCCAGACCATCCCCGCCTCGTCGAGCTGGAACTTGCGGTGCTCGTCGAGTTCGCCGGTCCGCAGCGCCCGCCGCTGCTGGGCGACCCACCGGCCGAGCGGGAACCGGGTCACGCCCAGGGCGACTTCGGTGTCGTACGGGACGGACACGAGCCCGGTGTGGTGGTGCTCGGCGCGCCAGCGGCGCAGCGCGTTCAGCCCCTCCAGCCACACCAGCGACTCGGGGCGGTAGACCCGGGTGCGCAGGAACGCGGCGACGGTGGCCGGGTCGCGCGGCGTCGAGAAGCGCAGGAGCGGGTTCGCGGCGTCGTCGGGGGACTCGACGATCCGGCCCCGGCTGTCGCGGCGCAGGCGCGGGTGGCGGCCGCCGTCGGCCGCGCGGGTCAGCGCGTGCGAGGCGAGCTGCTCGACGAGCCGCTCGTCGTGCGAGCGCAGCCCCTGCAGGACGGCCACGAGCGGCGCGTAACTCGCCGAGGCGATCATGTCCCGCGGGTCCTCGTCGCGGCCGAGGAAGACGGGCACCAGGATCCGGGCGGTCTTGGTGGTGCCGTCCGGATTGGGCCGCAGCGCCCGGCCGATGTTCTGGACGATCTCGACCTGGGAACCCCGGGTGTCGGCGAAGCAGATCGCCTCCACACCGCGCGCGCCGACGATGTCCACGCCCTCGCCGAGCACCCGGACACTCGCGAGGAACGCGCGGTGCACGCTGCGTCCCTTGGCGTCGGTGCCGTCCGCGAACTGCCGCAGCACATCCCGCCGTTCGGACACCAGATGGTCCCCGCACAGCCACTCGGCCCACACCCGGTCCGCCGGGACGTGGCGGTCCGGTTCGAGCCCGTACGGCTCGGCCTGCGAGGGCGGAAGCTTCGCGGCCCGGCGCCGCGCCCTGGAGCCGACCTCGCTCGTATACAGCTCGGCCGCGGTCTCCGGGAGCCGAGCGGCGAAGGCCTTGGCCTCCTCGACGCGTTGGTGGAACGTCATCACGGTGTGCAGGTCGTGCGCCGCCGCGTGTTCCAGGAGCGCGGTCTGGAGCAGCGCCAGGCGACGGCCCCGCCGCTCCTCCTCCGAGGCCCGGGCGCGCAGCGGCGCGGGGTCGCGGATCTCCAGTACGTCGATCTCGAAACCGGCCAGGATGCCGCGCTCGACGGCCTCGGCGAGCCCGAGCTGGACGATCTGGCGGCCGTAGGTGGCCGAGTCCGTGGTCATGCTGGCGATCTCCTGCTCCCGGCCGTCCTTTCCGCGCGGGGGCCGGGGCGCGGCGAGGATCCGCGGGGTGGCCGTCAGGTACAGCCGCCGGCCGGCCGGGATCCGGTCCTGGTCGTGGACGGCCGCCCAGGGGCGCCCGGTGTCGCCGGCCGTGCGGTGGGCCTCGTCCACCACGGCGAGGTCGAACGGGTCGAGCCGCTGCCCGTACATCAACTCACCGCCCGCCAGGGCCAGTTCGAGCGGACCGGGCACTTTCTCCACCCCGGGCGGGGCCCCTTCGTCGGGGTCGTCCCGCTCCACCAGTGAGGCGTACGTGGCGAGCACGACGACGGGACCCCGCCCGGCCCACAGGGCCAGCTGAATGGGGTTGGTGGTGCACCGCACCCCCAGCCCGTCCAGGACCTCGTCCCTCTCCAGGGAACACACCGCGACCATCGGGGAGCGGTGGCCCACGGCTCGCCAGGCCCGCGCTGTCTGCACCAGGAGGTCGAGGGTGGGCACGAGCACCAGGATCCGGCCGCGCGGGAGCATCTCCAGCGTGGCCGACGCGGCGGTGTAGGTCTTGCCGCTGCCCGTCGCCGACACGACGGTGGCCCGGGCCCCGCCCTTGGGCACGTCGGCGCGCGCCGGGAAGCCGAACTCGGCGAGGATCCGCGCCTTCGCGTCCACCTGGTGCTCACGGAGCCTGATCACGCACGCCCACCGTTCCTCATCGCTGCCTCCGGCCACTTGCGACGTCCGGAGAAGGAAAACTCTAAGCCCCGCCCGCCTGCCGTCCCGTGGCCGAGAGCGGCTCGTCCGTTCGGTGCAGTGCGCAGGATCAAGATCGGTCGCCGGGAGGATTTGCCCGGACCGGGCCCCTTGCGACAGTTGATGCCCAGTTCGCCCATCCGAAAGGGAGACTCCATGCTCTTAGACCGCCCTGAGCGTCGCCACCGCGCACGCGTCGCCAAAACCACCGCCGCCCTGGCGGTGGCCCTCCTCGCGACCGTCGTCCCGGCCCAGGCCGCGCCCGCCCCCACGGCCCTTTCCACCCCCGACGCGACGGCCGCTTCGGCCGGTCTGGACCGCAAGGCGCTCGGCGCCGCGCTGGACGCGGTCCACGCGGCGGGCATGTACGGCGTGAACACGGAGGTCAGAGACGGCAGCCAGGCGTGGCAGGGCGCCACGGGGCTCGCCGACGTCGGCGCGGGCCGCCCCATGAGGCCCCAGCTCCAGCACCGCGTGGGCAGCGTCACCAAGGCGTTCACCTCGGTCGCCGTGCTCCAGCAGGTCGCCAAGGGCCGCATCGACCTCGACGCCCCGATCGGCCGCTACCTCCCCGACACCGTCCCCGGCGAGCGCGGGCAGGCGATCACCGTACGGATGCTGCTCAACCACACCAGTGGCATCGGCGACTACATCCCGGGCGCGTTCCCCTCCCTGCTGGAGAAGTCGACCAAGAGCCTGGACGACAACCGCTTCCGCTACTTCCGGCCCGAAGAACTGGCCCGCCTCGGCGTCGAGGCCGAGCCCACCGGCAAGCCCGGCGAGAAGTGGTCGTACTCCAACACCAACTACATCATCGCCGGGATGCTGATCCAGAAGGTCACGGGCGAGGACCCCGAGGCGTACATCACGCGCAACGTCATCCAGAAGGCGGGGCTGCGCAACACCTACTTCCCGCGCTCCCCGTACATATCCGGACCGCACCCCAGGATGTACGAGTCGTTCTACGGGCTGATCGACCCGCCGCGCGACTACAGCGTGTACGACATGTCGTGGGGCGGGACCGCGGGGGCCCTCGTCTCGACGACGGGCGACCTCGACGACTTCTACCGCAAGCTGCTGCGCGGCCATCTCCTGCCCGCCGCGCAGCTCCACGAGATGCAGACCACGGTGCCGGTGCTCGGCGAGAACGGCGAGGTCGTGATGGGCTACGGCCTCGGTGTGGCCGCCGTCGACCTGCCGTGCGGGCGGTTCTGGGGGCACGACGGAGCGGTGTTCGGAGCCGGGACGTCCGTCCTGTCCAGCCCGGACGGCCGGCGTCAAATGGCCACCGCCTACAACCTGATGAAGTATCAGAAGCTGGACAAGGACGGGAAGGTGCAGCCGAGCCCGATCGACGCCGCGCTCGACGGCTTCTACCTCCAGGCGCTGTGCGGCAAGGACGCGGGCGACCGGACGGGCAAGCCCGCCGCCCCCGCCGTGCCGCTCCCACGCACCCAGGATCTCGCCCCGGCGACGGCCCCGCGCCTGTGACCGATCGCCCAACCTGCCTCGGCGGTCCGCGCTTCGGACCGCCGAGGCCCCGGTGGGTCAGCCGAACGACAGGGCCGCGTTCACCCTGGCGTTCGGCGTCGGGTTCTCCACCCGGTTGTTGAGCATGAACAGCCGGCCTCCCGCCCAGGCCAGGTGCGGCGAGAAGAAGCTGCGCTGGGCGTCGGCGGCGGCCGGGGGGCTCTGCAGGAACACCTGCGGAACGCCGCCCGCCGGGGCCAACGTCGCGACCGCGGAGCCCAGTTGGGGCCCGGCGTCCAGGTAGACCACCACCTTGCCGTTCTCGACGGCGAGCGGGCGCACCTTGCGCGCCTGGGGCGGGTTGGAGCGCCACTTCTCCTTGCCGGTGTTCAGGTCGACGGCGACGACCTGAGTGCCGTCGGCGTCCTTGGTCATGTCCGTGTCCTTGCCGTCGGCCGCGACGTACAGCGTCTGGGCGTCGGCCACCGAGCCGTAGCAGTACTGGAGTTGGTCGACGCTCTGCCCCCAGCCGCTGCACGTACTGGGCATCTGGAACTTCGGCTCGGTCTGGGAGCGGAGCTTGCCGTCCGGGGTGAACGCGAGGATCTTCCAGGTCTTGCCCTCGTGGGGGAGCGCGGTGACGACCAGCGGGTCCACCGACAGGACCTGGCCGATGCGCCAGCCCTTCTCGTACTGGTAGTTCCACTTGGCCTTGCCCGTCACCGGGTCGAGCTCCTGGAGCAGGTCGCCCGGCTGGTCCTTGAAGTCGTTCGGGTTGAAGCAGAACCCCGCGCTGATCAGCCGGGCGCCGCCGGCGAAGCCCTGGGGGCTGCAACCGCCCTGCCCCTGCAGGTCGTACAGCTTGTGGCCGTCGGTGACGGAGAAGCCGGTCGCGCCGCCCGACCAGGCGACCGCGACGGTGTCGCCGGAGATCGCCATGTTGAGGGTGAGCGCGGAGTTGGTGGGCTTGTCCTCGGCCCTGACCGCCTTCCAGCCCGCCTTGCCGGAGGCCAGGTCGATCTGCTGGAGGACCTTGCAGTGGGCGCCCTTGGTGTTGCTCTCCAGCACGCCGACGACCAGCTTGTTCTGGGCGGACGGCGCCCGCGGCACCCCGCACAACGGGGTGTCGAAGGTGACCTTCCACCGCTCCTTGCCGTCGGCCACCCCGTAGCCGGTGACCTCCTTGTACATCGCCTTGACCATCACGTCGCCGACCCGCCACGGGCCGTACTGCCAGGCGCCGTCCTTGACCAGCGGAGTCCTGTTCTCGTTCAGCCAGACGTGTGCCTGGCCCGCCGTGATGCCCGCGTTGGGGTCGTAGTCGCCCCCGCCGTCGCCGGTGCCCTTGCCGTCGCCCTGGTCGACGGAGGGCGAACCGGAGGGAGTGGGGGAGGCACTGGGCTCGGCGACGGGCTTGCCGCTGTCACCGCCGGTCGTCGCGAGGTAGACCCCGCCGCCGATCACCAGGAGGCCCGCCACTCCGGCGGCCACCATCAGAGCTCGCCTGCCCCGGAACGGGGCGCGGCCGGCCGGGGGCGGCGCCATCGGCGGCTGCTCCGGCGGCCCGAATCCGCCCGGCTGCGGCTGTGCGTAAGGGTTTCCCGGTACGGGCCCCTGCCCCGCAGGCATCGGGTGTCCCTGCCCGTAGCCGGGCCGGACCGGTGGCGGCTGCCGCTGCTCCGAGGCGGGTGGCAGCAGGCCGGCGCCGGGCCACTGGAAGTCGTCCGGCCGGTGCGGATCCAAGTTCCCATCGGGGTCCGGCAGTTCTCCGGAGTTACGAGCGGTCATGCGTCCAGTGTGACGGGTGGGGTGGATTCTGTGGAGTGGCTTTCTGACATGGCAACAGCGGGGTGAGTCTCGGCAGCCTCCATGCCGTACGGGAGTTGAACGTGGCCTGATTCGAACCGGCCGTGTTCCCAAGCGCCGCCGCCGTCCCCAATGCTCTGCCGGGGAAACGGCGACGGAGCGAGAGGGGACGGGCACGATGACCGATGCTCAGCGGACCGGCTCGGCAGTGGGCGGCGGGGTGGGAGTGGCGGGCACCGCGGCCGCGGAGGGCATGGCCCCGTTCGACGACCTCTACGATCAGCCCGATCCCCGGGCCTACTTCAGGGTGCTCGGCCCGCTCGAATACCGCACGCCGGGCCACGCGCAGCACATCTTCCGGCGGCTGCGGTCCGCACTGGACGCGGCCGCTCCGCCCGACGGTCCGCCGCTGACCGCGCTCGACCTGTGCTGCTCGTACGGCATCAACGCGGCCCTGCTCAACCACGACGTGACGCTGGAGGACCTGTACCAGCGCTACACCTCGCACGAGGCCGTCTCGATGAGCACGGCCCAACTGGCCGAGTGGGACCGGGAGTTCTACACCGCGCGACGCCGTCGCGACCCAGTCCGCGTCGTCGGGCTCGACATCGCCCCGCACGCCGTCGCCTACGGGCGGGCCGTCGGGCTACTCGCGGACGGGTTCGCCGAGAACCTTGAGGACGCCCCGCCCAGCCCGGCCCTGCGCCGCGCGGTGCGCGAGGCTCGGCTGATCACCGTGACGGGCGGCACCAGCTTCCTGTCGCCACGCACCTTCCGGCCGCTGCTCTCCGCGGCGCGCGGACCGGTGTGGGTCGCCTCGTTCGTGCTGCGCACCACCGCGTACACGGAGATCTCCGGGTGCCTCGCCGCGTTCGGCCTCGCCACCGAGCGGGCCGCGCCCACCTTCCCGCAGCGCCGCTTCACCGACGAACGCGAACGCCGCTATGCCATCGACACGGTGACCGCGGCCGGGCACGACCCGGAGGGCAAGGAGTCGGACGGCTACTTCCACACCGCCCTGCACCTGTCGCGTCCCACCAGCGATGTGGTGATGACACCACTCGACACCCTGGTTCCATAGCCGGACACACCACTGCCGCCCCGCACTTCGCGGGGCGGCAGTGACGTGCTCGGTCAGTTGCCGGACGGGGCGTTCGCAGCGGTCACGTTGACGGCGGCCCAGGCCTTGTCCACCGTCTTGTACTCGGTGCTGCTCGCGCCGTACAGGTCGGCGGCCGCGCTCAGCGTGGCGGTGCGGGCGTCGTGGAAGTCGGTCGTGGAGACCATGTACCGGGTGAGCGCCCGGTAGAAGATCTGCGTCGCCTTGTCCCGGCCGATGCCGGCCACCGTCGAGCCGTCGTAGGTCGGCGAGTCGTAGGCCACCGAGTTGATGGTCTTCTTGCCGCTGCCCTCGGCCAGCAGGTAGTAGGCGTGCGAGGAGACGCCGGAACCCGCGTGGACCTCGGTGTCGTACGACGCCGTCGACCAGTAGTCGACCGTGCCTTCGAGCTTGTCGAGGGACGGCTTGTCCAGGCGGCGCAGGAACTTCTGCTGCAGGCCGAGCTTCTCGCCCATCAGGTAGTTGGGCGGGTTGTTCGGGTTGTTGGTGGCGAACTCGACGTTGCTGCCGAAGATGTCGGCGAGCGACTCGTTCAGCGCGCCGGGCTCGCCGAACTGGTTGTCGTTGGCGTCGACACGGGTCGGCTGGAGGTTCGCCGTGGCGTCCACGACACCGTGGGTGAGCTCGTGGCCGGTGACGTCGAGGACGACGAGGGGCTGCGCGAAGGTCTGCCCGTCACCGTCGCCGTACAGCATGCAGCCGCAGTCGGAGGACCAGAAGGCGTTGCCGACCTTGCTGCCGAAGTGCACAAGGGCGTGCGCGCCGGCCCCGTCGTTCTTGATCCCGTTGCGGCCGAACGTCTTCTTGTAGAAGTCGAGGGTGCTGGTGATGCCGTACTGCGCGTCGACGGCGGCCGTGGAGCGGTCGCTCGCCCTGCCGGTGCCCCAGCGGTTGGTGGTGCTGGTGAACGCCTTGCCGCCGGTGAACTGCTCCAGCTCCTTGTTGCCCGCATCGCGGGTCTCGGTCTGGCCGCGGCTCGGGTCCTTGAGCGTGAAGGCGCTCTTCGCGGTCTGCGTGGTGGTCAGCGACACGCTGCCGACGAACAGGGACGAGCCGGTGCCGGTCGCCTGTGCGGGGAAACCGGTCGCGGCGGACGAGGCGAACGGGGCCGGCGAGGCCGTACCCAGCGCGGGGCTGAGCTTCTGGCCGCTCTTGCGGAGCTTCTCCTGGACGCTGGGCGACAGGAACGAATCGCTGGCCGGGGTGTTGCTGAGGACCGTGCCGGTGGCCGCGTCGACGACGACCGTACGGCTGCCGGACTCGGCGGTGGAGCTGTCCTTCACCTGGATCTGGTAGGCGAGCGCCGAGCGCCCGGCGCGGGCGTCGACCACGAGCTGGGCGGCGCCGGCGGTGCCCTTCGCGATGGCGGCGGCCTTCGCCTGGGCCTGTCCCGCCGTCACCTTGGCGCTGGTGGTGGGAACGTCGACCTGGTGGCGCAGTGCCCGGGTGACACCGGTGTAGCCGGATCTGGCGTCGAGGTGGATGACGAGGTCGCCGCCGAGGACCGGGAGTCCGCGGTGCGAGCGTATGAAGCGGACGTGCTGCTTGCCGTCGGCGTCGACCAGGACGTCGGTGGCCTGAAGTGTGTCGTCCTTGCCGACCCCGGTGGCGGCGGAGTGGGCGACGGCCGCGGTGCGGGCCGCGTCGATCACCGGCTGGAAACCGGCGCTCGCGGCGGGGGCGGTGGCCCCCTGGGCGGTCGGGGCGGCGAAGGCCGTGGCCCCGCTTCCCGCCGTGATGGTGACGGCCGTGGTGACGGCCAGGGCTATCGCCAGGCTGCGTATGTGGGGTGTACGCACGGTGGGGGGTCCTTAGAGGGTGCGGGGGCGGTCGGCTCAACAACCACCCGTACGCACGGTGCTGTTGTGCACCGTGGGGACCGTGTGGTCCCGGCCGAAACCCTGCTATGCCTGGCATGAACATGTAAAGAGGGATGATCGAGTTCTGCGCTCCCGGAACCCAGATTTAACAATTGCCCGGGACTTCGATGGCCGGAAGGTGTCCAACTCCCCTCACCGGCCCAGATGCATGATCACGCCGAGGGGTTGCCCGCCCCGCGCAAGGTTTGGGCGAAGGTCCAGGTACGGAGTTCGCGTTGCCCAACGAACCCGGCTCGTACGTCTGTTGCCGACCGGAACCCGACGAAGTTCGTCCTTTTCAGGCGTACGCCCCGTCCGTCACGGAAAGGTAGGTGCCGTGCCAACGGACGACGAAACGGCCGACGGATTCGCAGCGGAGCTGCGGCGCCTGCGAGGCCTGCGCAAGGTGTCCCTCACGGGACTGGCCCGCTCGATCCACTACAGCAAGGGATACCTCAGCAAGATCGAGAACGGCAGCAAGCCGCCCACCCTCGACGTCGCCCGCCGCTGCGACGACGCGCTAGGCGCCCAGGGCGAACTCGTGCGCCTGCTCCCCAAACCGGCGGCCGTGCCCGCTGCGCGCACCGCGCACGGCGGCCCCGCCGAGACGGCCCTGTGCCCCTACCGCGGGCTCGCCGCCTACGGGCCGCAGGACGCCGCGTGGTTCTACGGCCGCGAGAGCGCGACGGCCGAACTGACCGGACGGCTCGCCGAACGGATGGGCCGCGGCCCGCTCGCCGTGGTCGCCCCCTCGGGTGCCGGGAAGTCCTCGCTGCTCCAGGCCGGGCTGCTGCCCGCGCTGCGCCGCGGCGCCCTTCCCGTACCCGGCTCCGACGGCTGGCCGGTCGTGGTGTGCACCCCAACCGCACACCCGCTCAAGGAACTTCTGCGCTGCGCTGCCGACGTGCTCGGCGCGGCGGGCGCGGAGATCACCCCCGAAGCGCTGGCCGCGCGCCCGCGCACCCTGCTCGACGCCTGCGCGGCGCACGGCCGCAGCCCCGGCCTGGTCCTCGTGGTCGACCAGTTCGAGGAGGTCTTCACCCTCTGCGAGGACGACCGCGAGCGCCGCGACTTCGTCGCGGTCCTCCACTCCCTGGCCACCGCCCGCAACCTCGACGGCGTCACCGCCCGCGCCGCCGTCGTGGTCGGCCTGCGCGCCGACTTCTGCGGCCGCTGCCTGGACCACCCGCACCTCGTGGAGGTCTTCACCCACGGCCTGTTCGCGCTCGGCCCGATGTCCACCACCCAGCTGCGCCAGGCCATCACAGGACCCGCTGAACGTGCCGGGCTCAGCCTCGAACCAGGCCTGGTGGAACTCCTGTTGAGGGATCTGGGCACCGACTCGGCGGCCTCCGTCGGCTCGCTCCCCCTGCTCGCGCACGCCCTTCTCGTCACCTGGCAGCAGCGCACCAGCCGCACCCTGACCGTGGCCGGCTACGAGACGACCGGCGGCATCCACGGCGCGGTCGCCCGCACCGCCGAGTCGGTCCACGCCCGGCTCGACCCGGCCGAACAGCTGACGGCCCGCCAGCTCCTCGTCCGCCTCGTGCACGTGGCGGACGACAGCGCACAGACCCGCAGACCCGTCGAACGCGACCTGCTGATACGGCAGTTGACCGACCCCGAGTCCGGCGCCCGCGCCCTCGACGCCTTCGTCCGCGCCCGCCTCGTCACCGCGGGCAGCGAGGCGGTGGAGATCACCCACGAGGCCCTCCTGTACGCCTGGCCACGGCTGCGCGGCTGGATCGACGCCGACCGGGCGGGCCTGGTGATGCGCCAGGAGGTCTCCGACGCCGCGACCCAGTGGGTCCGGGCCGGCCGCGACCCGAGCCTCCTCTACCGGGGCACCCGCCTGGCCGCCGTGCGCGACCGGACGCAGCAGGCCTCCGACCGTGCCCAACTCGGGCCGGTGGAGCGCGAGTTCATCGATGCCTGCGAGGCCGAGGAAGGGCGCGGGGAGCGCACGGCCCGGCGCCAGACCCGGATCCGCCGCGCCCTGCTCGTCACCCTCGCCGGGCTCCTCGCGGTCGCGGTGACGGCCGGAGCCCTCGCCTTCCAGCAGCGTCAACGGGCCCTGGACCAGAGCCGCACCGCCCAGTCGCAGGCCCTGGCCGTGCGCTCGGGTGCGCTGGCCGCCGGGCAGCCGGAGGCCTCCATGCTGCTGGCCGCCGACGCCTACCGCACCGACCGCACCCCGCAGGCGCGAGGCGCCCTGCTCAGTACCCAGGCGCAGTACTTCGACGGGCGGCTGCGCGGCCACTCGGGCCCGGTCAACTCGGTGGTGTTCAGCCCCGACGGCAAGACCCTCGCGACGGCCAGCTCGGACGCGAGCGTGCGGCTCTGGGACACCGTGAGCCACCAGGTGACGGCCACCCTGACCGGCCACACCGGAGCGGTCACCTCGGTCGCCTACTCCGCCGACGGCACACGCCTGGCGACGGCGGGCGCGGACGGCACCGTCCGGCTCTGGGACGCCGCCACCCACCGCATGACCGCGATCCTGCCCGGCCACCAAGGGGCCGTCCGCTCCGTGGCGTTCAGCCCCGACGGCCACACCCTGGTGTCGGGCGGATCCGACCGCACCGTACGCCTGTGGAACGTGCCCGACGGCACCCCGAGCGCCGTCCTCACCGGTCACACCGACGCGGTGATGGCGGTCGCCTTCGCCCCCGACGGGCACACCGTGGCCTCGGCATCGGCCGATCGCACCGTACGGCTCTGGGATGTGACGGACAGTCAGCTGCCGGTGATCCTCACCGGCCACAGCGACCAGGTGCTCGGCGTGGCGTTCAGCCCCGACGGCCACACCCTGGCATCCGGCGGCGCCGACCGCACCGTACGGCTGTGGAACCTGCCCGACGCGACCCTGCGCAGCGTCCTGACCGGGCACAGCGACGACGTCAACGCCGTCGCCTTCACGCGGACCGGAGACACCGTCATCAGCGCCAGCGGCGACGGCACCGTCAAACTGTGGGACGCCGTGAACCACCGGGTGGTCGCCACCCTGTCCGGCCACACCGACTACGTCCTGGCCGTCGCCGCCGGGCCCGACGAACGCCTCGCCACCGCCGGGTTCGACCAGTCCGTGGTGCTGTGGGACCCGGGCCGCTCCGCGCTCACCGCACGGCCGTTCACCGAAGCGTGGCAGTCCGCGTTCTCACCCGACGGCAGCCTCCTCGCCTCGGCGGAGGCGGACCGCACCGTCCGGATCTGGGACGTCGCCCACCACCGGCTGCGCACCACCCTCACCGGCCACGACGGCTCGGTGTTCGCCGTTGCCTTCTCGCCCGACGGGCGCCTCGTCGCCTCCGCGGGCGCCGACCGCACGGTCAGACTCTGGGACGCGGCGACCGGCCGCCCCGAGGCGACCCTGACCGGCCACGACGGCTCGGTGTTCGCGGTCGCCTTCTCGCCCGACGGTCGCCTTTTCGCCTCGGCGAGCGCCGACCGCACCATCACCCTCTGGGGCGTCGCCACGCGGAAGCCGTACGCCACGCTCCACGGCCACGAGGACTTCGTCAACGCCGTCGCGTTCAGCCCGGACGGCCGCACCCTGGCCACCGGCAGCGACGACCTGACCGTCCGGCTGTGGGACGTGAACGACCCGGGTCACGGGCCGCGTTCCGTCCTTCGCGGCCACACCGGCTCGGTGCGCTCGGTCGCCTTCGCCCCCGACGGCCGCACCCTGGCCAGCGGCGCCAACGACGGCACCGTACGCCTGTGGGACGTCGCCCGCGGCACGGCGGCCGGCGCTCTCGCCGGGCACAGCGGCTCGGTGCGCGCGGTCGCGTTCAGCCCCGACGGCAAGACCCTCGCGAGCAGCGGCAGCGACCAGACCGTACGCCTGTGGAACCCCGATCGCGGCGAGCAGATCGCCACCCTCAGCGGACACGCCGGCGCCGTCTGGGGCGTCACCTTCGACCCCGGCCGGCCCGGCACGCTGGCGAGCAGCAGCAACGACGGCACCGTCCGGCTCTGGAACACCGACGTACCCCGCCAACAGGCCGAGGTGTGCCGCCTGTTGGGCGACACCGGGCCCGAACGCTGGGCCCACCTGCTGCCCGACCTGCCCTACCGGCCCCTGTGCCCGTCCGTCAACTGACCTGCGGACCCGGGGGTGTTTCCCGCGTGTTTCCCGTTTCCCGTCGGCACGGGAGACGGCCGCCACCTCGACAGCGACCCTCCGCACGGCACAGTCTCGAACCACCGCGGCAGATGATCCGGCTCCGCACAGGAGCATCTGCCGCGTGCCAGGCACCGGCCCGGCGCACGCACGGAACGTACGACGAAACGGGGAAACAGACATGCACCATACGCTGGTCAGAGCGCGGCGCACCCTCGCCGCGGCGGGCATCGTGGCGGCCTGCGCCATTGTGCCCGCCGCCCAACTCTCCTCTGCAGCACCCCAGTTGAGGGTGGCCTCAGCGGCCGCCGGAGGCTGTGACGTGCTCGCCCCCGGAGCCTCGGCCACCGCCGAAGCGGCGGTCCGGGCGGCCTGCTCCCAGCTCGGCATCTGGTACACGTGGGGCGGTGGCCACGGACCGCAGCCCGGCGCCACCTACGGGCAGATCGACCCCACCGACCCGGCCAGCAACCACGACCCGGAGCGGCTCGGCTTCGACTGCTCGGGCCTGGTCCGCTACGCCTACGCCCGGGCGACCGGGCAGGACATCCTGGCCGGCAACTCCAACAGCCAGTACCACTCCTCGCACGTCACCGCACGCTTCGGCGCGGCCCAGGGCACCGGGCCGCTGCTGCCCGGCGACCTGATGGCCTGGGGCGGCGACAACTCCATCCACCACATCGCCGTCTACCTCGGCGCGGGCAAGATGGTCGAGGCCCGGCAGTCCGGCACCCATGTGATGGTCAGCGACGTGCGGCTCGGCGGCGACTACAACGGCGCCGTACGCATCGGCGCGGACCCGGGCCAGAACGGCACCTTCTCCACCTGGGGCACCGACGTGTGGACGCACGCCGAACCGTCCACCACGAGCGCCCGGGTCAACAAGTTCACCGGCCCGACCCGCGTGAAGGTCGGCTGCCAGAAGCACGCCCAGCTCGTCGAGGCCGAGGGCTACCGCAACGACGCCTGGTCCTACCTGCCCGACTACAAGGCATGGATCACCAACATCTACATCCAGGGATCCGCCTGGCTCGACGGCGTCCCCACCTGCGCCTGAACAGCCCGGCCCACCTACGCACCCACACCCGCAAGGAGTTCACCGTGAACGCACGCAAGAAGATCGCCCTGTTCCTCTCGGCCACCGCGCTGACCGCCGGCCTCACCGCGACCGGGCTGCCGGCCGCCGTCGCCGCACCCGCCGGGCCCGCGGCCGAGTGCGGGGTCCGCTCGGACGGACGGCTGTACTGCGGCAACGCGGTCGGCGCGAAGGGCTACGCCGACCGCTCCTACCGCTCGGCCACCCGCGGCACGCTGACCACCGACTTCAACTGGTTCGTGTGCTGGGGCCACGGCGACCCGCACCAGGGCGGAAACGACATCTGGTACTGGACGCAGCTCGACAACGGCGCCTGGGGCAACGTCCCGGCCGTCAGCCTGAGGACCGGCCAGGACCCCGCCCCCGGCCTGCGCGAGTGCTGACCCCGGCACCCCTCTAGAGCACCGGGCCGCTCGTCGATCCCCCGACGGGCGGCCCGGCCAACTCGCATTCCTGTCGCTGTAATTGATGGTGCGTCAGGGGCTGATCGGGTGGCTCGTCACGGGAAGAGCAGGGAATCCTGCGGCCCGATTCCCTGCGCCGTCGCGAACAGTGAACTGAGCCCCGCGTCGAAGCGCGCGGTGTACGAGACGTCGTCCGCGAGGCCGCCGCCCCGCTCGGCGCCGCCGAGCACCCCGACCACGGTGCTCCCGCCGTCCGGCGCCGAGATCACCCACGGGCTGCCGGACACCCCGGTCGAGAAGCCCGCACACCGGGCTTCGCGGAAGTCGCCGTAGGCGGGCCGGGAGTCCACCGTGCAGGTGTGCTGGCCCGGCCTGTCGTGCGGATAGCCGATGAGGGTGACCCGGGCGAGGACATCGGAGAGCCGTTCCGGGTGCGGGGGCACACGGAACGCGGAGCCGACCGCCTCCTGCACGCTTCTGCCGCCGACCCGGGCCACCCGCACGAAGGCCCAGTCGTACGGCCAGTTCTCGGCGCCGTCGCGAGCCCCGGTGAACCGCGGGTCAGGCAACGCGGCCAGGACCGGCCACTGGCCCTGGGGGGTGATCCCGTCGTGATAGCCGGGCGCGAACGAGGCCCCGTCCAGCGGAAGGCAGTGCGCCGCCGTCACCAGCAGATCGCCGTGCCTGCTGTCCACCACGGCGGCCGTGCAGGACTGCTCACCACCGGGCCGCAGGAAGACCCCCACCACCGGGTACGAGCAGGCCGACCGCAGGTCGTGCGGGACCGGGCGGAGGTGCTCGGCCGCACACGCCGCCGACTGTTGTGGGCGCGAGCCGCGGTGGCCCGCGCCGTCGACCCCGGAACCGTCGAGGGAGCCGCTGTGGTGCGCGGCAGCCGCCCCGGGCGGTCCGGCCGAGGGCCCGGCTGCCCGGGCCGGCGAGGCGACCGCGGTGGCGGCCTCGTCGTCCCGGGCCGGGCAGATCGTCAACGTGCAGGTGAGCACCGTGATCAGAACCGCCCACCGGGCGACTCCGAGCATCGCCCCGAGCCGGCCGCCACCGTGCGTATTTCGTCTCATAAGCACCCTGGCGAGGCTAGGGCCCGGACACCGGAAGGAGCCGCGTCGACACGACCGCCATCCGGGCTCAAAACGTTCGGGCGGCCTCGGCACCGCCGAGACCCTGCGAGCGGGCGCCGGCTGAGGGAAGCTGGGAGGGTGCACGCGGGGCCCCGCCCGCAGGAGGTGTCCATGGATCCCGTGTCGGCCCTGAGGCGGATCGCCTTCCTCCTCGAACGCGGCCAGGGCGCCACGTACCGCGTACAGGCCTTCCGTACCGCCGCCGCGGCGATCAAGGACATGCCGCCGGACGAGGTCGCGGAACGCGCGGCCGTGGCCGGGCGCCTGGAATCGGTCAAGGGGATCGGCCCGAAGACCGCACAGGTGGTGCGCGAGGCACTCGCCGACCAGGTGCCGGGCTACCTCC
Source organism: Streptomyces sp. WM6378 (assembly GCF_001279695.1). Lineage (GTDB taxonomy): Bacteria > Actinomycetota > Actinomycetes > Streptomycetales > Streptomycetaceae > Streptomyces. The sequence continues at coordinate 83,050 of NZ_LGDD01000234.1, forward strand.
AGCGCCTTGAGTCGGAACTGGAGGCCGCGGCGCCGCTCGCGATGGGCGGCGACGACCTGCGGGCCGCGCTGCGCGGCGACTGCCACATGCACTCCGACTGGTCGGACGGGGGCAGCACCATCGACGACATGGGGCGTACGGCCGCCGAGCTCGGCCACGAATGGGCCGTGCTCACCGACCACTCGCCGCGGCTGACCGTCGCGAACGGGCTGACCGCCGAGCGGCTGCGCAGCCAGCTGGAGGTGGTGGCCGAACTCAACGAGCGCTGGGCGCCGTTCAGGCTCCTCACCGGCATCGAGTGCGACATCCTCGACGACGGCTCCCTCGACCAGGAGGACGAACTGCTCGACCAGCTCGACGTCGTGGTCGTCTCCGTCCACTCCAAGCTCCGGATGGACGCCGCCGCCATGACCCGGCGCATGGTCGCGGCCGTCGGCAACCCCCTGGCCGATGTGCTGGGGCACTGCACCGGACGCCTGGTCACCGGGCGCGGGCGGCCCGAGTCCGAGTTCGACGCGGACGCGGTCTTCGCCGCCTGCGCGGAGGGCGGCACCGCCGTGGAGATCAACAGCCGCCCGGAACGGCTGGACCCGCCGCGCCGCCTCTTGACCCGGGCCGTCGAGGCGGGCGTCCTGTTCGCCATCGACACCGACTCCCACGCCCCGGGCCAGCTCGACTGGCAGATCTACGGCTGCGCGCGGGCCGAGGAGTGCGGCGTCCCGCCGGAGCGGGTCATCACGACCTGGGCGATGGAGGATCTGCTGACCTGGACCCGGAGCCGCGAGGCCCCGGCGGGATGAGCGGGCCTGGACGAGAGGGCCCGCATGCGAGAGCCGGGGCGTTCACCCAGTGCTGGGTGGAGCCCCGGCTCTCGCATCGAGTGGGTTCAGCCGCGGTCGACCCCGGCGTCGCGCATCGCCTGCTCGGTCCGCTCCTGCTCGTCATCGGCATGCTGCTTGTCGGCGCGCCCGGAGATCTGCTGTCTGGCCTCGGAGGCCTTCGCCCTGGCCTGTTCGGCGGCCTGCCGCGCCTTGTCCTGGAAGTCTTCGGCCTTGACCATGGAGATTCACTCCTGCATGTGGGTGGGGTGTAACCCCTTCACCGTGGCACGCCCCGTCACCCACCGCACGCCAAGAAATCACACAGCGTGATGGTCGGTGGCGTACCGCCAGAAGTCATGCATCAGGGCGGCCGGGGTCGGCCCGGTCATCTCCACCTGGCTCAGCAGGATGGTGACCTCGCCGGTGGCCGGAACGACATAGGCCGCGGTACCGGTGCCGCCGACCCAGCCGTAGCGCCCCGGCACGTTCCACGGCTCGACGCGCTCGATGTCGACCGAGCCGCCGAATCCCCAGCCCTGGCCCTGCAGGAACAACGTTCCGGCTGCGCGCTGCGCGGGGGTCAGATGGTCGGTGGTCATCTCCCGCACCGCCTCGGGCGAAAGCAGCCGTCGCCCCTCGACGGTCCCGCCGCCGAGCAGCAGCCCGGCGAAGGCGTGCAGGTCGTCGACGGTCGACACGAGCCCGCCCGCGCCGGACGGGAACGCGGGCGGGGTGCTCCACTGCCCGTCGGGGGCATCGACGAGCTCCAGACCGCCCGACGGAAGGGGCCGGTAACAGCTGGTGAACCGGCCCAGATCGCGAGCCGGCACCGAGAACCCGGTGTCGGTCATGCCGAGCGGTTCGAAGAGGCGCTCGGCCAGGAACTCGGGCAGCGTACGCCCGGAAACCCGGGCGATCAGGACGCCCTGGAGGTCGGAGCAGAGGTTGTACAGCCAGGCCTCGCCCGGCTGGTGCAGCATCGGAATACGGGAGAGCCGCGCGAGCCATTCGTCCGGCGCGGGCACTGACTGCGGGCGCGGGGGAGCCTGGTGGAGCTCGCTGAACAGTGGCGCGACGGCCGGCAGGGAGAAGTCGGACGGGAAGCCGTACCCGGCACGGAAGTCCAGCAGATCGGCCACCGTGATCGGCCGTTCGGCGGGGACGACGTCGTCGACGGGGGAGAGCGGCGTACGGACGACCATGGGCGAGGCCAGCTCCGGCAGCCATCGGGCGATCGGATCGCCCAGCGCGATCCGCCCGTCGTCGACCAGCATCATGACCGCCGCGGCGGTCACAGGTTTGCCGATCGAGGCGATACGGAAGATCGAGTCCCTGGTCATCGGGGAGGTGCCGCTCGTGTCCTGGGAGCCGGTGACCGCGCGCTCCACGCGGTCACCACGGGCCACCAGGGCCACGGCGCCCGGCACCGTCCCGTTGTCGACGTAGGTGTCGAGGATCTTCTGCAACGCGCTCATGGGCCCACCTTCTGGAAGTCCGTCGGAAGGGAGACTCCCTCTGGGCCAGAAAATCATCGCTCGTCGCCGTGCGCCGTGCGCCGTGGGGTGCACCCGGCGCGACCACCAGTCACGTGAAGTAGCCCCGCCGACGCGGGGAAACGGTGAGATCCTGGAACCGGGATATTTCGCCCCGAGGAGGCATCTCATGCGTAAGGTCGCTGACTGTCGGGAGTACCCGAGCGATTCGAATTGCAGCCTGACGATCTCCGGTACGGAAGAGGAAGTCGTCCGGGCGGCCGCCGAGCACGCCGCATCGGTGCACGGCCACACCGACTCACCCGAACTCCGCGAAGAGGTAAGGAAGATGCTGAAGGACGAGGCCACCGTCTAGCGCCCGCCCCAGCAACCCGGACCAGGATCGACCATCCCTGCGGGCCGTTCCAGGTAGGCGTCTGGCCCCGCGCCCCGAGCGGACCCGACTGGGCCCGAGTGGACGCGGGCGGATCCGAGTGGTCAGAGCTCCGCCGCAGGTGGCGTAGGGTGGTGTTCACCGACGCGGGGTGGAGCAGCTCGGTAGCTCGCTGGGCTCATAACCCAGAGGTCGCAGGTTCAAATCCTGTCCCCGCTACGAGAATTCGGCCCCCGGCACTCAATGTGCCGGGGGCCGAATGCGTGAGGTGGCAGCCCGCGGGTATGCCTCCTCGACCCGGCAATCTGTGGGGACCCTGTGCGTCGGGCTCGCTGGGGTGGGTGTGCGCGGGGGCGTGTGCGCTCGGCGGGCTGAGGGTGTGTCGATGTCCGGGTTCTGTTACGCGTTGAACCACCCGCGTCGGCCGGTGCGGATGAGGTCCAGAGTGTGGGTGTCTGGCAGCGAGAAGCGCCGGACATTCGCACCGTCGGACGGTCGCGCAGCCCGCTGCCCACCGTCCTGAACTGGGGGTTTCCATGTCCGCACGTTCCATATCCCGTGTCTTCGCCGTCCTCGCGGCCGGCGCCGCACTCGCCGGCGCCACGGCTCTGCCCGCCACCGCCTCCGCTCCGCGCTCGCCGATCACCTTCGGTGCCATCCAGTACGACAGCCCCGGCAAAGACGACGGCTCGCAGCGCAGCCTCGACGCCGAGTGGGTCACCGTCACCAACACCGGTCGCTCCACCGTCAACCTGAAGGGGTGGACGCTCAGCGACCGCAGCCACCACGTGTACACCTTCGGCGGCTTCACCCTGGGCGGCCACGCCTCCGTACGTGTTCACACCGGGATCGGCCGCAACACCCGTACCGACGTGTACCAGAACCGTCGCGCCTACGTGTGGAACAACACGGGGGACACCGCCACCCTGCGCGACAACCACAACCACGTCATCGTCACCAAGTCCTGGGGCCGCCACTGATCCCGCCGTGCACCAACTGGTGGACGCACAACGGTAGTTGACGCGGCCGGCACACCTCGGGGAGGGGAGTGCCGGCCGTCGCTCTGCCCGTACGTTCATGCCTCTGGCCTCGGAAAACGGAACCGACGCACCCCGCCGCCCATCTTCTCGGGCGACGTTTGGCCGCGGGTGGGGCTCTCGGGGTGCTCGGGGCCTTCATGAGGGTGGGGTGGGGAATGTTCGCTGTAGGTGGGGCCTTCGGGGTGGTGTTCGGATGTGTGGGTCTGCTGTTCGCCGTGGTGGGCATCGGGGCACTGGTCTGGGTGGTCCGCAAGGTGTCGGAGCACAAGCGCACCCTGCGTGAGGGGGTGATGGCGCAGGCCCGCTGTCTGGAGGCCTATGTGGTGCGCACCCACCGTTCCGATGGGCCCGTGCACCACCAGCGCCGTCTGATCGTCGGGTTCCGTGCGGGCGACGGGCGTGATGTGCGGGTACGGGTGACATCACAACAGCCGTATGTGACGGGCGACCCGGTGGCGGTGCGCTATCTGGCGAACCGCCCCGAGCGCGCGGTCGTGGACGAGGCGCCGACCGGTATCGGGGCGGTGTCGTGCCTCTTCGGCGGAGCCATGGTGGTCTTCACCTGCGTGGGCCTGTTCTTCGCCGCGATCGGCTTCGGCGCGGCCGTGTTCCTGGGTGCCTCGGCCGACGACGGTGGTCCGGTCCCCCTGCCGGACCCGTATCTCACCGCCGGGCCCTGAGAGCCCGAGTCTGCCCCGATCGGTCCGGGCGAGGGACTCCGATGTGGGCGATTTCTGGTGTGGGGGAGGGCGGTGGGATGATGGCGCGATGTCTGATCGTGTTGTTGTTGCCGCTTGTGACGGGGCCTCGAAGGGCAATCCCGGCCCTGCCGGATGGGCCTGGGTGATCGCCGACGCGGAGGGGCGGCCGGAACGCTGGGGCGCGGGGCCACTCGGCACCGCCACCAACAACGTCGGCGAGCTCACCGCCCTGGAGCGGCTCCTCGAAGCAGTCGACCCCGGCACCCCCATGCAGGTGCGCATGGACTCCCAGTACGCCATGAAGGCGGTCACACAGTGGCTGCCGGGCTGGAAGCGCAACGGGTGGAAGACCGCGGCGGGCAAGCCGGTCGCCAACCGTGAACTCGTCGAGCGCATCGACGAGTTGCTGGCCGAACGGGAGGTGGACTTCGTCTATGTGCCCGCGCACCAGGTGGGCGGCGACCCGCTGAACGCCATCGCCGACCAGGCCGCGAGCGACGCGGCCACCACCCAGCGCGCCGCCGGCACGGCGCTCGGCGACCAGGAGATGCCGGTACCCGCCCCGGCTCGCGCCAGCACGACGCGGGCCAGGCCCACCGCGCGCAAGACGTCCTCCGCGGCCAAGTCGCCTGCCTCGGGCGCCGGTTCGGGCAAGCCGCGGACCATCAAGGCGAAGTTCCCCGGACGCTGCCCCTGCGGCCGGCCCTACGCCGCGGGCACTCCCATCATGAAGCGCGAGCAGGGCTGGGGCCACCCGGACTGCAGCCCTGTGGTGTGAGGCACGGGGCTGCCACGTCACCTGTCCGGTCGGTGGCGTCGCGTGTGCCGGCCGAGGCGGCACCGCGCGCCGGTCAGTCGGTGGCCACGGGGGTGACGGCGTCCTCCCCCTTCTTGACGTCGCTGTCCGCCCGCTCTGCGGACGTGTGGGTGTCGCCGCTCTCGGGAGCCGTGTAGAACACGGACCGGTTCTGTCGGGTGCGCTGAGCCTGCCCCTTGGCCACGAGGTTTTCGAGGGTGTTGCGCACCACGGTGCCAGCGATGCTGCGGCCGGGGTGCGCGTCGGTGAGACCCGCCGTGATCTCGGCCGCGGAGCGCGGCTCACCGCTCTGCGCGAGGTGCGTCGCGACGAGCTCCCGCAGGGTGGGAGCACCCCCGGACGCCTTGGCCTTGGCGGCGGGCTGCGCCTGCTTCTTGGCGGCGCGACCTGCGGACTTGGAAGCCGAACGCGCCTGAGGGATGCGCGGGACGGAAGCCCCGGCGGCCTTCTTGGACGCCTTGCCCGGTGCGGGCACGGCAGGGGTGCCGATGGCCTGCTGCATGGAGGCGAGCAGGGCGTGGTTGTTCTCCAGGACGCTCAACTGCTCCTGGAGCGCACTGATCTGGCCGGCGATGTGTTCGCGTTCGGCGACGTTGCTGTCGAGATCGCTCTGGATCTGGGCAGCGTACTGGGACTGGAGCGTGGTGCTGTCCGGCACGAGTCGTTCCTCCGGGGGCGTGTGCGTACGTGATTGGTGCCGGATGTTACGCGCCTCCTCTGTGTAGGGGCACCCACTTGACAGTAGATGAGACCGCTCAGGGTGAATGAATCCTGCGGGCAACCGCTCTGCGGGGGCACGCCGAGTAATGTCGAGCCCTGAGATGAGGGCGTTTCCACCCCCGCTCGCTTCCCGGTCCCGATGTGCTTCGGGGGTCGGATGGTGTTGTGTGAGCCCGGCACCCATCTGCGAGGCGCAAGGTGTGGGGCGCTGTCACACCTCGGCGCCCAGGTTCAGCTGGCGGAGCGTCATTCCGGTGTCGTGTACCGGAGTTCCCGCTCGCCCAGGGTGCGCCGCACACATGCCGCGACCACACGACTGAGGCTTCCGGTGCGGGCGAGCAGCTCGCGCTGAAGGCGGGCGCCGTTGCCGCGGGCGAGCAGTTCCGCGGTTGCCTTGTGGGCCCAGGCGAAGTCCCCGCTGTCTTCGAGCGCCTCCCGTACGTGGTCGAAGAGCGCCCGTATGACGACGCGTGCGGGGGTCGGCCGCATGGTCAGCGGGTGCAGCAGGTCGCCGTCGAGCCCCGAGCGCGCGGCCCGCCACGCGGCGAGCCGCAGCAGCTGCACCCCGTGCCCCAGCGGCGGCCGCCCCCTGCGCCAGTCCCGGGCGGCGGTCTCGACCAGCGCGCGGACCAGACACGCCACGAGCAGCGCGGTGGTGGCCTCCAGGCACACATCCGCCACGCGGACCTCCACCGTGGGGTAGCGGTGGGAGAGCCGGGCGTCGAAATAGATCATCCCCCGGTCGTGCACCACCCCGCTCGTCACCATGTCGTCGACCTGGGAGTGGTAGCGCTCGGCCGAGCCGAAGACACCCGTCGGACCGGACATGGGCCACCGCCCCCACACCCTGCTGCGGTAACTGCTGTACAGGGTGTCGTTGCCCTGCCAGTACGGCGAGTTCCCGCTCAGCGCGGTCAGGACGGGCAGCCACGGCTGGATCCGGTCCACGACGGCGACGCCCTCGTCGTCCGATGCGACCGACACATGCACGTGGCATCCGCAGGTGAGCTGTTCCTGGGTCGTCAGACCGAACTGCTCCTCCATCCACTGGTAGCGGCGGCCCACGTTCACGGCGGGCCGGACGGGCAGGGGAGAGGTCGCGAGGGCGACGACCGCCGCTCCGGCTTCGGCCGCGTGCCGGGCCGCCTCGTGGCGCCAGTGCACGATCTCCGCGCCGAGTTCTTCCATGTCCGTCTGCGGCCGGGTCCCGAACTCCAGCTGCTGACCCTGCAGTTCACGCGCGAACGTGCCCTTGGCCGGGCCGTCTTCGCCGGCGGCGCTCTTGGCCAGCCGGGCCAGCACCTCCGAGGACAGGGCACACGGCTGCCCGCTGCCCGGATCGACCAGGAGCAGTTCCTCTTCCACGCCTACGGTGCGCAAAATGACGCTCCCATCCTGTCCGGGCGCCCGTCGGGCGGCACGGAAAACGGCCGGGGGCACCAGCATGCACGGCCGGTGCCGCCCGCGGCTCCCGGTGAGGGGGCCCTCTTTCGGTCACACCCGGGAGGGCCGGGCACCGCCGGCCCCAGCGGCTGCCGCGGCAGCTCTGCCGTCACTCGGGTCACGGTCGCGCTGCCCGGCCTGACACGCCACCGACCGGGGGGAATCCCCGGCGGGCGGGCGCCCGGGCGGTATTCCTTGGGGCGCGAGGCACGGGCGCTGGCTCCGTCGCCCTCGCGCCACCGGACGAAGTGCCACTTCATCAACCGCCACCACATGGGCCCCGACCACATGGACCCCCAGCACACGGCCCACCACCACACATGAACGTCGCACACCACGCGAACGTACGTACGGACGTAGGAGATCTGCCGATGCGCGTAAGACTTGCTGCCGCCGGGGCCGTTGTCGCCGCCGGAGTCCTTCTCGGTGCGGCTTGTGTCCCGGCCGCCGCCGCCTCGAACACCCTGTCCGCCGATGAGACCGGGACGGTCTCCACGGACGGCACCGTCACCCTCTCGGGCACCTACCGGTGTTCCGTCCCCGCGGGGTCCGGTCCGGTCTTCGTGGCGAGTACGGTGCGGACCGGCGACGAGGGTCACGGCATCGGCGGCACGTCCGCCAGGTGCGACGGCGCCGAACACACCTGGGTCAACCAGGGCAGGGTCTCGGGCGGGACACCGGTGGCGCCCGGGTCGGCCAAGGTCGAGGCGACCCTGGTGCAACTGAACACCCGCAGCGGCCTGCCGCTGCCCGCCATCCTCGCCGCCGACTGGCACGCCGTGGACCTGCGCCCCGCCAAGGACTGACGGCTGCTCCCCACGCCGTTCCGGCACCCCCGACGTCTGGGATCGCTTCTGGTTGCCTCCGCAAGTGTGCGAGCGGTGAGTTTCGGACATACCTGCATTCATGGGGTGCGGGGGTGCACTGTCCCTTTAAAACCCTCGTTCGAGGGCGGGGAAAGTCCTCTGCCGACGGGGCTCAACTTCTGTAATTCATCCGGCCGTTGCCCTGATCTGGCCGTTGATTTTCTTGATCGTCTGTCAGGATGGCGCAAGAAACGACCGAAAGTGTCCTGTTTGTTTTGACTCCTGATCGTCCTGCGGTGAAGGTCTCGTGCATGTCCCCTTCGTCCCGGGCCGCTCCCAGTGGCCTGCTCCGTATGCGCGATTTCCGATTGCTGCTCGCCGGAGCGGCGGCCGGGCAGGTCGGCGCCCAGGTCACCCTGGTCGCACTGCCGCTGGTGGCCGTGCTCGAACTCAAGGCGCCCGCCTTCCAGGTGGGACTGCTCACCGCCGCCGAGACCGCCGCGTTCCTGCTCATCGGACTGCCCGCGGGGGCCTGGGTCGACCGGATGCGCAAGCTGACGCTGATGATCCGCGCCGACGCGGTCCGCAGCCTGGCCATGGCCAGCGTCCCGCTCGCCGCCGCGGCGGGCGTGCTGACCATGGCCCAGCTGTACGTCGTCGCCCTGGTCGTGGGCGTCGCGACCGTCTTCTTCGACGTCGCCCACCAGAGCTATCTGCCCCAACTCCTGCCCAGGGAGCACCTGGTGGCCGGCAACGGCGCCCTGGAGACGGTGCGTTCCTCGGCGCAGGTGGCCGGCCCCGGGCTCGGCGGCGGCCTCGTACAGCTCGTCGGAGCACATCTGGCGATCGTGGCCGACGCCATCGGCTACGCCGTCTCCGCCCTCTTCCTCCTCGCCATCCGCCGCCCCGAGAGCAAGCCGGAACCGGTCCCCGGCGCCTCCCTGCGCAAGGAGGTCGCGGAAGGCCTGCGCTTCGTGCTCGGCCACCCGCTGCTGCGCGTCATCGCGGGTACCACCGCGCTGGGCAACTTCTTCACCGCGATGCTCATGGCCACCCAGACCATCTTCCTGGTCCGGGTCCTCGACCTGCCTCCGGCCGCCATAGGCGTGATGCTCTCGGCGTCGGCCGTCGGCGGACTCGCCGGCGCGCTCTGCGCGGGCCGCCTCGCCGCTCGCTTCGGCCAGGCCCGCATCATCTGGCTGTCGGCCCTGGCCACCGGCCCGTTCGCGCTGCTGTGGCCGCTGTCCGGCAAGGGCCTGGCCGCCGCGCTCTTCGCCATCGCCTCCGGCGTGGTCTTCTTCGGCGCCGTGGTCTACAACGTCGCCCAGGTGAGTTTCCGTCAGACTCTTTGCCCACCACGCCTATTGGGGCGGATGAACGCCACCCTGCGCTTCATGATGTGGGGCACCCTGCCGCTCGGCGCACTCGTCGGCGGCGCCGTCGCGGACGCGTCCGGCGCGCGCGCGGCCCTGTGGATCTGCGCGATCGGCTTCCTCGCCGTGCCGCTGCCGCTGCTGCTCTCGCCGCTGCGCCGGATGCGCGATCTGCCCGAGACCGCGCGCACCGAGGACGGCGCCCGGCAGGACGCGACGCCGGGACACGACGAGACCGTCCCCGTCGCCTGACCCACCGTCCTTCAGGGCAACTCCCCTTGGCTGCACGCCAGTTCAAGCCCGCGACCCCCCGCCCCGAGAGTTCCCAACCCCGAGAGAGGATCACGTGCTCCCCAGCATCACGGGCCAGTATCTGGCTCGCTACCAGCGCCTCGGCGCAGGTGACCCGGCGGCCGGACTGCTGCCCGTCACCGGGGCCCAGCGGCGCTTCCTGCTCGTACGCGCCCTGGATCCCGCGGGCCGCGCCGACATCGTCCCGATGTTCTTCGCCTTCCCGCGCGGCACCGTCGACGAGGCACGGCTGCGTGCCGCCGCGAACCACCTGGCGGCCCGCCACCCCGTACTGCGCTCGCGGCCGTGCGTCGTGCGTGGCACGCCCGCGCTGCGGCCCGAACCGGCGGACGTACCGCTGGAACACGTCGACCGCGCACCCGGCGAGGGTGCCGAGGACGCGCTGCGCCGGACGCTGGCCGGCTGGCCGGCCGACGGCCCGCCCCTGCGGCTGTTCCTCGCCGACGGCGGCCCGCACGCCGAGGAGGAACTGCTCGCCGTCGTCCTGGACCACACCGCCTGCGACGGCCAGTCGCTCGCCCGCATCGTCGAGGAACTCGGCGACGCCTACCGCGCCCGCCTGGGACCGGACGACCTGTCGCCCGCCGAGGTGGCCGCCGAACTCGCCGCCTACCGGGACGCCGTCCTGCGCCAGCTCGACGCCGAGGACCGCGCCGCCTCGCCCCGCGCGCTCACGTACTGGGGAGAGCGGCTGCGTACGGTCCGCGAGCAGGCCCCGCTGCCGGGCTCCCGGCCCATATCCGCCGAACTGCCCACCGGAGCCGTGGAGTTGAGGCTCCCATCACCCGCCGGAGGCGTCCCCTTCCCGGCGCTGCTCGACGCCTGCCGGGCGGCCGCCGGAGCCCTGTTCGGGACGGGGCCCGTGGCTCCCGTCGGCTACCCGTGGGGCGGCCGCCCGGCCGGAGCCGAGCCCGTGCTCGGCTGCTTCCTGAACACCGTGGTCTTCCCCGCCGACACGGGCAGCGCCCCGGCGCCGGAGGTGACCGCCACCGACTGGTGGGACGACCTGGACCGCGCCGACACCCCGTTCGACGAAGTCGTGCGGGCGGCCCGGGCGGGCGGATCAGCCTGGTCCGGTCGGCTCGACGGGCTGCTCACGGTGGACGACGCCCGCCATCGAACCCCGCTGAGGCTCGGCGGGACGGCCGGCCGCGAGGTGCACATCGGCGGCCGGCAGGTCCGCGCCCCCTTCGCCGTCGCCGCCACCCAGGGCCCCGAACTCCACCTCCGCATGGTGTGGGACCGCTCGGTCCTCGACGACACCGCGGCCGAAGACGCCTTCGCGGCCCTGTGCGCGGCACTGCCCGCCGAGGCCCCGGCCCACTGAGCCCGGCCCGACCCGTCTCCCACGCGGACAACGCGGGACGACCGCGTACCCCCTGAACCCCCAGCATCCGGCCGTGCCGCGCGATCCGCGGACCGGCCGGCGCGCCGCCGCGCGGGCGCACGAACGCGCCCCGCGCCACCCGACCCGACAACCCAAGGGATCGCCCATGCTCCCCCTCTCCTCCTCGCAGGAGATCGTCTGGCTGCACGAAGAAGTGCAGCCGGGCAGCCGCGCCTACAACTTCACCGCCTCCCTCGACCTGTGGGGCACCCTCGACGTCGAGGCCCTGCGCAGCGGCCTCGCCGCCACGCTCGCCCGCCACCCGGGGCTGCGGCTCGAACTCGTCCCCGTGGCGGGCGCGATGCCCGGCCAGCAGGTGGCCGACGTCTGCCTGCCGCGGCTGCGCACCGTGGACGTCACCTGGGAGGCCGACCCCGAGGCCGCCTTCGACAAGCTGCTGCGCATCGAGGCGGAGACCCCCCTCGACACCTGCGAGGCGCCCCTGCTGCGCTGGACCCTGGTCAAGCTCGCCGAGGACCGGCACCGGCTCATCCACGTGGAACACCACCTGATCCACGACGGGCACTCCTTCGCGATCCTCCTCGGCGACGTCTTCAGCGTCTACCGGGCCCAAGTGCTGGGCGAACGAATAGAGTTGGGGACGCCCAGCTCGTACGCCGACCATGTGCGCGCCCGCGCCGGGGACGTTCGGGCCAAGGAGCTGAGCGCGAGCTTGGAGTACTGGTCCGAGGCGCTGCGCGACGCCTCGTTCGACATGCCGCTGCCCGGTCTGACCCGGCCCGGCGCGCGGCGCCGCCACCACGGCGGTCAGCTGCGCCAGTCGCTCGGCGCGGACCTCGCCGAGCGGCTGCGCGCCCACACCCGCGAGCGCGGACTGACCCCGTTCGCCACCCTCCTCGGTCTGTTCGCCGAACTGTTGCGGCGCCACAGCGGTCGCAGCCAGATGGTGGTGGGAACCGCTGTGGGCAACCGGCCGCGCGGCTTCGAGGACGCCGTCGGCATGTTCGTCAACACCATTCCGCTGCGACTCAACCTGGACTCGGGCGCTCCGGCCGAAGACGCCATGGACGAGGTGACCGACACCCTCATCCGCGCGCTCCCGCACCAGGAAGTGCCGGTCCAGGAACTCACCCGGGCCCTCGGCCTGCACACCTCGGGCGCCGACAACCCGCTGTTCAGCGTCATGTTCAGCGCCCACGACGCGGCCCTGCCCGAAATCGACGTGCCCGGCCTCGACATCACCCTGTTCGAGGGATTCAACACCGGCACCACCCGCTTCGACCTCGACGTGGTGCTGCTCCCCGACGACCGGCGCGGCGTCAGCCTCCGTCACGGCGCGGCCGGCATGACCCTCGTCTGGGACTACGACGCCGACCTGTTCGGCGAGGACGTGGCGAAGCTGCTCGCCGAGCGCTTCCTCGACCTGCTGCGTGCCTACCTCGACGCGCCCGCCACCGCCCTCGCCGACCTCGCCCTCCCCTCAACTCACGTGGAAATAGCCCATGTTGGGGTCGTGGCGCCGACCCGCGACCCGCTCGACCCGGCCACCACCCAGGACCCGTCCCTGCCCGCCCTCCTCATCGGCGCCCGCCGCCTCACCTACGGGGACCTCGATGCGCGGGTCACCGCCCTCGCCGAGCGGATGCTGGCCGCCGGAGTGACCGCCGGCCAGCCCGTCGCCGCGGTGCTGCCCCGCGGCGCCGACTCGGTGGTGACGCTGCTCGCCTGTCTGCGGACCGGCGCGGTGTACTGCCCGCTGTCGCCGTCCGACCCCGCCGCCCGCCTGGAGCTGCTGCTCGAACGCCTCGGCCCGGCACTCGTCCTCACCGCCGAGAACAGCCCGGTGCGCATCCCCGAGAGCCTCCCCAGCGCCGAAGTCGGCGCCGCCACACTGCCGTCCGCCCGCGCGGCGGAGCTCGTGCCGAACGCGGCGTACATCATCCACACCTCCGGCTCCACCGGCATCCCGAAGCCCGTCGCCGTCGGGCGGGACGCCCTGATCAACCATCTGACCGGCGCGGCCGAGCGGTTCGGGCTCGCGGCCGGAGACCGGGTGCTCCTGTTCGCCCAGCCGTCCTTCGACGTCGCCCTCGAAGAGGTGCTGCCCTCGCTGTACGCGGGCGCCTGCCTGGTCGTACCCGAGCAGGACGTGCCGACCGGCACCGAACTGGCGCAGCTCCTCGCCGCCGCCCGGGTCACCGTGGCCAACCTGCCCACCAGCTACTTCCTCGCCACCCGCGAAGACCTGCTGCCGGTGCTCAAGGAAGGCCGCTGGGCGCCGCGCCTGCTCGTACTCGGCGGCGAACGCATCCCCGCCGACGTGATGAGCGCCTTCCTCGACGACATCGACACCGAGCTCAGCGTGCTCAACGTGTACGGCGTGACCGAGGCGGCGATCAGTTCCACCGTGCACGAGATCACCCGGGACAGCCTCGTCGAGGGCGCAGAGATCCCGCTCGGCGGCGAACTGCCCGGCGAGCGGATCCACGTTCTCGACGAGGGCCTGCGACCGCTGCCCACCGGCGCGGTCGGTGAACTGGCCATCGCGGGTGCCGGGCTGGCCGAGGGCTACGTCGGCAACCCGCAGGCCACCGCGGCTCGCTTCGTCACCGTCGAAGCACTCGGCGGCGAACGCGTCTACCTCACCGGCGACCTCGGCTACCGCGGACAGGACGGCCTGCTCCGCTTCCTGGGCCGCCGCGACAACCAGATCAAACTGCGCGGCTACCGCATCGAACTCGAAGAGGTCGAGGCCGCCGCCTCCGCCGCGCTCGGCGGCCGGTCCTGCGCCGTCGTCCTCGACGAGGAAGCCAGTGGCGGACCCCGCCTGGTCGCCTTCCGCGAACGCGCCGACGAGGTCGAGGAGTGGGACGAGCAGGCCCTGCACGCCGAGCTCGGCACCCGCCTGCCCAGTGCCCTCGTGCCCGGCCGCTGGGTGCTCCTCGACACCATGCCGACGCTCGCCGGAGGCAAGCCGAACCGGGTGGCACTGGCCCGCATGGCCACCGAGCTGACCCCGGCCGCGCCCGTCGAGGAAGCGGCCCCCGGGACGGACCCCACGCTGTCGGACGACCCGGCCGTCGCGCTGCTCGCGCAGGGCTGGCGCGAGATCCTCGGGCACGACCGCTTCGAGGAGAGCTCGCACTTCTTCCACATCGGCGGCCACTCGCTGCTCGCCGCGCAGCTGGCGGCCTGGCTGGAGCCGCGCCTGGGCGAGCGTCCCTCACTGCGCCTCCTCTTCCAGCACCCGGTCCTCGCCGACCAGGCCCGCGCCCTCGTCGAAACCGCCACCCCCGCCCTCGCCATGCCGAAGGAGTCCTGATGACCGAGCAACTGATGGACCGTCAGGAAGCAGACCACGCGAACGCCGCCCTGAGCGTGCTGCACGGCGCGCCCCTTCCCAGGGCCGCCGAGGCAGGGGTGTTGTCGCGCTACGAGGAGTGGGTGCGGCGCTCCCCAGGGGCCCCCGCGGTGATCGACGGGGAGTGTCGGTGGACGTATGCGCAGCTCGACGAGGCGGCCGAGGCGGTCGCGAAGACGCTGGCCGACCGAGTCCGGCCCGGCGACCTCGTCGGGGTCTGCCTGGACCGTTCGGCGGCCCTCGTGATCACCGCGGTCGCGCTGGCCCGGATCGGCGCGGTCTATCTGCCGCTCGGTCCGCGCCCGGGTGAGCGCCGCATCGCCGCGGTCACCGAGGACATCGGTGTCGTCTGCCTAATCGGCGATCCCGAAGTCCTGGTGAAGCGTCAGGAAGCCGTCGAGCACGTCGAGTTGCCGCTGTCCGGCGAAGGCGCCAACGCCGCCTCCTCGGTCGTCGCGGCCTTCGGCCCGGTCGCACCGGATGCCCGGACCGCCCCGCCCGAGGCCCTGTACGCCGTGCTCACCTCGGGCTCCACCGGCCGCCCCAAGGCCGTCGCGGTCGCCGAACCCGCACTGGCCGCACTCCTGGACTGGTACCGCGCGGTAACCGGGCTCGCCCCCGGCGACCGCCAGTCCCTGCTGATCGGCGTCGCCTTCGACCCGCACCTCCTGGAACTGTGGGGCGGCCTCACCTCCGGCGCCGCCCTCATACCCGCGCCCGACGACGTCCGCTGGGACCCGGCCGCGCTCACCGACTGGTGGCGCGACGCCGAGGTCACCGTCGCCGTGTCGGCGACCCCGATGATCGAGCCGCTCCTGGACCGGCCCTGGCCGCAGGACCTGAAGCTCCGTCACCTCATGGTCGGCGGCGACCGGATGCGCCGCCGCCCCGGCCCCGACGTGACCGCCACCGTGCACAACGCCTACGGCCCCGCCGAAGCCACCGTTGTCACCACCGCCCACGCCATGCGGGCCGACGACGCGGACGTGCACGTGGACGCCGCGCCACCGATCGGCACCCCGATCGCGGGCGCGACCGTGGCCGTCACCGACGCCGACGGCACAGTCCTGGCCCGCGGCGAGGACGGCGAACTGCGCATCGGCGGAACCTGCCTGGCCCTCGGCTACCTTGATCCGGAGCTGACCGCGCGCCGCTTCACCGCCGCGCCGCCGGAGCTGCCGGGCGTGGACCGCATGTACCGCACCGGTGACCGGGTGCGCATGCTCGACGACGGCCGGCTCGTCTTCCTCGGCCGCCTCGACGACCAGGTGAAGATCAGCGGAGTGCGCATCGAACCGGCCGAGGTCGAGGCCGCCTTCGAGCACGACCCCGCCGTCCGCAGCGCGGTGATCACCGCACCCCGCGACGCCGAGGGCCGCGCCCGACTCGTGGCGTACGTCCTGCCGACTCCCGGCGCCACCCCCGCCGCCGACGAACTGCTCGCCGGCGTACGGGCCTGGCTGCCCGAGCAGGCGGTGCCCTCGACGGTGCGCGTCGTGGACGCCTTCCCGCTGGACTCCAACGGCAAGGTGGACCGGCCCGCCCTCCTCAAGCACGCCGAAGAGGCACCCGCGGTCGCCGCGACCGAGGCCACCCTGCCCGACGACGCGACCGCCGACGAGCGGCTCGTCCTCGCCTCGGTCCGCGACCTGCTCGGCCGCCCCGAGACCACCCTGGAGGAGAACTTCACCGACGCCGGAGGCACCTCCCTGCTCGCCGCCCGCCTCCTCGAAGTCCTGGAGAGGGAGACCCAAGTCCGGTTGCGCGCTCCGGAGTTGCTGCGCCAGCCCGACCTTCGGGCGATCGCCGCCGTCATCGACAAGCGCCGCAGGGCGGGGTCCTGACGTGCCGAACCCCAAGCCCCACCTCGACGACCGGAAGGAAACGACCGTGACCGTGGCCCGGACCGGCCTGCCCGCCCTGGTGGCGCGGCACGCCGAACACACCCCGCACGCCCTCGCGGTGGCGGACGGCGACACCACCCTGACCTACGCCCAACTGGCAAGCGCGGCACGCAGGTTGGCATCCCACCTCCACGAACAGGGCGTGCGCCCCGGCGACTTCGTGGCGCTCCTGATGCCGCGCTCGGCCAAGGCCGTCGTCGCTCAGCTCGCCCTGTGGTGGGCGGGCGCGGCCTGCGTGCCCCTCGACCCGGCGCACCCCCGGCCCCGTACTGCCGCCATGCTCGAAGACTCGGGCGCCACGCTCACCGTCGGCGACAGCAAGCTCCTCGAAGCCGCCGGAACGCCGGGCGCCACCCTGGCCCTGCCCGGCGACGAGCAGCCGGCCGGCGCGGAGCTGCCCGGCGACGGGCCCGGCCCCGACGACACCGCGTTCGTCATGTTCACCTCCGGCTCCACCGGCCGCCCCAAGGGCGTAGCGGTCCGCCACGGCGCCATCGCCGAACTCGTCACCGACCCGACCTACGTCACCGTCACCGCGCGCGACCGGGTGCTCCTCCACTCGCCGGCGACGTTCGACGGCTCCACCTTCGAGGTGTGGTCCGCGCTCGCCAACGGCGCGGCCGTAGTGGTGTGCACCACGGAGCGGCCCTCGTTCGAAGACCTGGCCAAGGAGGTGGAGCGGCACGGCGTCACCGTCGGATTCTTCACCACGGCCCTCTTCCACCAGCTCGCCGCGCGCCGCTCCCGCGTCTTCTCGCAGCTGCGCACCGTCGTCGTGGGCGGTGAGGCGATGGCCGCCCAGCCCGCCCGCGCCGTCCTGCGCGCGTTCCCCTGGATCGAGCTCGTCAACGGCTACGGCCCCACCGAAGCCACCACCTTCGCCACCACCCACCGCGTCACCGACACCGACTGCGACGGGCCCGTGCCGATCGGCCGCCCCATGGCCGGCGCCACCGCCCACATCCTCGACGAAGCGGGCCTGCCCGTCACCGAGGGCGCCCGCGGCGAACTGTGGATCGGCGGCAGCCGCCTGGCCCACGGATACACCCGGCAGCCCGAGCTGACCGCCGAGCGCTTCGTCGAGCACCCCACGTTCGGCCGCCTCTACCGCACCGGCGACCTCGTCTCCGCCCGCCCCGACGGCGCCCTCGACTTCCACGGCCGCACCGACGACCAGGTCAAGGTGCGCGGCTTCCGCATCGAACCGGGCGAGATCGAGCACGCGCTGCGCGAGCAGCCGGAGGTGGACGACGCGGCCGTCACCGTACGCCGCCCCACCCCCGACGACGCGCGCCTGGCCGCCTTCGTGGTGGCGGCACCGGGCCCGGTGCCCCGCCCTGACACACTCCTGGCCCGCCTCACCGCCCTCCTTCCCGCGCACCTGGTCCCGGCCGAGCTGACCGTCGTCGACCGGCTGCCGCTCACCACTTCCGGCAAGGTCGACCGCCGGGCGCTCGCGGACCTCGCCACGGCCGCCGAGACCATCGGCGCCGCCGAGCCGCTGACCCCGCTCC
The DNA here is from genome assembly GCF_001279695.1 of Streptomyces sp. WM6378. Classification (GTDB taxonomy): domain Bacteria; phylum Actinomycetota; class Actinomycetes; order Streptomycetales; family Streptomycetaceae; genus Streptomyces. Next base: position 101,076 of record NZ_LGDD01000234.1, read on the forward strand.
AGCAGGCCGTCGCCGACGTGTGGAGCCGCTCGCTGGGCTGCGAAGTCACCCGTCCCGACGCCGACTTCCTCGACCTGGGCGGCCACTCCCTGCTCGCCCTCGTCGTGGCCGAAGAACTGCGCGAAGACCTCGGCGTCGAACTGTCCCTCGCCGACTTCTTCACCGCCCCCACGGTCGCCGGACACGCCGCCCTGGTCGAGCGCGCCCTGCTCGCCGCCCACACCGATCTGCACCCCGACGCGCCCGAGGACACCGATGGCCACTGACACCTCCGCCGCCCTGCAGGAAGAGCTGCTGCGCAAGGCCCGCGCCCGCGCCGCCGGCCGCAGTGCGACCCCGGCGCCCGCAGCCGCCCGCGACACCGGCCCCGCCCCGCTCACCCACGCCCAGCGCCGCATGTGGCTGATGGAACGGCTCGGCCAGAACAGCGCCCAGTACAGCGTTCCGTTCGCGACCCGGCTGCACGGCCCGCTCGACGTGGACGCCCTCGGCTCCGCGCTCACCGAGCTGGTACGCCGCCACGACATCCTGCGCACCCGTTACGGCCGCAACGGCGAAGAGCCGTACCAGGAGCCGCTCCCCGCTCCCGAGAGGATCGAGGTGAGGGTGGTCGAGTCGGCGGGCGACGGCGCCGACCTCCTGACCGAGGAGGCCCGCCGCGCCTTCGACCTGGCAGCGGACACGATCCCGCGCGCCCTCGTCCTGCGACACGGGCCCGAGGACCACACCGTTCTCCTGACGTTCCATCACATAGCCATCGACGGCGGCTCGTTGGAGACCGTCGCCGATGAGATCGCGGCGTTGTACGAAGCCGCGGCGGACGGCCGCCCCCACACGCTGCCCGAGCCGCCGCAGTACGCGGACTTCGCGCGCCGCGAGCACACCGACGCGGCTCGCCTCGACGACGGTCTTGCCCACTGGACCCGCCGTCTCGCCGGAGCCACCCCGCCCCGGCTGCCCCGGCCCGCCACCCTGCCAGCCGACGCGGCCGAACACCCCGCCGCCACCCGCGCCACCGAGCTCGGCGAGCAGGTGCTGCCCGCCCTGCGCGAGCTGGGTCGGGAGCGCCGGGCCACGGTGTTCACGGTGGGCCTGGCCGCAGCGTTCGCCGCGCTGCACCGCCTCACCGGCGAGCTGGACCTCGTCATCGGCTGCGCTGCCACACATCGCGAGGGCCAGGCGATGCGCGGCCTGGTGGGCCTGTGCGTCAACACCCTTCCGGTGCGCGTCGACCTGTCCGGCGACCCCGCCTTCGCCACCCTCGTCGAGCGCGTACGCGACGCGCTGCTCGAAGCGCAGCAGCACCGCGACGTGCCGTTCGACCTGATCCTGGAGCGGCTCGGCGCTACGGCCCGGGGCGACGACGGCACGGCCCTGGTGCGGGTCACCTCGGACGTCGTCGGCGAGCAGACCGCCCTGCGACTGCCGGGACTTGAAGCGCATCCCGTCGAAGTCGGCGTGGGCGAGGCCAAGTTCGACCTCACGTTCGGCCTGCTTGACGCGGACGCTCCCGCGAGTCTGGTCCAGTACGGCCGGGCGGCCCTCGACGAGGAGGCGGGCCGGGACCTGGCCGCGTCCTTCGCCGAACTGCTGACCGCCGTGGCGGCCGACCCGCAACTCCGGCTCTCCCGGTTGCCCGGCCGGCTCGCCCAGCCGCAGGCCGCCGCGGGGCACCCGGCCGAAGTCCGGTTGAAGGCCCACCCCGAGATCGCCGACGCACACGTACCGCACCCGGCGGGCGGCCCCCTGCTCGCCTACGCCGTACTGCGCCGCACCGGCGGCCCCTCACCCGCCCAGCTGCGCGCCCACCTGCGCGCCGTTCTCGGGCGTGAACTGGTCCCGGCCGCAGTGGTGTTGCTCGACGCGATGCCGCGTACGGCCGACGGCGCGGTGGACGCGGGGAGGCTTCCTTCGGGCCCTCGTCCCGCAGCGCCGAAGAGCCCTCACCTCGAAGCGGTGACGGAGGCGTTCGCGAGCCTCCTCGGCCAACGGCCCGGCCCGGACGAGGACTTCTTCGCGCTCGGCGGGCATTCGCTGGCCGCGGTCCAGCTCGCCGAGCGCCTGCGGTCCGCTCTCACGCTGCCGCTCGTCGGCCTCGACGTCATGCAGACCCGTACGCCACGGGCCATCGCGGACCTCCTCGACGCGCGTGCCGCGGAGCGGGCGACGGCCGTCGCGGCAGCCGCCTCCACCACCCGTCCGCGCCGGGTCCGCGAGGGTACGGTCCTGGTCACCGGCGGCACGGGCGGCGTCGGCGCCTTCGTCCTGCGCGAACTGGCCGCGCAGGGACGGCCGGTGCTCGCGCTCGCCCGCCCCGAGTCCGCGCACCTGGTCGGGGGCGACGGCGTCGAGGTGATCGAAGGCGACCTCGGCGATCTCGACAGCCTGCGCGCCGCCGTCGAAAGCGCGGACGCGGTGATCCACGCCGCGTGCACGTTCACCCGCCCCGAGGTGGACGTGGCCGCGATGCGGGCCATGGTCGACGCCTGGCGCGGCGGCCCGTTCGTCTTCGTCAGCAGCGTGGACGCCTACGGGAGGCCCGCGAGCGGACAGGTCGCGGAGGAATCGGCGTCGCAGGCTCCGTTGAGCGCGTACGGACAGGCCAAACTCGACTGCGAGCGGCTCCTGTTGAGCGCGGCGGGCACCGAGGGGCGCGGCGGCGCGAGTGCCGTGCGCTCGCCCATCGTGTGGGGAGCCCATGACCGACTCCGCGACCAACTGCGCTGGGGTGCTACGGGGTTGCTGTACCAGGCGGCCCTGGCCGGCCGGCCCATCGGCCTGCCTGCTGCCGGCGCCGGCGGGCACGACTGGTACGGGGCGCCGTGGGTGCACGCGGCCGCCCTGGCCCGCGCCGTGACCGCCTGCCTCGACGCGCCCGTCCATGGCGTGGCCAACGCGGTGAGCGGGCACGTGGCCTGGTCCGACCTGACCGCCGAGCTGATGACGCTGCTCGGCAGCGACAGCGTCATCACGTTCGAGGACGAGGTGCACCGCGACCTCGACCACCGCTGGCACTATCGCGCGGACCGGCTCTCGACGGCCCTGCGCCCGGCGGCGGGTGAGGAACTGCATGCGGTGCTCACTTCGATGATCAAAGGCATGGAGTCGTAAGTAGCGCCGTCCATACGGCAGTTGTGGCGCCCGCGGCACTTGAGTACGTCCGTACTGGGGTGCTTGCGGGCTCCGCACCGGCCTCGCGCGAGCCGGGTGGGCCCTTCACCAGGAGGGCCTGGTCGGCGGCCCGGGTTCGCTATCGGTGACAGGTGAAGATGCCCCAGCTCAGACGCCCCTCACGACAGGCATCCACCCACAGCGGCAGATTCTCCAGGAGGCTCTCCACATAAGCCGGGCTGATGACGTCCCGCAGTTCCGTGGCGCGACTCCGGGTCTCTTCGGTGAGCCGGAGATAGTGGGTGAGCAGCTGGTCGCTACGATCGTCGAACTCGACGTGGGGCAGGCCGAGTTGGGCCAGCTGGTGGAGATAGAACGACGGCGTGGCGAACTCCTCCACACCGAGGCGGGCCACCACCGGGCGCAGCGCCTCGGCCGGCGCGGAATCGGCCGCCATGAGGTCGGTGAAGACCAAGGCGCCCTGCGGCTTGAGGACCCGAACGGCCTCGCTGAGCAGCCGCTCACGGTCCCCGCTGTGACAGAAGGCCTCCTGCGACCACACGACGTCGAACCGCTCCGCCGGGTAGGGAATGTCCTGGAAGGAACCGGCGACCACCTCGATGAGCCCGTCGAGCCCGCGCTCGGCATTGGTCTTGCGGTGCCGGTCGTTCTGCCCCTCGCTGATGTTCAGCGCGACGACCCGGCAGCCGAACTCGGCCGCCAGATGGCGGGCCGGGCCGCCGTATCCGGACCCCAGATCCAGCACCGTGCAGGCGGGTGTGAGCCGGTCGGCGATCTTCGACGCCGCCGTCTCGACCGTGCGCCGGGAGGCAGCGGCGACCGGCTCCCGCTCGTGGGTGTAGATCCCGGTGTGGATGTCCTCGCCACCCCAGACCTCGGCGTAGAAGGCGTCGACGTCGCTCGTGTCGTAATAGCGGCGTGCCGACTCGGCGGCACCGGCCGTGCTCTCTTGGCTCATCGCTGCTGTCCTTGCCTTGCTGTTGCGCTGGCGCTTACGCGGTCGTCCACGTCTGCTGAAAGTGACGTTAACCGAGCATTCCGCCGAGATCAGGAGGGCCAATTCGGCCACGCGGGCCGGCCGTGGAGAGCTGTCGGCCGAGGCGCGCCGGGTGCGCCGAGCCATGTGGCGCGGCCACATGGGTGAGACGGCTATGGCGCGCGGCCACATGGTGGCCAAGCATATGTGGCCTGCGCACATGGCTCGGGTAGGTCGGCGACCGTTCCGCTGCGTACAGTTGTCGGCTGACCATCGGCCGGCCACAGATGTGTGGCCGACTCTGCTTCACCCGCCAGGAGTTCACGTGCTTTTCCCGCGCACCCGTCAGTCCACCCGCGGCACCGGCCGGCCGACGCCTTGGAGAGCCGCCACGGCCGGCGCCCTGGTGCTTCCGTTGGCGCTGCTCGCGTTGGAGATCCGGGCCGGGTCGCCGGCCCAGGCGCGCACACACGAGTCGGCGAAGGGCGGGCAGGGCATCGCTGCCGAGGCTGTCGCGCGGGGCACCAAGGCGCCGCTCGAAGCGACGGTCTCGGAGGGGCAGGTGAGGGAGGTCGCCCCGGGCGGTGTCATCACGTACCCGAGTGTCACCAGCTGCCTGACCGTGACGGTCCGGCTGCGCGGCGGCGGCCTGGTGGGTGCGCACGCCAGCCTGTTCCAGGTGCCGGGCGAGCTGCGTTCCGACGAGATACTGCCCGCTCTCAAGGCCCTCGTCGGCGGTCGGCCGGTGACCGCGATCGAGGTCAGGGGAGCGGTCGGCGCCTGGCACCCGAGCTACTTCACGAAGGCGATCGAGAGCTACGGCGACGGGGAACAGGTCCCGGTCCCGACCGGCCAGGACCTCGACGGCATCGCCCGCAGCGTGGCCGACGGGCTCGGCCGGGCCCGCCACATCGTGACGGTCCAGGACGTGCCCGACGGCGACCAGATCATCCGCTGACCCGCGCTGTTCTCCCCCTCCGTCGGCCCCCTCCACCGATCCGCTCCGTCGGCCCGTGCTCCTGACCCACAGCGTCGCACCTCTCGTCGCGCCGCCCGTCAGGAGCGTGGGCGGGAGTGGGCGGGGGAGTGGGCGGGGGACCCGGCGTGGTCGACGGCCCCGGCGGCGCCCGGGTCGCCGTCGTCGGGCGCGGCCAACGCCACGCACAGCACCTCCACCCGCTGTACGAGGTTGTTGCCGAAGCCTCCTCGGTTCCAACTCTGCGTCAGAGGCTGGGAGTTGCCCTCCGCATCGGTGGCCCGGACGCTCAGGACATGGGTGCCGGGCTTCGCCGTCCAGGGTGCCTGCCAGTGCCGCCAGGCCCATTCATGGCCGTGCGGCGACCCGTCGAGTTCGGCGTCGTACCAGCCGCGTCCGCCCTCCGTGCTCACCTCGACCCGTACGACGGGGGCCAGGCCGGACCAGGCACGGCCTTCCAGGAACTGCGGCCCGGGCCGCACCACACGAGTACGGGACATGAAGTCCGGGAAGCCGGGCGGGATCATCAGCGCGCGCGGGGCCATCCGGATCACCGGCTCGCCCGGATCGTCCGCCGACTGCCGGTATCGGTAGGCCACTTGCTGCTGGAACCCCGTGAACTCCGTGTTGATGACGGTGATGTCGCGCAGCCACTTCACGTGCGCCATGCCGTACCACCCGGGAACGACGAGCCGCAGTGGATATCCGTGCTGCGGTGGCAGGGGAGCGCCGTTCATCGCGTAGGCCACGACGACTTCGGGGTCGCGGCCGGTGGCCACCTCCACCGGCAGGCTGCGCCGATAGTCCTGTTCGACGCCGCGCTCCAGGCCGTGGTCGGCGCCGGTGAAGACCACATCGACGGAGTCAGGTGCCACACCGCACTCCGCTAGGAGTGTGTGCAGCGGTACGCCCGTCCACTCGGCGGTTCCGATCCCCTCGACGAGCCAGGGCTGGCTCACGGGCCTCGGCGCGAGCCGGGCCCGGCCGTTGCCCGCGCATTCCATCGTCACCCGGTGCGTGACGGCCGGGAAGGACCGCAGCGCCGCCATGTCGAGAGTGAGGGGGGTACGGACCCGGCCACGTAGGGTGAGCGCCCATGAGCCAGCATCCGCAGCCGGGATGTCGTAGTGGACCAGCACATAGTGCAACCCCGGCGGTGTGACGTCGTACCGCAGGGACTCCAGAGGCATGCCGTGATTGCGGGTCGCGAGCGCCAGTTCCTCGGGGCTGATGCCCTCGGCCGGCTCGGCGAGGCGCCCCGGTGGACTGATGGCACCGATGCGACGGTCCATGACTCCATGGTGCGCCCGGGGACCGGATCCCGGCATCTCGCCGATGCCGAGCCACCGATCACGGGCCCGTGAGCCACCGATTGCGGGTCCGCTCGTCCGGCGGGACGCTTGAAGGGTCAGCCCTGTGGCGCCCGATCGTGTTTGCGGCCGAGAAGGTGCCGGGGCACCGGCGCGCGCGTGTCACCACCGGCGGCCCAGCAGGGGAAGCGCCGGGCGGACACGGGCCCCCACCGTGCCCTCTGCAAGGAGATCGTCATGGACGGCACGACGCTGGAGGCGATGCGGACCGTGCTGCGCGGCCCGGTCATCGGCCCGAAGGACCCGGAGTACGACGAGGCCCGCACGATCTACAACGCGATGATCGATCGAAGACCAGCCGCTGTGGTGCGCTGCACGGACACCGCCGATGTCATCGACGCGGTCGACTTCGTCCGGGACCACGGCCTCGAACTGGCGGTGCGCGGAGGCGGACACAGCGGCGCCGGGCTGTGCCTGGTGGACGACGGCGTCACCCTCGACCTGTCGCCGATGCGCTGGGCGCGCGTCGACCCCGTGACGGAGACCGCCCAGGTCGGCGGCGGAAGCGTGCTCGGCGACCTCGACCACGCGGCCCACGGATTCGGCCTCGCCACCCCCGCCGGAATCATGTCCACCACGGGCATCGCCGGCCTCACCCTCGGCGGCGGCCACGGCCACCTGACCCGCAAGTACGGCCTGACCGCGGACAACCTCCTCGCCGCGGACGTGGTGCTCGCCGACGGCTCCTTCGTCACCGCCACCGAACGCGACAACCCCGACCTGTTCTGGGCGCTGCGCGGCGGCGGAGGCAACTTCGGCGTCGTCACCTCCTTCACCTTCCGGCTGCACCCCGTGCACACCGTGGTGCTCGGGGTGACCCTGTGGACGCTGGACCGGATCGGTGACGTGCTGCGGTGGTACCGCGACTTCCTGCCGCAGGCGCCCAACGACCTGAACGGCTTCTTCGCCGAGCTGGTCGTCCCGCCGGGGCCGCCGTTCCCCGAGGAGATCCACGGCCACAAGATGTGCGGCGTGGTGTGGTGCTGGACGGGCGACCCGGACGCCGCCGACAAGACCTTCGAGCCGGTGAACGAGGCGGGCCCGCCCACCTTCCACTTCACGAGCCCGATGCCGTACCCCATGCTGCAGACCATGTTCGACGAGCTGATCCCCAAGGGGCTGCAGTGGTACTGGCGAGGGGACTTCTTCGACCGGATCACGGACGGGGCCATCGACGTGCACGCCAAGTACGCGGAAGGCCTGCCCACCGACCTGTCGACGATGCACCTCTACCCGGTCGACGGCGCCGCCCACCGCATCGCCCAGAAGGACACCGCCTGGGCCTACCGGGACGCCGTGTGGTCCGGAGTCATCGCCGGCATCGACCCCGACCCAGCCAACGCCGAAGTCGTCCGGCAGTGGTGCGTCGACTACTGGGGTGAGCTGCACCCACACTCGATGGGTGGTTCCTATGTGAACTTCATCGGTGCAGGCGAGGGCCAGGACCGGGTGAAGGCCACATACCGCGACCACTACGACCGTCTGGCCTCGATCAAGCGGCTGTACGACCCGCACAACCTGTTCCACGCCAACCAGAACATCGAGCCCGCCGCCGTGTAATGGCGGGCGGATCCCGGGACGGGTGCTTCAGCGCAGTGTTGTCGGGGGGAGGAACTCGCGGGGCGCCTCACGGTGCCACCACGCTCCGGTCGCACGGAGTTCCTGCCAGGTGGTGAAGCGGTAGCGCCACATGCGGGCGCGGATGAACACCGGCGGGGCGTCCGGGAAGGGGTTGTGCCGCAGCAGACGCAGGGTGTCCCGGTCGTTGACCAGCAGCCGTTCGACGAATCCGCCGAACCAGGAGTATCCGTACGACGGCGAGAGCGCGAGGAACCAGAGCAGCCAGTCGAGCCGCAAATGATAGGGCGCGAACTGGCGCGGGAGGCGCCGCACATCGCCCGGCTTCCCGTGGAATTCGTATTCCCGCCAGACCGTTTGCGGGGTGATCTCCTCGTCGGCCGTCCCTTCGACGACGACCTCGTGCCGGATCCGCGTGATGCTTCCGAACGCTCCGTAGGAATTCACCAGATGCAGCGGTTCGTACGTCGTGTTCATACGTTGCTGATGCGAGAGGAGATTGCGGGCGGGCCGATAGCTGAGCGCCAGTACGAGCACGGCGATCAGGATGACCAGGATCTCGTACCAGAGCGGGGGACCGGGCAGCAAGGGCGGCTCGGTGATGAGGGAGCCGTCCAGGGCGGAGGCGGCGAGGACAATGGTCAGCCAGTTCAGCCAGGCGAAATTGCCGGACAGGACCAGCCACAGCTGGGTGCAGATGATGAGGCACGCGGCGATGCTCGCCACCGGTTGCGGGGTGAACAGGGCTACGGGCACGATGAGTTGGACGACATGGTTGGCGGCCACCTCGGCGCGGTGGAGCGGCTTGGGGAGATGGTGGAAGAACCAGCTCAGCGGGCCGGGCATCGGCTGGGTCTCGTGGTGGTAGTACAGGCAGGTCAGATCGCGCCAGCACGGATCGCCGCGCATCTTGATCAGCCCGGCGCCGAACTCGACGCGGAACAGGACCCAGCGCAGCAGCCACAGCAGGACCACCGGCGGGGCGACCTCGTCGTTGCCCAGGAAGACCGCGAGGAATCCGGCCTCCAGGAGCAGCGACTCCCAGCCGAAGCCGTACCAGGTCTGGCCGACGTTGACGATCGACAGGTACAGCGCCCACAGCACCGCCCAGCACACCATCGCGGCCCAGAGCGGCACGGCGTCGGCTGCCCCCGCCACCACGGCCCCGGCGAGGAGCACGCCGGTCCACGCAGACGAGGCGAACAGCCGGTCGGAATAGCGCAGTTGGAACAGGCTGGGCGCGCTGCGGAACGGCATGCGCCGGACGAAGGCGGGCACGGGCAGCATTCCGCGTTCCCCGATGAGCGCCCGGAACTGGAGGGCCGCCGACAGGAACGCCACCACGTAGACGGCGGCCAGGGAGCGCTGGAACACCAGCCGTCCGAGCCAGTACGCCGACGACGAGAACCACTCCACGGCGAAGGCGCCTCCTGGTCCGAGTGGGCAGCGGGGAGAGTGTGCGCCCTCTTCGTAGCGGGGATCGAGGTGTCGCGTCGAGGCGGTGGACGACCGCTTCACCCGCTCGCGCCAGAACCGTGATCATCGGACCAGGTCGGTTCCTACAGGGCGCGGCACAGCAGGGCGGCCGGTGCCGGGGAGGCTCCGGCGCGGGCGGTGAAGGCGATTCCGGCCGCGTATTCCGCCACGCCGCACTGCCCCTTGTAGCGGCCGTACGCGAATTCCCCGCCGGGGGAACCGGCCGGGCGGTTGTCGCCCCGGTCGAACCAGACGGTTCGCCCGGTCGTCCCGAGACGGTCGCGGGCGGGGACGCACAGGGCCGAGGCAGTCGCCTCGCCCCGCACGCCGTAGCCGGTCAGGAACTGGCCGGCCGGGCACTCCAGCTTCGTGTAGCCGCCGGCCCAGTCCCCGTGGGTGACGTACCGCTCGTCGCGTACGACGGTGTACGCGTCACCCGCCGCGCGCAGGTCGCCCGTACCCGCGTCGGTGCACAGCCCGCGGCCGCCTCCGTGGGCCAGGCCGATCAGCCGCTGGCCATCGGGGCAGACCCCCTTGCGGGCACCCGGGTCCCAGTCGCCAAGGGCCGCGACGCGCAGCGAACGCACGGCGTCCGCATGGTCGAGGTCCAGCATGTTCCAACGGGCCGGTGTCGCGATCAGGCCTGTGCGGGAAGGGGAGTCGAGCAGGGCCTGCCAGCCCGCCGCGCGCCGGTCCGTCCCGTCGAGGAGTCCGGAGCGGTGCCCGTCGGGGTCGTACCGCAGCAGGGCGAAGTCGTCGCCCTGGCCGGCCGGTCCGCGCAGGCCCACCAGCGGCCAGTACCCGAAGTCCGTGTCGTTCGCGGCGAGGTAGTCCGTGAAATTGGCGAACCAGGCGCGCGCCTTGGGGTCCGTCTCCGAGGCTCCCGTGCCGAATTCGCTGACCCACAGCGGCGCCGTGTAGTGCCGGCCCTCGTCGGTGACGAAGAACGCCTCCTGGCGCAGTACGTCGTACAGGTCGGCCGGGGACAGGTCCTGGTAGCGCGGGTCGTGGGTCTCGCCGGTGCCATAAGCGCCCGAGTGGTTGGGGCCGGTGAAGCCGTAGAAGTGCGCCGAATACACCAGCTTCCCGGACCGCAGCAGGGTGTGCGAGAGGGTGCGGACGGGGGTGAGCGTGGGGCGGCCGTGGGGGAGGCCGTCGGCCGGGATGCCGGTCCAGTTGATCCCCTCGATGATGACGAGCAGATCCGGATCGGCCGTGGTGAGGATCCGGTCGGCCGCCTCCTGCGCGGCGGTGAACCAGTCGTGGTCGTCGCCGTTGCCCCAGTTGGGGTCGTCCAGGACGTTGCGCCGCACTTCGTTGTACAGGTCGGCGCCGACCACCCGCTTGTTGTCCCGGTAGCGGCCCGCCATGAACGCCCAGTCGTCCACCCACTGGGCGGTCGACTGCGAGGTGTTCCAGCGTTCGTTGCCGTCGAGGCCGCAGCACCAACGTGCCGTGGTGGTGTGGTTGTTGAGGATGACGGCGAAGCCGTCCCCGGTGAGGGCGGACACGACGGCGTCGTACACCTGGAGCGGGGTGCTGCCCCGGAGCTGCGGGTTGGCGGCGACCGCGCCGTCCGGGACGGGGGTGGTGTCGTGGATGAGCGCGTTGGAGAAGGGGAGCCGCACACTGTTGATGCCCAGGCGGTGGAAGTCGGCCAGCAGCTGGGCGATCGGCACCCGGTCGATGCCGACGGGCATGTTGTACGAGTCCTCGCCCGCATGGTGGTTGGCGGGGTCGTCGATGTCACCGGATCCTGACCAACTGCCTTGTGCACCACCCCAGTTGGCTGACTTGAGTTTGAAACGGGCGCCGGTCGCGTCGACGATGTAGCGGCCCCGGGTGGACAGCGGCCCGGTCCAGGATTCGGCGAGCGGCCCGGTGCGCTGCGTCGGGCCCGCGGTGCTCGCGGTCACCGCGCTCGCTTGTGGTGCCGCGCCCGCGGGACTGCCGACGAGCAGAGCGGCGAGCGCGGCAAGGGCCAGTGTGCAGCGCGGCAGAAGCCCCAACATCCGTACTCCGTCTCAATTGACCGCCCTGGAAGCCGGGTTGGGGCGGTCGGCGGATATCGGATGTGACCGGCCGACAGCAGCATGGATCGCTGTTACCGTCGGGTACAACGGGCTGCGCGGTAAAGGAATCGCCAAGCGGGCCCCGCCGCCCACCCTGATGAAGAGGGGGCGGCGGGGTGTGCGGCCGGGCGGTCAGACGTTGACGCCGTAGTCGGATGCGATGCCGGCCAGGCCGGATGCGTAACCCTGGCCGACGGCGCGGAACTTCCACTCGGCTCCGTGGCGGTAGAGCTCTCCGAAGACCATCGCCGTCTCCGTCGAGGCGTCCTCGCTCAGGTCGTAGCGGGCCAGTTCGGCCCCGCCCGCCTGGTTGATCACGCGGATGTAGGCGTTGCGCACCTGGCCGAAGCTCTGGCCGCGGGCCTGCGCGTCGTGGATCGAGACCGGGAAGACGATCTTCGAGACCGGGCCGGGGACCGCGGTGAGGTCGATGTTGATCGTCTCGTCGTCACCCTCGCCCTCGCCGGTGAGGTTGTCTCCGGTGTGCTGGACCGAACCGTCCGGGCTGGTCAGGTTGTTGTAGAAGACGAAGTGGCTGTCGGAGAGCACCTTGCCGCTCTCGTTGCACAGCAGCGCGCTGGCGTCGAGGTCGTGATCCGTGCCCGTGGTCGTCCGCACGTCCCAGCCCAGGCCGACCGTGACGGCCGTCAGCCCGGGGGCTTCCTTGCTCAGCGAGACATTGCCGCCCTTGGCCAAGCTCACGCCCATGTTCTTCCTCCGTGGTTGTGCCGGTTCCGTCCCCCGATTACAACGCCCGGAACATCACTACGGTTCCCTGTTTGCGCAATCCCTGAAATGTGGATCAGTGCCGGAGGCGCGGCTCGCGGCTGCTGTGCGCTCGCGCAGATGGGGCAGGATCCCGCGCTCCAGCAGGGCCTGGCGCCAGAGCTCGTACGCTCGGACCGCCTCGGGATGCGGTGTGGGTCCGGCCTGCGGTGCGGTTCCGGCTTGTGCCGCGGGCCGGTTGCGTGCCGCGGTGACGAGGAGTGCCACAAGGCCCGGCAGCGCGCTGAGCGCGGCGAGGCCCGCGAACATCCAGCCCGCGTTGTGCAACCCCCGCGCCAAGTGGGCGTGGAGGCCGACCAGATGCAGTGCGTACCCGATGAGGAGCAGCAGGGCCGCGGCCATGGCCGACAGCGCCGGTGTCAGAACGGCCAGGACGGCGAGCAGTCCGCCGCGTTCGGCCTCAGGTATGTCGTCGAGCGGCTCCGGGGGTGCCTCGGCCCGGACGCCGGTGGCGGCCGCCGCGCGGAGGAAGGCCCGGTACTCGCAGGCCGCGGACGCCGCGATGCGGGCGCGCTCCCGGAGGGCCTCGCTGCGCAGTCGATCCGCGTCGACGGCGTGCCCCGCGGATCGGAGCAGACCCTTGATCTCCCTTGATTTCAGGGCGAGTTGGAGGAGGCGTGCGAACTCCTGCGCGTCCTGCTCGCGCAGCCCGTCGTCGGAACGGCTCATGTCTCCCCCGATGGTGTGTCCCCGGTGAGGGGTCCGCTGGTGGCGTGTCGTGTTCGCCGTGCGTACGCGGCGTGTTGCCGCAGTCGTGGTGTTCGGCCCGCCGCGTGACGGACCTCACCATAGTTCAATTATTGCGCAAGCTTTAAAGTGAATGCATGGATGCGGGGACGGATGCAGGGGGCGGGACGGGTGTGGGCAGCGAGCTGCGCAGGGAGGTCGCGGTGCTGGCGGGTGGCCCTGCGGACGGGTTGCGCATGTATGTCAGAGGCCGCCCGGCGGTGGTGCAGGTGACGTACCCCTGTGAGTGGCGGTCGCCCGTGCCTGGGGTGCGTGCCGACGCGGTGTACGTCTACCGTCGCGACCACCGCAGCCATGAGGAGCCCTTGCGCTACGGATTCGACGGCGCCAGCCCCTGAGTGGGCACGCCAGTACTATTTGGTGGGGGCGGCCCATCCCCTTCGGGGCGGGCCGGAAGGAATGGGGAGCACGCGCATGGCAGGCGGTCGGGGCGGACGAGAGGGGTCGGGGCGAAGTGGTGGGGCCGGGGTGAGTGGGCGACAGCGCAAGCACAGAGGGGTACGGCTGGGCCTGGGCATCGCGCTGGCCCTGCTCGTCCTGGTGACGGCGGGCGCGGGCTGGGCCTATCTGCGGCTCGACGGGAACATCGACACGTTCAACGCGGACGGCGTCTCCGGCGATCGCCCGCCGGCCTCGACCCAGGGCACGAACGTCCTGGTCATCGGCACGGACGCGCGCATCGGCGGCAACAGTGAACTCGGCGGTGGTGACAAGGACGACATAGGGCGCTCCGACACGGCCTTCCTGCTGCATGTGTACGCCGACCACAAGCATGCCGTCGCGGTGTCCATCCCGCGCGACACCCTCGTGGACATCCCGTCCTGCAAACTGCCCGACGGCACGTGGACCAAGCCGCAGACCCACACCATGTTCAACGCGGCCTATTCGGTGGGCGAGAGCGCCAAGGGCAACCCCGCCTGTACCCAGAACACCGTGGAGAAGCTGACCGGGCTGCGCGTCGACCACACCATGGTCGTCGACTTCAAGGGCTTCGCGAAGATGACCGAGGCCGTCGGCGGCGTCCAGGTCTGTCTGCCGCAGGACGTCTACCAGAGGGACCTCAACCCCAACCGCACCACCCGTGGCGACCAGATCTTCGCCAAGGGCCCGCAGACCGTCTCCGGACAGCGGGCCCTGGACTACGTACGCATCCGGCACGGCATCGGCGACGGCTCCGACATAGGCCGGATACAGCGCCAACAGGCCTTCCTCGCCTCGCTCATCAAGAAGGTCAAGAGCGACGGCCTGAGCCCCACCAAACTGTTTCCCCTCGCGGACGCCGCCACACAGTCCCTGACCGTGGACCCCGAACTGGGCTCCGCCGACAAGCTGATCTCGTTCGCCATGTCGCTGCGCGACATAGATCTGCACAACACGAAGTTCATCACCCTGCCGTGGCGCTACCAGGGTGAACGGGTCGCCATCGTCCACCCCGACGCCGAAGCACTGTGGGCCGCGCTGAAGGCCGACCGCACTCTCGACGGGCAGGACGCGAGCAACCACCAGACCGAGCAGGTCGCCGCGGCTTCCCCCTCGCCGAGCGGCGGCGCGCCGGTCGCGAGCACGGGCATCTCCGTCGCCGTCTACGACGGCACCACCGTCACCGGCCTCGCCGCCCGCGCCGCGGACGCGCTCAAAGCACACGGCTTCACCGTCACCGGCACCACCCCGGCCATGGTCCGCACGCAGACCAAGACGGTCATCGAGTACGGACCCGGGCAGCGGGACCAGGCCGAGAAGGTCGCCCAGGTCTTCCCCGGCGCGGAAGTCACCTCGGCCGCGGCGCCCGGGATCAACGTCATCCTCGGCCTGACCTACGCCGACGCCCCGCAGCCCGCCACCTCGCCCGCCACCACCGCATCGCCCGCGCCCACGGCCCTGCCCACCGGCGTGGCCGGGACCGCCCGCTCGGCCGACGACGACCTCTGCTCCAACCTCTCGTACGGCTGAGGCGGCGCGGTCAACCACCAAGTAGCCCTGTCGCGAAGGCGTGTGACGCTGCGTCAGGCGCGACAGTGGTCAGCGCGGCAGGGTCACGCGGAAGGCGGTGTGGCCCGGGCGGCTGGTGACGCCGACGGTTCCCCCGTGGGCCTGGACGACCGCGAGCACGATGGCCAGGCCGAGCCCGGAGCCCGCCGACCTGGCGCGATTGTGGCCGGCTCGCGTGAAGCGCTGGAACACCTCGGGCAGCAGGTCCTCCGGGATGCCGGGGCCGGTGTCCGTCACGCTCAACTCCCTTGCCCCTGTGCCGGTTTCGCCGAGGCTGAGGGTGATCTCGGTGCCGGGCGGGGTGTGGGTGCGGGCGTTGGTGAGGAGGTTGGCGATGACCTGGTGGAGGCGGTGTTCGTCTCCGGTCACCGTGACGGGCTCCTCCGGCAGGTCGAGCAGCCAGCGGTGACCAGGGGCGGCGGCCCGCGCGTCGTCGATCGCGTCAAGGGCGAGCCGGGTCAGGTCGACCGGCTCGCGCGCGAGGGGGCGGCCCGCGTCGAGACGGGCGAGCAGCAGCAGGTCGTCGACGAGCCCGGTCATGCGCCGCGTCTCGGACTGGATCCGCTCAAGGGCGTGCCGCACCTCGCCCGGTACGGGGCCCCGGTGGCGCAGGGCCAGTTCGGCGTGGGCCCGCACGGTGGCCACCGGGGTGCGGAGCTCATGGCTGGCGTCGGCGGCGAAGTGCCGCAGCCGCTCCTCGCCGGCCTGCCGCTGGGCGAGGGCGTCCCCGACGTGGCCCAGCATGTGGTTGAGCGCGGCGCCCACCCGGCCCACCTCGGTGCGCGGATCCGTGTCGGGAACGGGGGCCGGCATCGCGATCTCCCCGCTGGCCAGGGGGAGTTGGGTGACCTCGGTCGCGGTGGCCGCCATCCTGCGCAGGGGCCGCAGCGAGAGCCGTACCCACAGCGCTCCGGCGATTCCGGTGGCCGCGAGGGTGGCACCGAACACGACGGCCTCGACGATCTCCAAGCGGTGCACGGTCTCTTCCACCGGCTCCAGCGGCAGCCCCGTGATCAGTACGTCGCCGTCGTCGCCCGACACCGCCACCACACGGTAGTGACGCAGCGTCGACAGCCGGACGTCGTGGCCCCGCCCGTCCACCGGCACGGCCGCGAGCGCGGCGCGGTCCGCGGCATCGAGCGGCACGGAGGCGTCGGTCTGGGCGTGCACCACGGCGGCCTGGGTGGTCTCGCCGCGCAGCAGCCGGGCGCCGAACGTGCCGTTCGACTGGCCCCGGGTGTCCGGCTGGTTGTCGGCGTCGGGCTTCTCGTCGTGTTCGAGACTGGCCGCGAACCGGCCGCCGGACGCGCTGAGCTGCTGGTCGAGGCGGCTGACCAGGAACCCTTCGAGGGCGAGCACGGACGTCACCCCGACCGCGAGACACGCCAGCGCCAGCAGCAGGACGAGCCCGGCCGTGAGGCGGGCCCGCAGCGTGCGGGGGAGACCGAGACGCCTCGCGAGGTTCTGGAGACCGGGCCGCTTCATGAGGGGTCGGGCTTCAATACGTAGCCGACGCCGCGCACGGTGTGGATCAGCGGCGGCCGACCCGCGTCGATCTTCTTGCGCAGATAGCTGATGTACAGCTCGACGATGTGCGCGCGGCCACCGAAGTCGTACGACCAGACGCGGTCCAGGATCTGGTCCTTGGACAGCACCCGGCGCGGATTGCGCATGAGGAAGCGCAGCAGCTCGAACTCGGTGCGGGACAGGTCCACGAGCCGGCCCGCCCGGCTGACCTCCATCGCGTCCTCGTCCATCACGAGGTCGCCGACCACCAGGCGGTTCCCGCCCGGCTCGCGTGCCATGCCCGCCCGGCGCAGCAGCCCGCGCAGCCGGGCCAGCACCTCCTCCAGGCTGAACGGCTTGGTGACGTAGTCGTCGCCGCCCGCGGTGATGCCCGCGATGCGGTCCTCGACGGAGTCGCGCGCGGTCAGGAACAGGACGCAGACGTCCGGCAGGCCGGCCCGCATCTCGCGCAGCACGTGCAGGCCGTCCAGATCGGGCAGCATCCAGTCCAGGACCACCGCGTCGGGACGGAAGGCGGACGCGGTGCTGAGCGCGCTCGCGCCGTCGGCGGCCGAGCGGACGTCCCAGCCCTCCGAGCGCAGGGCGCCGGACAGCACCTCGGTCAGATCGGGCTCGTCGTCGACGACGAGGATCCGGACGGGACTGCCGTCGGACCTGCGGAGCACGGCAGGTGGTGAGGGGTTTTCCATGGTGCTTCCAGCATCCCCCGAACGCCCCGCCGACGGGGTGACGGACAGCTCTGAGTTTCCTCTGAATCACCTGTGGATCCGGTTCCGGGTCGCCCTTTCAGAGGGAACTCAGAAGTGCCGGTGCGAGGCTGACCGGGCACCGCACACATGGCGCGGGACCACATGGTCCGCCGCCCGGAAAGGGGGCCGCATGGCCGCCAGCATGTACGACAGCCGGCCCGCCGCGCACGTCCCGCACGCCGCACCGCGCGGCACCGCCTGGATACCCGTCGCCGCCCAGATCCTCATCTGGAGCGGGGCCGCGGCGGTCCTCGGCCTGTGGTGGAGCGACACCACATCGGTAGTCGGCATGGGCGGATGGCTGACCGACGGGGGCCGCATCACCGGGCTCCTCGCCGGATACGCCTGCGCGGTCCTGCTCGCCCTCATGGCCCGTGTCCCCCTACTGGACCGGGGTGTGGGCACCGACCGCCTGGCCCGCTGGCACGCCATGGGCGGCCGCTACACACTCTCGCTCGCCCTCACCCACACCCTGCTGATCATCTGGGGCTACGCGGTCACCTCGCACGCGAACGTGGTGAACCAGACCACCACCCTCGTGCTGCACTATCCGGACCTCCTGAAGGGCACCGCCGGGTTCCTGCTCCTCGTGGTCACCGGCATCATCTCCGCGCGCGCCGCCCGCCGCAGGCTGAGCTACGAGACCTGGCACTACCTCCACTTCGCGACGTACCTCGCGGTCTTCCTCGTCTTCGGACACCAGCTCTCCAACGGCGCCGACTTCGTCGGCAACCGGTCCGCCCAGCTGGCCTGGTACGCGATGTACCTCGGCATCGCCGCACTGCTCGCCTGGTACCGCTTCGTCGTCCCCGTCCGCCGCGGAACGCGCCACCGCCTGCGCGTCGCCGAGGTCCGCAGCGAGGCGCCCGGCGTGGTGTCCGTCCACCTCACCGGCGAGCACCTCGACGAACTCGGCGCGCAGGCAGGCCAGTTCTTCCGCTGGCGCTTCCTCACCCCGGGCCTGTGGTGGGCCGCCAACCCGTACTCCCTCTCCGCCCCCGCCCACCACCGCTTCCTGCGCATCACCGTGAAGGCCGTCGGCACCCACAGCGCCGCCCTCGCCCGACTGGCCCCCGGCACCCGCGTGTGGGCCGAGGGCCCCTACGGCGGCTTCACCGCGGCCCGCCGCACCACGACCAAGACCCTGCTCCTGGGCGGCGGCGTCGGCATCACCCCGCTGCGCACGCTCCTGGAGACCCTGCCCGGCGACATCACCCTCATCTACTGGGCCCGCCGCCCCGAGGACCTCGCGCTGCGCGGTGAACTCGACGCCCTCGCCGCGGCCCGCGGCGCCCGCGTCCTGTACTCGGTCGACGAACCGGCCGCGCACCGCCTGCCGCTGACGGCCGCGGCACTGCTCCAGTACGTGCCCGACCTGAGGGACCGGGACGTGTACCTGTGCGGACCGCCCGGCATGACCGACGCGGCGCTGGACGCCCTGCGCGGCGCGGGCGTGCATCGCCGCCGCATCCACCACGAGTCCTTCGCGTTCTGATGCACGCCCCGAGCCGTCCGAGGAGACCCGCCGTGCGCCGAGTCGCCGTCACCACCCTGTCGACCGCCGCGGGCGTGGTCCTGCTGCTGTCCCTCAAGCCCCATCAGAGTCATCCGCCCGTCGTGTCCGCGCCCAGGCCGGCCGCTTCGACGCCGGGGCAGGCAGCCACCGGCACCCGTACCGGCGACTTCACCGGAGACGTCATCGACACCCGGTACGGGCCGGTCCAGGTGGCCGTCACCCTCGCCAAGGGGCGCCTCACCGCCGTCCGCGTCCTCCAGGTGCCCTCCGAGAGCGGGCGCGACCAGGAGATCGCCGCACGGGCCGTGCCCCGCCTGACCGAGGAGGCGCTCGGTGCGCAGAACGCCCAGATCGACGCCGTGTCGGGCGCGAGCTACACCAGCGAGGGCTACATCCAGTCCCTGCAGAGCGCATTGGACAAGGCCGGTGCGTGACGTGGCCAGGGCGGGCGAGGGTGCGCACACCATCCGCGGGGCCGGGGGGCGGCACAGCACGGGCGCAGCCGAGGGGTCGCACGCAACCGGTCCGGCCGAAGGTCCGCACCCGTCCCGCGCGACCGTGGGCCTGCGCCATGCCGAACACGTCATGGGCACCGTCTTCTCCTTCGACATCCGCGACCGGCCCACCCCCGCGGTCCGCGACGCCCTCGCCGAGGCCGTCGCCTGGCTGCACCGCGTGGACGCCGTCTTCTCCACCTACCGGCCCGACAGCGAGATCAGCCGTATGGCGCGGGGCCACATAGGCGTGAGTGACTGCCCGCCCGAGGTGGCCGAAGTGCTCACCCTCTGCGCGCGGGCCGCCGCGACGACAGACGGCTGGTTCAGCCACACCCCTGGTGGTCGGCTCGATCCCTCCGGCCTGGTCAAAGGCTGGGCCACCGAACGCGCCTCGCAGATCCTGTACGACGCCGGGGCCCGGAACACGTGCGTCAACGGTGGCGGCGACCTCCAGCTCAGGGGCGAGTCGGCCCCCGGCAGCGCCTGGCGCGTCGGCATCGCGCACCCCTTGCGCCCCGGCCATCTCCTGACCGTCGTCACCGGCCGAGACCTCGCCGTCGCCACGTCGGGCACCGCCGAACGCGGCCACCACATTCTCGACCCACACACCGGGCAGCCCGCCATGGGCCTCGCGTCGGTCACCGTCACCGGACGCCACCTCACCGACGTCGATGCATACGCCACCGCCCTCTTCGCCATGGGGGACGCGCCCGCCCGGACCTGGACCCGGGCCCACAGCACATACGAAGCCTTGGTGGTGACCGCGGCGGGCGACGTGTGGCGGAGCGAGCGCTTCCCCGCCGCTCAGCACAACAACTGACCCACACAACCCGGTGGTTGATGTGTGCTGAAGACATGGTGGCGCAACCCATGGCGCACGGAGGCATCGTTCGTCGGGGTGGGCACCCGAGATGCCACAACCGGCTGCTTCTTCGCACCGCCCGGCATCCGAGGCGCGGCCGACCGGTTCGGGTCGGCTCTGCCGACGGCAGCGGAACCCGAGGACCTATGCGAGGGTGAGCAGCACTTCGTCGATGTCCTGGCCACGGGCGAACGCGAAACCCCGGCCGTGCCCCGTGACGACGAAGCCACACTTTTCCAGGACGCGGATCGAGCCGGCGTTGTCGGCCGCCGCGTGCGCGAACAGCGGGCGGCCGCTTTCGAGGCCGACCAGCTGCGCCAGGGCCGCGGTGGCGATGCCGCGGCCCCAGTGCGCCCGGTCGATCCAGTACGTGACCTCGCGTTCGCCCGGCGGACCGAAGAGGGCGACATGGCCGACCACCACACCGTCGGCGAGCACCGTGCGCATCGTCACCGAAGCATCGCCACGAACCCGCGCCCAGTGGGCGTCGAACTGCTTCCGGTCGTAGTTGTACTCCCTGGTGACCGCGGCCACCTGCTGCGCCTGTGGATCGGAGAGCTGCCCCCAGAAGGCGGGCAGGTCGCCGTCGCGCACCTCGCGCAGGGTGATCACCACGGCCATCAGGAGGCGGGTCCCGCCGGCGGGGCGCCGGTGGTCGCGGCGTTGTACAGGGCCCGGGTGGCGGCGCCGAAGTATGCGCTGTAGGAGACCTGCGGGGTGTTCCCGCCGGTGTGGTAGCCGCCGATGACCCCGATCACCGCCCAGCCGCCGGGCCACGCCACCAGCATCGGGCCGCCACTGGTCCCGCCCACGAAGCCGTCGCAGGCGATGCGGTCGAAGGTGCCCGGGTCGGCCGGGTCGTCGCTGACCCACTTCGTGGTCCAGCTCAGGCACTCCAGCGGCTTCTGCGCGCCGCCGGGGTAGCCGATCATCCGCACCGGGGCGTGCGAGTACCCCGACTCGACGAGCAACTGGACCGCCCCGGCCGCGTCCTGGAGCCGCTTCCCGTCCTGGTTGGGCTCGGTGACCGCGAACCCGAAGTCATAGGCGGCGCCCGCGTGTTCACCCCGGTCGTAGTACTCCTGCGAGACGTACACGCCGTTGTCCTTGACGGGGAAGATGCCGAACGGCGTGAGCCCGTCGTGGTACTGCGGCACGAAGCCCAGATGGCGCTTGGGAGAGGTGCCGGAGTACCCCTTCAGACAGTGCCCGGCGCTGAGGACCAGATCGTGGCCGGGGCTGCGCACCACGGAACCGCTGCATGTGCGGCCCGTACCGGAGGCGTCGGTCCAGAAGAAGGTGCCGGCCTGCGGGATGCCGTCGAAGCTCTTGCTCGGTGGGATGAACTCGCCGGGCCGGGGCCCGTCCACGGTGGGCGATGTGGTGCGGGCCCCCAGGGAACCACTCCGGCTTGTGTCGTCGGGCAGTGCGGCCGTCATGCGGGCCGGGGTCCAGTAGGCGCCCAGAGCGGCCGCGTCCGGGTTCGGTGTGGGCGGGGAGCCCGCGGCGAACGCTGCCGGGGCGAGCCCGGCGGACAGCAGCAGGGCGGCCGCGACCGCGGTGGTCTGTCGGATGATCCTGGTCCTACGCACCATCAGTACCCCTCTGTCCGGACACATGTGACGGCTCACCATACGGCTGGCGCGGTTGCGGGCAGAAGTGCCCGAAGTTGCCCTGGCGCGGCGAGCCGGTGACGTGGTGACCCCACCGGCGAGCGCGCGGTATGGCTTTCGGCCATATGGGCCGTCAACCGGGTTGCGGGCCGAACGCCTGGCGGGCGGCGCGCCGCCACCGGTTGGCGGGCAGGGTGGGACGCAGCACCGCGAACGCGCCGCAGTACTTGGTGAACACGGCGGGCCGTACCCGGTGGGCGTGCAACAGCCGGTCGGCCTCGGTGAGATGCTCGGCCGACTTCGTCTCGACGAGGACGAGACCACTGTTGCTGCGCACCCTGTGGTGGGTGCGCAGATCGACGCAGACGAGCCCGGCATCGCACGTGATGCGCTGTCCGTCGGCCACGAAGGTGGTCCGGAGATAGTCGGTGGACAGGGAGGGCCGCAGCGCGGTGGGGGCGTCGATCGCGTAGGCGTGCTTGAGCGTGTCGGCGAGGAACGCCTGCCGCGCGGGGTCGAGCGGGCTGTCCGTGCCGGTCAGGGGGCAGCGGTGTTTGACGGTGTCGCCGCGGCCGCCCTTGAGCTTGATCTCGAACTGCCGCTCTCCGCTGTCCTCGTAGACGCGTTCACGGATCTTGAAGCGCAGGCGGCGACCCTGACGGTGGTCGTGGAAGGAGCGCAGCCCCGGGGTGTCGTAGTAGACCGAGTGGTAGCGGAAGGCGCGGCGGCCGTCGATGGCCAGCGCCCGGAACGCCCCGCCGGGTTGGCGGGCCTCGGTGAGTCGGCCCACCACCCGCAGGAACGTGTCGGCGGGCACGAGGTAGCTGCGGTCGAACCGGGTGAGCAGTGAGGACCGCTCATTCAGCTCGGCCAGCGAGATCGGATCGGCTCCGTGCGCCGCCTCGTCGATGGCCCGTACGGCTTCCGCGGCCGCCGGCGCCGCCGTCGTCTGGATGGTCATGCGGCGTCCAGTGCGCTCGCGGTCGGACGCAGGGCCTCGACAGGACTGGTCTGCTGCCCGCTGGGCCGCGGTTCGGGTTCCCGGTAGCGGACGTCGACGACCATCAGATCCCGTACGAAGTCGATCTCCATCACCGTCCAGTGGAGGGGCTCGCCCAGGCGCCGCGCCAGGTCGGCTCGCAGGGCGGCGGGATCGGTGTGGACGGTGTCGAGGGTGATGACGGTGCGCCGGGCGCGGGCGAACAGGCGCGGGTGGTCGGCCGCGTAGACGACAAGCAGCAGAACGGCACTCAACGCGGCGGCCAGGGCGAACCTGAGGTGCGGCAGACCGCAGATGAGGCCGAGGACGAGCGTGGTGAAGTAGTAGGCCACTTCCTCGTGTTGGACCGCGTCGGAGCGCAGCCGGATGATCGAGAGGACGCCGAACAGCCCGAAGCCGAGCGCCATCCCGCCGCTGCCGCCCACTTCGGCGAGCGCCGCGACGATGGTGAACAGGGCGACGTTCAGGGCGAGATACGCCGGCACGAGGTCGCGCCGCCGGTGCCTCGGATAGTAGATCGCGAACGTGAGCAGGCAGATGGCGGTGAGGTCGAGCCCCAGATGGGCAGCGAGGTGACGTAACGAATCCATGGCTCCGCTCCCTGTGTGTGTACGAGTCCGTACGTGTGCGTACGGGAAGAGAACCCAGACTCTAGGAGGCCACAGAGTGAACGTTCGCCAACTTGTCAGTAAATCCAACGGATCATTGATGTATCCGGGTGGTCAATGACCAATACGGCACCACGGCTGTCCCGTTCGGCCCTCTTGCGAGCTCCTCGCCGGGGATGATTCCTCTCCGTGTTCGGGACCTTGGGCATCCGTCCCGCGACCGCCCTCAACAGGCGCCATAGGCAGATCGCTATGGCCGTCTTCGCGCGAAGCCTCTTGGACGGCGGCGGTCCGTGCCTGTTCTGCTGGAGCCATGCGAGACAAAACGACACGACTTGCCTCCTTGAACCGCTCCCGTGCGCATTCCCGTACGAAGTGGCCTGCCGCGCTGCTCGCCCTCGCGGTCCTCACGACCGGTACCGCGTCCACGGCGCGGGCGGCCGAGGCGCAGGACCGGACTTCCATCACAACCCCGTCGGTGCCGGCGCCACTCCATGTGGGCGGCGCACATGACGTGGCGGACGAGCTGAGCCGCCTTGAGCGGACACACCACGTACGGATCGGCGCGTACGCCCTCGACACCGCCACCGGACGGACCGTCACCTACCGGGGCAACGAGAAGTTCCCTTCCCTGTCCACGTTCAAAGCCATGGTGTGCGCCGCCGTCCTCGACAAGGCTCGGCGCTCGGAGCCGGGACTGATGGACAAGGTCATCCACTGGAAGAAGAGCGACGAGGTTCCCAATTCCCCGGCCACCGCGGGCCAGGGCGACAAGGGAATGACGGTGGCCGATCTCTGTCATGCGGCCATCACGCGAAGCGACAACACGGCGGGCAACCTGCTGCTCGGCCGCATCGGCGGCCCCCAGGGGCTGACCCACTACTACCGGTCCCTCGGTGACCCGGTCTCCCGACTGGACCGCTGGGAACCCGACTTGAACGTCTGGAAGCCGGGCGAGCGGCGCGACACCACGACCCCCGCGGCCATGGGCCGCAACCTCGCAAGGACCTCACTCGGCAGCGGCCTGGCGCCCGCGGACCGGGACCGGTTGAACGGCTGGCTCCGCGCCACCGTCACGGGCGACGAGCGCATCCGCGCCGGGCTGCCCAATGACTGGACCGTCGGCGACAAGACCGGCACCAGCGACGCCTACGGCTCCGCCAACGACATCGCCGTCGCCTGGCCGAAGGGGGGTCACCCGGTGATCATCGCGATCTACACCAACCACGCGACCGCCGACGCCGCCGCGGACAACGCGGTGATCGCGAGCACGGCCTCGACGCTGGTACGTGGCCTCGGCGTGCAGCAGACCCACTGATGGGTCAACTGCCATGGACGGCAGCCCTCTTGGTGATGGCTGACCACACTTCCCGGGCCAAGACAGGTGGCTCCAGGGTGGCGTCGACGACCAGGTCGCAGGAGTGGCGCAGCGGCTCGACGTGGCGTGCGTGGGCGTCCCGGCGGCGCTCGATGTAGTTCCGCAGGAGCACGTCGAGGGGGAAGCCCTCGCTCAGGCATTTGCGCCGGATCTTGCGCGCCAGGCGGAGGTCGGCCGGCAGGTCGACGAACACATCGAAGCGGACGTGTGCGGTCTCCGGGGCTATGTGGTGGGCAAACATGCCGTCGACGATGACGTATGCGGCGGTTGCCAGGGCGGCGTCGGCGTCGCGGCCGAGACGCTCGGCGTCCATCGAGCGGGGATCGCCGACGTCCAGGCGCGGCGTCCCCGCCTCGTCGGGTTCCCACACCCCGCGGTCCGGGGTGGAGAAGTAGTAGTCGTCGCCGTGCAGGACCTGTACAGGAGCGCGGGGCGCGGTCTCTGCCAGCGCCGCGGCCAGCGTCGTCTTGCCCGCGCCCGCACCGCCGGTCAACGTCAGCAGCATCCGACCTCCCCGTTCGTCACCAGGGCCGACAGCATCCGGCCCTCCCCGACCATCGCGACGGCCGATGATCGCACGAGGACGCGACGCGTCGGGCGGGCGGCAAGCACGCCCCCGGTGGCGGCACCCCGAGCCGCCTTCCGGCGCGTCCCGGGGTGCCGCCGACCACGGTTCTGCCAGGGTCGGCCTGGTACGCACCCCCGTGGCGCGGCACCCCTCACAAGCGGCACCCTTCGCACAAGGAAGTGGGAGCAAGGCATGGAGAAGTTCTCCCTGGAAGCAATCGCCCGCGCTCAGCTGAAGGCGGCCCGGGACGCCGGGGCCGGGCGCAGTGCGTCCACCGTGATCGGCGGCCACGAGCGTGTACTGCGGCAGACCGTCATGGCTCTGACCGCGGGCAGCACGCTCGGCGAACACGGGCTTGGGGGAGAGGCGACGCTCCTGGTGTGGTCGGGCCGGATCCGGCTCGTCGCCGGCGCGGACACCTGGGAGGGCCGGGACGGCGACCTGCTGGCGGTGCCCGGCACGGCACACACCGTGGAGGCACTGGAGGACTCGACGTTCCTGCTGACCGTGGCGATGACCTGACACCACGTAAATCCGCCCCTATGTGTGTGCCCCGCGTACACGTCCCGGCACGCGCCGCCGTCGTGCGCGTCAGCGGCGTATCAGAACCGCGTGGGTGACGGTCGCGGAGCTGGTCGGTTCCGCGACCCGGTAGCCGTCGACCCCGTCGCCCGGATTGTCGAGCAGGCGCTCGCGACGGGCTCGTCGCTCCGGTGGCCGCGCCGGCGAAGCCCGGGGCCAGTGCTCGCCGACCGGTGCCGCATCGCCCTCGGCTAGAGTCGCCCGATGACCGAGCCTGCCTACCTCGCCGCCGTCCGGGAGTCGTACGACAGCGTCGCCGACGTCTACGTCGAACGCGTCATCACCCCGGCCGAGCTGGACCCGCTGTCACGCGCGATGCTGACGGCGTTCGCCGAGCTCGTGCGGGACGCCGGTCGCGGTCCCGTCGCGGACCTGGGGTGCGGGCCCGGCCGGGTGACGGCGCATCTGTCCCTGCTCGGGCTCTCCGCGTTCGGGGTGGACCTGTCGCCGAGGATGGTCGTGCTGGCCCGGGAGGCCCATCCGGAGCTGCGGTTCACGGAGGGCTCGATGACCGCGCTGGACATCGCCGACAATGAGCTCGGGGGGATCCTCGCCTATTACTCCACACATCACACACCGCCCGAGCGGCTGCCGTCGGTGTTCGCCGAGTTCCACCGCACCCTCGCACCCGGCGGCCACCTCATGTGGGGGGACTACACAGGCGCCTACGAGCACATGTGTCCGACGCAGGCCTACGACCGACCGGTGTCGTACGAGTCCTACTTCCTGCCACTGGACCGTACGGCCGAGCTGCTGCGCGGTGCCGGGTTCAACGTCACCGCGCGCATGGAGCAGGAGCCGGACGGCCGGGTGAAGAGGCGCCACGCCTGCCTCTTGGCCCGCAAGCCGGAAGCGTGATGTCCGGGGGACGGCGGGGCGGCGGGCTTCGCGCCCGCCACCCGGCCGGGGGAGTTCAGGAGTTCTGCCGGGTGACGGCCCGGCACACCTTCGGCGTGCTCAGAGTGCGGCAGCCAAGGCGGGTGCGAACTGGCGGTTGGTCTGGCAGCCCAGGTTCTCGTATGTGTTGACCTTGGTGTCCGGATCGGTCTTCAGAAGCCGGTACTTGCAGGCTTCCTTGATGTAACGCCCCTGGATTCCGCCGGGAAAGTCGATCTCCTTGTTCCACAGGTACGGGGACTGGTACCCGTTGAGGTGGGCGGTGGCGTTCACGTCGACGCCGCCGGGGGCCTCGATCTCGTAGACCCAACCTGTCTTCGCCGCGCCATATGTGGCGAACTTCTGCGCCACCCACTTCTCGCAACTCGTGCTGACATGCGCCGTGTTCTGGCCACCGCCCTTGACGATGTACTCGGCGAGCGGGGTGACCGTCTCGCCTCGCGGGGTGAAGCCGGCGTCGAAGAGCTGCTGCACGTTGTCCCGGGTGTCGCCCCGCCAGAGGGTGTTGACGTCGTCGCGCCACTGCCAGTTCTCGTCCGCCGCCGCATGCCGGATGGCCGGGGCGATGGACGGGGAGGTGGTGGTGCGCCACCAGTCCGAGGAACGGAACTGCCCGACCGGCCCACAGGGGCCGGTGTCGGGGCCTTGGGACCGTACCGTCGTGGCGCGCTGGACGGTCGCGTCAGCGGGAGCGGCGACGGTCAGCGAGGCGGCGGCCAGGGATGTGGCGGCGAGGACGCGCAGAGCGGTCTTCAACATGCTGGAACAGCCCATCTGTTGGTCAACAGGACGGGCCCTTTCTAACGGGCACGGATCATGAATCAGGGGGAATGGGCGTCGCGGTCACCCCCAGGAGGGAAACAGTCATACCGATCCCGCGCCGCCCCGCCGGCTCCCTGATGCAGGGACCGGATCCGGGCTCCCTTACGGGGCGGCCCTCACCGGTCCCTGAGGCCGCGCCGGCCGGGCTTCGTTCGCGGGGGCGATGGATGGGCGGCGGGCGGCATGGACCCTGGGATTGATGGTGGGAGGGCGCGCATGGCGTACCGCGAAGGCGCGGCACCCGTAGCCCCGGCCGCCACACAACACCAGGGACCAGCCATTGACAGAGAAGGGACCGTCATGAACGTCGCCCGGAGCTCGCACGCCGCAGCCGCCCCCGTTTCCGCGGAACACCTCGACCATCCGCGCAGCCTGGCGGCCTTCCGCAGCACGAAACTTCTCGTCGGGGGATACCTCGGCATCAGCGTGCTCACGCTGGTGGTCATCGTGCTCCTGCGCAACGACTCCGCGGACGTGAACGCGGCCGTATGGGTGCGCGGAGCCATCGTTGTCGCCAGTGCGTTGGTCACTTACGTGTGTGCCGTGCGAGCGGCGCGCGGCTCGCGCTCGGCGTATCGCCGGCTCAGGGTCATCTCCGGCGTCATGATCGTGGCCATCGCGGCGATCATCGCGCTCCCGGGCGCGTTCCCGGTGTGGATGAAGGCCGAACAAGCCGTCTGCGGCGTCCTGTTGATCGCCGTGGCGGCGCTGGTCAACGGCAAGTACCTGCGGTCGTTGTTCGCCGCGAAGTAGGCGTGGGTGAACGGCGACGGGGCAACCGCCACCGCACCGCGGGGTGAACAGGCCAACTGTTCGGGGGCTAGGGCCCGCAAGGGGCGCGGGCTTTCGCCCTGAGCGTGACCGGTTGTGGCCGGGGGCGAGATGGTGAACCGTGCGGAGATGACCCCGGCCGTCGCTCATCTCAGTGATCCGCACATCACGGCCGGCGCGCTGGGCGCCGCCCCGGCCGAGGCGCTGAGCCGTGCCCTCGGCCGTGCCCTCGCTCTCGATCCGCAGCCGGACGCCGTGGTCATCACGGGCGATCTCGTCGACCGGGGCCGCCCGGAGGAGTACGCGGTCCTGCGGGAAGTCATCGGCGGGTTCCCGTTGCCGCTGCATCTCGTCGCGGGCAATCACGATGACCCGGAGGCCCTGCGGGACGCCTTCGGCGGCACCGCGTTCCTGGGCGACACGCACTACGTGGTGGAGCACCCCGCCTTCACCGTCGTCGTGATGGACTCCAAAGTGCCCGGATCACCCGGTGGCCACCTGGGATCGGCCCAACTGACCTGGCTGGACACGGCACTTGCTCGCCGACCCGACGTCCCGGCCCTGGTCTGCCTGCACCATCCGCCGATCCCGGTCGGGATCCCCTTCCTGGACGGGATGCGGCTGGCTGACGGTGAGCGCCTGGCCGAAGTGGTCGGACGGCATCCACAGGTCGTGCGGGTCCTCGCGGGCCACGTCCACCGCTCCGTCACCGCCACCTTCGGGGGCACCACCCTGGCCGTGGCCCCCAGCACCCGGCTCCAGAGCGGCCTTGCTCTGCGCGGCGAGATCCCCAACTACCTTGCCGAGCCCACGACTTTCCTTCTCCATATGTGTGTCGGACCCATGTGGGTCACCCACACCGTCCCCGTCAGTCATACGGCCGCCCCCGTGGCCACATGGTCCTTCGGCCCATGACGGGGAACTGCGGTCCCGGTCCCGTGAGACGGCCGCGTCAGGCAGTGAAGCCCACATGGACATGGTCGTGATGGGTGTCGTCCGAGAAGAACTGGTTCGCCGTGTCGCCGCCCGCCAACTGCACCGGGCCGCCGACGTTGTACGAACCGGCCGCCGCCGCGGCCCGCATGAAGGCGGTGATCAGGGTGCGGGAGGTCGCCGGATCGACGACGGGGTGGCCGTCGATGCGCCACACGTCGAAGGCCCGGCCAAGTGGATGGTCGCTGGGACGATCGGTGCCGAACACGTCCAGTGGGTGCCCGGAGCGTACGACGCTGACCGACAGCCGGTAGGCGCCCGCAAGTTGGAGCATCGCGCGCAGCACGCTGTCGTGCACGGCACCGCTGCGAATGTCGGCGGCCGAGGCGGGCGGCAGCTCGATCCGTGACTGGCCGAGCACCTCCCGCGCCGCCGGGTCCAGCGCCTTGGCCGGGCCGGGCGTCGCGGGGTGCAGGGCGGTGACGCGCCAGTCGGCTGAGCCGCGGCTGAGCCGTACGTCGACCGTGGTTCCGCCGGGCCGGACGGTGGTCCCGGTCAGGGTGGGCTGCTCGCACACGACCAGAACGCTCGCCGTGTCGGACAGGATCCCGCCGTACTGGGCGTCGATCACTCGGACGACCGCCGCATCCCCGGATGGCATCAACGACCCTGCCTGGGCGGCCAGTTGAGATGCCGACGAGGCCGGGATGCCCAGGGCGGCGGCCCGCCCTGCCGCCGCTTGCTCGCTGCCCTGCCCGGCAGGCCACGTACCCAGCGCCTCGATCAGCTCGACGGCGGCGAGCTTGGCCGCGGGCTCGATCTCCCCGGGCCCCGGCCGCCACGGGACGGCCCGGGGCAGCCCGGCGCCGCGGCTCTCGGAGACGGACGGTGAGCTGGACACGGGGGAGTCGGCGGCGGACGGCGTGTGCGAGCCGGTCGCGGGCGAACCGGTGGAGGCGGCCGACGACGTCTTCGCCCCGCCCGAGCAAGCGGCGGCACTCACACACCAGGCCGCCGTGCCGAGCAGTACCGAACGGCGGGCGAGGGTGCCGGGCGGATGCGGGCAGGGCGGGGGAGACAGGACCATGACCGGCTCCTCGGACGCGCGGCGTACGGAAATGCCGCCAGTATCCGCCCGCGCGCCCGTCCGGCGGGGCGCCTCGCCGGGCAACCGACCGGAACTGTGCCGGTGGGCCGAATCTCCCGGCGGCCGGCCGGCACGGACCACCTGCACACCGCATACGGACCACATCGGGCTGTGCCCCACACCGGTCCTGTCCGGTGTGGGCCACAGCCCCATGAAAAGGGCCTGGCGTGCGTTACTTCCAGTAGATGCCCTGGCCGAGGGTGTACGGGTCGCCCCAGTACTCGGCCGAGGTCACCTTCGTCGCGGCCGACGGCGCCAGGGCGACCGCGCAGCCGGTCTGGGTGTGGCCGTTGGTGAAGCCCTTCGACAGCGAGTCGCTGGGGCACTTGTCGAACGTACCGATGACCATCAGGTCCTGCGCCTCGGTGCCGTCCCCGAGGAGCCCCTTGATGTGGCCCACCGACGCATAGGCGAGGTCCGTGGTGCCGGTGTTCTTGATCGAGTACCGGATGTAGTAGGGGACCTTCCCCTTCACCTGGTCACCCATCTTGAGCGGGGCCAGGTCGCCGGGCTGCCCCTGGTCGATCGAGGTGACGGTGAGTGCGATCGTGCCCTTGGTGGTGGATCCGTAGCTGAACGGTATCTGCGCCGCCTCGCCGATCTTGAAGCTCTGTCCCGCCTTCGCCGTGCCGCCGCCGGCCGGGGCGGGTGCGTTGGGCGGTGCGGAGTGGGTGGGGGCGGTGGACCCGGTGGCAGGAGGGGTGGACGCTTTTCCGCTCGCGCCGTTGTCGTCGCCGTTCTGGCAGCCGGTCAGGGCCAGTGCCCCGGTGACCGCCAGACCGATCGCACCGTAGGCGGTCCGCCGCACGCCGAAACTGCTCACTGTTTCCCCCATACATGACTGTGGACCGTCAAACACGGTCTCTGTGATCACACTTCTTAGTACGGGAACGTGGGCTTCCACCAGGTTCGTCACCGTTCCATGACCTGCTCAATACGCAAGCGGAACGTGTTCATCGCCGCAGGTGGGATGCGCAGGAGCGGGTGCCGGGCCGTCGCCCGCCGACGGGGCGCCGGGCAGGGCGCGCGGGTTGCGCGGGTGATGATGGGTGCCGCGGTACCGATGCCGGTGCTGATCGCAGTACCGACCGGAGTACTGCTCGGAACACGAGGAGTGCCATGGCCCGCAGGGTCCACCAACCGCTGGAGAACCAGGAGTTCGACTTCATTCTCGGCATGACCGATGGCCCGGTGCTCGCCTACTTCTGCGGGACCTGGCCCAAGGCCGTCAAGGCGTGCAAGGCCATGGACGAGGTCGTCGGCGAGGCCGCCGAGGAGTACGCGGGGCGCCTGACTGCCGTCAAGGTCGACATGACGCGCTGCCCGGGGCCCGTGCAGCGGTACGGAGTCACCGGTGCGCCCACCGTCGTTCTGCTCAAGGGCGGCGAGGCGACGGCCACGGAGACCGGCCCGATGGACGGGCCCGCGTTGAGGGAATTCCTGGACGGCAATCTCTGAGGAGTGGGAGGCGGCCCGGCTCAGGCCCTGGTGGCGACGCTTGCCGAGCCGCAAGGAGGCGTGCTCGATGCCGATGCCCGCCGGGTCTTTGGTCAGCGGGACGAGCGGGGCGCCGGGCCGCAGCGGCCGGTGGATCTCGCCGAACACGCCGAGGACGGTCTGCTCGTCGGGCAGCGACGCCAGGACGTGGTTGCACATCGCGGCGTCCGCCCGGACCGGGCCCGCTCGCCCGCTGGTTCCTGCGGCGCATGGCCTGGTCCCGCCTCTCGGGTGCGTACAGTGCACAGGTTTCTCCATCGTCGAGTCCCTACGGGTGGGGCGCACTCCGCTCGGCAGGTGAACGGAGCCGTTCGATGGCCACCATCGCGGCGTCGTCGCCCAGGGTCCGGGTGGGTGTGTGGGCGAGGAGGTCGTCGCGGAGGTGGCTCAGCAGGGCGCGGGGTCCGGTGCCGTGCCATGCGGCCGCGCGTTCCGCGAGCGGGTAGAACGCGCCCGCCTCGTCGCGGGCTTCGAGGACGCCGTCGGTGTAGAGGAGCAGGATGTCGCCGGCCTCGAACGGGAAGTCCTGCGCGGCGAGTTGGGACTCCGCGAGGTCGGACAGGCCCAGCGGCGGCGCCGGCTGGTCCACCTCCAGGGGGATGACGCGGTTGCCGCGCAGGAGGAGCGGCGGGGGATGGCCGCAGTTCACGAGCTGGAGGCCCTGGCCGAGGTCGGGGATGTCGAGCAGGGCCGCGGTGATGAACGCCTCGCTGTGTTCGTCGGAGGGGGAGTGGGGCTGCGGGTCGGTGTCGAGGCCGACTCCCGGGGCTTGGTCCAGGTCCGGCGCGACCGCCCGTTCGAGGTAGTCGACGAGCCCAGGGAGGTCGGCCTCCTGGTGGGCGGCGGCCCGGAACGCGCCGAGGACGAGAGCCGCGTCCCCGACCGCCTCAAGCCCCTTGCCCCGTACGTCGCCGATGATGAGCCGGGTGCCGTGGGCGGTGCGGGCGGCGGCGTACAGGTCGCCGCCGATCTGCGCGTCGGCCGCCGCGGCCAGGTACACGCTCGCGATGCGCAGCGGCCCGAGCCGCTCGCGCAGGGGCCGCAGCACGACCTGCTGCGCGGCCTCGGCGACCGAGCGCAACTGCACCAGCTCCTTCTCGTGGACCTCGCGCAGATGGGCGAACAGCGTCACGAACACCGAGATCAGAAGCAGCGTGATGATCTGGAAGGTGTGGTTGAGGTCGGTGACACTGCCACGCACCATCGCGACGATCACCTGCGCCGCGACGGCGACCGCTCCGACGAACCCGGTGGCCCGGGGCCCGGCGAACGAGGCCGTGACGGCGGGAGCCGCGGCCAGGAACGGGCCGAGGTGCACGTCGGGCGGGGCGAGGACGTCCCCCACCGTGACGACCGCGATCATCGCGAACGGCACCACGAAGAGGGCGTGACGCGTCGCCGGGGAGCGGGGCCGGGCCGCGCGCAGTGCCTGAAGATCCATCACTCCTGAATACACCGCACCGCCGTTCACACACAGGACGCCTGGCCGAATGTGCTGCGACCACACCGCCCAGAGGTGACCCGAGTCCGCAGGGACACCGGCCGCGGAGCAGACTGGACTCCGACAGTCCGAGCAAGAGCCTCCGGGACGCGGGAGGCGACCCGGGCTGTCGGACCGTGGAACCACAAGGGAAAAGGTGCAGCCACATGGACAGCGGCATGGACAGGGACAGGTCACTCGATTCGCGCTGGGTTTCCTCGCCCGCGGCCCACCGCGAGGCGGTGATGACGGAGACCGCCAGGTTCGTGGCGGTCGTCGAGCCGGCGGACCTGACGACGCCGGTGCCTAGCTGCCCCGGCTGGACGCTGGTCGACCTGATCAGGCACGCCGGAAGCGTGCAGCGCATGTTCTCCGGGCTGCTGCGGCAGCGCGTCCAGGAACGGCCTCTCACCCGCGAGACGCAACTGGACCTGCCGGCCGACGACGCCGGCTACCCCGGCTGGCTGACGGCGAGCTCGCAGGTGGCGGCCCGAGCGTTCGCCGACACCGACCCGGATGCCCCGATGTGGGTGTGGGGCGCCGATCCCCATGCCCGGTTCTGGATGCGGCGGATGCTGTTCGAGACACTGGTGCACCGTGTCGACGCGGAACTCGCCGTGGGCCTGCGGCCCGTCATCGACCCGGCTCTCGCGGCCGACGGGGTGGACGAGTTCCTGGTCAATCTGCCGTTCGCCGCGTCCTTCGCGCCCAAGACCGCGCACCTGCGTGGCCAGGAGGAAACCGTTCGCTTCCGCTGCACCGACCGGGCCGGCGACTGGCTGGTGCGGCTGCGCCCCGACGGCTTCGGGCTCGACCCCGCGGACGCCGAGGCCGCGCACCCGGCGGACGCCACTGTCGAGGGGGCCGCCGCAGATCTGCTCCTGCTCATGTACGGCCGCCTCGACCGGACCTCGGACGCCTTCGAGACGTCCGGCGACGACGAGCTGCTCGCGCGCTGGGTTGCCAACTCCGAGTTCTGAGGGCGCCGAGGGGTTCCGAGAGCGACCGGGACACGACGGCCGTGGCCGCGGCGGGGACGGATCGGGAAGGGAAGGAGTGGCTCGTGCCGACATGGGGGCTGATCGTCGAGATGACGGTGGGTACGGGGGATCGCAAGCATGTGGAGGCGTACGTGCTGACGCATGTGGAGGGCTCGCGCGACGAAGCCCTCGCGGAGTTGGAGGGCCGGGCCCGGCGCTTCACGCCCGAGCATCCGCGGAACCCGAAACGGCGCCGGCTCTTCCGGGCCGGCGACGGCTTCGTGCTGGTCATCGACGGCTCCTGGCAGTCCTACAGCGCCCGGTTCACCGTCGCCGAGCTGCTGGACGACACCGCCGCGCCCGTACCGAAACGCGAGCCCGAACCACAGCCGGAACCCGCCGACGCGGTGCCACCCCGGATACCCCCGATGCCGACCGCTCCGCCGGAGCCGCGGTATCCGGACGGCGTCCCGGTGAAGCCCGCGTGGCTGGGCCGCTCGGACCTGTCCTGACGGACGGCTTGCAGCCACACCCGTCAACTCGGGCCACGGCCAAGGGCATTGGGCTTGACGGGTGCCTCTATGAGGGCTCCGGCCACGAGACCTTCCTCATGTGGTGGGCCCACACCACGAGCACCATCAGCACGGCCGCCACGCTCCCCGTCGTCATGACCGTCGAAGCCGAGAAACGGTCGACGACGACACCGCCGACCAGCGCCCCGGTGGCGAACGTGGCCTGGAACGACGAGGTGAACAGGACTGAGGACGCCTCCGGCGCCTCGGGGGAGGCCTTCGAGAACCAGGTCTGCGAGCAGACGGGCACGGCACCGTAGCCGACGCCCCACACGATCAGCAGAGACACCGCGCCCAGCTCCCACCGGCCGAGCACCGGGAGCAGCAGGGTCGCTCCGGCGATCATCGCGGCTGCCGTCGCGAAGCTGGCTCGCGGACGACGCGCGACTGACGACCCGCCGAGGAAGTTGCCGGCGATGCCCGCAACTCCGTAGATGAGCAAGAAGACCGTGATGTGGCCGGAGCCCACATGTGTCACACGCTCCAGGAAGGGCGCCACATAGGTGTAGGTGCCGAAGTGTGCGAGGACGACGAGGAACGTAGTCCCCAGCGCGAACCGGGTGTTGACGTTCCGGAACATGCCGCCGAGCACGTGCAACCGGGTCGTCCGCCCGGCCGGGAGCGGAGGGATCACCACGAGCAGCAGCACAAGCACCCCGACGGTGAAGAGCCCCATGACGAGGAACGCCGTCCGCCAGCCCGCGAGGTCGCCGATCAACGTGCCCAGCGGCACTCCGAGCACCGAGCCGAGGGGGACCGCCGCGAAGATCACCGAGGTGGCGCGGGCCGCAGACTCCGCCGGTACCAGACGGCCGGCCAGACCGGCGCCGATGGACCAGAACCCACCGATGGTGATCCCGACCATCACGCGGGAGACCAGGACCAGCCAGTAGCTCGACGCGATCGCGGCAAGGAAGTTGGCCAGCGCCAGCAGGAGGACGAACGCGCCCAGCATCAGCCGGCGGTCGATGCGCCCGGTCGCCACGGTGACCAGCGGCGCCGAAAGCGCGGCCAGGAAGCCCGGCATGGTCATCATCAGGCCGGCCATGCCGTCCGAGATGGTGAAGCTCGATCCGATCGACGTCAGCAGGCCGATGGGAAGGATCTCGGTGGTGACGATCGAGAAGATCCCCAACATCACCGACAGTACGGCCAGCCAGGACATGAGTGCCGATCGAGTCGGTGGCGCGGAGACTTCGTCGGACGTGGTGATGGCGGTGGAGGACATGGCTCCCGTCCTGTGTGTGGAGGCACCACATGGCGTGGCCAGGGGTAGGTGTGGCCACTACTTCAACAGGAAGGGAAAGCAGCTTCTGGCAGCTCCGCGACACCACCCATGGGGGCGCGGGGTGATGTCGTGTTCTCGCGAGGCGCGCGCGACTACACAGTGACCGTAGGGTCTGGCCGACGGCGCTGTGGGCGCACGTCGAGACCGTGGAGGGCATGGATGTACGTGATATCCCTGGGCGAGGACGGCGCCGAGCTGCGCCCGCTCGAACCCTGGCAGGCCGAGGAGTTCCTGAACCATGTGGATCGGGGGCGGGAGTTCATCGGGCGGTACAACGGGCTGCCCGACGTCGTGACCGACCTGGAGTCGAGCCGGGCGTTCCTCCAGACGTACGCGGACAGGACGGCGGCCGACACCGGGCGGCTCTGCGGCATCCGAACCGACGGCAAACTCGTCGGCGCCGTGCTGTTCCGCAGGCTCGACACCGCGCAGGGCATCGCCGAGGCGGGCTGCTGGCTGGAACCGTCGGCGGTGGGCAAGGGACTGGTGACCCGGGCCGTGCGCGCGATCATCGACTGGGCCGTGGAGGAGCGCGGCATCCACCGCGTGGAGTGGTGGGTCTCGGCAGCCAACGGACCGAGCATTGCCGTGGCCCGGCGCCTGGGCATGACGAAGGAAGGCGTGCTGCGGGAGAGCTACCTGTACCGCGGCACCCGGCACGACGAGGAGATCTGGGCGGTACTCGCGCCGGAGTGGCGGGCGGCCAGGAACGTGTCCCGACCGGCATGAAGACGCGGTAGAAGTCGCCAACACGCCTGTTCTGGCGCCCAGTTGTGAAGCACACACCTTGTGAAGCACACCTGGTCCGTCGCCCGGTTGTGAAGCACGCCGGATCCGTCGCCCAGTTGAGGAACAAGGCGGATCCGGCGGCTGGACGTGGCGCTGTGCGCGGCTAGTTGTGGCCGAACTTCCGCGGCTGCTTGTGGGAGACCTCTGGCGTGGTGTGCGTCGTTTCCGGCGCGGCAGGGGTCTTCACCTGCTCCTTGATCTCGGAGGTGGCGCTCCGGTCATGGCCGCCGGTGCGTGCTCCCCGGTTCTGGCGGGTCTGCTTCTTGCTCATGGTGGTCGCCCCCTGCTGGGCAGGTCGGAGGTAGAGCCACTTCCACGCTTGCACGCACCCCCGTAGATCGCATTCTGGGTGTGGCCCGCCCCGGAGGGCCGGGTTCGTCGGCGTAAGGGGCGTGTTGGCGGGTGCGGGATTCACCTCCGTACGCCTGTGACGAGACGTAGTCATGCACATACGGTGAGTCGCGCCAGTGGGTCGTTTGAGAGTGCGGCCCGCGGTGACGGAAGGGGCAAGTACATGGTGCGACGCACGATGACGGCGCTCGGTGTGTGTGCGGCGGCCGCGACACTCGCGCTCGCGGTCGCGAATTCCGCGCATGCGGCCGAGGGGGTATTGATCATCGACGGTGTGGCCCATGAACATCCGAGCGGCTGCTTCCCCCTCGGGGACTTCGCGCCACCTGTGGTGACCAATCACACGGACGCGGTCGCCGAGGTGCACTCCGGCCCCAACTGCACCGGACAGGTCACCTGGTTGATCTATCCCGGCGAGACCTACCGCCCGAACGGCAGCCGGAGCGTGTTCGTCCTCTGAACCCGGCGTCCCCTCGGTCAGGTGCTCGGCCCGAGGGGATGTCAGCGTATGCCGAAAGTGCGCCGGTACGCCTCGGGCGGCAGGCCCGTGACGCGGGCGAAGTGGCGGCGCAGGGTCGCGGACGTCCCCATGCCTGTGCGCGCCGCGATGTGCTCGACGCTGTCGTCGCCCGACTCCAGGAGTTCCTGCGCAAGGCGTACGCGCTGGCTCAGTAGCCAGCGCAGCGGCGAGGTCCCAGTGACGGCATGGAAGTGCCGGGCCAGGTTGCGGCTGCTCATGGCCGCCTGCCGGGCCAGATCCTCCACCGTGAGCGGCTGGTCGAGGCGGTCGAGGGCCCAGGGCAGCAGGTCGGCGAGCGGGTGGTCGCGCCCGTGGGTCACCGGCGCGGGGATGAACTGGGCCTGGCCGCCGTCCCGGTGCGGCGGTACGACGAGGTGCCGGGCCAGTGCGTTGGCCACCGTCGCGCCGTGGTCGCTGCGGACGATGTGCAGGCAGAGGTCCATCCCGGCGGCCTTGCCCGCCGAGGTGAGCACGTCGGCCTCGTCGGTGAAGAGCACCCCGGCATCGACCGTCACCCTCGGATACCGCGCCGCGAGCAACTCTGCGTGGGCCCAGTGCGTGGTGGCGCGGCGGCCGTCCAGGAGCCCCGCCGCGGCCAGTACGAACGCCCCTGTGCAGAGCGAGACCATACGGGCGCCGGCCGCGTGCGCGGCGCGGACCGCGTCGATCAGCTCACCCGGCGGGTCGCCCTCGATGTCGTCCTGCGCCGGGACGATCACCGTGTGCGCGGACACGAGGGCGTCCAGACCATGGGTGGTGTCGGCACGGAGCCAGCCCCCGACACGGGCCTGCCGTGAGCCGCATACCCGGAACGAGTACCAGGGATCGACCAGCTCGGAGTGGTCGGTGCCGAACACCTCACAGGCCGCCGCGGCCTCGAAGAGCATGCTCCCCTCGGCGACGGCGAGCGCCACGGTCCGGCCGTCCGAAGTCGCAGATGTACTCATGTCCGAAACTGTACGCCCCTCGTCATTCCGGCCGCTGGTGCGTGGGGGTCCGGGGCCCGCACTATGGCGTCACACCACATACCACCTGCAGAAACCGGGAGCCAACGATGAGTTCCGCCCTTTCCCCACTGTCTGTTCCGCACACCGTTACCTGGCCCGACGAGCGGTCCGTCGCCGTCGTCGGAGCCGCGGGCCACACGGGCCGCTTCGTCGTGCGGGAGCTCCTGAACCGCGGTGCGCGCGTCGTGCTCGTCGGCCGCGACCGGGCGAAGCTCGACGGGCTCGGCGAGCTCGCCCCCGACGCGCCGGTGCGCGTCGTGTCGACCGGGGACGCGGCGTCCCTCGACCACGCTCTGGAGGGCGCGTCGGCGGTCGTCAACTGCGCGGGACCGTTCCTCGCGACCGCGCTCCCCGTCGCCCAGGCGGCACTGCGCGCCCGCCTTCCCTACCTGGACGTCGCCGCCGAACAGGCCGTCACGGCCGCGCTGTTCGACACGTACGACGCACGGGCGAAGGAGGCGGGGATCGTCCTCGCCCCCTCGGTCGCGTTCTACGGCGCGGTCGGCGATCTGCTGGCCACCGCGGCGCTGGGTGACTGGACGGAGGTGGACGAGGTGGTCCTCGCGTACGCCCTCGACAGCTGGCTGCCCACCCTCGGCAGCCGGCTCACCGGCAAGAGCAATGCCGGGCAGCAACTCACCTACACCGAAGGCAAGTTGAGGCCCTTCGACTATACGCCGCAGGAATTCCCGTGGGAGTTCCCCGAGCCGTTCGGGACGCAGGACGCAGCCCCGTTCGCGACGGCCGACCAGGTGACCATCTCGCGCCATGTGCGCACGCCCGAGGTGCGTGCCGTCATGAACCTCGCGCCGCTGCGGGACGTACGGGATGCGACCACGCCCGAACCCGTCCCCGCCGACAGCAGCGGACGCTCCGCGCAGACCTTCCTCGTCGAGGCGGCCGTCCGCAGGGGCGGCGAGACGCGCCGGGCGGTCGCCGGCGGCCGTGACATCTACGCGGTCACGGCGCCACTCGTCGTCGAGGCCCTCGCGCGCATCCTCGACGGACGCTCCCGCGCGACGGGCGTGGTCGCCGCCGGGGCGGCCTTCGACGCGGCGGACTTCCTGCGCGCGCTCGCGCCCGAACACTTCACGCGGCTGGATCTGCCGGAGCCGGTGTAGGCCCCGGAGTCACCTCCGCGGTACGTGTGTGCGGCGCGGCGGGGCGCCGTCGTCCATGAGCGCCTCCATGACCAGCCGGACGCCCCGGGCCAGGCGGCCCAGCTGTTCGAGCTCCATCGCGTACATCCGGATGGTGTTCTCGATGACGGCCGGGGCCACACCGAGGGTGGGCAGTTCGGCGCGGCTGGTCTGGAGGGCGACGCGCACTGCGCGTATCTCGTGCTGGACCTGGATCTGGGCGTGCCGCGCGAGCAGGACGTGGTGGCGGATGAGGGGTGAGTAGCCGGCGTAGCGGGCCGGCAGCAG
The DNA here is from genome assembly GCF_001279695.1 of Streptomyces sp. WM6378. Classification (GTDB taxonomy): domain Bacteria; phylum Actinomycetota; class Actinomycetes; order Streptomycetales; family Streptomycetaceae; genus Streptomyces. The sequence goes on from NZ_LGDD01000234.1 coordinate 141,559, forward strand.
GTCGCGCAGCCAACGGGTGGCGGTGCGTTCCCAGTCACGACTTCCCGGCGATTTGACCTGGCAGGGCCAGTCCGGGCTGAGCGTGGTGGTGGGGGCCGTAGGGGACATTCTCGTCGCTTCCGATGGTTGTCGAACTCTGATCGAGAGAGGGGGGCGGCCCCGGCTCAGGGGTTAGCCGAGGCCGCCACGGGCGTGCCACCGGATCCAACAGCCTGGATCGGACATCCAGCGCGACGTGAGGAGGAGGGGGAGAGCGTCACGCTGGTCGTCCGTTCAGAGGGACTGGGTGGGGTCGCTCTCCTTGGCAGGAAGAGATCGGCGGCCGCCACGGCTCAGTAAACATATATACCGTTGAGTACACAAGGGTATGAAAAAATTCATGCGCCCGCAGGGTGTGAAGATCTTGCGCAGTGACCTGGGCGAATCGGGCCCAGGGGGAAGAAACGGAAGGGCGGGCCGGTCGGCCTAGAGGAAGAAGCCGTGCTTGTCGGCGGCCTGTTCGTACTCTTCGAGCCGCGCCTGTGTCCGCTCGGGATCGGCGTCGGCCATCGCCTGGAGGATGGCCGCGGCGAGCACGCCCGGCGCCGCGTACGAGTCGAACACCAGCCGTGAGCCGGTGCCGGCGGTCAGCGCCACATCGGCCTCGTCGACGAGCGGGCCCAGCGTGGTGTCCGTGACCAGCGCGACGCGCAGCCCGGCGCTGCGGGCCGCCCGCATCGCGGAGAGGGTCTCCTTGGCGTGCCGGGGCATCGCGAAGGCGAGCACCCAGGTCCCGCCCGCCGAGCGGGACTGCAGCAGCGCGTCGTAGGCGACGCTGCCGCCTCGCGTCACCAGCCGCACATCGGGGTGGATGCGACGGGCCGCGTACGCGAAGTACTCCGCGAGGGACACGGAGATCCTCAGGCCGAGGACCGTCAGCGGCACCGAGAGGGCGAGCTCGCGGCCGATCTCCAGGAGCTGGGTGGTGTTGGCGACCAGGCGGCGCACGTTCTCCAGGTTCTCGATCTCGGCGTCAACCGCCGCTTGGAGCTCGTTGTGACGGCTCTCCTCGCGGCCCTCGGGGGTGCCGGCGACCGCGCTCAGGGCGATCGGCTGGAGTACTTCCCGCAGTGCGGGATAGCCGCTGTAGCCGAGGGACGAGGCGAAGCGGGTCACGGACGGCTGGCTCACACCGACCCGCTCCGCGAGCTCGGTGATCGACAGGAACGCGGCGTCGGTGAGGTGATCGATGAGGTACTGGGCGATGCGCCGCTGCCCGGGGGAGAGGCGGTGGCCGTCGAACAGTGCGCGGACCCGGTCCGCCGGGGCGCGCTCATGGTCCGAGGGCTCCCCGCTCGGCGTGATCGCGGCCGACTGGGCGCGTACCTGCTGCCCCGATGACACCGGCGGGCCTCCTTCTCATGCCATGTGTGCTCAAAACATAGCTCACCCTTGTGGCGGACCAGCCCAAATTCCACCACTGACCTGGCTACTTCGGTGAAGCACACACCCTGCGGAGCCCGAGCGGGTGTGGTGAAACACCATTCGCGCACACCAGGGTGGGGAGTGCCCCGCACAAACCCGGTGGGGGTATCGTCGGGCCCGAGCGCAGGAGTCGTACGAGCGAGAGAAGGCCGAGGAAAGCCATGGACCGCGGACGGACGCGTGGGGCGGGGCTGTCCCGGCTGCTCGTGCTGTGTGCCGTCCTGTTCGGCCTCTTCGCCATGCACGGGGCTCCGGCGAACGCAGCCGCGGGCTGCCACGGCGAGATGGCGGAGCCAGCCCCCGTGACCGTGCCCATGAAGCCCATGAATACGGGCCATGCGGACGTGCGCGGGCAGCAACACGCCGCCCCCGTCGTCTCGGGGATGAGCGGCGAGCTCTGCGTGTCCACCCCCGCCCGCGAGCGCCTGCCGCTGGCCGCGGCCGGCTTGCTCGCCGTGCTCGGGCTGGTGGTCCTCGTCGTCTCGGGACTGCGCCGTACGGGGCTGTTCGCCGAGGCGCGGCGTGGGCCGCCGCTCAGCGGCAGAGGTCTGCTCCTTCAGGTGTGCGTCGCGCGGACGTGACAGGCGCTGCCCGGCCTCGGCCCCGGTCGGACCGGCGAAGTGCCCTGCCCGTTCACCCGCGCCCCAGCATGGGCGCGGCCACCTGGAAAGAACCCTTTTGATGTCCGTTTCCCGTTCCTCCGCCGCCCGTCGCCGCATGCTCGCGGCCGCCGGCACCGTCGCCGCCCTCGCCCTGGCGCTGGCCGCCTGCGGCTCCTCCGACAGCTCCAAGCCCGACCGTTCGGCCACGCCCGGGATGAACCACGGGGGCGGCGGCGTCCCGTCCTCCGGTATCTCGTCCCCGGGCGGCGCCTTCAACGACGCGGACGTGACGTTCGCTCAGCAGATGATCCCGCACCACCAGCAGGCCATCGAGATGGCTCGGCTCGCCGACGGCCGCGCCGCCGACTCCGAGGTCAAGAGCCTGGCCTCCGCGATCGAGAAGGCTCAGGATCCCGAGATCAACACGATGAAGGGCTGGCTGAAGGCGTGGGGCAAGCCGCTGCCCTCGGCCTCGTCGTCGATGGGGGACATGCCCGGGATGAACCACGGCTCGTCCGGCATGCCCGGGATGATGTCCGACCAGGACATGAGTGACCTCAAGTCCGCCAAGGGCAGGGACTTCGACAAGAAGTTCGCCCAGCTGATGATCGGCCACCACCAGGGCGCGGTCACCATGGCCAAGGACGAGCAGAAGAACGGCGGCAACCCCGAAGCGAAGAGGCTCGCGGGCAACGTCATCGCTGCCCAGAACGCGGAGATCGAGCAGATGAACAAGATCGTCGGCCGGCTCAAGTAGTGGCGTACGGCCGCCAGTTGTCGGCTGTCGGAGGTCAGCCGTCGGTTATCGGCCGACGACTGACAGATAGCGGACAACAGACGGCAGATAACAGATATCAGATAGCCACCAACGGATAACAGCGAATCGGGTTCCGGGTCTTCGTCCCGGCGAGGGCCCGGAACCCCAACTCTCCCGTACGCCGCGCGACCCACCTGGCCCACGCCCCTCCTCGCGGAAGGCACGCCCATGGATGCCGTACTGCACGCCCTGCGCATCGCCGGCTCCATGACCTGGGAGATCACCTGGGCCCTGGTCCTGGGCTTCGCCCTGTCCGCCGTCGTGCAGGCGGTGGTGCGCCGGTCCACCGTCGTCGCACTGCTCGGCGACGACCGGCCGCGCACCCTCGCGCTTGCGGCCGGGCTCGGCGCGGCCTCGTCCTCCTGCTCGTACGCCGCCGTCGCGCTCGCCCGCTCGCTGTTCCGCAAGGGCGCTCACTTCACCGCGGCGATGGCCTTCGAGATCGCCTCGACCAACCTCGTCGTCGAACTCGGGGTAATTCTGGCCCTGTTGATGGGCTGGCAGTTCACGGCGGCCGAGTTCGTCGGCGGCCCCCTCATGATCGTGCTGCTCGCGGCGCTGTTCCGCCTCTTTTTGCGGGAGGGGCTGCTGAGCCGGGCCAGGGAACAGGCCGAGCGCGGTCTGGCCGGCTCGATGGAGGGGCATGCCGCGATGGACATGTCCGTACAGAAGGAGGGCTCGTTCGCCGGGCGGCTGTTCTCGGCCGAGGGGTTCACGGCCACCGCGCACGTCTTCGTCATGGAGTGGGCGGCGATCCTGCGCGATCTCGTCGTCGGCCTGGTCGTCGCGGGCGCGATCGCCGCATGGGTGCCGGACGCCTTCTGGCGTACGTTCTTCTTCGACGGGCATCCGCTGGCGGCCAGGATCTGGGGGCCGCTGATCGGCCCGCTCGTCGCCATCGCCTCGTTCGTGTGCTCCATCGGCAACGTGCCGCTGGCGGTGGTCCTCTGGAAGGGCGGGATCAGTTTCGGCGGGGTGGTCGCGTTCATCTTCGCGGACCTGTTGATCCTGCCGATCCTCACCATCTACCGGAAGTACTACGGCGCCCGCATGGCCGTCTTCCTCCTCGGCACGTTCTATCTGGCGATGGTCGTCGCCGGGTACGTCGTGGAGTTCACCTTCGGCGGCCTCGGCCTCGTACCCGACCGGCGCTCGGCCACCATCCCCATGGCGGGCGTCGCCTGGAACTACACGACCTGGCTCAACCTCGTGTTCCTCGTGCTTGCGGCCGCCCTGGTCGTACGTTTCTTCCGGACCGGAGGGATGGGGATGCTCAGGATGATGGGCGGGGCGCCCAGCGACTAGGCGCTCTCCGGGCGACGCAGGAGGCTGGGCCAGCTGCGTCGCCAGCCGTCTGCGCGCAGCTCAAGCGCCCACGCGACTCCGAAATGACCGATCACGACGGAGCGTGCCGCCGCCAGCCCGGGAACGTCAGCGTGTCAGGCCGCTGGACTGCTCCCCGACGACCCAACCCAGTGACCCAACCCGGCGCATCGAGCGCATCGGCCAGGGCGAACACCTTGTCAGGTGCTGTGACTGGGAAGGTTCACCGGGTTGGCGTCCGCTTCTGAGGTTCCGGACGGGTGGCTCTCGGCTGAGACGGCCGACTGTCGTCGGCAGTACGGGATGTCGGCGGTCTGCCGGTGCGATGTCGGTGGACTGGAAGGCGGTTGCCTAGTCCGCGAAGACGATCTGGGCGCACAGAAGTTCTAGGGAGAGCACGGAGCCGTCGGTCATCTTCACCCTGAAGGATCACCTTGCCAGATCATTCGCGGAGCAGGGCGTGACGGGCGATCGACTGCAGGTGTACTCCGTGGTCGCTGCGACTCTCTTTGCTTCGCGGCTGAATGCACGGTGACGGTAAATGCACGGTGACGGTAACGGGGCCGCCGGCTCAGGGTTACCCGGTATGGGCGTTACCGGCATCGGGGTTGAGTTCGACCTCACAAAGCGATTGGCCGATACGCCAGGGCCTGGTGGACTACTTCATCAGCCGAGAGCTCCCGCTCCGGCGGCCAGAAGATCAAATCGCTCACATGGCCGGACGGGCACGCCAGGGCTCGGTCGAGCCTGTTCAGCCAGCCGTCTACCTCGTCGTCTGAGGTGTAGTCCGCTTGCATGATCCGCTGCACGAGCGCCACCGCCTCCGCGCGACTCATCTCCAGTGCGCTCATCGAGTCCTCCGTCGAGTCACCCCGGCGGGGCGTGTGATCGGCATGACAGGTCCTAGTCGGCCTTGTTCGGCCGGCTCGCGGCCGGGCTCAGGACCAGTGGGAGGTACACGTCGTCGACGATGTCCACGATGACCTCGTCCGCCACGGGCGTGCCGAACAGCAGGAAATGGTTGCGCAGCAGATCCGTCGCCACCGTGGCCCGGCGGGAGGAGAGGACCCACGGCTCGACCTCGCCGCGCTCGACGGCCCGTTCCAGGATGACGCCGACCGCCAACGGGCGGACGGTGTGGATCCGCTCCCGGATCAGCTCGGCCAGCTCGGGATCGCGGGTCATCTCCCCGAGGAGCCCGCGCATGATCCCGCCGAGCGGGCTGGACATCGTGGCCGCCATCTGCCGCAGCAGGGCCAGCGCGTCGCCGCGGATTCCGCCGGTGTCGGGCAGGTCGACTTCGGAGATCTTGCCCAACTTGCAGGCGTCCAGGACCAGTTGGGCCCGGCTCGGCCAGCGGCGGTAGACGGCCGCCTTGCCCGTGCGGGCCCGTACGGCGACCCGCTCCATGGTCAGCGCGGAGTAACCCACCTCGGCGAGCTCGTCCAAGGTGGCCCGCAAAATGGCGCTTTCCAGTTCCTCGCCGCGGCGGCGCGGCCCTTTGCGGTGGTCAGCGGATGGTTCGGTGGCCGGGCCGGTGCTGCTGGGCACCCATGCCTCCCGGGTGTGTCCGATAGGGGCCGTTGCGTTCTCTAAGGGGGACAGCTTAGCCTCGCAGTTAGAGAACTGTCCGTTCTTTAACGTCTGAGGTTTCGAGGGATTCGATGACCGACATGACCGAGACCGCCGCAGCGATCCAGACACGCGAGGCCCCAGCTTTCCCGGCCGACCGTACGTGCCCCTACCAACTGCCCGAGTCCTACCGCCAGTTACGGGACGAGCCCGACGCGCTGAACGCCGTGACCCTCTTCGACGGCCGCAGGGCCTGGGTGGTCACCAAGCACGAGACGGCGCGGAAGCTGCTCGCCGACCCCCGCCTTTCCTCGGACCGCACCCGCGACGAATTCCCCGCCACATCCCCGCGTTTCCAGGCCATCCGGGAGGTCCGCCCGGCCTTCATCGGTCTGGATCCGCCCGAACACGGGCCGCGCCGACGGATGACGATCAGCGAGTTCACCGTCAAGCGCATCAAGGGCATGCGGCCGGACGTCGAGCGCATCGTGCACGGCTTCCTCGACCAGATGCTCGCCGCGGGACCGCCCGCCGACCTGGTCAGCCAGTTCGCGCTGCCCGTTCCGTCCATGGTGATCTGCGAGTTGCTCGGCGTGCCCTACGCCGACCACGACTTCTTCCAGGACGCGAGTCGACGTCTCGTGCAGGCGACGGACGCGGCCGGTGCGATCGCCGCACGCCAGGACTTCGAGCACTACCTGGACGGGCTGATCACCACGATGCAGGCCAAGCCCGGCCCCGGCCTGCTGCACAACCTGGTGACACGCCAGTTGGCGGCGGGCGAGATCGACCGCGAGGAGCTGATCTCGACCGCGCTGCTGCTGCTCGTCGCCGGTCACGAGACCACGGCCTCGATGACCTCCCTCAGCGTGATCACCCTGCTCGAACACCCCGACCAGCACGCCGCCCTGCGTGCCGACCCCACCCTGCTGCCCGGCGCGGTCGAGGAACTGCTGCGCTACCTCGCCATCGCGGACATCGCGGGCGGCCGCGTGGCCACGGCCGACATCGAGATCGACGGGCAGCTCATCCGGGAGGGCGAGGGCGTCATCGTCACCAACTCCATTGCCAACCGCGACAGTTCGGTGTTCGAGAACCCGGACGCCTTCGATGTGCACCGCTCGGCCCGCCATCACCTGTCCTTCGGGTACGGGGTGCACCAGTGCCTCGGCCAGAACCTGGCCCGCCTCGAACTCGAAGTCATCCTGACCGCGCTGTTCGAGCGCATTCCCACCCTGCGCCTGGCCGTGCCCGTGGATCAGCTGACGCTGCGCCCGGGCACGACCATCCAGGGCGTCAACGAACTCCCGGTCACCTGGTGACCGGGGAGAAGGGAGCCCCCATGCGAGTGTCCGCCGACCGGGACGTCTGCGTCGGCGCCGGACTGTGCGCGCTGACCGCGCCCGGCGTCTTCGACCAGGACGACGACGGTCTCGTGGATGTGATCACGCCCGATCCCGATCGCGCCCAGCAGCCCGCCGCCCGCCAGGCGGGGAACCTCTGCCCCTCCGGCGCGGTCCGGATCAGCGAATAGCCCTCGCCTCCGTCCGGACCGGGCCGCTCAAACGGCTCCGGTCCGGACGAGCGCCGTCTTCCTCCGCTGCCCGCTCCTGCCCCCTCCCGCCCGCGGTACGTGCGTGGATCCCGCGGTGTCGGTGGTGGCCCGTCGGTGCGACCCGGGTGACGATGGGCTTCCCCACCCCGTCAGCGCGACCCGGGGGCTTTCCAGTCTGCGAGGAGCGGCGCATGACGACGTACGTACTCATCCCCGGCGCGGACGGCCGCGCCTGGTACTGGCACTTGGTCGTCCCCGAACTGCGCGGACGCGGACACGAGGCCGTGACGCTGGATCTGCCGCACGACTCGGCGGCAGGTCTCGCCGAACATGTCGACGCCGTCGTACGGGCGATCGGCGAACACGACCAGGACCAGGGCCGCTGCGGGACTTCGCCCGAGCTGGTCCTCGTCGCGCAGTCGCTGGCCGGGTTCTTCGCACCGCTCGTGTGCGAACGCGTCCCTGTCGACGGGCTGATTCTGGTCAATGCCATGATTCCGGCGCCCGGTGAGACCGCGGGCGACTGGTGGGCCAATACCGGCCAGGCCGAGGCGCGTTCGGCGTTCGCCGTGCGGCAGGGCCGCGACCCGGCGGCGGAGTTCGACCTGCTGACCGACTTCTTCCACGACGTGCCGCCCGCCGTGACCGAAGAGGCGATGGCCGCGGGTCCGGCCGGTCCCGCGGAGGCCCTCTTCACCCAGCCCTGGCCGCTGAACGCCTGGCCGGATGTCCCGACCCGCTTCGTGCAGGGACGCGACGACCGGTTCTTCCCCCTGGACTTCCAGCGACGCAACGCCGAGGAGCGCCTCGGCATCGACATCGAGCCGATGCCCGGCGGACACCTCCTCGCGCTGAGCCGTCCCGCGGAGCTCGCCGACCTCATCTGCCGTTAGAACCTGGCCATTTGGTGGAGCTAGGGCGTCTCGCTGTCCGGTGCGGACCAGAGGTGGTCGAGGGTGTCGACCACCAGGCGGCAGACGGTGTCCGGGTCCGCGCTGGCCAGTGGTTCGCGCGCCACGACCGTCCGCATGAGCCCGATGCCGAGCAGCCAGGCCATGGCCAGATCCGCGCGCAGGGCACCGTCCTTGGCCCCGGAGAGCGCGGCCAGCGCGCTCTGGTACTGCTCGCCGAGCTCCCTCAACGTCCCGGTCGCCTCGTCTCCGCGCCCCATGGAGCGCAGGTAGACCTCCAGGGACCGATCGGCCGACCCCGACGCGCTGCTGGTCAGCATCGAACGCAGCGCGGTCTCGAAGAGCTCCTCGGGCGGTGTGGCGCGCAACTGCTCCAGGCCACCCTGCGCGACGACCTCCGTGAGCAGTCCCTGCTTGGACCCGAAGTAGCGGAACAGCAACGCCTGGTTGGCGCCCGCCCGTTCGGCGATCTCGCGGACCGTCGCCCCTTCGTAGCCCCGTTCCGCGAACAGGTCCCGGGCGGCGTCGAGCAGCCGGCGGCGGGTGGCCCCGGCGTCGCGGCGGCGCTCACCAGCGGGCGAGTCAGGCGCGGGCGGGTCGGGGGCCATCGATTCGGGGGCTTCTTCCACGGGACAGGTCCTCTCAGACGGCCCGTCAGGATAACGGCCACAATGCGCCGTTGACCGCCCCCAAGAGGCACCCCTACCGTTGTAAGCAGCTGCTTACATCCGGGAGGCCGCAGTGACGACAGCCGAAACCACACCCCTCGCCTATCCCTTCAACACCTCCGACGGACTCCAGCTCGCCGAGGAGTACGAGCGCGTACGCGAACTGCCGGGCCTGTTACGCGTACAGCTGCCGTACGGCGAGTCCGCCTGGCTCGTCACCCGTTATGCGGATGCCCGGCTCGTCCTCGGCGACCAGCGTTTCAGCCGGGCCGAAGGCGCCTCGCACGACGAGCCCCGCCAGTCCGAGGGTCGCAACGACAGCGGGATTCTCGGCATGGACCCGCCGGATCACACCCGGCTGCGCTCGCTGGTGGCGCGGGCGTTCACCGTCCGCCAGGTCGAGAAGCTGCGCCCACAGGTCCGCGAACTCACCGCGAGCCTGCTCGACGACCTGGAAGCGGCCGGGCCGCCCGCCGACCTCGTGGACATGTATGCGCTGCCCCTGCCGGTCGCCGTGATCTGCCGCATGCTCGGCGTGCCCACCGAGGACCGCCCGCGCTTCAGGGTATGGAGCGACGCGGCGCTGTCCACCAGCTCGCTCACCGCCGCCGAGTTCGAGGCCAACCGTGAGGAACTCCGCGCCTACATGAGCGAGTTGATCGAGGTGCACCGGCGCGATCCGCAGGACGACCTGATGACCGCGCTCATCGAGGCCCGCGACGGCGGCGACCGCCTGACCGAGCTCGAACTCGTCGACCTGTGCGTGGCGGTCCTGGTGGCCGGACACGAGACCACCGCGTCCCAGATCCCCAACTTCACCCTGACGTTGCTGGAAAACCCCGACCAGCTGGCGCAGCTCAGGGCCCGGCCCGAGCTCATCGCGGGCGCGGTGGAGGAACTGCTGCGCTTCGTACCGCTGGGCAGCGGGGCCGGCCAGGCCCGGTACGCCACCGAGGACGTCGAGGTGGGCGGCACGCTGGTGCGGGCCGGCACCCCGGTCCTGGTCGCGATGGGCGCCGCCAACCGCGACGCGCTCCGCTTCACCGCCCCCGGTGTGCTCGACATCGCCCGCGAAGGCAACCAGCACCTCGGTTTCGGCCACGGAGTCCACCACTGCCTGGGCGCCCCGCTGGCCCGACTGGAACTCCAGGAAGCCCTGAGCGCCCTCGTCACCCGCTTCCCCGGGCTGAAACTGGCCGGCGACGTGACGTGGAAGTCCGAGATGCTGGTCCGCGGCCCGCGCGTCATGCCGGTCGCGTGGTGACCGCCATGACCTGGACCGTACGCGTGGACCCGCAGCTCTGCCTGGCCTCGGGCATGTGCGCCGGAGCGGCCCCCGACGTGTTCGCGCTGGACGGCGAGCACGCGCGAGTGCTGCCGGAGGGGATCGAGCCGGACGAACGCATCCTGGACGTCGCCGACGCCTGCCCCGCCCAGGCGATCACGGTGCACGACGGCAGCGGCGTCATCGGGCCACGCCGCGACTGATCGACGCCGCGGTGCGACGAGCGCCCGGGCGCGGGAGACTACTCGAAGCGCGAGGTGTCGCCCGCTCCCCGGCGTACGATTTCGAGCTCGCCGTTCGAGAAGTCGATCACCGTGGTCGGCTCGGTGCCGCAGTCCCCGGAGTCGAGGACCGCGTCCACCACGTGATCGAGGCGCTCCTTGATCTCCCAGCCCTGCGTCATCGGCTCGTCCTCGTCGGGCAGGAGGAGAGTGCTGGACAGCAGAGGTTCGCCGAGGTCGGCGAGGAGGGCCTGAGCGACGGCGTGGTCGGGGATCCGCACCCCGACCGTCTTCTTCTTCGGATGCAGCAGCTGGCGCGGTACCTCCCTCGTCGCGGGCAGGATGAAGGTGTAACTGCCGGGCGTCGCCGCCTTGATGGCGCGGAACACGTCGTTGTCGATCTGCACGAACTGGCCCAGCTGCGCAAAGTTCTGGCACACCAGGGTGAAGTGGTGGCGGTCGTCCAGCTCGCGGATCGACCGGATCCGGTTGATGCCGTCACGACTGCCCAGCTGGCACCCCAGTGCGTAGCAGGAGTCCGTCGGGTACGCGACGAGCGCGCCGGAACGGATGCTGTCCGCCACACTGCTGATGGTGCGCCGCTGAGGGTTCTCGGGGTGCACGTCGAAGTACTTTGCCATCCGCCGAGTCTAAGGTCCGGGCGCCCAGGCGCCCGGCCGCCCGGTTCCGGCGGTTTCGAGGTGTCGGCGCGGGGCCGTTCCCCAACGGCCCCGCGCCAAGGGTCATCCCGGCGTGCCGCCCCGGAGGCCGCGTACGAGGTCGCGGGGCAGGCCGTGGGTGTCGTGGAGGTGGCTGTAGTCGTCCTCGGTGAGGGGTCCGGAGTAACGGGGCCGGGACAGGACGCGGCGGCCCCGTTCGAGGAGCCGGGTGAAGCGCCGCTCCTCGTCGAGGAGTACGTCGCGGACCGAGCCGGTGTGCCCGGGCTGCCCGAAGTGGTCCAGCGTGTGCCGGACCGGTTCCTCGGGCAGGTCGCCGAGCGTTCGGGACGGATCGACCCGCCACAGCGTGGTGAGCACCCGCCGGATCAGACGCCGCAGGACGTATCCGCGCCCGGTGTTGGACGGCAGGACACCGTCGCCGATCACGACGATGCTCGACCGCAGATGGTCGCAGACCAGCCGCAGTGACCGCTCCTCCAGCTGCCAGAGCGAAGGCGCCGAGCCCCGCCACGGCTCGAACAGGTCGGTCTCGAAGACCGATCCCTTGCCCTGGAGGACGGCGACGAGCCGTTCGAGGCCGAGCCCGGTGTCGACGTTCGGCCGGGGCAACAGGTCGAGGGTGCCGTCGCCGCGCCGCCGGTAGCGCATCATCACGTGGTTCCACACCTCCACCCATCGTTCGTCTCCGGTCGGTGTGGATCGCGGCGGTGTGTCTCCCGTCCAGATGAAGATCTCCGAGTCCGGACCGCAGGGACCGGTGGGGCCGTTGGACCACCAGTTCTCCTCGGTGGTCAGCTCGACCGGCACCCCGAGCTCCTCCCATGTGCGTAGCGATTCGGTGTCCGGGCCCGAGTGCTCGTCGTCGCCGAAGACCGTGGCGTACAGCAGTCCCTGATCAATGCCGAAGCCGTTGACCAGCAGGTCGTGGCCCCAGCCGAGGCTCTGCGAGCTTCCGTAGTCGCCGAGGGACCAGGTGCCGAGCATTTCGAAGACGGTCAGGTGGGTGTCGTCGCCGACCTCCTCCAGGTCGGTGGTGCGCAGGCAGCGCTGGACATTGACCAGGCGCCGGCCGAGCGGATGGGGCCGGCCCTCCAGATAGGGGGTCAGCGGATGCATGCCCGAGGTGGTGAACAGCACGGGGTCACCGGGCGGCGGCAGCAGGGACGACCCCGTGATGCGCCGGTGGCCCCGGTCCTCGAAGTACTCGACGAAGGTGCGGACTACGTGCTCGGTGTTCATGGTGCTCATGGCTGCGGGTCCTTGGCTGTGGGGCAGCCGGAAAGGGACCGCGGACACGGGACGCGACAGAAATTTCAGAGGCAGGAATCCAGGACTGGGATTCCGGACCATGAATCCGACGATCCACCGGCGGGCCGTTTCCGGTCGCCGGGGGAGTGGGGAATGAGGTCAGGCGGCGGCAACCGGCGAGCTGGTCGCTCGCGCGGTCGCGCTGTCGATACGGCTGATGACCTTCATACCGTCCACAGTAACGGGCGGATGGGTGGCCTGCACACGAATTCCTGTGAGGGGGGTGGCGGTCGCGATGGTGGTCAGTTGTGGGGGTCGGATGTGGTGGTCGGAGGCGGTCAACGGTCTGCCGCTCCTTGGCGTCTGCCGGCGGGGCCGACCGGGTGGGCGGCCGCCCTCAACGACCCGGCCATCACGGCCGCGCTGCAGGCCATGCACGAGCGGGAGCATGGAGTGGCGCCCGGCCGGTACCGCCAGCGGGTGAGCACGACCTGATCCAGCGAAGGCGGCAAGGCGGGCCCGGCGAGTGAGGGGCTCGCCTGGTGGGGGGAGTACCAGGGAACCGCCGTCCCACTCGCCGGGCGCCTTCCCGGTGGTGGCACAGGCGGCCTGGAACTCCCGCGACGGCTGCCCTGCCAGTGGTGGTGCGCACCGGGAGCGGGTGGTGGTGCGTTCGGGGCCGAGCGGCCGGGACCGCTCATGCTGCCAGGAAGAGACCGGTCTCTCGCTTCTGCCCTCACCATGGCAGCGGGCAGGTGTCCTGTACAGGTCGATTCTGGACGGGGACGGGCAGAGCTCCGTTCATCCCGAAGGTCCTCAACTCCCTTATGTCATAAGGTTATTGAGCGTGGCTTACACCTGCTCTCGTGGCCCGGCTGTCGCAGGGCGACTGTGCTCTCAAGCCTTCTCGGTGTTCTGCGCCGCCCGCTCGGCGGCCTCGACCTGGGCGGTGAACTCCTTGGCGGACAGGCGTTGCAGGGTGCCGTCGTGGCGCCGGGCCAGTTCGTCGGCGGGCTCCTGCGCGGACTCGTGCAGATCGAGGACCAGCATGGCCGTGCCGTCCTCGACCCTGCTGCTCAGCACGATGAGGCCGGCGCCGTCCTCCAGGAGCTGACGGTTCTCCGCCGCGTTGGCCAGCGTGGCTCCTGCCGCGCTGCCCAGCAGCACGCCGATCGGTCCGCCGAGCAGCCCCACGAGACCGCCCACAAGGCCGCCGCCCACCGTGGGCACCCCGGCGCCGCGCACATGGTTGTCCGGCACGTCGAGCAAGCCCTCGGCCGAGCGCTCCAGAATGGCGGCCTGGCGCAGGCCCGGCAGGGAGACGGCCTCCGCGAAGGCCGACCGGCAGCGCGCAGGATCGGTGAACGAGATCAGCAGAACATGGTGGGTGTCCGCCATTGCGGGTGTACTCCCTCGTCGGATGACGCACGGCTGTCGGCCCTCCCAGTGGAACGCCCGCCCGACCGCCCCGCCAGGCGGGCACGTCCGTCGGAGGACCGGGTTGCTCCCCGCGGGCCTGCTCGCCAGGCCTGAGGCCGAGCCGACGGGTCCGCAGCGTGCCGCTACTTGCCCGGGTGGGCCAGGACCAGCTCGGTGTTGTGGTCGGCGGAGGAGCCGAGTTTGGCGGCCGGAGTGGCATACGGGTCGTTGTACGACAGCTCGCGGTACAGGGCCGCCAGGCCCCGGTCGGAGGTGTCCGCGAAGTCCGTCGTGTAGGGCGCGGCGGACTCGATGAGGGTGGTGAACAGCGACAGCGTGCCGTCGCCGTTGTCGGCTATCTCGATGATCCGGGCGTGCTGCGGATAGTCGACGTGGGACGCGGTGTTGATCTCCCAGAAGGCGCGCTCCGGAACCGCGTGGCCGTGCGGGGTGATGCGGTTCTCGTGGGTGTGGCCGTTGACCCAGGCCACCACGTTCGGATAGCGCTGGAGCAGCGCGACCAGGGCATTGCCGTCGTGGCGCCCCTCGAAGGGGTGGTACGGGTCGGGCAGCAGGTTGCCCATGGTGGTGCTGGTGTGGTGGCTGAACAGGACGATGAGCGAGTCGCTCGACCCGCCGCGCACCACGTGCCCGTCGGTGTCGTACCAGCGGCTGCTGTGCGACTTCAGCACCGATTCGAGCCAGTTGAGCTGCGCCGTGCCGAGTGAACCGTCCGCGAAACCGGCCCTGTTGGTGGTGTCCAGGCTGATGCCGAGCACGCCGCCCGCGAGCGGGAACGTGTAGTACAGGTGCCCGCTGCTCGCCGCGTCCGAGGTGAAGCCGTGGCCGACCGGCCCGGCGCCGGTGTACGCCGGGTTCAGGTGCGCCTTGGCGAACTCGGCCGGGGTGAAGGGGCGACGGCGCTCGTCGGGGGTGACCTTGCGTATCGCACCGCCGTTGCCGAGCAACTTGCCCAGCAGGATTACGGCTTGGGCCGGGTCGTGCTGCAGGGCGTAGGCGAGCTTGGCTGCGGTGGCGTCGTCGCAGCCCTCGATCTTCCGGTCGCCGGTGTACAGGTCGTTCAGCAGACCGAGGTCCGGCAGGCTGCCCTCGATGCTGTCGTCGTGGTTGCCGACGGTCGTGTACCAGGGCACGCTCAGGCCGGGTGCGTCGAAGGGGCGGCCCGCGCCCGACAGGAAGCCGGGGATCTGCGGGAGCCCCTTGGCCTTGTAGTTGTCCTGGAACGACAGCTCCGGGTTCCAGTAGTCCGCGTTCCCGGAGTTCTGCACGCCCTCGTAGCGCGAGGGGTCGCCGCTGCTCGGGGTGATCCGGCCACCGCTCATGACGGACAGGTACCAGTCGAGCTCGATGAGTTCGTGGTTGTCGGTGTTGTCGCCGGTGGCCATCACCATGCCGAACGGCAGCCCCGTGTACGGGCCTTGGCGCACCGCGTTGACCCGCTCGACCAGTGACGAGGCGCCGCGCACCGTCAGGGCTTCCTGCGGGCGGTACGCGCTGTCGTTGAACTGAGCCAGGTACTCGAACCGCACCGGCGACTCGGTGTCCGCCAGGTGCAGGTCGGTGAACTGGACGAAGGAGGCGAGCCCGGTCCGGCGGTCGTCCCGACCGGAACCGGCCGCGGCCAGGTCGCCGCGGACCACCAGCGGCCAGCCCGGTCCGGCCACGAGGCGCTTGTACGCGCCGCTGCCGACCGGCATCGCGGCCTGTTCCAGCGTGGTCCCGCCGATCCGTACCGCCCGCGCGGCCGTGGCCGCCAGTGCCCGGTCCTGCGCCGTCGCCGACCACAGGGCGGCCCCTGCGGCAGCGGCGGACATCCTGGAAACGAACTGACGGCGGCTCATCCCGCGCATGGGTATCCCCCTGGTGGCACTGACAGTTGAGGGCACGGCAGCTTTCGGCCACGACCGTGCGGCCACACACTACTGGCGGGTAGCTGTATGTACAGGTGCTGGGAGGAAACTTGAGGGAAACAAATGAGGAGCGTGCTACTGGAGCGGCGGGCAGCCCGGAGCCCGCCACGATGCCCGTCGTACGCCACGCAGCCCGTCCGGCTACGGGACAGCACGGCGCCGATCGTGGGGGTGCGGGCCGCTTCCGTCACCTCCCCGCTTCGCCGAGGAGGATGTCTGCCAGCTCGGCCGGCTGGGAGAACATCGGCCAGTGGCCGGTGTCCATTTCGGCCAGGCGCCAATGCCTGCTGGTCAGCAGCTCGGCCACGTCGTCGTTCGGCTTCGTGCCATCGAGCAGGCACTTGAGGTAGGTCGCCGGGAGTCCGCCGAGCGGGCGGCTGAGCACCGCCGGTTCGGTCAGCGTGGCGCCCGGGTGCGGTGTCGAGCCGCGTACGATCCGGGCGATCTGCTCGGTGCTCAGCCCCTGTGCCTCGA
This sequence comes from Streptomyces sp. WM6378, assembly GCF_001279695.1. Classification (GTDB taxonomy): domain Bacteria; phylum Actinomycetota; class Actinomycetes; order Streptomycetales; family Streptomycetaceae; genus Streptomyces. Next base: position 157,729 of record NZ_LGDD01000234.1, read on the forward strand.
ACTCGGGCGCGGTGAGCGGCGCCCAGAAGCCGCCGTTCTCGGCTATGGACGCCTCCACTGCGGCCTGCCAGTCAAGACCGCCGGACACGAACGAGTCGCCGTCGGCCGGGACATTGGAGTCGACGAAGACGACACGCGCCAAGCGGTCCCCTATGCGCTCGGCGGCCTGACCGACCGGAATCCCCGCATAGCTGTGCCCGACCAGGACCACATCGCGCAGATCGAGACGCTCGACCTCATCGACGATGTCCTGGACATGGGTCTGCTGCCCGGCCGGAACGCCCTGCTTCTCGGCGAGGCCGGACAGCGTCAACGGGTGGACGCCGTGGCCGCTGGCACGCAGCGGGACCACCACCTCGTCCCAAGCCCACGACCCGAGCCACGCTCCCGCAACCAGCACGAAATTCGTCATGGCTCCACCGTAAGGGGAGGGTCTGACAACCGGTCCTACGCCGGCTCCTGGGCCCTCTCCCGCATGGCGGCCGACGCGGGATCCGCCGAGGCCAGGGCCCCTTCCGCGGCAGCGATGGTCCGCACGAGGGTCTCTCGCGCGGAGGCGATCCGAGCCGACCGTTCGTCCAGCGCGCTCAACTGCCCGCGCAGGGCGTCCAGTACGCCGGGACACGGCAGCACCGAGGCGTTCTCGGCCGTACAGGGGAGGACTTGGCGAATGACGCGGGTCGGCAGTCCGGCGGCGAGCAGCGCTCGGATCCGGACCACGGATTCCTCGGCGCAACGATCGTAGAACCGGTAGCCGTTGGGCCGGCGCTGCGGGCTGAGCAGACCCATCCGTTCGTAGTAGCGCAGCAGACGCTCGCTGGTCCCGGTCCGCTCGGCCAACTCACCGATGAGCACGCCCGCCCGTCCTTCCACGCTTGACCTTCCAACAGTGTCAAGGAGCAACAGTGGGCCTGTAGGTCGCATTCCCGCGGCCCGTCGCCGAGAGGACGAACAGTGATCATCGGCGCCCATGGCCATGTCCACGATCCGGTGGAGGCCCATCTGCGCCTCCTGGACGAGGCAGGCGTGGACCGTGCCGTGCTCTTCGGGACCCGGCCCCACCCCGAACGCGCCACCGACCTGCCGTCCCTGCGCCACGAGATGGGCGCCCTGGACCGGGCCCTGAGCGGAAAGGGCGACCGTGACGACGGATACCGCACCGCGCGCCGGGAACTGGACGCGGCGCTGGCCGCCCACCCGGAACGCTTCATCGGGTTCGGTTCCGTGCGCCTGGACCTGCCCGCGGAGCAGATCGCGGCGGCGGTCGAGCGGGACATCGTCCAAGGCCGGCTGCACGGCATCGGAGAACTGACCCCACCGCCCGGAGAGGCCGACCGACTCGCCCCGGTGATGGAGGCCGCGCACGACCACGGCGGACTGCCCGTCGTCGTGCACGGCTTCGCGCCGACCACCGCCGAGGACCTCCACACCCTGTCCGAGCTCGCCACGCGCCATCCGAAAGTGCCGCTGATCGTGAGCCAGCTCGGCGGGCTCAACTGGATGACCGCCATCGAACTGGCCCGGGACACACCGAACATGTACCTGGAACTCTCCACCGCCAACATCGTCTTCGCGGTGAAGCTGGCCATCCAGGAACTCCCGGGGCGTACCCTCTTCGGCTCGGACGCGCCCTACGGCGACCCCCTGCTCGCCCGCACGACCGTCGAGCGCGTCACCCCGCCCGGGGAACTGCGCGACCTCGTCCTCGGGGGAACCCTGGGACGGCTGCTCGGAATCCTCTGATCAGGGGCCGCCGTCAGGGCGCTCGCCCGGCTCGTCACCGCCAACCGGCCGAAGTGGCCCGATGCCGACCGCTCAACGCGTCAACTGGCCGTGGATTCCGGGGAGTTGGACTCCCACTCGGCTCCGATCGACCGGATCAGCGCCGGGTACACCCCGATGTGCCGGAAGGGCTTGATGGCTGCCATGTACAGGGTGCCGAAGAGCCCGTTCGGCTTCACCAGGACGGCCATCTGGCCGTGGTAGCCGCCGGATCCGTCCGGGACCCAGCCGATGTGCAGCACCGCCTGCACCGTCTTGTTGGCCATCTCGGCCGCCCACTCGTCGTGCGTCTGGTAGACGGAAGTGAACGGTACCGAGCGGAACGCCGGTCCCCGCGGCCCCTCGCGGAGGTCCGCCGGAAGCCGGTCGCGCAGCGTGGGCACCCGGGTGCCCACGCCCTCGCCGGGCTTGTCCCAGCCGAGCAGTCCCCCGAGCTTCCAGCGGACCGCGAAGAGGAAGCGCTGCACGGGCGAGGAGGCGCTTGCGTCGTTGCCCTGAGCGAGCTGGCGTACCAGACGGTCGAGTTCGTCCGGACCACCCGGTGTCGGCAGCGCCCACACGTCCTCAAGCGTGAAGTCGGCCGCGATCTCGTGGATCCGCCAGGGGCGGGACGTGTGCGCGGTTGCGGGGAGTTTCATGAACGGACCCCTGTCTATACGATGCCGTATAGATCGATGCTAGCACCGGATATACGGGACCGTATAGATGGCGGGCGGCGTGAGGGGAGACACAGCATGGGCGCGACTCGCACGCCGCGTGGCAAGTGGATCGAAGAGGGACTGCGGGCGCTGTCCGCCGGCGGCCCGGAGGCGGTCCGGATCGAGTCCCTGGCGCAGGCCCTCGGGGTGAGCAAGGGCGGCTTCTACGGCTACTTCAAGAACCGGGGCGCCCTGCTCACCGAGATGCTCGACACCTGGGAGCGCGAGGTGGCCGAAGCCGTGATCGAGCGGGTCGAGAGTGGCGGGGGAGACGCCAGGGCCAAGCTGGAGCGGCTGTTCGCCATCGCCGTGGCGGGCCGGGGGCCCACGATGGGGGTCGCGGCCGAGCTCGCCATCCGGGACTGGGCCCGGCGCGACGACGACGTCGCCCGGCGACTGAGACGCGTCGACAACCGGCGGATGGAGTACCTGCGCTCGCTGTTCGGTGCCCTCTGTTCCGACGAGGGCGAGGTCGAGGCCCGCTCGATGCTCGCCTTCTCGCTGCGGATCGGCGAGCACTTCATCGCCGCCGACCACGCGGGTCGCAGTCGCGCGGAGGTGATGGAGCTGACCAGGCGATGGCTCCTGAGGTAGCCGCCCGCTGAGGTCCGGTGCCTGATCCGGGCCGGGTCGGGCACAGGCCCTCACATGGCGGAGCGCCAACAGCCGCTGGTCGTGCGGCTGTTGGCGCTCCGCGTCAGCTCAGTTGCAGTACGGCACGCGGCTGAGGTTCTGCACGTAGCGTGCCGAGACCCAGCCCTCCTTGCCCGCTCCGAGCTTGTACCAGATCCTGTTGCCACCCACGCTCTGGCCGATCTTCTTGCACTTCGGCGCGGTGGCCATGCCCATGGGCAGCAGGCCGAGCCGCTTGGAGGTGGTGTTCGCTTCCTGGTGGATCCACACCCCGCCATTGGCGACGACCTTGCTCATGGGCTGGGCCGCCGGTGCGGCGGCGGGCGCCTGCTGAGCCGAGCCGCCGGGCTGCGGCCCCGGATTCGCCGCCGCGGCCCCGCCCGCGCTGAGCAGGATTCCCGATCCGGCGAGTGCCGCCACCGCGCTCGCGGTGGCGATCCAGCGCATTCCAGATGCGTACACGCTTTTCCCCTTTCGTTCCTTTTTGGGATGGTACGCCCCGAAGGGCCGTCAATGGTGGCGACCCGTCCCACCGGGACCAAAGAACTTCCTTAATGTGTAGGTCGGTTGATGTGTCAATCGGGGTTTCCCGTGGTCTCCCGGGGTGGAAGGGATGATGCGGCCATGTCACGCTCGTCCCTTCGGAAGGAAGCCCCTCAGTGCTCCGCAGACAAGGCGCGTTGCTTGCCGCAGTCGTTCTGATCCCGCTCGCCACGGCAACGCAGGCCGGCGCCGCCACGGCAACACGGGCCGGCGCCGCCGCACCGGCGCAGCCGGCCGCCGCCTGTGCCTACACGCCGGCCGTCCCCGCCGACAACTACAAGGGGATACCGGACTTCGACCCGGTCAAGGCCGCCCGCCCGTTCAACGCGACCCTGCGCACGAGCCAGGGCGCCATCACCTTCAAGGCGCTGACCGACAAGGCTCCGTGCACCACCAACTCCTTCCGGTTCCTCGCCGAGAAGCGCTACTTCAACGGCTCGCACTGCCACCGGCTCACCACCGCGCGGCTGTACGTGCTGCAGTGCGGCGACCCGACCGGCACGGGCAGCGGCGGCCCGGGATACTCCTTCCCGGACGAGAACCTCACCGGCGCCACCTATCCGGCGGGCACGGTGGCGATGGCCAATGCCGGGCCGAACACCAACGGCAGCCAGTTCTTCTTCGTCTGGAAGGACACCAAGCTCTCGCCCGCCTATACGCCGTTCGGGCAGGTCACCTCCGGGCTCGACGTCCTGCAGAAGATCGCGGCGGGCGGCGAGGACGACCAGAACGGGCCGGGCGACGGGTACCCCACGCTGCCGGTGAACATCAAACGCGTCGAGATCAAGCGGGGCAACCACTGATCGGGCCCCCGACCGGTAGGCCAAGCGATTGCCATTGTGGTTCCGCTGGCGGGGGAGCGCGGGGTGAGGCGGGGGGCGAGGCTACTCTCCGCCCATGACGGACACCTATGACCACACCCCGCAGGTATGGACAGCAGGCCGCTTGCGGGAAGCCCTCGCCGGCCTGTCCGACGACACCCCCATCCACATCGCCGTCGCGGACGGGCCCGGCGACTTCGAGGGCTACAGCGAGTACGCCCTCGTCGACCTGGAGCCCGTCGAGAAGGACTTCGGAGAGGACGAGACGGCCAGGACCGAAGTCGAGTACACACTGTTCGCCGACTACAAGGCCGGCCAGTACCACGTCGACCTGGTCTGACCCGCCCCCGCCGCGCACGGGCCGGGCGGCAGGCGGCTTCCCCGCCCCTGTTGCCCGGCCCCGGTACGGCTCAGGAGTAGAAGTCGCGCTCCCGCCGCACGACCCGGCCGACGTTCCGGGAGCTCAGTCCGCGGCGAGGCGGGCGCTCAGCCATTCCAGGGAGGGCGGGATCTCCCGGAGCCAGGTGTTGAAGTTGTGGCCGCCGGAATCGAGCGTGATCGACGAGACGTGTGCGGGCTTCTTGACCTTGGCGATGAACTTCTGGGTCTCCTTGAGGTTGCTCTCGCCCTGCTTCGACGTGGTGACCAGGAACGACGAGTTGCCCTGGGGCAGATGGTCGAGGCTCCACAGGAGATCGGACCGCTTCTCCTCGTGCTTGTTCCCGTGGAAGAGGTCACCGGAGTCCGTGTCCACCTCGGGCTGGTAGTCCGCGGACAGGCCGGCTCCGGCCGCGTACGCCTCCGGGTGGTGCAGGGCGATCTTCAGTGCGCAGTAGCCGCCCGTCGAGTCGCCGATGAAGCCCCAGTTCTTCGGCTTCGTACCGACGCGATACGTACCGGAGATCGCCTTGCGCACGTCGTCGGCGAAGAACGTCTCCGTCTGGGGGCCGCCCGGGATGTCGATGCACTGGGTGTTGCGCGGCGGAGCGACGGTGGGCCGCATCATCACCAGGATCATCGGCTGCGTCTTCTTCTCCTTGGACAGCGTCCACGCCGTCTTCGGGTAGTGCAGGCCCTTGATGAGGTTCTCGGCGGTCCCGGGGAAGCCGGTCAGCACCACGGTGGCGGGGAAGGACTTCTTCTCGTACCCCTTCTGGAAGTACTCCGGCGGCAGATACACATAGGCCGGGGTGACTATCCGGGACCGCTCACCCTGCACCGTGACCCGCTGCACCTCGCCGCCGATGCTCGGCTTTCCCGCGCCGGGAACGTCCACCTTCTGCTTCCCGTCGACCTTCACACCCGGACTGGCGACCGTCCGCGCATCGAGGACGCCCACGCCGTCCTGCCGGCCGAACAGGTCCGCCCACGAGCCGTAGAAGAGGAACGACTTGTTGGCCGCGAGACCCACGGAGGAGAAGAGCAGCAGCTGAACCGCGCACATCAGGCCCACCCGCGCCACGACCGGCCGCCATCCCTGCCTCGCCAGCCGCGGCCACAGCCACACGACGACGAGGGACAGCAGCACCGTGCAGAGCACGGCCAATGCCAGAACGGTGGTACTTGTCAGCCCCATGGATCAAGAACACTCTCTGCACGAGATCGTCCTGGACGCGGCGCCCGGCGGCCACCGTCCAGCCGCACCGACTCGGGGGTGCGCACCGAACTAGACCGGGATCCGGCGTGATCCGTTGCCTCGTGATCGCCAACCTTTCGGACGCGTGCGGTATGTGGCGAAATTAGTGCGCCATTCAGGTGTCCGGATGACGCGCGATGCTCGCTAGGGCGTCGAGCGGGCCGCGGTGCGGGATGACTCCTCGGCGTTCCAGCGGCGCGCCGCCACCTCCCTCTCGTCGGCGGCCGACAGCCAGAAGTAGAGCGGCGGCAGGGCGAGTTCGATGCCCATCAGAACCAGCTGGAACCAGTTCGGGCGGCCGAGCGCGGCCCACGACAGGAGCCTGCCGGCGCCGCCCAGGAAGAAGATCCCGGCGAGCAGACGCACGATCCTCGACGGGATCGGTGACTGCCGCGCCACCCAGATCCAGGCAAGCCCGTACCCGAGGAAGATCGCGCCGAAGAACCGCATGAGGCTGTCGACGGTCGGGCCCGGCGAGCCCGCGCCGGGTACCGCGTCCATGCCGGTGGCGAGGTGAACGGCGCCGATCAGTACGTCGGCGATGCCCATCGCCCACGAAAGCCACTTGAGGAGCCTGGCCATGGTGGTCCCCCTTCGCCCTACTGGACGTGTGTCTACTAAGGCGACCATAGGTTCGCTAGTAGACATGCGTCAAGTAGCCTGGGTGCCATGACCGCGCGCCGCAGGCTGAGCCCCGACGAGCGCCGCAAGGAGTTGCTCGACGTCGGAGCCCACCTGTTCGCGGCGAAGCCCTACCACGACGTGCTCATGGAGGACGTGGCCGAACAGGCCGGTGTCTCAAGGGCGTTGCTCTACCGCTACTTCCCCAACAAGAGCGCCCTGTTCGCCGGCATCTTCCAGCAGGCGTCGGACCGGCTGCTCGACGGAACGCCCATCGACCCGGCACAGTCGCTGCTCGACCAGCTGTCCGCCGGGCTCGATGTCCACTTCGACTACTTCGCCGCGAACAAGAACACGGTGCTCGCCGCGAACAGGGTGCTCGCGGGCGACCCGGTGATCCAGGCGATCATCAACGACGAGCTGGCCGAGCTGAGCCGGCGCGTACTCGACGCGACCGGACTCGAAGGCTCCGCCAGGGACACGGTCTCCGCTCTCCTGACGAGCTGGCTGGTGTTCGTCCGCGCGCTGTGCGTGGACTGGCTGACCGACGAGGCGTTCTCGCGGACCGAGCTGCACGACATGTCGGTGGGCGCTTTGCTCGGCGCGTTGGGCGCCGTCACCGATGTCGACCAACTCCTCGGCGCCGACGGCTGACTGCCCCGGCGCCCACGGCCCGTCCGGTCAGCCGAGCGCGGGTGCGCCACCGGGTCGCTCGAACTGGGTGCGGTACAACTCCTCGTAGCGGCCGCCGAGTTCGAGGAGTTCGTCGTGCGTGCCGCGCTCCACGATCCGGCCGGCCTCGACGACCAGGATCAGATCGGCGGAGCGCACGGTGGAGAGGCGGTGCGCGATCACCACGGCGGTACGGCCCTCCAGCGCCTCGCCGAGTGCTTCCTGCACCGCCGCCTCGGACGTGTTGTCGAGGTGGGCGGTGGCCTCGTCGAGGATGACCACACGCTGGCGGGCGAGGAGCAGCCGGGCGATCGTCAGACGCTGGCGCTCACCGCCGGAGAGCCGGTAGCCGCGCTCGCCGACCACCGTGTCGAGCCCGTCGGGCAGCGAGGCGACCAGGCCGTCCAGACGGGCCCGGCGCAGCGCATCCCACAGGTGCTCCTCGTCGGCGTCGGGGCGGGCCAGCAGCAGGTTGGCGCGGACCGACTCGTGGAAGAGATGGCCGTCCTGGGTGACCATGCCGATGGTGTCCCGGATCGAGTCGGCGGTCAGATCCCGTACGTCGATGCCGCCGAGCCGCACCGTGCCCCCGTCCGCGTCGTACAGCCGCGGAAGCAGCTGGGCGACCGTCGACTTGCCGGCGCCCGACGACCCGACCAGGGCCACCATCTGGCCCGGCTCGGCCCGGAAGGAGACGCCGTGCAGCACCTCGGTGCCGCCCCGGGTGTCCAGGCTGGACACCTCTTCGAGCGAGGCGAGGGAGACCTTGTCGGCGGACGGGTAGCCGAAGCGCACCTCGTGGAACTCCACCGACACCGGGCCCGGCGGCACCTCCCGGGCCTCGGGCTTCTCCGCGATGAGCGGCTTCAGGTCGAGCACCTCGAAGACCCGCTCGAAGCTGACCAGCGCGCTCATCACCTCGACGCGCGCCCCGGCCAGTGAGGTGAGCGGCGCGTACAGCCGGGTCAGGAGCAGGGCGAGCGAGACGACCGCGCCCGCTTCGAGGGTGCCGTGCAGCGCGTAGTAGCCGCCGAGCCCGTAGACGAGCGCGAGCGCGAGGGCCGATACGAGGGTGAGGGCGGTGATGAACGCGGACTGGGCCATCGCCGTACGCACCCCGATGTCGCGCACCCGGCCGGCCCTGGCGGCGAACTCGGCGGACTCGTCGGCGGGCCGCCCGAACAGCTTGACCAGGGTCGCGCCGGGGGCCGAGAAACGCTCGGTCATCCGGGTGCCCATCGCCGCGTTGTGCTCGGCGGCCTCCCGCTGGAGCCGGGCCATCCGGGTGCCCATGCGGCGCGCGGGCAGCACGAACACGGGCAGCAGGACCAGCGCGAGCAGCGTGATCTGCCAGGAGATGCCGAGCATCACGGCGAGCGTGAGGAGCAGCGTGACCAGGTTGCTGACCACGCCGGACAGTGTGTTGCTGAAGGCCCGCTGGGCGCCGATGACGTCGTTGTTGAGGCGGCTCACGAGCGCGCCGGTGCGGGTCCGCGTGAAGAACGCGACCGGCATCCGCTGCACGTGGTCGAAGACGGCCGTGCGCAGATCGAGGATCAGCCCCTCGCCCAGCGTGGACGACAGCCACCGGCTCACGATGCCGAGGGCCGCCTCGGCGACGGCGATCGCGGCGATGAACAGCGCGAGCCGGATGACGGTCCCGCTCTCCTTCCCGCCGACGATCGCATCCACGACCCGCCCGGCGAGCAGGGGGGTGGCCACCGCGAGCAGCGCCGTGGCCACGCTCAGGACCAGAAAGAGGGCGATGCGGCGCCGGTGCGGGCGGGCGAAGGCGGCGATGCGGCGCAGTGTCGCCCGGTTGAGAGGCCGCTTGTCCTGCTGGGCGTTCATGACGTTGTGGAGCTGCGTCCACGCCGTGGCTTCCATACTCATGCGAGGAACGTACGACCTCGACCGAACTTGAGGTCAACGAATCCCGAGACTGTGATCGGCGATCTGGCGATCTGGCGATTCGGTGGAACGCGGCCGCCGGGAGCCGTCGACGGGTCAATGATCTCCCGGGCAGCTTCGTCGGCCCCCACGGTGCCCGGCCGTCCAGGGGCACACCCCCGGGGACGTCCCGTAGGTTCGGCTTCGGGCGGCGCCGGACCGCCCCCGTACCTGGGGAGAGACGATGAGCTGGGGAGTGCTTGACCGGCTGGTGGGGGAGCCCGAGCTGTTCTTCGACCGGTGCCGAGGCGGCCGGCCGCACGTGTTCACGCCGCCGAGCCTGCCCCAAGAGGCGCCCAAGACAAGGGAGTTGGCCGAGGCGCTGAGTGGCGGCCTGATGCGCGCGCCGTACGTCGAGATGGTGCGGGAGGGGAAGGTCGTGCCGGCCGCGGAGTTCAGCACGGCCAGAGTCGTCGCCGGGCGGCCGGAGGAGGGCTTCGCCGACCCGGAGCGGATCATGCGCCTGCTCGCCGAGGGCGCGACCCTGCTGCTGCCCCAACTCGACCAGTGGAACGCCTCGGTGGGCGCCCTGACCGCCCTGCTCTCACAGGACCTGGGCCGCACGACGGAGGCGTTCTGCTTCGCCACCCTGGCGGGCCGGCGGGGCCTCGACGTGCACCGGGACGACGCCGACGTGCTCGTCGTGCAGCTCGCCGGCCGCAAGGAGTGGACGGTGTACGACGCCCCGGCCGACGGCCACTGGCACCCGGGCCCGGTGCCGCACCCGGGCGAACCCGCCCTGCGCACGGTCATCGGCGCGGGGGACGTCCTGTACGTGCCGCGCGGCGCCCCGCACACCGCGACCGGCAACGAAGGCCTCTCCGTCCACCTCGCCCTCACCATCCGCGAAGCCACCACGAACCGCCTGCGCCAGACGCTCGCCGAGCTCCTGACCGAGACGAGCGAGGGCCTCGCGCCACGGCCTCTGACACACCTTCAACTCATGGACTCTGTAAGAGAGTTGATCGAGGCGGCGCGAAAGAGGCTGGACGCGGTCACCCCCGAGGAACTGCTCGCGCGGGGTCGTGGACCGCTGCCCTCGCTGCCGCGCGCCACACCGGTGGACTGGCCGACGGTCAATTGACCGGAGTCCAAGGAACGCACCGCGGCTGCGGAGAACCCTGTAGTTCTCCGCAGCCGCCACTGACACAGGGTCAGAAATAAATGCAGTGTCAGAAATCAGATGCAGTAAGGACGGTGGCAGGACCCCTCGCAGGAGATGCTGATGCCGGCGCTGTTCTGGGCCTCACCCTCGGCCAGCACCTCGCGCACGTCGAGGTCGAACAGGTCCTGAGTCGTCTCGTTGGTCATGAGGAACTCCTCTCGTTTCGGCTGCGGATCTCGCAGCGAACGAATGGACGGTAGGCCGCGGGCGACCGGCCTCGTCAATGACTGTGAACAAAAGGGAAAGGGGTTCTGCATCATCGGGCACATTGCCTGCTCGACCTGGTCACAATTCCCCGAACCTCCGCTAGACAGGGGCGGATTACGGCATTCGTACGGCGAAGGGGAACTGTGGGCGGACAGCGCGCGGCACGAGAGGAAAGGCTGTTCACGGCCGCTGAACCGGTACTTCTGCGGGCCCCCGCCCGGCCCGTACCCGAGCACCCCGACACCCCGGCGGGTCCGGCGGACGCCGACCTCGCCGCCTATGTCGCCGAGGCCGCGGCCGACCCGTTGTTCCGGGAGGCGATCGAGGTGTCCAGCCCCTCGCTGGCCCAGGTGCTCGCCCGGGACGCGCCGCCGACGGGAGACGCGCTGCGCCGCGCCGCGACCGCGGTCGGCCGCTACCGGCTGCGGATGACGACCCGGCCGACCCCCTTCGGACTGCTCGCCGGCGTCGCGCTCGCCCGGTTCGGCGACAGCGCCTCGGCCCGCTGGGGCGAGCGGCACCGCGCCGCCGTACGCCCCGATCTCGGCTGGCTCGCCTCGGTCGTGGACCGGTTGCACCAGGACCCCGCGGTCCTGCCCGGCCTGCTCCTCGTCGCCGACCAGCAGCACGTCGTCCGCGGCTCGCGCGTGACGCTGCCGTACGTTCCCACCGGCTCGGGCGACGCCAGGCGGGAGGTGAGCCTGCGTCATACGGCCGTGGTTGCCGAGGTGTTGAAGCAGGCCACAGAGCCCGTCTCCTTCTCCGAGCTGATCCGGGGCGTGGGTGTCGCGTTCCCGGCCGCACCCGTCGCGGCCGTGACCCACCTCGTGCACACCCTCGTACTGCGGGGCTTCCTGCACACGGACCTGATGCCGCCCCCGGACGCCGGCGATCCGCTCGGCCATGTCGTCGCGCGGCTTCCTGGCGATTTGCCCCTGCGGTCCGAACTCGACGGAGTGCGGGGCGAGTTGGAGCTGTGCGAGGAACTGGCCGCCGGTGTCGAGAGGCTGAAGGCCCTGCGCTCGGTGCGGGAGCGCATGACCGGCGTGTGCCCCGCCGACCACGTCCTCCAGGTGGATCTCGCGCTGGACGCGGACGTGGTGCTGTCGCCGGACGTGCGCGAGGAGTTCGAGCGGGCGGCCACCGTGCTGTGGCGCCTCTCGCCGCCGCGCACCGCGCCCGCGCATCTGCGCGCCTACCACCAGGCGTTCGTGGAGCGCTACGGGACCGAGCGAGCGGTGCCGGTCGCCGAACTCCTCGACGTGGAAACGGGGTTGGGGCCACCGCAAGGCTATGAGTATCCGAGGGGCGGCGCGGTCCCGTCCTTCCCGGCCGGGTCCGAGGAGAACGACGCGGGGCGCGGCAGGCTGCTCGCGGAACTGGCGTCCGGAGCCCTCGCCGACCGTGAACCCGGCCGACCGCTGCCCGAAGTGGTGCTCGACGAGGTGCTGCTCGACCGGCTGACCGGACCGGATCCGTCCTCGGATGCGGACGGCGAACGCGCCGCCCACCGCGTTCCCGACTCGTTCGAGCTCTACGGCGAACTCGTCGGCCAGGGCGCTGAGTTGAGGATGGTGCTCTCGCCGGTCGTGGGCAGCGATGTGGCCGGGGCGACGTTCGGCCGGTTCGCCGGACTCCTCGGCGGTGCCGGACTCATGTCGCAAGTGGCTGGAACCGGGGAAGGCGACTCGGTGCCGGTCCATCTGGAGTTCAGCCCGGCGCGGCCCCGGTACGCCAACATCACCCGCACCCCGCGCTGGCTCGGCCACCGGGTCGTCGTCAGCGCGTTCCCCGACGTCGAGGGTCCGCAAGTCCTGCCGCTGGACGACCTGTTGGTCACCGCCGACCTGGAGCGGCTGACCGTGCGCTCCCGCAGTCTCGGCCGGCCGGTCGAGGTCAGGGCCCACCACGTACTCAACCAGCGCACCGGCGCCCCGAACGCCGCCCGCTTCCTCCACGAGGTGTCCCTGACCGGGCACCGGCCCTGGCAGCCCTGGGACTGGGGCGCGGCCAACGCCCTGCCCGCGCTGCCCCGGGTGCGGTGCGGGCGCACGGTCCTGGCCCCCGCGACGTGGCGGCTGACCGTACCGACGGACGACTTCGAGCGGTGGTGCGCCGGGCTTGCGAGCTGGCGGCGGCGCTGGAGCGTGCCGAGCGAAGTCCGGCTCGTCACCGGGGACCAGCGCATCAGCCTCGACCTCGAACTCCCCTGGCATCAAAGGCTGTTGTACGCGCACGCGCGCGGCACCGAGCACGCGATCCTCCAGGAGGAACCGGGCGCCGCGGGGGACAGCCGGCGGCGCGGGCCCGGCGGGTCCCGCACCGTCGAACTCGTCGTCGCCCTGCACGCCGTCCGACAGCCGGCCGGCCGACGCCGCACGGTGTCGGCGAGGCCGGTCCACCGACCGGCGGGGAGGGCCGTCCTGCCCGGCGGCAACTGGCTCTACGCACGCCTGGACGCGGCCGAGATCCGGCACGACACCCTCCTCGAAGAGCATCTGCCCCAGCTGCTCGCGGCACTCCCCGGCTATGTGGACCGCTGGTTCTTCATCCGCTACCGCGACCCCGCGCCCCACCTCAGGATCCGCTTCCACGGCGACGAGCCGGGGCCGGTCGCGGCGCTGCTGCCGCTCGTCCGCGACTGGGCCGCCGACCTGCGCCGGGCGAACCTCGCGGCCGGGCTGCGCCTGGAAGCGTACGACCCGGAATTGGAACGCTACGGCGGCCCCGAGGCGATGGCCGCCGCCGAGCGGGTCTTCCAGGCGGACAGCCTCGCGGCGATCGCCGGCATCGGGGCACTGCACGGGCGCACCGGCCCCGAACGCGACCTGCTCGCCGCCGTCAACTCGGCAGACCTGGCGCGGCACTTCCTGGACGGCGCGGACGGACCCGCGCCCGGCGTCTGGTTCCCGGCCGCCTTCGCCAAGTCCGAGCGCGACCACCGCGCCTTCCGCGACCACCGCGCCGCCGTACTCGGCGCGATCGGCCCGGACGGCCCCGCACCGGACGCGGCCGACCCCGCCCTGCGGCACGTGTGGGAAGAGCGTGCCGCCCGCCTCGCCGAGTACGGTCAGCTCCTCGCCGACCTGTACGCGAGCGGCCCCGACCGGCGGCCGCCCGCCTCCGTCGCCGCCAGCCTGATCCACATGAGCCACAACCGGCTCATCGGCATCGACCCAGAAGCGGAACGCCGCGCGCACGCCCTGGCCAGGGGCGCCTTCGAAGCCCACGGTGCCCGCGCCCGAGCCCAGGAGTCCAGGTGAAGGAAGGCCTTTCCAAGGAGCGGGCCCGTGACGTGCTCGACTCGGTCGCCGCCCGGCTCCGTACGCCGCAGGCACTCCAAACGGCCCGGGTCGACTCGCTGGCCGTCGGGTACCCGGGCATCGCCCTGCTCTTCACGACGCTGGCGGCGGACGGGGACACAGGGGCCCGCTCCGTCGCCCACGCCCACCTCGCCGCCGCGATCCGGCCGGCGGGCGGACTGCGGGCCGCCGGGCTGTACGGCGGGACGGCGGCCGTCGCGTTCGCCGCGCGCGTCGCCGCGACCGGCCCCGACACCTATCGCTCGCTCCTCGACTCCGTCACGCCGCGCGTGGCCGAAGCCGCCGTGGAGCGGGCGCGCGCCCTGCGTGCCGGACGGTCCCAGGGCACGGGCGCGCCGTCCCACCTGTACGACGCGGTGTCCGGCGCGTCGGGCCTGGCCCGGCTGCTCCTCGCCCTCGACCCGCACGGCCCGGCACTGCGCGCATGCCTGGAAGCCCTGGTCGACCTCGCCGAACCGGCCGTGACCGCGCACGGAACCCTGCCCGGCTGGTGGACGGAGGGCGGTCCCGGGGTCCAGGGGCCGAATCCGGACTTCCCGCGCGGCCACCTCAACCTGGGCCTGGCGCACGGCATTCCGGGCCCGCTCGCGCTCCTGTCACTCGCACATGAGCAGGGCGTGCGCGTGCGGGGCCACGAGGAGGCGATCGGCCGGTTCGCCGGGTGGCTGGCCGGGCGGGCGCACGGGGACGGATACGGACCGTACTGGCCGCTGACCGTACGCGCCGAGGACGAGCTCAGCGGCGAACGGCCCCCGAACCCGCCGACGCGGGCCGCCTGGTGCTACGGCACCCCGGGCGCCGCCCGCGCCCTGTTCCTGGCCGGACGGGCGCTGGAGGAGAAGGGGTGGCGGGAGCTGGCCGGCCGTGCGATGCGCGCGGCGCTGGCGCGGCCCGCCGCCACGCGGGCGCTGGAGGGACCGGGCCTGTGCCATGGCACGGGCGGGCTGCTGCAGATCGCCGCGCGGATGGCGTACGACCTGGATGACGCCGAGCTCAGCGCTCAACTGCCGTGTCTGGCACGGCAGTTGGTGGAGGAGATGGTGGAGGTCGACGGGGTCGGTTTCCTGGAAGGGGCGGCCGGGGCGGCCTTGGCCCTCCACACGTATGTGGAGGGCGTCCCGTCCCCAGGGGTTGGCTCGCCCAGTCCCGAACTGCTCGGCTGGGATGCGGCGTTGCTCCTCGGGTAGCGGGCGTGGGATCCGGCGGAGGGACGCCCGACCGTCCGAGGAAGGCCGTGGTGGTGGCCATGAACCTCCGGTCCGGTCAGGGCGCCCGCCCCGCGACCTTCGATCACACTCAGTGGTCGTCCCAGTGACCGTCGTGGTCCGCATGACGGTGGCCGTCGTGGATGTAGTCGACATGGTCGCCGTGCGGTACGGCTACGTGTCCGCACCCCACATCGTGGCGGTGACTGTGGTTCTCGTGCACGGTGTGCGCGGGCGGCTCGCACTCGTCGGTGTGGCCGTCGTGGTCGCGATGGAGGTGGCCGTCGTGCACGTAGTCGACATGGTCGGCATGGGGCACGGCCACATGGCCGCAGCCGGTGCCGTGCTCATGGGTGTGCTCGGTGTGCTCGGTGTGGGTGGCAGTCGACATGACGTGGCAATCCTTTTCGCTCTGATCCTCGCTGTCCCCCCTCGCGAGGGCGAGTCTGCTCCGGACGGGGCGCGGATGCACGTCTGACGCGGGTCGGGCGTGGGAATCGCCCCGGAACCGGAGTGCGGTTTCGGGGCGAAGCCGTTTGGCGGGCCCGGCGGATCAGTGGTTCGTGCAGGTGTTGCCGGAGGCCGGGTTGAGCAGCCCGATGACGTCGATGCTGTTGCCACACACGTTGATCGGGATGTGGATGGGAACCTGGATCACGTCGCCGGACAGGACACCGGGGGAGTGGTCGGCCTGACCGGTCGGCGGCTGGTCGTCGGCGGCTGCGGCACCGGCCATGCCTATCACTGCGGTGACGGCCAGGGCGGATGCTGCGAGTGCGGTACGGATACGCACGATTTTCCTCCTACGGGTGAGGGGCGTTCTCCCTCGAAGCCTCTCCGCGCTCGGGCTCCTGGGAAAGCCGCGTGGTCCGATCGAGTGAACGCAGCGATCCGGAGGGTGGGTGCCCCGGGGCCACGGGAGCCGTGGTGGCGGCCCGGGCCCCCTGTGCCACGGCCTGCCCCCTGGGACGCTCACCCAATGGCCGCGTTTATCCGGCCGCCTCGCGCCCACTCGTACGGGAGCGGCCCGGAGTGCGGGGCCGTACACCGACGGGAAGGCAGCCCATGTCCAGTGGTGTCGTCATCATCCTTGCAGCGGTCGCGGTGATCGTTGTCGTGGCGGTGGTTCTCGGCATGTTCGTCGCGCGCCGCGGCGGCCATGGCCTGCGCCGCCGGTTCGGGCCCGAGTACGAGCCGACCGTGGCCCAGCACAACGGCGATGTGAAGGCCGCCGAGAAGGACCTGGACGAGCGGGTCCGCCGGTACGGCGACCTCAAGCTCCAGCCTCCGACGGCCGAGGCGCGGGGCCGGTACTCCGCCGAATGGGCCCGAGTCCAGGAGGAGTTCGTGGACTCGCCCACGCGCGCGGTCGCCGAGGCCGAGGCGCTGCTCGGCCGTCTCGCGCAGGAACGCGGCTTCCCGGACGGCTCGTCCGAGGAGCGACTGGCGGCCCTCTCCGTGCACCACCCCCAGCACCTCGACGGCTACCGCCGGATCCGGGGCGCGGCCCAGGGCGCCGACGGGCGTCGCGTCAGTACGGAAGAGCTGCGCGAGACCCTCGTACAGGCCCATGAGTTCTTCGTGGTTCTGGCCGGCGAACGCCGCGGGAACAAGGCCGGGCGCCCGGCGGCCCGCGGTGGCCGGCACGCGTCCAGGGGTGGCCTGCGACACCATGACATCGCCCGAGGGAGCCAGTCATGAACGAGGCCGAGGACCCGGGCCCTGAGCAGTCCGTGCCCGATCAGCCCGTGCCCGATCAGCACGGCCCTGAGGACCCTGACCAGCCCCTGCGGGAGCCCAGTGCTGCTGCGGAAGCCGACACGTTGCTGCCGTCGGACGAGCGGGACAAGGCGCAGCTCAGGATCCAGCATGCGGTCGCCGGCTTCGTCGACGATCCCCGTTCGGCGGTCGAGGAGGCCGCCTCGGCGGTCGACGCCCTGGCCGAGCGGGTCATGGAGACCCTCGGGCAGCGTCGCGGCACGCTGCGGGCGTCCTGGCAGGACGCGTCAGGCGGTGCGGCCACGGAGGACCAGCGCATGGCCCTGCGTGCGTACCGCCGCCTCGCGGAGCGCCTGCTCAGCCTATGAATCCCGGCGCACTCCCGGCCCCCGGCGGCACTTCGGAACGGTCGTACGCGGCCAGATCGGCCGCCCCGTCAACCCCCCTGTAGAAACAAGGAGTTGAACATGTCCAGGCGCTATGGCGGCAATCCCGCGGCGACCGGCATCCTCATCATCGCGGACATCACGGCACTGATCCTGATCCTCTGGATCGCCTTCTTCCTGGTCAACGCCAACACGGCCAACGACGTCGTCTCGTGGGTCCGGAACGCCGCGGACTGGCTCTCCGGCTGGTCGCGCGACATGTTCAACATCGAGTCCGACACCTGGCGCACGGTGGTCAACTACGGTCTGCCCGCAGCGGTCTACCTGTTGATCGGCCATGCGGTGGCAGGCCGGGTCAACCGCTCCTGACTCGACGGACCGACGGAACCACGCGAACAGGGCGGCCCCGACTCCTGGCCCATGCCCATGGCGAGATAGCGGTCATAGGCGTCCCGGCTGTCCGAGACGAACGGCCAGCTCGCCATGGCCGTCCTCAATTCGTCTCCGGTCAGCCAGCCGTGCCAGGCGACTTCGGACGCGTCCGGTGCGACGTCCCCATCTTCCACGACGGTCTCGTACACCGAGAACCAGTAGGGGCTGAGCTCGCCGTCGCACAGGAACTTGAACAGTGGGCGCACCTCGGCGTCCACGCCCAGCTCTTCACGCAGCTCGCGGCGCGCCGCGTTCTCGTAGGGCTCGCCCACACCCACGGCTCCGGCCACCAGCCAGCTGTACTCGCCCGGGAACCGAGAGCTGTTCTCCGGGCGCCGGTGCACCAGGTAGCGGCCGCTCGCATCGCGGCACAGCACCATGGCCATCCGGTACAGCCATCCCTGCCGTACGGCCTCGCCCCGATCGGCCACGCCGACGACGTGGTCCTGCTCGTCCACACGCTCCACCAGTTCACCCATGGGTAGATCCTCCATGACCGGCTCCCGCCGACATGGGGCGCCCCCACGTGTGGGGGTTGGCGACGCTCACTCCTTCGGACAGGCCCCTGAAGGGCATCGCCTCCACGGTCAAAGGGCGCGATGCCGCAGGCCAGGCCGCCGTCCGGGGCGTGATGGCGCGCGGGTCGGCGCATGCGACCCGATGGGGTGGTTCTGCGTGCCCGGGGGCGCTCGTCCCGCGTTGGTCACCGCATGACCGTAATTCCTGAGCTGCGGTGTGCGGCCCCCGCTCCCCGCCCGAGAGCGCCGCGAACGGGCGTCCTGGCACGGGGCGTTGGGGCGGACGTACACAAGGGTCGGCCACTCAACCTCCTCGATCCGCCTTGTCCCACAAGGGAGTTGGCCAAGTGGGCGCGGGAGGGGCCTCCAGCTCCTTCGGCCTGCTGCCCGACCGTGTTCCCCGACAGCGTGTGAATGGAAGACTCCCGTGCGAATTACCGACATTCACGGCTGCGAGGTCCGTCCCGGACGGCTGGTCGAGTGGAGTCTGGACCCCGTCATGGTCGAGGCCGCGACCAGTCAGCCCGATGACGCCAGGCCTCCCGCCTATGTGCAGGAATCACATATCCGGACGGCCCGGTCGGTGCGCCGGGACGGCCTGTTCGTCCCGACCTGGCTGGGTGCCGCGTTCGACATCCCGGGCCCCGTCGACCTCGACGTCCTGGAAGAGGCGCTGCGGACCTGGACGCTCCGGCACGAAACACTGCGCAGCGGCTTCCGCTGGGTCGGCGACGAGATGCGCCGGTTCACCGCGGCACCCGACGTCGTCGCACTGCGGCGGGAAGTCGTGGGCGACTTCACCGACGGGGAGGGGCTGAGCCACCACCTCCAGGACCGTTTCGATGTGGCGGCGGACGCGCTTGGCTGGCCGAACTTCCTGTACACGGCGGTGGTCAGGGACGAGTCGACCAGCGTTTACATGGCTTTCGACCACAGCAACGTCGACGCGTACTCGATCCAGCGCATCCCTTCCGAGGTCCACGAGCTCTACGCGGCGCGGGCCGAAGGCCGCGGCCGGGAAGCGGCCCCGGCCGGCAGCTATGTCGACTTCTGCGAGATCGAGCGGGCCAGCGCTGACCAGGTCGACGACACCCACGCGATCATCGCGCGCTGGCGGGAGTTCATCACCCGCTGCGACGGCAGGCTGCCCGCCTTCCCGGTGGACCTCGGCCTCGAACCCGGCGGCGGGCTGCCCGAGCAGAAGCTGCTGTACGAGATGCTCGTGGACGACGCGGACGCCGCCGCCTTCTCGACGTACTGCCGGCCGTTCGGCGGCGGGCAGGTGGGCATCCTGGCGGCCACCGGCCTCATCGTCCACGACATCGGCGGTGAACCCGTCTACCGCACTGTGGTGCCGCTCCACACCCGGGCGAAGTCCCGGTGGGCGGACTCCGTGGGGTGGTACGTCGGCGGTGCGCCGATCGAGATTCCGGTGGCGCGGGCGCTGGGCTTCGACGACGCGCTGGCGATGGTCCACGCCGCGCTGCGGGCCAACAAGTCCCTCGCACACCTGCCGATCGCCCGCGTGCTGCGCCTGCTCGGCTCGGACTTCCGCCCCACGTCCCCCGACCTCTACTCGATCGTGTCGTTCGTCGACGCGCGGGACATCCCGGGGGCCCGCCAGTGGGACGAGCAGAAGGCGTACGCCATGCTCCGGGTGTCCTACGGCGACCAGGTGTGCGCGTGGTTCACCCGGCTGCACGGCGGCCTGCAACTGGCCATCCGCTACCCGGACACGGCGATCGCCCACAAGAACATCCATCGCTATGTGGAACAACTCCGGGAGCTCATCACCTCGGTAGCCCGCAGCGCTTCGGAGCGGCCCGCGCCCCCGAGGCCGCGAGGCGAGCACGCGTTTCCGGCACCGAGGCCGAGTACCGACGCAACCCGCTTGTCGTCCTGATCCGATCCTCGGGAGAGTTCCGGAGGCGTATCCACCTGCGGTGCGGCGCTCTATGGGGGCGGCCCACACGTGGTGAACCCACATGTGGGCCGGGAGCGCCTCTCGCGCAGGATGGGGTACGGCTGGTAAACCGTTGGAGCCGACGTTCGCCGGACGGTTCGGTGTTTCCAGGAGAGCCCGGGGCTCACATAAAGGGGTCGGGATGCGTCGCGTACCGGTCGTCACCGTCGTTGGCACGGTCCTGCTCGCCCTGCTGGCCAGCGCCTTCACCGTGGGCACGGGCAACGCGCAGGAACGGCCCGTACGCGCCGACGACGGAGCGCGGGTCGTCGCCGAGCGACACGTGGGGCCCCGTCAGCTGGACCTCACCATCGACTCCCCGGCCCTGGGCACGACCGCCCACGTACGCCTGCTCACCCCGGACGGCTGGTCGCCGGGGAGACACGACTGGCCGGCGCTGTGGCTGCTGCACGGCTGCTGCGGAGGCTACGCCGACTGGACGAAGTACACCGACGTGGCCCAACTCCCGGAACTGCGGCGGACGTTGGTCGTGATGCCGGAGGCCGGCGCGGCGGGCTGGTACAGCAACTGGTGGAACTACGGCAAGGGCGGCGCGCCCCGCTGGGAGACGTTCCACCTCACCGAGGTCAAGCAGATCACCGAACGCGGCTACGGCGCGGGCGGCCGGCGCGTCGCCGCGGGCCTGTCGATGGGGGGCTTCGGCGCGCTGTCGTACGCGGCGCACCATCCGGGGTTCTTCCGGGCCGTCGCGTCGTACAGCGGCACCGTGCACCCACTGCTCCAGGTGCCCGGCGGATTCGGCCCCGACTGGTTCCTGAACCTCGACCGGCAGGTGGGCGCCGACCCGTACGCGATCTGGGGTGATCCGGTGCGCCAGCGCGCGGTGTGGGCCGCGCACGACCCCACCGTCCAGGCGAGCTCACTGCGGGGGCTGCCCGTCTTCCTGTCCTGCGGGAACGGCAAGCCGGGCGGCCCGCACGATCCGCCCGGCACGAAGGACCCGAACGAGGCCTACTTCGAGCAGCAGAACCGGGCCCTCGCCGCCCGGCTGCGTGCTCTGGGCAGCCCGGCCGTCACCGACTTCTATGGGCCCGGCATCCATGAATGGCCTTACTGGCAGAGGGAGTTGCACCGCTCCCTGCCGCTGCTGCTGACCGCGCTGGGTGCGTGACACACGGCCAGACGCCTTTGGTGTGGCTGACAGCTTTGCGGCCAGCGCCTCGCCCTGGGCGTCGACCCCGTCCGCCGCGACGAGGAGGGCGACCACGACGACGAGCCACACGCCGGGAAGCGCGGAGCGATATGAGTCCTTCGCCTGGATCATGATCGCGCCGGCCAGCGCCGCCATCCCGGCGGCCCTCACCTCGCGACCACGTGCCCGGCGTTCAGCTTCCGTCCGAGAAGCGGCTGTTCAGTGCTGACGTTCACGATTCCCCCGAACACGTCGGCCGAGTCGAGGCGTGCGCACGGTCTAGTGGAAGAAGGAGCTCATGCCGTCCACGTCGGACAGGTAGCTGTCGATCGCGGCGACCTTGCCGTCGCGGATGGTGAGCACGGTCGCCAGGTGCTCGTCGAGCTTGCGGCCGTCGGGAGCCTCCGCCGTGTTGTGCAGGGACAGGGTGACGCCGTTCTCGCCGGTCAGGACGTGGAGCAGCTCGGTGTTGACGCCGCGGCCGACGATTTCCCGGAGCCGGCTGATGGCCGCGTCGACGCCGTGGATCGTGCCGGAGATGGTTCCCGTGCCGGGCATGCTCCAGGCCAGCTCCGGTGCCAGGACCGTACGCATGGCGTCCCAGTCGTGTGCGCCGAACGCGCCGAGGAATCGTTCGGCCACCGTCACATCGGCTCTGTTGCTCGGCATGTCGTCGCACACTCCTGAGTCTGGGTCCGCCCGACCCGTTGATCGTCCGGCAGCCGCGGGCATGGGTTCGCCCCGACGATAGAGGGTCCGGCCGGCGCCCGTGCGCCCGGAGCCCGGTGGAGCCGCTACCGGGATGTCTCACAGCAGGAACAGGACGAGGACGACCAGTGCGATCACCGCCCAGGCGAGCAGGCTGAGACGGCTGCCCCGTCCGCGCGGCCGGCCCTGGTTCCACTCCGGCCGCGACTTGAGCTCGCGCAGCCGTTCGCGCCGCTCGATGCGCCTCGCTCGTTCCTCGCGGCTCAGTGGACAACCGGGCGAAGGCGCGCTGTCGGCGGCGGCCGGACCTCCCCGGCAGGGGAAGGTCCGGGACGAGCAGACCGGGCAGCTCACTGGGTGACCTCACTCGTGCGTCAGGGCCTCGCGGGAACGGAACTTCAGCGTACCCATTTCCTTCCTAGCAGCCCGAGCGCAGGCGTCGAAAGGTATTCACGGGCAATCACCCATGGCCGTTCGGGCACTGTTCTCGGCGTCGTCACAATGAATGTTTGAAGAGGTCGCGCATGAACTCAAGGACTCACAGGAACGAAGAAATGCGGAAGCATTGACAACGCTTGTCGCGGCCCGCTTCACTTCCCCTCAACGGTCGGTGGCGGCAATTCAACTTCCTCCCAGGTGAGTGAATTGGCGTGCCCGGTCCTGCAGTTCACATCCGGTAAATGCGTGAGAGGAAGGGATTAACGATGGCGAAGATTATTGCTGCCTTGCGTGCCCGCGGTCCGATCTGCCTGCCCCAGGTCAAGAAGAGCGAGCCGAGCCTGAAGCAGGCCGCCTGGTACTTCTGGTACTAAGCCGAAGGCCAATCCCGGGCCCGCACACAACGCAGGCCGACTGAATTTCGGTCAGCGCGTGTGCGGGCCCTCCGCATTTTATTTCCGGAGCTCTTCGTATGCCACCCGTCATGACCCGCCCCAGTCCACGCACCACGGTTTTCGCGCCACGCCTGCAGGCTTTGCTGGACGAACACCTCGGCAAGGACCTCGTACGCCTCGAACCCGACACCATCGGCATCGCCGGGGCGGAACTCTCCGACCGCATCCTGGCCGCACGGCGGGCGACGGAGACCGAACGCCCCACCTTCAAGCCGCTGCACGGCCGGTCGATCTCCAAGGCGGAGGCCTCGTCGGTGATGCGTACGGTCGGCAAGGACGTACGCGCCGCGCTGGAGCAGCCGAATCCGCTGCCCGAGTGGACGGATCTGTCGGGCCCCTGGCCGATCACCGGGCACCGCTTCCTGAGCGACCTCGTCCTGCGCGACGACCCGTACCGGCTGCGCATCCTCATGTCCCGCACGCTGGAGATCGACCCCAAACTCACCTGGACCACCATCGTCGCGGGCGCCGCCCTGCCCCGGCGGCCGGCGCCGGGACCCCAACTGACCCATCTGGCCAACCTGTTCGCCGAGGCACGCGGCTACCACGACCGGCGCTACGCGATGGGCATCTACCGCCGTGCGGCCGCCCCGGTCTGCTTCACCGTCTCCACCCTCGTCGCGAACGCCCTGTGGCTCGGTTCGCCCTTCGGCGACGACGTCTCCAACCGCAACATCCTGTACGAGGCGATGCGCCTGCTCCCTCCGTCCTGGAACCTCCTGCGCAACCGGTCGCCCGAATACCCGGCCGTCGACGAGCGCATCGGGCCCGGCGACGACCTCCTGATGCTGCCGCTCCTCACCCACCGCGACCCCGCCCTGTGGGAGGCGCCGAACGAGTTCCGGCCGGAGCGGTGGGACGGCCTCGACCCGGACGACACGCCCGGATACATGCCGTTCGGGCACGTCTCGGAACGGTGCTGGGGGCGCCACATGGTCATGCCGCTCGCCGAACTCCTCCTCGACCACATCCGCCGCACCGGCCTCGTCGTCGCCCCGGGCCAGCGGTCCGCCGACGTACCGCTGGTGGGACTCCTGGGTGTGAAGACCGTCCACGTCGGTCACCGGAACAAGGTGCGCCATGTCTGACATCGAGATTCTCGGTCCGTCGTTCTTCGAGCACGCCCACGCCACCTACCGGCGATGGCGTGAGGAAGGCGGGATCCGCCACGCCCGGTATCCGGGGCCGACCCCGGTCGAGGGGTGGGTCGTCACCTCCTATGCCGAGGCGAAGGAACTGCTCGCCGACCCGAGGCTCTCCAAGAACGGGGCGGTGGAGAGGTTCGGCCGCCACGTCGGACTCACCCAGGGCCCGGGCAGCGCCTTGTTCGCCCACATGCTCAACTCGGACCCGCCGGACCACACCCGGCTGCGCAAGCTCGTCCAGCAGGCGTTCACCGCCCGGCGCACCGCGGCGCTGCGGCCGATGATCGAAGCCCATGTGACCGGACTGATCGACGCGTGGGAAGGGCGCGACGAGGTCGAGTTGATCAGCGAGTTCGCGCTGCCGCTGCCGGTGGCCGTCGTGTTCGATCTCTTCGGCGCGTCCGACGCCGACCACGAGACGCTCCAGGTGCGCGGCAACACCCTCGACGGGGGCCAGGGTGACGGCGAGGTGTCGGTGTTCACCGCCGAATCGATGCTCGCCTACCTGCGGGCGCTCATCGCCCTCAAACGCGAACACCCCGACGACGGGCTGCTGTCCGCGCTGCTCCAGGCCCGCGAGGAGGGCGAGGAAGCGCTCACCGAGGACGAGATCACCTCGATGGCCTTCCTCCTGTTCGTCGCCGGCCACCAGACCACGGTCAACCTGATCGCCAACGGCATCTGCACGCTGCTCACCCACCCCGATCAACTCGCCGCGCTCCAGGCCGACTTGACGCTCATGTCGGGCGCCGTCGAGGAGATCCTGCGCTACGAATCCCCTTCGGGCCTCGCCTCGTTCCGCTACACCACCGAACCGGTCACGGCCGGGGGAGTGACCGTGGACGAGGGCGAGTTCGTGCAGATCTCGCTGCTCGGCGCCAACCGCGATCCGAGGGTGTTCGCCGACCCCGACCGGTTCGACATCAGCAGGGCGGACGCCGCCAAGCACATCGCGTTCGGCCACGGCATCCACCACTGCCTGGGCGCCCCGCTCGCCCGCCTCCAGGCCGAGATCGCCTTCACCCACCTGCTCACCCGCCACCCCGACCTGCGCCTGAGCGAGGCCCACGAGGCGCGGTGGCAGGCCAACCCCCGCCACCGCGGCCTTCTCTCCGTGCCCCTGCGGCTGAAGTAGGCACGGGCGCGCGGCCGGTTACTGCTTCGCCGGCTACTGCTTGGCGGCGCAGATCACGTCGTAGGGCCGGCCGATCGCCATGGTCAGCCGCATCGGTTCGGTGGTGCCCGCCGGGCACTGCGACGTCTCCTTCGTGAGGCCGAGCACCTTGTACGTGTCCGAACCTCCGGAGGCGCAGGGGACTTCCTTCGCCGTGGACGTGACGCAGTCGCCCTTGACCAACTGGCCGCCACCGGCGCCGGCGTCCCCGGGGTGGTCGCCGGACAGGTTGCGCCCGCACACCGTCTTGGTGGGGATGCCGCCGCCCTTGCTCTTCGAGGAGCCGTAACTGACGCTCACCTGGATGATGAGATCCGTGCCCGCCGGGCACTGGATGGAGTCGGGCATGAAACTGGCGGCCTGGATGTCGAGGGCCTTGAAGGTCGCGCCCGAATCGCCGCAGCCGAACGCCTTGTAGCCGTTCGGCTTGTCATCGGGGTCGGGGCCTCCGCAGTCACCCACCTTCCACTCCCCGCTGTCGTGAGAGCCGGACGAGGACGACGAGGACTTTCCGCTGTCGTGCCCGAAGAGCTTGGACGCGCCGAACCCGAGACCCAGGAGCACCACGAGAACCACCAGTGAGGGGAGACATCCCCCTTTTCTGCGGCGCTGGTTGGGCGGGAGCGTGCTGCCCGGGTCGACCATGGTGTTTCCCCTCCTGGGAACGGCGGATGACGTGATCACAGGTGTGGACGCGACATGAACACCTCATGGTTCCGACCCGGCGCGGGGCAGCTCACCCCGCCCTCGAAACCGCTCTGCGCCCACGGGAGTTCGAGCGGCCGGAGGAGCCGTGCCCGGAAGCCGGCTCGTGACGGCGCTGCGCACTGTCGCTGATCCGGATCAACAGGGCCACCATCAGCCAGTTGGCCACCATCGACGATCCGCCCTTCGCGAGGAAGGGCAGCGCCTTTCCGGTGAGCGGGATCAGCCCCATGACACCACCCGTCACCACGAACACCTGGAGCACCAGGGCGCCTGCCATGCCCGTGGCGAGCAGCTTGCCGAAGGGGTCGCGGGCCAGCATCCCGACGTGGAGGCCGCGCTGGGCGAGCAGCCCGTACACGAGCAGGACCGCCATCACCCCGGCCAGGCCGAGCTCTTCGCCGACGGTGGTGAGGATGAAGTCGCTGTTCCCGGCGAAGCGGATGAGTTCCGGGTGGCCCTGGCCGAGGCCGGTCCCGGTGATGCCGCCGCTGCCGAAGCTGAAGAGGGCCTGGCCCAACTGCTCGGATATGCCCGCCTTCTTGCCCTCCGGGGTGAAGGCGGCCATCGGGTTCAGCCATGCCTCGACCCGGCCGTGGACGTGCGGCTCCAGCGAACCGACCACCCCGGCGCCGACCACGGCCATCAGCAGACCGCACACCACCCAGCTGGTCCGCTCCGTGGCCATGTACAGCATGATCACGAACAGGCCGAAGAAGATCAGGGACGTACCGAGGTCGCGCTCGAAGATGAGTACCAGGAGGCTGAGCGCCCAGATCGTTGCGATCGGGCCGAGCTGGCGGCCGGGCGGCAGCCGCATCCCGAGCAGTCGGCGGCCGGACAGGGCCAGCGCATCGCGGTTCACGGTGAGATAGCCCGCGAAGAACACCGCGATCATGATCTTCACGAATTCGCCGGGCTGTACGGACAGCGACCCCATCATGATCCAGCGCTTGGCGCCGAACTGGTCCGCGCTGGAGAACGCGGGGGCCATCAGGAGCACCAGGGCGACGGCCATCATCAGGTAGAGGTAGCGCTGGAGCAGGCGGTGGTCGCGCAGGACGATCAGCAGGCCGACGCAGACGGCCACGCCGATGACCGTCCACACCAGCTGTCCGTTGCCCACGGGGGCGATCTTCAGGCGGGGTTCGGCCACGTACGTGATGTCCAGGCGGTGCAGGAGGACCAGGCCGAGGCCCGTGAGCAGCAGGGCGAGCGGCAGCAGCAGCGGATCGGCCCGTGCGGCCCAGCGCCGTACGGCCAGGTGCGGGACCAGCGCGAGCAGGAAGACGGCGACGGCGAACCCGGTGAACCCCGCGGGCAGCCGGCCCTGCATCGACAGGCCGGTGCAGGCGTAGCCGCCGAGCGTGATCACGACGACGAAGCCCAGCAGCCAGGCTTCGGTCCGGCGCCTGTTCGGCGCCTCGGCCAGGGCCGCGAACGACATCGTGTGCCCGAAAGCGTCCTCCTCCGACGCGCCGGACCGTGACCGGGCCGCGTTGATCAGTCCCCGCACGCGCAACACCTCCAACCCGGAAAACCGCAGGTCCGGGATCCTCGCGCCGCCGCTGCTCGCGACGATCACACGCTGGAGGACGGCGAGGTCCCGGCGGTGGTTCCGATTCCGGTTCGCGGCGCCGACCGGTTGGTGGGGGCGTGTCCCTCGTCGGCTCAGCCGTCCACGCGGATGGTCGGCGGGCGGGGTCAGCCTTCCTCGGGCTTGCTCCGGGGTCGGCAGGTCATGTTCAACCGGCCCGGGCCGAGGGTGCCGCGGACCTGGATGGTCATGGTGGCGCCGGGGTCGGGGTGCAGGCTCCAGCGGGCGCAGACGGTGGCCAGCGCCAGCGTCATTTCGATGAGGGCGAACTGGTCGCCGATGCATTTGCGGTTGCCGCCGCCGAACGAGACGAAGGTGCCCCGGGGCAGGCTGTCGGTGTTCTGGCCGATCCAGCGGTCGGGGTCGAAGCGGTCGGGGTCGGGGAACAGCTCGGGGCGGTGCTGGAGGAGGTAGGCGCTGTACAGGAGGGCCGTGCCCTTGGGCAGGTGGCGCCCGGCGAGCGTGGTGTCGGTGGTGGTGACGCGGGTGAAGAACCAGCCCGCCGGGTACATGCGCAGGACCTCGTTGATGACGCGCCGGGTGTAGGTGAGGCCGTCGAGGTCCTTCGTGGTGGCCGTACGGCCGGCCAGGGTCCTGTCGACCTCGGCGTGCACCCGCGCCTCGGCCTCGGGGTGCTGGCTGAGCAGCCACAGGGCGAACGCCAGGCTGTTGGCGGTGGTTTCGAACCCGGCGCCGATCATGACCATGAGCTGGTCACGGATGTCCACGTCGGTCATCGGCTCGCCGGTGTCGTCGTTGCGCGCGGCCAGCAGCATGGAGACCAGGTCGTCGCCGCCCGGGGACGACCGACGCTCGGCGATGATGCCGTCGATGGCGCGGTGCAGCCGGTCGCAGGCGCGGCGGTAGCGGCGGTTGGCGGGGGTGGGCAGCCGGTAGAGCGGGCCCAGCGGCAGCATGACGCGCTGGTAGATGCCGTCGATCACGGTGTGCAGACTCTGCTGGACCTCGGCGACGGCCTCGTCCTGCGCTTCCGCGCCGAGCACGCTGCGGGTCACGATGCGCAGGGTCAGGGTGGTCAGCGCGTCGGTGACGTCCAGGCGTTGGCCCGGCCGCCAGCGGGAGGTCATGCGGTCGACCTCCTCGCCCATCACCACGGCGTACTTCTCGATCCGGTCGCTCTGGAAGGCGGGCTGCATCTGGCGGCGTTGCCATCGGTGCTCCTGCCAGCCCGCCATGGGCAGACTGCTGCCGAAGAGCACACGCGCCTTGTCGAAGAACGGGCCGCCCTTGTCGAAGGTGCGGGAGTCCGTGAGCATGCGCTGGGCCGCGTCCGGTTCGCAGACGACGTACGCCGGCCAGGGGCCCATTCCGATGAGTACGAGGTCTCCGTGTGCGGGGAGCGAGGACAGGAACTCCAGGGGGCGTGAGTGGAGTTGCCATGCGTGGCCGAGCAACGGCCAGGCCCCGGGGGCCTTTCCCGTACGCGAGGGAATCGTCGTGCTCACGGTGGGGCACCTCCGGAAGGAATCCGCCGACGCGGGGCTCGGATCGTCCCCGGATCCTGAATATCCTCCCCACCGGGATGGCGCGGAACCCGGCGCGAAGCAGCACGGACGGCGCGCGGTCGTGCGCCCCGGCGCCGTGTTGTGCCACCGTGCCGTGCGTGGGGCTCGTGCTTGTCTGGCCGCCCCGCTGTCGCGCTTTTGCCATACACCGAAGTCCCGCACTGTGCAGGAGTGTTGAGGGTGTGGGTAGGCGGCGCCTCAGGGACCGGTGGGCCTTGCGCCCTGGAGGCGTTCGAGGTCCGAGGGGCGTACCTGAATGGCGAGGAGGGCGATCAGCGCGGCCACCACCGCGAAGATCGCGGCCACGATGAAGGCCGTGGACACCCCGGACGTGAGCACCTGGTCGCTCCACGGGCGCGGCAACTGTCCGGTGCGCCGGAACATCAGGCGCTGCGCCGGATCGGCCTGGGCCAGGAATTTCGGAACCTGGTCGGTCGCCTCGTTCCGGCTGGCCGTGCCGAACACCGTGACCAGGATGGACAGGCCCAGCGAACCGCCCACCTGCTGCATGGCGTTGAGCATGCCGGAGGCCGCGCCCGCCTCGTGCGGAGGGACACCGGAGACGGCCATGAGCGTCAGCGAGACGAAGTTCAGACCCATGCCCAGGCCGAAGACGAGGATCGGGCCGAGGATGCTCCCCGGATAGGTGGAGTGGATGTCCGTCTGCGTGAGCCACGACAACCCGGCCGCGGCCAGGATCGCGCCCGTCACCATGAAGGGCTTGGGCCCGTATTTCGGCAGCAGTTGGGACGCCAGACCCGCACCCACCGCGATGATCGCGCTGACCGGCAGGAAGGCGAGACCGGCCCGGAGCGGGGTGAAGCCGAGCACGTCCTGCACGAACAGGGTGAGGAAGAAGAACATGCCGAAGATCGAGGCGGCCAGGCTCAGCATGATGCCGTACGTGCCCGCACGGTTGCGGTCGGCGAACATGTGCAGCGGAGTGATCGGCTGCTGCGAGCGCCGCTCCACCAAGACGAAGGTGAAGAGGAGCACCACGGCGGCGCCGAACGACCCCAGCGTGAACGGGTCGCGCCAGCCCTCCTGGGCAGCCCGGATGAAGCCGTAGACCAGCGCGACCATACCGAGCGTGGAGGTCAGCGCTCCGGCCAGGTCGAAGTGGCCGGAATGGCGTTCGGACTCCTTGATGTGCCGCGGGGTGGCCAGCAGGATCAGCGCGGCGATCGGTACGTTGACGAACAGGACCCAGCGCCAGTCGAGCCATTCGACGAGGATGCCGCCGGCGAGCAGACCGATCGCGCCGCCGCCCGCGGAGACCGCCGCGAAGACTCCGAACGCCCTGTTGCGTTCGAGGCCTTCGGTGAACGTGGTGGTGATCAGCGCGAGCGCGGTCGGCGAGGCGATGGCGCCGCCGACCCCCTGGATCGCGCGCGCCGCGAGCAACTGGCCGGAGTTCTGCGACAGTCCGCCGAGCAGGGAGGCGATCGCGAAGAGCAGCACGCCGCACATGAAGACCCTGCGCCTGCCGACGATGTCGCCGGTGCGCCCGCCGAGCAGGAGCAGCCCGCCGAAGGTGAGGGTGTAGGCGCTGACCACCCAGGCCAGGCCCGTGGTCGAGAAGTGCAACGCGCTCTGGATGTGTGGAAGGGCGATGTTCACGATGGTGACGTCGAGCACCACCATCAACTGGCACGAGGCGATGACCAGGAGCGCGATCCCCTTGCCGCCGCCCTTCTTGCCGGGGGCGGCGGTCTCGATCGTTGGTGGTCTCGGCTGCGAACTCGTCATGGCGGACCTTGCCCTCGTGCGAGGGGCCGTGGACGCTGACGTCCACTAATCGACCTTATGCCCCGGTCTGGTGCGTGACCAGTCGATCAAGGCCTCCGCGTTGCCGACCGCGCGGCCAGTTCGCGGGCCAGGCGCTGCCCTGTCGAGGTCGGCGTACGGGCGAGCCCAACGCGGGAAGTCTTGCGATAGGGGATGGTGGGTGCTGGGTGCCCCCTTGCCGAGTGCGAGCCGGAAACGCACCTGACAGATCACGGTCGTGGGGCTTATGCTCCCGGCGATGACAACTTCCTCCGTGAACAGATTGGGGGACCCGTCCGCGCAAGGTGAGTGCTGATGCTCACTCGGATCGCGAATGGGGATTCCCGCCCTTCCTTCTGGCTGCGCGTGCGCGAGTTCGCCGTGCCGCCCTCAATGATCGAGACCGCGACCGCCCGCCGTTCCGTAGGGGACTGGG
Organism: Streptomyces sp. WM6378; assembly: GCF_001279695.1. GTDB lineage: Bacteria > Actinomycetota > Actinomycetes > Streptomycetales > Streptomycetaceae > Streptomyces. The sequence continues at coordinate 189,107 of NZ_LGDD01000234.1, forward strand.
CAGGCGCGTGTGCCGCCGCAGGTGTCGATGTCGATCTCGATGTACGTTCTGTGGCGCGCACCCATGGCCAGGAACTCGCTGCCAAACTCCGGGCGGACCTACGCCAGTTGGTGCCCGACCTGTTGCGCTGGCACATGCCGAGGGTCGCTCCTGACGGGCTGTTGCGCCCAGGTCTGACCATCGCGCTGGCCAAGTACGGCGCCGCGGTTCCTGGCGGCGCGAGCCCGGTCCACCTCGTGGCCCGGACCGCACCCGCCTGGGCGGACGCGGGCCAGCGGATCAGCCTCGCGCTGTGGGGCGGAGCCCGCCCCGGATCCCGCTTCGAGGCGGCCGGTGCTTCGCGTCATCCGCACCCCCACCCCCACCCACGGTTCCGGCTCGACCTGCACCGACATCTGTGGGACGCGCGCAGGACCGACGAACTGCGGATGCGCTCCGGAGCCGACGGGCACGACGGGCCAGGAGGCCGCGACGCCTCCGGTGGGCCCGATGGGTCACTAGCCGGCGGCGGTCCCGTGCTGGACCCGGCGGTGCGGGGCGCCGTGCCGCCGGGCCACCGGTGTGCCCTCTCCCGGTGGGCGCCCGAGGCCGCGATTGTGCTGCGCGCCGAGGGGCGTTCCACGGGCGCCGTCACCGTACGGCTGGGCTCCCGGGGCCGGCTGGCCCTGGAGCTGGTCACGGACCCGGACGGTCTCGGCCCGCCCACCCTGCGGCTCGCGGCAGGGCCGCCGGGCACCAACATTCCGGCCCCGCCGGTCCTACCCGACGCGGCGACCTGGGAGCTGCCCGACCTGGACCTGCTCCGCACCGGTTCCATCGAGGCCGACCGGCTGCATCCGCTGGTCGCGTCGGCGCTCGCACCCGGTCATGCGCCGCCCGCCCGTTCCCGGGCTCCCGATCGACCGGACCGACCGCGCCTCGTGGAGTGCCGGGGAGAACAGCACCGGATCGGCCTGGTGGACGGGGTGTTGGCGCCGCTCGACCATGACCCGGCCGAGATACGGCGGGAGGAGCTCCTTGTCGCCCTGACCGGTACGCCACTGCCCTGCCTGCAGGTCATCGACGAGGCGCACCGACGTCCGGAGTGCCTCGTCGGGGTACGCGAGCGGCTGGATCACGGTGACATCGCCGGAGCGCTGGCCGTCGTCGAGCAACTGCTCGGCCCCGAAGCGGTGTTGCGCGGCGGCGCGCTGCGGGACGAGCTGGAGGCGGCCGCGCAGCAGCGGATCACGTACGGGCTGTGCCGGTCGGAACTGATCGGCCCCGGACCCGGCCGCCTCCACCCCGGCCCTTCCCGTCCAAGCGACCGACGCTCGCACCCCCGCCATACCCAGGCCCGCTGACAAACGCCGTCGGAAGGGCCACTCCCGCAACCCCGCCACACCCACTCCCACTGATGGCCCTGCAACCGTCCGCCAGGCCGACGCTCGCACCCCCGACGCACCCAATCTCCGCTGACCGCCCTGGGTCCCATGCCCCCGCACGCGCGCTCAGCTCACCATGCACACCCACGAACCCATAGGTGATGACCACATATGCCCACACGCACCCAGTTCACCGCCATCGACACGCGCCACTCCATGCCTGACCCCCACGCGCACACACAATCCCAACTCGACGTAGCGGGCGAGCTGTTGACCCTGCTGCGCGACACCACCACCGAACCGCGTCCCGACACGCAGCTTGAGGCGCTGACCCTGGCGGTCGCCGCCGACCTGCCCGTACTTCTGTGGGGTGAGCCCGGCATCGGCAAGACCGCGGCTCTGACCCAGCTGGCGGTTGCCCTGGATCTTCCGCTGACCACAGTGATCGCCAGTGTGCACGAGCCGTCGGACTTCTCCGGCCTGCCCATCGTCGGCGACGACCCCGCTGAACAGGGCGTTCCGATGGCGCCACCGGACTGGGCCGTGCGCCTGGTCCGGGCCGGCCGGGGGCTCCTCTTCCTCGACGAGCTGTCCACCGCGCCGCCCGCCGTCCAGGCCGCGTTGCTCCGGCTCGTACTGGAACGGCGCATCGGCGCCCTTCAACTGCCGCCCGGCGTACGCATCGTGGCGGCCGCCAACCCCCGGTCTTCGGCGGCCGACGGGTGGGAGCTCAGCCCGCCGCTCGCCAACCGGTTCGTCCACCTCCAGTGGACCCACGACCACGAGGTCGTCGTGCGCGGCCTGGGCGGCACATGGCCCCGGGCCACACTGCCCCGGCTCGCCCCGCACAAACTGCCCCAAGCCGTGGACTTCGCCCGCCGCGCGGTGTGCGGGCTCCTCGCCGCCCGCCCCAAACTCGTCCACCAACTACCCAGCAACGAAACCCGCCGGGGTGGCCCTTGGCCCTCGCCCCGCAGCTGGGAGATGACCCTGTGCTTGATCGCCTTCGCGACCGCGGCCGGCGCCTCCCGCGACGTACTCGCCCTGCTGGTCAGAGGAACGGTGGGGGACGGCCCGGGCCTTGAGCTCCTCGCGAGCCTGGACCGGATGGACCTCCCGGACCCCGAGACGCTGCTCGCCGACCCGGTCGGCGCCGAGCTGCCCGAGCGAGGAGACCTGCGGCAGGCCGTGCTCGACGGGGTGGTGGCCGCCGTACGCCAACGCCCCGACAAGGCCCGCTGGGACGCGGCCTGGGCGCTCATGGTCCGGGCGGTGGAGAGCGGAGCCCCGGACCTGGTCGTCGTCCCGGCCGCCACGCTCGCGGCACTGCGCCGGGAGGACTGGGACGTGCCCGAGGCGATCGAGCGGCTGGCCGGAGCGGTGTCCCTGTCCCGGCGGGCCGATCACGCGGCGGCCCGGGCGCGGGCCACGACGAAGGCGGGCCGATGACCAGCCGGGCCGCACCCGGAACCCTGAACCACGACAAGGTTCCCGGCAGCCTCGACCTCGACAAGCTCTTCGCCGCCCGGCTGCACGCCGCCCGCGTCCGGCCCTACCTGGCCACGGCCCTGTTCGCCCTGCACCCCGTGGAGTCGCGGCGCGTACCGACCATGGCCGTCGACCGGCACTGGCGGTGCTACGTCTCGCCGACGTTCGTGGCTCGCACACCGGTGGAGGAGCTGGCCGGCGTATGGGTGCACGAGGTGTCCCACCTGCTGCGCGACCACCACGGGCGCAGTGACCGGCTCGCGCGCGAACGCGGTCTCACCGGCCGGGGCGAACGCCTGCGGATGAACATCGCCGCGGACTGCGAGATCAACGACGACGTGTACGGCGACGGCCTCGTCCGGCCCGAAGGGGCGGTCGAACCCGGGGCGTTGGGGCTCGATGCGGGTGAGCTCATGGAGGATTACCTGCTCAAGTTCGGGCTCGGGCCGACCACACAGCTGATGGCGTGGCTCGACTGCGGCAGCGGTGCCGACGGGCTTGAGCGGGACTGGGAGCTGGGCCCGGACGGCGCGCACGGCCTCAGCGAGCAGGAACGCGACGCGGTCCGCTTCCGCGTGGCGCAGGGCATCCGGTGCCGTCCCGGTACGGCACCGGACGGATGGCGGCGTTGGGCCGAAGAGGCCTTCCATCCACCGCAGCCGTGGCGGGAATTGCTGGGCGCGGCGGTCCGCTCGGCGGTCTCCGGGGCAGGCGCGGGCGAGGACTACACGTACGGCCGGCCGGCGCGGCGCTCGGCCGGAATGCCCGGCGTGGTGCTGCCGAGCCTTCGGCGCAAGCCGCCTCGCGTGTCCGTGGTCATCGACACCTCCGGCTCGGTCAGCGACGCCGAACTGGGCAGCGCCCTCCTGGAAGTTGCCGCGATCTCCCGTGCGGTGGGCGGCCGTCGCGACCTGGTCTCCGTGCTGCCGTGCGACGCCGCGGCCCACATCGTGCACCCGCTGTGCCGCGGCGAAGGAATCCCGCTGATCGGTGGCGGCGGTACGGATCTGCGTGAGGGCTTCGCCCGGGCGCTGCGGGCGCAGCCCCGTCCCGACGCCATCGTGATCCTCACCGACGGCCAGACCCCCTGGCCGGCCACTCGCCCACCGTGCCGGACGGTGGTGGGTCTGTTTCCACGCCACCGGGCCGCCCACGCGTGGAACGAGCACGACCCCGACTACGAACCGGACACGCCGCCCGCGTGGGCACGGGTGGTTGAGATCGGGTCGGCTCCTTCCAGCAGGTGAGCCGGAGGTCCGCTCGGCTTTCGTCAGCGGCGGGCGCGGGCGAGGAGGGCGGCGTGCGGGAGGACCAGGCGGCCCGCGGGCCCGGCGAATTCGGCACTGAGGAGATCGAAATGGCGCTTGATCTGCGCGAGGGTGTGGTCCGGCTGACTCACCACGGTTCGTCCGATGGCGCCCACACCACCGACCGCCCCACCCCACCATTCCTCGACTTCTGTGTGGTGGTCCCACTGGAGCGACTCGCACATCACATCCTTCAGGCCTGCCGATGTGAGGAGTGCGGCCAGTCCGGTCTCGGTGCGGGCGAAATCGTCCTCGGCGGCCAGCGCCGGGATGTGGGGCGGCCGGGCCGCGCCCGCGGCCTGGACGGCCCGGCCGAGCAAGGCCTGTCCCGGCGCGGTGGGTACGGACCAGATGGTCACCGCGATCCATCCGCCCGGGCGCACCACACGACGGAGTTCGGCCAGCGCGGCCCTCGGCCGGCCCACGTGGTTGAGGACGAAGTTGCCTGTCACGGCGTCGAACAGGCCGTCCGAGAAAGGGAGTTGAGGAAGCGCGGCCAGGTGCATCTCGGCCGTGGGCACGGCCTGCGCCGCCAGCTCCACCATGCTGATCTCGGCGTCGACCCCCGTCACGCGCGCGCCCCGCGCACAGGCGGCCGCCGCGACCGTGCCCGTTCCCGTCCCCACATCAAGCACCCGCACCCCGGCCCGCACCCGAGCCGCGTCGAGCAGCCGGGGGACCGGATGGGCACACAACTTGCCGAAGCTACCCGCGTACGCCTCGGCCCGCCCCGCCCAGATCCGCCGCTCGCTCGCGTCGAAAGCCGTCGACTCCACCGGTTCCGCCCCTCTCTGTCACCCCGCGCCCCCACCAGGCGCATCCGGGCACCCTACGCACGGGGATGCTCCGCACGTCGGACGCGAGCCACTTATGGGTACATCTTGGGGGATTCCCCGGCGGGGAACGCGGGCAGGTGTACCGAGGTGACTGCCATGGCGTTGCCGGCGTGGGCACACTGTCGCGATGTGGTGGGTGCGACCGGCGGTTGACCTGGCCGAGCGGAACAACAACCCTGCTGTTCCGTTGGCCGGTTGCCGTCACGGCGTGGTGCTGATCGATAGTGGACGACCAGGTCGCCCACATAGAATCCGGCCCAGGCGGCACGACACACCGTCATGCAGCTCTCACGCACCATGCGACGGTGAGGGGTACCAGCACTTTGCTGCCCTGGCCGGCGAAGGAACGGACACCTGTGGTCACAGTCTTGATATTCCTCGGCCTGCTCGCCGGAGCGGCGGTACTCCTCGTCGTGACGTTGCTGCGGCGCGGGAACTCCCGTACCGAGAACGCGGAGGGACTGCTCATCGAGCAGCAGAGCCGGATCCAGGCACACAGCGACCGGGTCTCCTTCGGCACGTTCTCGGTGCACAACGCGCCGCCGACGATGACGGATCAGCACCGCCGCTGACCGGCGCGCCCCCGCGCTCGCCGGTATCGCCACCAGAGCAGTGGTCCTCCACACGATGAGATGAGAGGGGCGCGGGGCACGGGACTCGTACGGCTCAGGGCCTGCGGCGCCCGACGGCCAACGAACCCAGGACCTCCCGGGCCAGGCCCCGGGCGAGCTCCACCTTGTACGCGTTGTGCCGCAGCGGCACCGCGGTGGCCATCTCCGCCTCCACCGCCTGCTCGACGGTCTCGGGGGTGGGCTTGGTGCCGAGCAGCGCCGCCTCCGTCTGGCGGGCGCGCCACGGGCGGTGGGCCAGGCCACCGAAGGCGACGGCGACGTGCTGCACCACCCCGCGCTCCACCTGCACGACGGCCGCGACCGAGGCCAGCATGTACGTGTCCGACGCCCGGTCCCGCGCCTTGCGATAGCGGGAGACGGCCTCCTTGGGAACGGGCGGCAGCAGCACGCCTGTGATGAGTTCGCCGGGCCGGAGCACGGTGTCCTGCTCGGGTCTTTCCCGCGGCAGCCGGTGGAAATCGGTCACGGGCACGGTCCTCACCCCTGCGGGACCGGCCAGCTCGACCAGCGCGTCGAGCGCCGCGAGCGCCACGGCGAGGTCGGAGGGGTGGGTCGCCACGCAGTGCGGCGAGTGGCCGAAGACGGCGTGATCGCGGTTGACGCCGTCCAGCGCACCGCACCCGCTCCCCGGCACCCTCTTGTTGCAGGGCCTCGACAGGTCCTGGAAATAGCCGCACCGCGTGCGCTGAAGGAGGTTTCCGGCCGTGGTCGCCATGTTGCGCAGCGGACCCGAAGCCCCGCTGAGCACCGCCTGCGCCAGCACGGGATACCGCTCCAGGACGACCGGGTGCGTGGCGAGGTCGCTGTTGCGTGCCGTGGCTCCGACCCGTACCGAACCGTCCGGCTGCTCCTCGATCCGGTCGAAGGGCAGCCGGGTGATGTCGACCAGGATGTCGGGCCGCTCGACCCCGAGTTTCATCAGGTCGATGAGGTTGGTGCCACCGCCCAGATAGCGGGCCTCGGGACGCCCGCCGTGGGCGGCGGCCGCCTCCGCCACGCTCCGGGCGCAGACATAGGAGATCGGCTTCACGTGGTCAAATCCTGTCCGGCTCGGGCCGCGCTCGGGTAGGCACCGCAGCGGCACAGATTGCCGCTCAGCTGCTCCCGGACCTCGGCTGCGCTCAGCCGCACCGGGGGGTCCGCCGGCAGCTCCATGTCGGTGACGACGGGGGGTTGCTGCCCCGGGTCGCCGGAGTGCGTCCCTTCGGGCGAACCCTGCTGGTCGGGTGCGCAGTGGCCGCACTGGAAGGCATCCCGGTCGACGGAGGGCCGCCGCAGCGGGTGGAGGCTGTCGTGCGGGCCCGATGTGCCCGCGAGCCCCTCCACGGTGACGACCTCGCGCCCCTCCTGCGCGACGGCGAGGAGCAGACAGCTGATGACCCGACGCCCGTCGAGCAGTACCGTGCACTCCCCGCACCGGCCGTCGTCACACCTCTTCTTCGAGCCGGTCAGGCCCAAGTTGTCGCGGAGAACCTCCAGGAGGGTGGCGCAGTGCTCCAACTCGACCGTGTGCGTGGCGTCGTTGACCCGCAGGGTCACACGTGAGTCGGTCGCGCCCGGGCGGGCGGCCTGGGCGCGGGGCCCCGGGCCGCCATCACTTCTGCCGTGCAGTGCTTCCATCGTTCACGCGCTCCTTGGTACGGACGGCCAGCAGCCTGACCGCGTACCCACCCTCGTACAGCTCACCCCCCACGGCATCTCGACGACCGGCGCACGGGTGGTCTACCAGGGCAGCGGGCCCTCGGCGTCGAAGTAACCGCCGGTCGGGCCGTCGGGGCCCGTCAGGGCCATGCGGACGATGATGTCGGCTCCCTGCTCGACGGTCTGGAGGCCCGTGTTGCCGTTCAGGTCCGTCTTGGTGAAGCCGGGCTCCACCGCGTTGATCCGCATGGCCGGGAACGCCTTCGCGTACTGCACGGTGATCGCGTTGACCGCGGTCTTGGACGCCGGGTAGGCGACGCCCGGATAGCCGTACGCCGGCGAGGACGGGTCGGAGAGACGGGTCAGCGAGCCCAGGCCGCTGCTGACGTTGACGACGACCGGGGCGGCGGAGCGCCACAGCAGCGGCAGGAACGCGTGGGTGACGCGGACCGTGCCGAAGACGTTCGTCTCGAAGACCTGGCGCATGTGGTCGACGGTCACGTCCGCCGCACCCAGCACGGTGTTGCCGGCGCCCCGGACCTCGATGCCCGCATTGTTGACCAGCACGTCGAGGCCGCCGTCGGCCTCGATGACTCTGGCTGCGGCCCGCACGGACACGTCGTCGGTGACGTCGAGCCGGACGGTCCGCGCGCCAAGCCGCTCGGCGGCGAGCCGGCCGCGCTCCTCGTCCCGGCTGCCGATGTAGACGGTGTGGCCCGCGGCGACGAGCCGGCGGGCGGTCTCGAAGCCGAGCCCCTTGTTCGCTCCGGTGATCAGTGTTGTGGTCATGGCTCCATGCTGCGGCGAAAGCCCGCCGCCGGACAGGAGTCCCCTCTTCCTGGGACCGTCAGTACCAGGACGATCCGTGGCCCGGCGGGGCACAGTAGGGGCATGGCGAGCACGGAGTTCGGACGGATGGTGCGGCACTTTCGCGACCGGGTCTCCCCGCGGGCGGCGGGGCTGCCCTCGGGTGGTCACCGGCGCGCGGCCGGGCTGCGCCGCGAGGAGCTGGCGATGCTCGCCGGGATCTCGGTCGACTACGTGACCCGGCTCGAACAGGGCCGCGCGGCCAACCCGTCGGAGCAGGTCGTCGAGGCACTCGGGCGCGCACTGAGGCTGTCCGGCGCCGAACGCGAGCACCTCTTCCACGCCGCCGGACTCCTGCCGCCGGGGCAGGGCACCGTGCCCGCCTACATCACGCCGAGCGTGCACCGCATGCTGGACCGGCTGAGCGGGACGCCCGTCGCGGTCTCCGACGCGTCATGGACGCTGCTGCTCGCCAACCCGCTGTACACGGCGCTGATGGGGGAGCGGCACGGCCGCGACCGCAACGGCGCGTGGCGCGCCTTCACCGGCTCGGACGGCCGCGTCCGCCACACCACCCAGTCCCGGCTCGCGCTGGAGAGCGCGGTCGTCGCCGACCTGCGTGCGGCGGCGCGGCGCTATCCCGCCGACCAGCGGCTGCGGCAGCTGGTCGCCGATCTCCGGGCGGACAGCGCCCGGTTCGCCGAGTTGTGGGACGCCGGGACCGTGGGCCATCACGAGGCGTCCCGCAAGACCATCGACCATCCGCAGGTGGGCCCCGTGACCCTGGACTGCGACGTGCTCTTCGTCGCGGGGAGCGACCTGCGCATCATGATCTACACGGCCGAACCCGGCAGCCAGGACGCCGAACGCCTCGAACTCCTCGCGGTCCTGGGCACCCAGACCCTGGTCGGATAGCGGCAGCCCCGGCCATGACCCATCGGACCCCCTAGCGCTCGGCCGGCGCCGGTGCCAGGCCGTCGGCGACGAGGCCGGCCAGTACCGCCCGGCCCAGGGTGTGCACGGCGGACTGGGGACGGACCATCACGGTGAACTCCTTGATCCGGCCCTCCTCGTCGAACTGGAGCAGGTCGATGCCGTGGATCTGCTTGCCGTCCACGGTGGCCCGGAACGGCAGGATCACCGACGGGGCCTCCTGGCCGTCGGCACTGGTCTCGGCCGTTCCCTCGAAGCGCCCGATGTAGCGCAGGTCCTCGAAGGTGCGCACCAGGACGCCGAACAGCCCGAGCACCATCGCCTTGCCCTCGAAGGGAACGAACTTCACCGGGCTGTAGAGCCGCACGTCCTCGGTGAACAGGTCGTCAAGGGCCGCGAGGTCGCGCTTCTCCACGGCGGCGCGGAAGCGTTCGGCGGTCTCCATGTCCATGACTGGAATCTCCATGACCTCTCCTGATACTCAACAATGTGACTAGTCAGTTTCTTGAGTATGATGCAGTGGCCGACGAGGAAAGGGAAGGGGTGCTCCGATGGCCTTGCGACATGCCGTCCTCGCTGCGCTGCTGGACGGCGAGTACAGCGGCTACCAGCTGGCCAAGGCGTTCGACATCGGCGTCGCGAACTTCTGGCACGCCCTGCCCCAGCAGCTGTACGCCGAGCTCGCCAAGCTGGAGCGGGACGGGATGGTCGAAGGGCGCCAGGTGGTCCAGGAGACCCGGCCGAACAAGCGCCTCTTCCGGGTCACCGACGCCGGCCGCGCCGAGCTGGAGAACTTCGCCGCGGCCACCTCGAAGCCCTCGTTCATCCGCGACGACCTGCTCGTCAAGGTCCAGAGCGCCGACCGCATCGGCACCGCATCGGTGATCGAACAGCTCGAAGAGCGGGCCTGTGCCGCCGACGCCAAGATCGAGCTGCTCGGCGCGCTGCTGCGGCAGTTGAGGGGTGACGCGGACGAGGAGGAGTTCCTGCTCCACGGCGAGGGCATCGGCCCGTACCTGACGTGCCTGCGCGGTCTGGCCTTCGAGGAGGAGCACCGCGACTGGTGCCGGCGGATCCGGGCCGTCCTGAAGAAACGCCTGGCGGTCGGGGCCGAGCGGTGAGTACGTACGCCCACGGGAGCCGGTGCCGAGGTGGTCCCGCGCCTGACCTGCCGGAGGCCGGCTTGGTTAGGGTGGGTGCGACAAACCGATGACCAGCATGAACCGGAACAAGGAGCAGACGTGAGCGAGCCGGCGTCCATCGCCCTGCAGCAGGAGATCGCCCGGGAGCTGGAGGTCGCCGAGGCCTTCGAGGCCGAGCGGGAGATCGAGCGCCGGGTGGCCTTCCTCGCCGAGCGGCTGACCTCCACCGGTCTGCGCTCCCTCGTCCTCGGCATCAGTGGCGGCGTCGACTCCACCACGGCGGGCCGGCTGTGCCAGCTCGCCGTCGAGCGGGCCCGGGCCGCCGGCCACGAGGCCCGCTTCTACGCGATGCGGCTGCCCTACGGCGTCCAGGCCGACGAGCACGACGCCCAGGTCGCGCTCTCCTTCATCCAGGCCGACCACGTCCTGACCGTGGACATCAAGCCCGCCAGCGACGCCGCGCTCCAGGCCGCGCTCGCCGCCGGTGTCGGCTTCCGCGACGAGGCCCACCAGGACTTCGTGCACGGCAACATCAAGGCCCGCCAGCGCATGATCGCCCAGTACGCGGTGGCCGGCGCGCAGGGCGGCCTGGTCGTCGGCACCGACCACGCTGCCGAGGCGGTCTCCGGCTTCTTCACCAAGTTCGGCGACGGCGCCGCCGACCTGGTTCCGCTGACCGGCCTGACCAAGCGCCGGGTGCGTGCCGTCGCGGACGCCCTGGGCGCGCCGGCCGAACTGGTGTGGAAGACCCCGACGGCCGACCTGGAGACCCTCGACCCGGGCAAGGCCGACGAGGACGCGCTCGGTGTCACGTACGACGACATCGACGACTTCCTGGAGGGCAAGCCGGTGGGAGAGCGGGCCTTCGAGACGATCGTGAACCGCTACCGCCTCACCGACCACAAGCGCCGGCTGCCGATCGCCCCCTGACCGACGTGACGCCCCCCCCGGCTCACGTCAGGCGGGGGGCGTCACGTCGATGGGCACCGGGCCCATCGTGTTGGTGGCCGTCAGGAGAGTGGACCAACCAACCGGCCGCCTCCTACTGAAGGTGGTGGTTCTCCACCAGGACGCCGGCGATGAACGCCAGTGCCGCCACGATGCCGACGGCCAGGAGCAGGGTCAGCCACGGCAGTTCGCGCCACGGCGCGGTGCGGCGCTCCTTCACCTCGCCCGACGCCTGCGCGGGTTGCGCGGTGCCGGCCGCCACGGGGGACGCCGCCGCTGCCGCAGCGACGCCTCCTTCCCCGGTCACGGGCTGGACCGCGCTGAGGGCGGGCGCGGCGACGGTGGCCGGCTCGGGGTCCTGGCCGCCGGTCTTGGTGAACGCGTCACGGTCTCGGACCATGTCTTGGGTACTCCCTTGTCCTGATGTGGGTGCGATCGTGAGGGGAACGCCACGAGCGGGCCGGTGCGGCCCGCTCGTCAAGTCGCCCCGGCCCTACGGTGCGACGGTGGTGATCCGCACCTTCTGACCCTGCGTCAGACCGCTGGTGATCTGGGTGTTGGTGTCGCTCTCGACCCCCACCGTCACCTGAGCGGGGTGTGCGGTCCCGTCTGCTGCGACCACCGTGACCGTGCGCCGGGTGCCGGTGCCGCTCAACGCCGCCGTCGGCACGAACAGGGCGTCGGACGCCTCGCCCGCGACGATCTGGACGCTGACACCCTGCCCGGTGTGGAGGTCCTTCGTCGGGCCCAGGATGTCGAGCGTCACGGGGTACTGGGCGGAGGTCCCCACACCGTTCACGGCGAGCGTGCTGACCGACAGGACCCTCGCGTTCAGGACGCTGCTGGACTGGGCGGTCAGGGTGACCGTGGCCGCCTGACCCGGCTTGAGGCGGAGCGCGTCGGCCTCCGAGACGTTGGCCTTCACCTGCATCCCGGTCGGGTTGGTGAGGACGATGAAACCGCTCGGCGCGGCCGGGGCGCCACCCGTTCCGGCGCCGCCCGTGGTGCCGGGGGCGGGGGCCGGCACCGTGCCCGGAGCGGCGCCCGCCCCCGAGGTGTACGTCGTGCCGATCACCGTCTGCCCGACCGTGGCGCCCACCGAGGCGACGGTTCCGTCGACCGGCGAGGTCAGCACGGTCCCGTCGAGCGTGCGCTGCGCGGTGTCCACCGCCGTCTGCGCCTGGGACACCTGCGCCTGGGCCTGGACGAGCAGGTTGGGATCGATGGACGGGTTGGCGACGGGGACCACGTTCACGAACGCGGCGTTGCGCACGGACAGTTCGGCGGCAGCCCCGGTCACCGGCGGCGTCGAGGAAGTGGGGGAGGGGGTCGCGCTGGGTGTGGCGGACGGAGTGGGGCTGGGTGAGGGGGGCGGCGACGCGGGGTGGCTGGCTCCCCCCGACGGGTTGGGGGCGGAGCTGGCCGGCGGGCTCGCCGGCTGGCCCTCCTGCACCTTGGCGAGGTTCGCCTTGGCGGCCACCAGCGACGTCTTCGCCTGCGCGAGCGCCTGGCGCGCGGCGGTGTCGTCGACCTTCGCGAGCTCCTGGCCCTTGGTGACCTTGTCACCCGGCTTGACCTCGACCTTGGTCAGCTGCCCACCGGTGGTGAAGTTGATCCCGGCATCGCTCGGCGAGGTCAGCAACCCGGCCCCGGAGACGGTTGCCTGCACCTTCCCCGTGGAGACGGCGGCTGTTCGGGTGTCCGTGCGCTTGGTCGAGGAACCGTCGGAGTTCACCACCACCGCGTAAGCACCGCCCACGGCCGCGACGAGCACTACACCGAGCGCCGAATTCAACAGGACGGCTTTATGCAGCCGCGGAAGGACCTTCATACCCGGGAGCCTGTCAGCCGCTCCGCTCGTCCACCATGACCCTCCGGCCAAGCTTCCGGACCAGGCGCTTCGATAAATGATCATGGGTGGTGGGTCGCTCGGGCACCTGGAGCCGGTCACTGCCCGTGGTCACACGCGCCTCATCCTTCAGAGTGCCTCACTGGGATCCCGAATTGAAGGAATTCCACTACGTATTGTCGTCAACACCCCTTGGCGACAGGGGAATTGAGGTGCACGCTGAACGTGCGGGTCTGGCCGCGCCGGGCTTCCCCTCCCTGGTGTGGCCGGCTCGCTTCGTCAACGACGCCACAACCGCCGCTCCAGGACGGGATCGCGGACGGTCAGCACCGCTGTGGTGGCCAGCAGTCCGACGCCCGCGAGCTGGAACCCGGCCGCCCACCACCACATCAGGTCCCCCCTGGACCCGAGGATCGGGCCGACCACGCCACCCGGCGAGTAGACGACCGGCCGGTGCGCACCGTCGGGCGCCGGGCAGGGCCCGGTCCTGGGAAGCTGCTCGGTGTTGCCGTCCGGCAGGTCGACCCAGCACTGGATGTACTTCGTGCCGTGCGACCCGGTCTCTATGTCGGCGTACGCGATGGTGGCCGTGCCCTGCTCACCGGCCAGCGCCAGGAAAGCGTCCGGCGCGTGTACCCCGCCGACCACCAGCAGGGCGCCGCCGGCCCAGTAGGTCAGCCTGGCCCAGCGCGGTATGGCCCGGCTGCCGAAGACGATCCGGCGCAGCACCCATGCGTAGAGCGTGATCAGAACGATGAGGCCGAAGACGACCCCCACGCCGAAGTCGAGCAGCGCCGGGCCGAGCGTGCTCACCACGGCCACGGTGATGATCACGATCCATGCCACACCCATGGCGCGCGGGCCGAGCCCGCGTATCGCCGCGGCCGACTGCCTGCGGCCGCCCTTCTTCCCGCCACTCGTCTTTCCGCCGCCCATCGCCCCGCCCTTCACCAAGTGGCCGGAAGTCTCGCATACGCTGCTGTGGCCGCATCAGGCCTGGTCCCTGTGGTGAACCCTGCGATGCCTAAGACCCCAGGCCCAGGACCAAGGGCCGAGGCCGGGACGGAATAGCTCCGCGAGGAAGATCGCTGGAAATGGCATACGTGACCAGCCGATTGACGTGACGACACACAAGGAGACGCCCCGTATGTGGAACGGCGACGCCCTCGATCTCGATGCCTATCTGGCACACCTCGGCCACGACGGGGACCGCACCCCTTCCCTGGCGACGCTGCGCGCGCTGCACCGGGCACATGTGCTCTCCGTACGCTGGGAGAACCTGGAGGCGGTGCTCCGCAAGAGCCGCCCGCTGGACGTCCCCTCCGTCCAGGCCAGGATGATCGGCAACCCGCGCGGCGGCACCTGCTTCGAGCACGTCACCCTGTACGCGGCGGCCCTGGAGCGCCTCGGATTCGAGTTCTTCGTGGTCCAGGGCCGGGTGGAGCTGGGTTCGGGCAAGATCAGGCCCGAGACGCACGCCATGGCGATCGTCGAGCTGGAAGGCAAGCGCTGGCTGAGCGACGTCGGCTTCGGCACGAGCCCGCTCGAACTCATCGAGCTGACCGACGCGACGGACGTGACGGACGGGGTGTGGGAGTACCGACTGCGGCGCCAGGAGGTCTCACCGGGCGAACAGGGGTGGGCGCTCTACCAGCCCGCCGGCGAGCGCGAGGGGGTCGAGAAGACCAGCGACGGATGGATGGTCCGGCACACCTTCACGCTCCACCGGCAGTACCCCGTCGACCTCCAGGTCGCGAACCACTTCGGCGCCTCCAGCCCGCACTCGGCCTTCAGTGACCGCGTCTTCCTTCAGCGCCTGTTCCCCGACCGGGTGCACATCCTGGACAACCGTCGACTGACCACGGTACGGCCGGGGGTGCCCGGCCCGGCGGAGTCCCGGGAGCTGGAGCCGAACGAAGTGCCGGGGGTCCTCGCCGACGTCTTCGGCATCGAGCTGTCCGCCCAGGACATCGAGCTGCTGCTGCCCAAGCTGATCTGAACTCGCCGGAAACGGGGCGGAGTTCGAGGGCGGCGACCGCGCCCCGTGTGCGGCCGCGCCACATGCGGCCGGCTTATGTGCGGCCGCCCCATGTGCGGCCCCGCCACGCTAAGAGGCCCTAACAAAGGCGTTGGACGTGTCGGTGTGTGATGAGGCAAGTGGCGAGGCCGAGGAAGGCTTCGTGGATGTCATCGCGTCGTTCCCAG